>NZ_JAPUVI010000087.1 GCF_029255285.1 Accumulibacter sp.
CAGACGCCCGCGCCGGGCTCCGGGGTGCAGGACAGCAGCAGTTGCAGGACCGCCGGCAGCCACGCCGCCACCGGCGGCGTCTGGGCAAGAGTCGGCAGTGGCAGGAGCACAGCGGCGAGAAGGGCGAACTGGGCTGACCGGCAAAGGAATTTCATGCGGCAGTTCCTGGAAAAGTGGCGGCGGAACGAGGCGTCCAGCAAGGGCCGGTCGAGGGCCTGTTCCCGGCCTGTTCGAGACTGGTGGCCAGCCGCTCGGGCAAGATGGGTGCGGAGGCAGACGCGCCGGTGGCTGGAGCCGGAGGCGGAGTGAAAGCAAGGGGGGTGTCGGTCATCGAGGTTGGTTTCAAGCGGGCGGTTTTCTTGGCGGCGACGGTATTGGCGAGGGTGATGTGTTCGGTTTCGGGCGGAATAGGTGAGCGAATGCAAGATTCAAGACCTGACACCGAGGTTTTTACCCCTACCCAGCACGCGGACCGGCGCCACGAACATCATTGCCGCTTCCAACGGCGTATCCGCCACACCCATTTGGTTGGCCGCAGTCAGCAGCGCACCGGCGGCCATCGCCGGCACCGAGTAGTCAGCCTCTTCAACCCAGGCATCGATCCCTGTCTGAAGCCTTGCCCGCACGCCGAACGAGGTGCATCCGCCTTCGGCCAGCCCTACCGCCTCCTCCCCGAACTCCACCTCCCCGCGCGCGACCTCGGCATCCGTCAGCGTTTCTCCGTCGTCGCCGTAGCCGTTGGCCGACAGGCAGTCGCCGACGCCGTAGGCGGTCTCGTTGCTCGTGCTGACCGGGCTGGCCCTGACCAGCCCGCTCGGGTCGATGTACTTGACCGGGTCGTTGCCGACGTAGGCGTAGGGGTTGAGGCCGCCGGCCAGCCCGCTGGGGTCTCTTTGCGTGAAGCGCGCGAGCGCCGGATCGTCGTAGCGCGCGGTAGTAGATCAGCCCGCTGGCGTCGGGCTCGCGCCCGGTATCGCCGTAGCGCTCGATGCGGCCCAGTTGCGCGCCGACCAGCGCGCCGTTGCCGTCGGTGACGGCGACCGCGCTGGTCGGCGCATCCTGGTGGTAGTTGCGCTTGTCGTAGCCGCCGGCGGCGTGGCGGGTGTAGCGCACGATCGGGTCGTCGGTGTTCGGACCGTGCGTCGTGAAGGCTGTCGGCGGCTGCCAGTCGCCTTCGTACTCGGCGACGATGTCCGAGCCATTGTAGAGGTACCAGGTGGTGACGCCGTGGCTCGTCTTGAGGATCCGCCGGCCCTGGTCGTCTCGTAGCCGTAGGTCTCGCTGACGCCGTTGCCGGCGGCGGCGACGAGGCGCTGGTTGGCATCGTAGGCGAGGTCGAGGATCCGGCTGCCGCTGCAGGTCGCGGCAGCGCCTGATCGGTCTTGGCGCCCGACCATTGCCGAAAGCGTTCGTCGCGTGCAGCCATCGTCCCAAGCAGGTAGCGGGCCGGGATGGTGGACTTTCGCCACAGCGCGAGCCTCAGCGACGCGAACGCCATCGGTCCGCCAGCCTTCGACTACAGCGCGCCTAAGCCGCCGTTGGCGGCACCTCAGTCGGGCTCGAACTGGATCGTGACCCGCCTTCCTGGCCGCAATCCCTCATCAATGCCGGGCTTGCAGCAACTCGAGAGCGTTCGACAGAGGAAGATGGGATGAAGGATCGGGGGCTGAGGGGCTTGCTGCTGCCGGAGAGGGCGGCGGTCGCGTCGGCGACAGCGTACGACCGGGTCGGTGCATCGACGGCTGCCGCGGCTCAAGCCGACCAGGTGTCGCCCGGCCGGCGAGTCGACAGAGCGCCGCCGTTTCTTTCCAGCCGATCCTCCAACTCCCCGATGCAGGCCGCCAGGCTGTTGCCGGACTGTTCGACGGCGGTCAGCAAATCTTTCTCGAGCCGGTCGAGCCGGGCGAGGACCGCGGTGTCCGTCGCGGCCCGGGAGCCGCTGTCACGATTGGCCAGCTTCTGCAGCTCGGCCTCGAGAAAGGCGCGTAGTTCCGTGAAGCGGGAGGCCTCCGCTTTGTCGGCCAGTTCGCGGTTGAGCTGCAGTTCCTGCGCATGCCGGCGCGAATCCAGGAGCGCAGACGCCTGCACATAGACCACGAAGACCAGGAAGAAAGCGGTGAGAAACGCTACCACACCGAGCATGAGTACGCCGAGCGGCGCCTGCAGCTCGGTCACTCCGAGCGAGAGCGTGGTCGGGGCGATGAATTGGTTCCAGTTGAGCGCCGAAAAGGCCGCGATGGCGCCAAGGACAAGCAGCAACAGTATGGTGCGAAGCTTCATGGGATGAGTACTCCTGGTTCGTTCTGCCTGCCGGAGCGGGCCAGAGATCGTTCAAGTGACGAGTGTATCGCAGGCCGGCGGTGCGCGGTCGGCAGCGTTGGGCGGGCCGGGCCTTCGCCTCCCGCCGCTTGGCCGGCCGTCACGGCACCTCGGCCGACGGCATGCGGGCCAGGATGATCGCGGACTTTCTGGCCAGTCCAGGCGCGTTGCGGTTGCGATCGTAGAATCGCGGGCTGGGGACCATTCCGGCCAGCCGGGCGGCCTGCTCGCGCGACAGTTGCGCCGCTGAAACACCGTAGTAGTGGCGGGCCGCCGCTTCGGCCCCGAACACACCATTACCCCACTCGATGACATTGAGGTAGACCTCGAGGATGCGCTGCTTGCTCCAGACGGCTTCCAGCATCAAGGTGATGACTGCCTCTTCCGCCTTGCGCCAGGACGTCTTGGCCGGCGTCAGGAAGAGGTTTTTGGCAAGCTGCTGCGAAATCGTCGATCCGCCGGCGACGATGCGCCCTTTCCGCTGGTTCTTTTCGATGGCGTGCTGGATGCCTTCCCAGTCGAAGCCTTCGTGATCGACGAACTTGGCATCCTCGGCCGCGACGATCGCCTGCTTGAGATGCGCCGAGATCCGGCCGTAAGCGCTCCATTCCCTCTTCAACTGGGCTTGCGGGTCCTTGACCCGCAGTTCGTCGAGGCGGATGCTCATGAAGCGAGTGGTTTCCGGATTGACCCAGTTCCACCACAAGACCCAGCCGAATAGCCACAACTGATAGAGCAGCAGGACGGCGACCAGACCAAGGATAAGCTTCTTGAGCCAGGCGAAGGCTTGCCTCATCGCTCCAGAGCGACGCGCAGCATGGCCAGTACCGGTGCCGTTGCGGGGCGAATGCCGCGCCAGACGAGAAAGGCTTCCGCCGCCTGTTCGACGAGCATGCCGAGGCCATCCGCCAGGCGGGCCGCGCCCTGTTGAGCGGCGAAGGCCAGAAAGGGCGTCGCCTCCCGTCCGTACATCATGTCGTAGGCCAGGCTGCCGGGCGCGAAAATCCCGCTCGGCAGGGGCGGCAGCTCGCCACCCAGACTGGCCGAAGTGGCGTTGATCACCACATCGAAGCACATGCCGGGGAGATCGGTGTAGCCGCAGCCGACCGGTGAAGTCGCCCCCGCGAAGCGCTGTGCCAGATCCTCGGCGCGCGCCGCCGCCCGGTTGGCGATGACCAGATTCGCCGGTCGAGCGTCGAGCAGCGGTCCGACGACGCCACGCGCCGCACCGCCCGCGCCGAGCAACAGCACTCGCTTGCCGGCGATCGGACAGGACAGGTTGACGCCGAGATCGAAGAGCAGGCCGGCGCCGTCGGTGTTGTCGCCGAAAACGTCCGCGTGATGGAAAACCATCGTGTTGACCGCGCCGGCCAGTTCGGCGCGGGCGGACAGCCGCGTCGTCAGCCCGTAGGCTTCTTCCTTGAAGGGCAGCGTGACGTTGGCGCCACGGCCACCAGCGGCGGCAAAGTCGCGCACGCTTTCCGCGAAGCCATCGCGCGGCACGAGAATGGCTTCGTAGCGGATATCCTGCCGGCACTGGGCGGCGAAGGCGGCGTGAATCGCCGGCGACTTGCTGTGCCCCACCGGGTTGCCAAAAACGCAGTAACGGTCGCTCATCGTGGCCTACCTTGCTCGAGTTTCGAGGCTGTCGCGTTGGGTGAAGTTCCAGCTTCGGGTGATGACCAGGATATCGGTATCGTGCCGAATGGCTGGCGGGAAGGCGGCAAAGGGCGCCGCCATGGTGACGATGCGGCGCGCGGCGTCGTCGAGAATCCGGTGTCCCGACGAGCGGTTGATTTCGACCGCGGCGACCGTTCCGTCACCGCGCAGGGTCACCGTCAGAACCAGACTGCCATAGAGTTTTCCGCGCGCCGCCTCCGGATAGTTGAGGGTTCCCACACGTTCGACCTTGAGCCGCCACTCCTCGACGTACTGTGCAAAGCGGTACTCGTCGGCGCGCGTGCCGATGAACTTCTTGCGCGGCCGCTGGTTGTAGTCGTCGACCTCCTTGGCGATCTCGCCTTCGAGGCGCGCCATGGCCAGAGCACTCTGCGCCAGGTCACGGCCGGTGATGCTGGGCGAAGGTTCCGGTTGGGTCGCCTTGTCCGCCATCGGCGCGACGACGGTACGGCTGCGCGTCTGCGCCGCCAATCGTTGCTGATGCGCCTCGAGTTCTTGGATGCGCCTTTGCGACTGGTCCAGATCATCGCCGTCCTGATGCCGGGGAGCTGGAGGCAGCGGGGTCTTGGCGCGTCGCTTCTCCTCGGTGTTGCCGCCGCCGTCGAGATGAGCTTGCGCCAGCACCTGGGCGTCGGCTGGCTTCCTGGCCGAGCGGCTGTTGACCAGTATGATGTCGAGCGCGCGATCCTGGAAGGCACGTGCGGCGTTCGGGAAGTTGAAGTGCAGCGACAGCAGGACGGCATGCAGCAGCAGCGAGACGCCCAGCGCCAGCCACAAGCGGCGCCCGGCGAGAGCGAGAATATGCTGCGACAGTTCGCGTGCCCTGCCGTTCACTTCAATCGACCGCCTCCAGCATTTCGTCGTCAGCCAGCGGCGCGCTGGCGCTCACGGCGACGAGCGTATCGACGTAACGGCAGGCCAGTTCCAGGGTGAGAAAGTCGATCGATTCGATGCGTAGCCGGAGCCGCTGACCCGGTTTGAGATCCGGCGCCGACGCCATGCGCTGCACCAGCGGCAGATCGTCCAGCCGGCACAAGTTCTCGCGGCCGACGACCGTCGCCTCGATCGTCTCGAGACCGTTCTGCCGCAGCCAGCGCAAACACCAGTAACGTTCCATGCTGCGCTGGAACTCGGCGTAGGCGCTGTAAGCAAGGTCGAAATCGCGCAGCGCCGCAAACAAGGCATCCGAGCGGGCGGCAAAGGGCGGTGTCTCACCGTTCAGGAGGGCGACCAGTTGCCACTGGTTGAGCAGGTCGACGTAGCGCCGAAGCGGCGACGACAACCAGGCGTACTGTTTGACGCCGAGACCCTCGTGCGCTTGCGCCACGGTGCTCATGCGCACCTTGCCGCCGGTCTGTACGCGATAGATGGCCGCCACGCCCTTCTCGGCCAGCAGACCGCCCCAGGTGCTGTTGGCGATTATCATCAGCTCGGCGACCAGCTTGTCGAGCGGGCTGCCACGCCGGCGGGCACTGATCTCGACCCGGCACGCCTCGGCGTCGGCCAGATCGCCGTCGATCCGGAAGTTGTAATCGTGATTGCCTGCCATTGCCGACGGTTTGCCGCGCCGACCCTCGCAGGCATTGGCCAGTTGCCAGAGCGTCATCAGTTCGGCGCGAAAAGCGAACTCCGGCAGGCCGGCCGCAATCGTCTGCTCGTTGAACAACGGTTCGATGTCGTGGTGGCGAAGGTTGGCAACGACGGGAACGTTCTCGAGGCGCGACTCATGTGCCGTGATCTCGAAGTCGGGGGTTACAGTGAGATAGAGAGAAACGGCCGGCGACGTACGGCCGCTGGACAGCGTGAAGCGGTCCACCACGGCGTCCGGCAACATGGTGATCTTGGCGCCGGGCATGTAAACGGTCGACAACCTGTCGCGCGCCATATCGTCGAGCGGCGAACCCGGCGCGATACCCAGCGCCGGCGCCGCGATATGGACGCCGACCCGCCAGCCGACACCGGGCAGCGTCTGCAGCGAGAAAGCATCGTCGATCTCGGTCGTCGTCGCATCGTCGATCGAGAAGGCCTGCACATCGGCACGCGGCAGGCCACCCGGCAGGGGCGGCGCGGGATAGGGCGGAAAGCCCGTCCCGTGCGGAAAGCGCTCGAGCAGGAAACGCTGCAGATGGTAGTCGTAGGCCGAGCGGATGGCGCCGCATCGAGCCAGGAGATGGGCCGCCGAGAGGCCGGTTTCACGGCAAGCCACTTCGAGCGCCTTGGCCTCGCCGCGGTTGCGGTCGGGTTTGTAGAGCAACTGCCTGATAAGTGGCGGAAACTCGGCGGGCAGCGAGAAAGCCTTGAGCTCGACGATCATTCGTTCGATTGCGACGGCCTGCTGGCGCTTCCTTTCGAGACCGGCGAGAGCGGCCTGCAGGATGTCAGCGGGAGCCTTGCGAAAACGCCCCTTGCCCTTACGATGGAAGTAGATCGGCGCCGCATGCAGGGCCAGCAGCAGCGCCGACGCTTCGACTGCCGTGGCGACATGGCCGAAGTACTCGTCGGCAATTTCGGAAAAGGAAAACTCGCCTTCACCCAGGCATTCCCAGAGAAAGTCAGGCTCGATCCCGCTGGCCAGCGCCTCGGCCTGGTCGAGCAGACTGGCTGGCGCCGGCTCGCTGTAGCGCAACAGGATGCTCGCCGACTTGACTTTGCTGCGTTTGCCGGAAGCCATTTCGACCTGCAGCGACGAGTCGTTGTCGGTCACGATGGTGGCCGCCCGGAAAACCCCGTCTTCCTCGAATAGAACGTGCATCACGGCGATTATAGCCCACAGAATTCAATGATTTGCGGCAGCAGATCGGGGAAGTGCACGAAGCTGTGATCACCCCCGTCGATGACCACCTGGCGGCTGCCGGCGTAGCGTGCCAGGGCCAAGCGGTAGTCCAGCACCTCGTCGCCGGTTTCGACCAGCAACAGGTAGCGCTCGGGGGTCACGGACGGTGTTGCGAGGGCGCGCAACTGGTCGACGTGCTCGGGCGTGAACTCGAAGGTTTCGCCGGTGTGGAAATTGGTCTGCGTTCCCACCAGTCCGCCGAGCAAGGCGGGTGCCATTACCGCCGGGTTGATCAGTACGGCGCGCAAGTCGTATTTTTCGGCCAGCCAGGAGGCGTAATAGCCGCCGAGCGAACTGCCGACCAAGGTTGTCGGTCCGTCGGCCGCGGCGAGCAGTTTCTCCGCGCTGGCAATCGCGGCGAACGGAACGGGCGGCAGCGTGGGGCAGGCGAAACGCTCCCCGAGACCGGCGCCGATCAGTCGCTCGCCGAGCAGCCGCGCTTTCCAAGAGGCCGGCGACGAGCAGAAGCCGTGCAGGTAGAGGATGCGCGGCGCCACCAACTCAGCCACTCGTCCAGGAAACGGCGCCATAATGCCAGGTCGCCAGAACGACGATGCCAAAGGCGATGCGGTACCAGGCGAAGATCGCAAAGTCGTGCGTGCTGATGTAGCGCAACAGCCCGCGCACCGCCCAGAAGGCCGAGGCGAAGGCGGCGACGAAGCCAACGATCCACATCCCCAGATCGTCGAAGGAAAGCAGGGCACGTTCCTTGTAAAGCTGGTAGAGGCTCGCTCCGATGAGCGTCGGTATGGCGAGAAAGAACGAAAACTCGGTCGCCGCGCGGCGCGAGAGACCGAAGAACAGGCCGCCGATGATGGTTGCTCCCGAGCGCGACGTGCCCGGGATCAAGGCCAGCGCCTGCGCCAGTCCGAGCTTCAGGGCATCGGCCGGCGTCAGATCGTCGACCGACTCGACGCGGATGCGGTGGTCGCGGCGTTCGGCCCAGAGAATGATCAGGCCGCCGACGATGAAAGCCGTCGCGACGACCGGCGCGTTGAAAAGATACGACTTGATCGCCTTGCCGAAGAGCAGGCCGATGATCGCCAGCGGCAGGAAAGCGATCAGCACATTGAGCGCGAAACGCTGCGCCGCGCGTTCACTCGGCAGCCCCAGCAGGACTTGCGTGATCTTCGCCCGATACTCCCAGCAGACGGCCAGCATGGCGCCGGATTGAATGACGATCTCGAAGAGCTTGCCACGCTCGTCGTTGAAATCGAGCAGGTCGCCAGCGAGAATCAGATGGCCGGTGGAAGACACCGGCAGAAACTCGGTCAGTCCTTCGACGACGCCGAGAATCAGGGCTTTCAGCAGGAGCAACAGGTCCACGACGGGTTCTCGACAAAACCCGCATTCTAGCACTCAAGGCCGGGTTGCCCGCTCCAGTGCCGACAGCCAATCGAGCGCGTGCTGGCGATTGTCGCCGCACATCTCGACCGAGGGCTGCAAGCCGCCGCAGAAAGCCGGCCGTTCGGGTCGGCCCCACAGGCGACAGAGGTAATCCGCGCCCAGATTGACGCAGGGCTCGTCAGCCGCTTTGCCTCGCGGATGACCGGGTATCGGCGTGCCGATCGACGGTGCGATGCAGCAAGCGCCACACGCCGGTCGGCAGTCACGCCGGCTCGGCATCGGCCACTTGCGGCATGACGTCGCCGGCGGACGAGCCTTGATCCGCGGCGCCATCGGCGACCTGACCGCCGAGTCGCCGCGACAGGGTGGCCGCCGCCTGCCTGGTGGCCTGCGCCATCGGACTGTCCCAGTCCAGGTCGAAGTTGCCGATGATACCCAGCGAGGTGATGGCCGCGACCATCCGCCCCGTATGATCGAAGACCGGCGCACTGAAGCCATTGATTCCCGGCGACACGCTGCCCGAAGCGCGGGCGATGCCATGCCGGCGAATCTCGTCGAGTTGCCGCGTCAATACCTCCGATAGCGCGGCGGGTGTCGTCTGGCGCAGTTCGGCGGTGGCTTCTATTTCCGCGTCGAGCATTTTTTTGAGATACGGCGAGCGGTAGAAAGCGGAAAATGCCAATCCGGTGGCCGACGAAGTGAGCGGCAGGACGACGCCGTTACGCAGCGTGACGGTCACCGGACCGCCCGCCTCGACCCAGCGCACACAGGTCGCGCCGCGATTGCCCCACATCGCCAGCGCGACGGTTTCGCCGATGTGCTCGCAGAGGTCGTCGAGCACCGGTCCGGCGAGCCGCACCGGATCGAGCCTGGCCAGACTCGCCAGGCCCAGTTCGAGCGCGAACTCACCCAGATCGTAGCGGCCGGTGTTGGCATCCTGTTCGACGAGGCCCATGCGCATGAAGCTCACCAGGTAGCGGTGCGCCTTGGCCGCCGGCATGCCGGCATGGCGCGCCACGTCGCGCAGCATCATCGAGCGACCGTGTGCGGCCAGCGCGCGTAGCAGGCGCGTGCCGACCTCGATCGACTGAATGCCTTGTCGCTGCCTGGTGGGCGACGTGCCGTTGGCGTCGGACACCGGACCTGATGACGGCGGGGCGGGCAAGGCGATGGCGCGCCGGCTCAGGCAAGCGCCTGCAGCGCCGCGTCGTAGTCCGGCTCGTCTTTGATCTCGGCCACCAACTGACTGTGCAATACGGTATCGTCACCGTCGAGGACAAGCACCGCACGTGCCGCCAGTCCAGTCAACGGACCGGAGCTCAGTGCGACGCCGTAGGCTTCGAGGAAATCGCGGCCCCGCATCGTGGAGAGCATCACCACCCGGTCGAGTCCCTCGGCACCGCAGAAACGGCTTTGCGCAAATGGCAGGTCGGCGGAAACACAGAGCACCACGGTATTCGTCAGCGCCGCCGCCCGCTCGTTGAACTTGCGCACCGACGTCGCGCAGGTCGGCGTGTCGATGCTCGGGAAAATGTTCAGAACCTTGCGCTGACCGGCAAAGCTGCGCAGCGAAACGTCGGCAAGATCCTTGCCGACCAGCGTGAAGTCCGGCGCCGACTGGCCAAGCTGCGGAAAGCGGCCGCTTACTTGCATCGGCTTGCCGCCAAGCGTTACTGTGTTCGTCATGTCGATTCCTCGTGGAGGTTTGAAGGGAGCGGAGAATGGTACCAGCCCAGGTCGTTCGGGTCGGCGCTACTTGGTCACCATTTCATGGCCAAAGTTCGCCGCCGGACGAATCTCCGTCCGGCGGCAGCCCTCACTGCCGTGCGATAGCCCGACTGGCACAGGTTGATACGGCCTCCCGCTCGGTGCGCAATGGCACTCGGGCGCGAGATACCGGCGCCAGTCGGTGTTCCCGGCGTTCGCGAAGTAGGCGACGAATTGCCGCAGCCGCAGGCACGCGATCGGTCGGCGGCGTAAAATTTGACGTCTGTACCTCTCGCCAGGTGAAGTGCCGACCATGCCTCCATCCCGTCGCGATCCGCCAGCGGCTTTGCTGCCCACAGCGGCCAACCCGCTGGCCCGACTGGTAACACTACGCCGACTCGAGGTGCTGACACAGGCGGTCGTCCTCCTGCTGGCGGTGGCGTGGCTCAGGATTCCCCTCGATGTCCCGTTCATGAGCGCGACCATTGCGCTGCTCGCGGCGATCAACCTGGCCACTCGATGGCGGCTCGAGCGTGGCGGTCCGGTGAGCGAACGCGAGATCTTGGGCCACCTGATGATCGATGTCATTGCTCTGGGCTTGCTTCTTTTCTTCGCCGGCGGCTCGACCAACCCATTCGTCTCGCTTTTCCTGCTGCCGCCGACGCTGGCTGCGGCGATGCTGTCGGCGAAGCGCGCCTGGACGGTGGCCGGCCTTACACTGCTCATTTATACTTTTTTGATTTTCTGGAGCCTGCCGCTACCGCCGCCTCAAGGCGACCTGGCGCAGTTCGATGCGCTGCTCGCTCGTGCCACCGGCGGTGCTGGCGAGCATGCGAGTCACAACAACGGCTTTGCCCTGCATGTCCTCGGAATGTGGCTGAACTTCGTGATCAGCGTCGGCATCGTCGCTTTCTTTCTGACCCGTATGGCCTCGACCCTCAAGGACCGCGAGCGGCAGCTGGCGGCGGCCCGCGAAGCCGCGCTGCGCAACGAGCAGATTCTCGCGCTCGGGACGCTCGCCGCCGGCGCCGCTCACCAGTTGGGTACGCCGCTGGGGACGATGGCGATCGTCATCCGCGAGCTCGAACTGAACACCGGCAACGATCCCGAGATCAAGGAGGATCTGTGGCTGTTGCGCGAACAGGTCGACCGCTGCAAGCGAACGATTTCGCAGATTCTTGCTTCGACCGGGCAGAGCCGCGATGAGAGCCTGCGCGCCCTGACCCTCGACGCCTACCTGCACCGACTGCTCGACGAGTGGCAGGTGATCCGCCCGCACGCCTTGCTCAGCACAACGCTGCATGGCGAGCAGCCGGCGCCACGGGTCGCCGCCGACCGTACGCTGGAACAGGCGATACTCAATCTGCTGGACAATGCCGCCGACGCCCATGGCGCGAACCCCGACGCCTTGCGTTTCACGGCCGACTGGGACAGCGAGACCTGTCACATCGAGATCGTCGACGGGGGGCCGGGGCTGGACGCCGAGGCTGCCGAGCGCTTGGGTGAGGCATTCTTCAGCACCAAGACAAACAGCGCAGAGCCCGGCGGCGGTATCGGAATCGGTCTGTTTCTGTCGAATGCCACCATCGCGCGCTTTGGTGGCAGAGTCGAGCTCGTTAACCGTGACGATTCGCGTGCGGGCGTGCGTACTCGCGTCACCCTGCCACTCGATCGCCTGAAAGTCTGAATCCATGCTTGTGCAAAATGCCAGACACACCGCCGACGAACGCCCGACGCTGCTGCTGGTCGACGACGACGACGCCTTCCGCCGGGTTCTCGGGCGCGCGCTGGAGCGCCGCGGCTATGCCGTGAGCGTTGCCGCGAACGTCGAAGCGGCTGTCCTCAAAGCGCAGGCGCAGCCTCCCGAGTACGCCGTGGTGGATCTCAAGATGCCCGGAGAATCGGGACTGTTTCTCATCCGGAAGCTCATCGACCTCGATCCGAACACGCGTGTCGTCATGCTGACCGGCTACGCGAGTATCGCGACGGCGATCGAGGCAATCAAGCTCGGCGCCATCCACTACCTCGCCAAACCATGCGACGCGGACGAGGTCGTGGCGGCGCTCAACAAGAGCAGCGAGGGGGATGCGGCGACGGCGGTCGCCGATTCACCGTTGTCGGTCGACCGTCTCGAGTGGGAACACATCCAGCGCGTGCTGGGCGAACATCAGGGCAACGTCTCGGCTACCGCCCGCGCGCTCAAGATGCATCGACGCACGCTGCAGCGCAAACTCGGTAAGCGCCCGAGCCGGGAGTAGCGAGGCCGGACGACAGACGAGCGGCCTTGGCCGTGTCGGCCGACAAGCGGCTGTGGGCGGGCGCCACTCCAGCCGGCGGCGGCGAAGGATAAAAAAATGGGCGCCACGAAGGCGCCCCAAGGGGAGAGAAGTCACCTGCAGAAGCTTTCAATAGTGGTAAGCCGATTCGCCGTGCGAAGTGATGTCGAGACCTTCGCGTTCCTCTTCCTCCGGCACCCGCAGCCCGATGACCATATCGACGAGTTTGAAAGCCACCAGCGAGACGACGCCAGACCAGACGATCACGGTACCTACCCCCCACAACTGGCTGATGACCTGGGCCGCCATGTCGTAGTCGCCGACCTTGTTGGCCACGTAGTCATAGACACCGGTGCCGCCGAGCGCCGGATCGGTGAAAACACCGGTCAGGATCGCGCCAAGAATGCCGCCAACGCCGTGCACACCGAAGACGTCGAGCGAATCGTCGGCCCCGAGCAGGCGCTTCAGGCCATTGACGCCCCACAGGCAGATCACGCCGGCCAGCAGACCGATGGCGATGGCTCCCATGACACCGACGAAGCCGGCGGCCGGGGTAATCGCGACGAGGCCCGACACCGCACCCGAAGCCGCGCCGAGCATTGACGGCTTGCCCTTCAACAGCCACTCGGCCAGCATCCAGGACAGCGCGGCGCAGGCGGTTGCCACCCAGGTGTTGACCATCGCCAGCGCGGCACCGCCGCTCGCCTCGAGCGCCGAACCGGCGTTGAAACCGAACCAGCCGAACCACAGCAGCGATGCGCCGATCATCGTGAAGGTCAGGCTGTGCGGAGCCATCGACTCACGGCCGTAGCCGATTCGCTTGCCGATGACGATCGCGCCGATCAAACCGGCGATAGCGGCGTTGATGTGCACCACCGTCCCGCCAGCGAAGTCGAGCGCGCCCTTTTGAAACAGGAAGCCAGCGGTCTTGCCGGCCGCCTCGCCAGCAGCCGCGTCAAGATAGGCGTCCGGCCCCGCCCAGTACCACACCATGTGCGCCATCGGCAGATAAGAGAGGGTGAACCAGATCACCATGAAGACGAGGATCGCGGCGAACTTTGCCCGTTCGGCGAAGGCGCCGACGATCAGTCCGCAAGTAATTGCCGCGAAAGCTCCCTGAAAGATCACGTAGGCCAGCTCCGAGATCACCACCCCCTTGGAGAATGTGGCGACCACCGAGTCAACGGTGACTCCCTTCAGGAATACTTTGTCGAGCACCCCGAAGAAGCCGCCGCCCTCGGTGAACGCCACCGAGTAGCCATAAACGACCCACAACACGCTGATCAGCGAAAAGGTGACGAAGACCTGCATCAGCACCGAGAGCATGTTCTTGGTACGCACCAGGCCACCATAAAACAAGGCCAGGCCGGGGATGGACATCAGGATGACGAGCGCGGCGCTGACCATGATCCAGGCGTTGTCGCCCTTGTTGGCAACCAGAGCCGGAGCGGCTGCGGCAGCGGCCGGGGCAGCGCTTGCCGCGGTGCTCGAAGGCGTCGCGCTAGCCGCGGGTTCGGTCACCGCGCTGGTGCCAGTGCTGGCTGCGGCGGCCGGTTTATCTTCCGCCCAGACCGGTGCACCGATGTTGATGACGCCGAGCAGAGCGAGGATGGCGAGTGTACGTTTCATGTTTTGCTCCTCACAGGGCATCTTCACCGGTTTCGCCGGTGCGGATGCGAATGACTTGTTCGATGGCCGAGATGAAAATCTTCCCATCACCGATCTTGCCGGTACTGGCGGACTTTTCGATCGCTTCGATCACCTGGTCGAGAATGTCGTCCCGGATCGCCGCTTCGACCTTCACCTTGGGCAGGAAGTCGACGACGTACTCGGCACCACGGTAAAGCTCGGTGTGACCCTTCTGGCGCCCGAAGCCCTTGACTTCGGTGACGGTGATGCCCTGCACGCCAATGGCCGACAGGGCTTCTCGTACTTCGTCGAGCTTGAAAGGCTTGATGATGGCGGTAACCAGTTTCATGTTGTGCTCCATATCAGGGGGGCTCTGCTCCCCGGTTGAACGAGTATTGGCCTAGAAAGTCCGGCTGACCGAAAGTACGGCGAGCGCGCGACCGGCATCTTTGGTGTGCGAGCCGAAGCTGATCACGCCGCCGCTGTCCGAGTTCGAATTGGTGAAGCAGTAGGGCTGATAGCTCGCGGCTCCGCAATTGCCCGCTGCATTGGTATCGATGTACGACAGGGCGAACAGCCAGCCACTCACGTCTTTGGTCACGCCAACCTTCCAGTCCGTGTAATCGCCGTTGTAGACGTTCTTGAGGTTCAGGCGACCGAGGTGGGCATTGACCCCCCAGCCTTGCCCGAGATCGTAGTTGGCCGATAGATCGAGATACTGGCTGCCGTGCGTGTTCTTGCCGGTCGACAGGCCGAACTTGTCCACGCCGCGCAGCGAGAAGTAGTCGCCCATCGAGTAAAAGTACTTCAGTGACAGGAACTTCCACGAGCCACCAAGGTAAAGCTCCTTGTTGTTCACCGCCCCGGAATTGGCGCCGACGCCAAGGCCACTGGCGTCCGACCCTGGGTAGTAGTAGTAGATCGCGCCGATGTCGATGGCGAAGTCACCGAAAGCCGCCTTGTAGCCTCCGTAGAAGTCCATTTCCAGATTGCCATCCGGGAATCCGGCGCCGGAACTGACGTTCGAGTTCCAGTTCCCGACGTAGAAACCGCTGGCGTGCGCGTAGTCGAAGCCCCCTTGCAGCGCCGGCTTGCCGAAGGTCTGGTCGATGCCGCGAAAGCGGTAACTGCTGAACAGGCCCAGATTGCCGCTCAGCGTATGCGGACTGGCCGTCCCCGCGGGTACGGTGTCAGCCTGCGCCGAGTCGGGTGTTTGGGCGACGGCCGGCGTGGACAAGGCCGCGCAGAACACGGTGGCAAGTGCGAGGTTCTTCATGGTAGCGCCTTAAGCAGAGTAGAAAAGGGAAATACCGTCGACCGTCAAGCACTTTTCGTGCCATAACAATTTTATTTATGTATCGCAATCACTTGGCCGATTTCGGCGAGATCGCCAAGGCAAGACCGCACTGCAAGTGCGCGGCCCAGGAAAATTGGCGCACCAAGGTGGTGCGCGCCCTGGAGGGCCGTTTGCGTGTGCTAAACTTCGTCGGTCCTGCAACCTCTACGCCTTTCGGTGAACACGATGCTTGATCCCCGGATCCTCGAAGAACTCGGCGCCCGCCTGAGTGGCATGATTGCTGCCAGCCCGGCGGCCGATATAGAAAAAAACGTTCGCGCCCTGCTTTCGAGCGTGTTTGCCAAGCTCGATCTGGTAAGTCGTGAAGAATTCGACATCCAGATGCAGGTTCTGCAGCGCACGCGAGAAAAATTGAAGGCCCTCGAAGCACGGCTCGAGCGGCTGGAAAACCCACCCGCACCGCCGATCTGAATCCGCAGCCCGGCCTGACCGGGCGGCGTGACGAGGGTCACCATGGGGTGCGACGCCGGCGCGTCACCCCGCTCAGGACTGGGCGGGTCTGACATCGGCAACCACCATCCCCCTTTCGGGCAGTGATTGACTAGACTGAGGTTTTGCTCCCGTACCGCCATGCCGCTCGCTATCGTTTTCAGCCGTGGTCTGGATGGGCTTTCCGCGCCGGAAGTCGCGGTCGAGGTCCACCTGGCCGGCGGCTTGCCGAGCGTCACGCTGGTCGGGCTACCCGACACCGAGGTCAAAGAGGCGCGTGACCGGGTCAGAGCGGCGTTGCAGAACTCCGGCTTCGACTTTCCGAGCAAGCGGATCACGGTGAACCTCGCCCCGGCCGACCTGCCCAAGGAATCCGGGCGTTTCGACCTGCCCATCGCGCTCGGCATTCTTGCCGCGTCGGACCAGATTCCGAAGCAGGCCCTGGCCGACCATGAGTTCGCGGGCGAACTGTCACTCTCGGGCGAACTGCGGCCGATCCGCGGCGCCCTCGCGATGGTGCTCGCTGCCGGCAGCAGCGGCCGCCGTTTCATCCTGCCAACGGGCAGTGCGCAGGAGGCGGCGTTGGCCGCTAGAGCGCCGGTGCTCGCCGCCGCCAGCCTGCTCGAGGTCTGCGCTCACCTGACCGGACAGGGCAAGCTGAGCGACTGCGTCGCGGTCGATCGCTCCCCGTGCGACAACGGCGACGACCATCCCGACCTGGCTGACGTACGGGGTCAGACGCAGGCCAAGCGAGTCCTCGAGGTGGCCGCGGCTGGGGCACATTCGATCCTGCTGGCCGGGCCACCGGGCACCGGCAAGTCGATGCTCGCGAGCCGCCTGCCGGGCTTGCTGCCGCCGATGACGCTCGACGCCGCGCTCGAATCGGCGGCTGTACTATCGCTCGCCGGCCAGTTCCGGCCGGAATGGTTTCGCCGCCATCCCTACCGCGCGCCGCATCACACGGCTTCCTCCGCGGCACTCGTCGGGGGTGGCAGCGTCCCGCACCCCGGCGAAATCTCGCTGGCCCATCACGGAGTGCTGTTTCTCGACGAGATCCCTGAGTTCGACCGGCGAGTTCTCGAAGCCTTGCGCGAACCGCTGGACAGCGGACGCATCCACATTTCTCGCGCCACGAGGCAGGCCGAGTTTCCGGCGCAGTTTCAGCTCGTTGCGGCGATGAACCCCTGTCCCTGCGGCTACCACGGAGACTCGCGCGGGCGTTGCCGGTGTACGCCGGACCAGGTGCTGCGCTATCGCAGCCGCCTTTCCGGACCCTTGCTCGACCGCATCGACCTGCAGATCGAAGTTCCGGCGCTGCCCGCCGACGTGCTGCAGCGAGCACCGGACGGCGAAGCCTCGGCAGCCGTTCGTGCCCGCGTCACCCGGGCACGCGAAAGACAGATGGCGCGCCAGGGAAAAGCCAACGCGCGCCTGACGACCAGGGAAATCGATCAGCACTGCCAGCCGGCGGCATCCGCCGCGACGCTGTTGAAGCAGGCGATCAGCCGCTTCGAGCTATCGGCGCGCGCTTTTCATCGCGTCCTCAAGGTGGCGCGGACGCTCGCCGACCTCGCCGGCAGCGACGCGATCGAAATGCCGCATGTTGCCGAAGCCGTTCAGTACCGCCGCTTCGCGAAAACCTGACTTGTCGCCGGAACCGAAGGAGTAGCCTGGGCGACCGGCCCGGCTCGTGTGTCGGCGCGCTACGTGCGCCGGGAGACGAGAACCTTGTCCACTCGGTTGCCATCCATGTCGACGACTTCGAATCGCCACCCAGCACTTTCGAAGTGATCGGCTGCCGAGGGGATGCGCCCCAGCGCGTACATGGCGAAGCCACCCAGGGTATTGAAGGCGTTCTCGTTTTCACCGGGCAGCTCGGCCACCAGACCGAGAACGCTCTTCAGACGTTCGATGCTGACGCTTCCGTCGATCAGCCGCGAGCCGTCCTCACGAACGACGACATCCTGCTCGTCGGAGCTGTCCCAGCCGGGCAGGTCGCCGACGATCGAAGCCAGCACGTCGGTCAGCGTCACCAGCCCCTGCAGTTCGCCGTACTCGTCGACCATCAACGCACATTGCTGGCGCGCGCGCCGGAAAGTCTCGAGCAGTTGCGTCGTCGTCACGCTGGCCGGGACATAGAGCGCGGGCCGGACAAAGGCGTCGATGGCCAGCGGCTGGCCGGCGAGCACGCCTTTGAGAAGATCGCTGGTATGCAGGACACCGACGATCTGCTCGAGGCCCTCGCGGCAAACGACGATGCGCCGGTGCGGGCTCTCGGCGAGGCGGTGGCGGATTTCCGCTTCGCTCGCGTTGAGGTCGAGCAGGTAGATGTCCTTGCGATGGGTCATGATCGCGCTGATGCGCTGGTCGTCCAGGCGCAGGACGTTGGCCACGATCGCCTGTTCGCTGGCGTGGAAGACCCCGGATTCGGCCCCCTGACCCATCAGCAGCTTGATCTCGTCGTCGGTCACCGACGACTCCGGCGAACGATCGGCGCCCAGCAAGCGGACGAACAGATTGGACGACGACGACAGCAGATAGACCGCGGGGCGCGCCAGCGAAGAGAGGAAGTTCATCAGCGGCGCGATGAACGACGCGACGCGTTCCGGTGCCAGCAAGCCGAGGCGCTTCGGAACCAGTTCGCCGACCACGACCGAGAAGTACGTCAGACCGGCGACGACCAGAGCCAGAGCGATGCCTTCGGCGTGCTCGGCGAGCACCGGCCAGGCCGCCAGTTGCTGGGCCAGCGGGATGGCCAGCGCCGTCTCGCCAATGGCGCCGCTGAGGATGCCCACCGTGGTGATTCCCACCTGGACGGTGGACAGGAAGGTCGAGGGCTCGCGGTGCAGCGCCAGGGCCGCACGGGCGCCCCGGTTGCCGTCGTCGGCGAGCGTCTGCAGGCGCGATTGGCGAGACGACAGCACGGCGATCTCCGACATGGCGAAGAGACCGTTGAGCAGGATCAGGAGAAGAAGCAAGACGATGTCCATGGTCATTTCCGTCGGACCTGTGCCTCGCGGCCGGAGGCGGCCGACAAACCACCGCCAGCCGGTCGGCGATCGGCACTCGATCCGGTCATCCGGCCGCCAGCGCGCGCCGCACGATGTCGACCACGAGGCGCAGGTCTTCGATCGGCACTTGGCCGGGCGCCGACGCCTGGTCGCCGACGGCGAAGCTTACCGACGAGCCGAAGGCCCAGCCGAACAAGCGGCTCAGCGAACCGTAGGCGCCCATCGACATGCTGATGATCGGCAGCTCGATGCGCCGCCTGGCGGCGACGGTCGCACCGAGCAGCGTGAGTACGTCTTCGATGACGCGCGGCATGACCGCCACCTTGGCGATGTCGGCCCCCGCCTGCTCCATGGCCACCAGCCTGGCGACGATCTCCTCGCCCGGTGGCGTCCCGTCGAAGTCGTGGAAGGACGCTATCAACTGCACGCCAGCACGCTGCGCGGCCTGCCGTGCGGCCTGGAAATGCCGCGCCTCGCTGCTCATCTCGTAGTCGAGAAAATCGACGCAGCCGGTCGCGCACACGGCTTCGCAGAGCGACAGGACCTGTTCTTCCGTGATTCCGGTCGGCTGCCCGCCCTCGCGCGTCGAGCGGCGGGTGAAAATGATCGGCCGCTTGCCGGCGCGTTCGCGAATCGCGCGCGCCAGAGCAAGGACGCGCGCCGTATCGGCGATTCCGGAAAAGAAATCGACCCGCCATTCGACGAGGTCGGGCCGTTTGGCGCAGACGGCGTCCAGTTCGCGCAAGAGCGACGGCTCGTCGCTCGCCACCAGCGGGGTGCAGATCAGCGGCCCGCCTCCGCCGGTCAGCGGCTGGCCGCCGAGTTCGATGATCTTGCCGAAAGTCACGGTCATTCCTTTGGCGTGGCTTCGTCGTGCGTATAGGCCTCGTGCAGATGCACCGGCGCCACCGCCTTTCGGCGCAGGCGGATATTCAGCATCTCGACGGCGACCGAGAAGGCCATCGCGAAGTAGATGTAGCCTTTCGGTACCTTGTGGCCAAAGCCCTCGGCGACGAGCGCCACGCCGACGACCATGAGGAAGGACAGAGCCAGCATCTTGACCGTCGGGTGCGCCGAGACGAAGCGTCCGATGGCCGCCGCAAAGAGCATCATCAGGCCGACTGAAGTGACGACGGCAGCGACCATCACCGCCACCTCGTCGACCATTCCCACCGCGGTGATGATCGAATCCAGCGAAAAGACGATGTCGATGACGATGATCTGCAGGATGATAGCCGAGAAGGTGGCTTTGACCGCCGTCGAAGCGTGCCCTTCCTCACCTTCGAGCAACTGGTGGATCTCCTGCGTGCTCTTCCAGATCAGGAAGATGCCGCCGCCGATCAGGATGAGATCGCGCGGCGAGATGGCCTGCCCGAAGACGCTGAACAGCGGGTCGGTCGCGCCGACGATGACCGACAGCAGCAGGAGCAACGCGATGCGCAGGAACATCGCCAGGAATAGTCCGAGCTTTCTCGCTTTCTCACGCGCCACCGGGGGCAGGCGGTCGACCAGGATCGAAATGAAGATAATGTTGTCAATTCCCAACACCAGCTCGAGCGCCGTCAGGGTGGCGAAGGCCAGCCAAGCCTGGGGATTGGCCAGCAGAGAGACGAAATCCATGCTTGTATCCTAGGATGAGCCCGGCCCGCGGGCCGCATGGCGCCATTATAAGGAGCCTTGAGGGCTGTGGCCGTCGACTTCGACCAGCCAGGGAAAGCCCGCCGAATAATATCGATGGCATCCGACAGGCAACCGAAAAAAACGGCTTCGCGACGCGCTCGACGGTTTGTCGAAGCTAGCCTGCGCGCTGCTCAGCCTGCCGCGAGCTTGATGCGGGTTGACGAAATGCCCATTAATCAATAGAGTGCGATCTCTCGTGCAGCAACCGAGCCAATCCCGGCTATTCCGCTGCACTCTCGCCGCTCTGCCCGCGGGTTTCCAGACCGCGCAGAGTTCCGGCCTCAGGGTAGGTTTCTCCCGCGTATTCGAGGCTTTGCACCCGCCTGTAACCGTCCATCGTCGTGCCGTTGTTTTTGGCGCGATGACCAAAGTGAAGGAGAGAGCATGTCCGCAACCATCTCGCTTAGCAGTATTTCCGGGCGTCGCATCGACGCCACTTTAAGTTTTATTCAACACAGCATGATCGTCGTCGGGCTGATGCTTCTGCTGACGACGCTCAAACCCTTCGTCAGCAACGCTGGCGCCGAAACGGAGCCGGCGCTGCCCGTCGAGTCGCCTGCGATCAACGAAGTGGTCGCGCCGGAACCCGTGAAAACCGTTCCCGAGGCGCTGTCACCAAGCCTGCTGCGCGCCCTCGATTACGTCTCACGGCGCTACCGGGTGGCTCCCGAAGCGCTGGTTCCGGTCTTCGAAGCCGCGCAGGCGGTGGGCCGCGAGCGACGCGTCGATCCCTTGCTGATCATCGCCATCATCGGCATCGAGTCGAGGTTCAACCCGTTCGCGGAAAGCGCCTTTGGTGCCAAGGGACTGATGCAGGTGATCCCCGGATACCACATGGACAAGGTACCGCAAGGGGCGGGCGAGCAACCGTTTCTCGACCCGGTAACCAATATCCAGGTCGGCGTACACGTCCTCGAGGAAGCGATCCGCTGGCGTGGCGGTCTGACCGCCGGCCTGCAGCACTACGGCGGCGCGGCGGACGACCCCGAAACGGCTTACGCCAACAAGGTTCTGGCCGAGAAACAGCGTCTCGAACAGGCGGCCCGCCGAGCTCCCGCGCGCGGCTGAGCGCCGGCCAGGCGAGAGGAGAGTCAGGCGGGCGCCGTCGGTACGCCGCCGGTCTCGCCAGCCGCCCCGTTCTTGACGACGACGATGTCTTCCATGACCAGGTACTGAAGATCCGAGCCGAAGAACATGTCGAGAGCGTCCGTGGGCGAACAGATCATCGGTTCGCCGCGACGGTTCAGCGAGGTATTGAGTACGACGCCGTTGCCGGTCAACTTTTCGAGTTCGAGCATCAGGTCGTAGTAACGTGGATTGAAGCGCCGCTCGAGAACCTGCGCGCGCGAGCTGCCGTCTTCGTGCACCACTTCGGGCACGCGCTCCCGCCAGCCGTCGGCGACCGCGAAGGTGAAGGTCATGAACGGCGCCGGATGGTCGCTACCGAGCATCTGCGGGCCGACCCTGTCGAGCATGCTTGGACAAAAAGGGCGCCAACGCTCGCGAAACTTGATCTGCGCGTTGATCCGGTCGGCAACGCCGGCGACACTGGGACAGCCGAGGATCGAGCGACCGCCCAGGGCACGCGGGCCGAATTCCATTCGCCCCTGAAACCAGGCGACCGGGTGACCGTCGGCAAGCAACCTGGCGACCCGCCGCGGCACGTCGTCCACGCGCTGCCAGGATGGCCGGGCCGCATGGCGGGCGCAGGCGGCGACGACATCTTCGTTGCTGTACGCCGGGCCCAGATAGACGTGCTCCATTTTTTCCACCGGCGCGCCGCGTTGCACCGACACGTAGGCCGCGGCACCGACCGCCGTTCCGGCGTCGCCGGAAGCCGGCTGGACGAAAAGCTGCCGCACATCCGGACGAGCGATGATCTTCTGGTTGAGCTTGACGTTCAGCGCGCCACCGCCCGAAAAGGCGAGACGCCCCGTTTCCCGCAGGATATCGCCCAGGTAGTGCTCGAGCATCTGCAGCGACAGGTCTTCGAACAGCTTCTGCATGCTCGCTGCGTAGTGGATGTAGGGATCGTCGGCGACGTCTCCGGAGCGTCGGGGACCCAGCCAGTCGACCAGCTTCGGCGAAAAGTAGTAGCCCTTGCCGTTCTCCTTGTAGCGACGAAAGCCGATCACGTTGGCGTAGTCCGTGTTGACCGTCAGTTGGCCCTTGTCGAACTTCGCCAGTCGCGAAAAGTCGTAGCGCGCAGGGTCGCCGTAGGGCGCCATGCCCATCACCTTGTATTCGCCGTCGAGCATCTCGAAGCCCAGATACTCGGTCAAAGCGCCGTAGAGCCCGCCCAGCGAGTCGGGGTCGTAGAACTCCTTGATCTTGTGAATTCGGCCGTTCTCGCCGTAACCGAAAAACGTCGTGGCGTATTCGCCCTTGCCGTCGATACCGAGAATCGCCGTCTTTTCGCCGAAGCCGGCACAGTGGTAGGCACTCGCCGCATGCGCCAGGTGGTGCTCGACGGGAACGATTTCGGTCTTCTTCAGCTCGAAGCCGAGCTGTTGCAGGCACCACTCGATGCGCTTCCGGTAGCGATAAAAACGCCGGTTACCGCTCAGAATGGCGTCTATCGAACGGTCCGGCGCGTACCAGTAACGTCTCGCGTAGTGCCAGCGCGCTGGCTCGGTGAGGCTGATCGGGGCAAAGGGGATGGCCACCGCGTCGACCTGCGCCGGTTTTATCCCGGCAAACTCGAGGCAGAACTTGGCGGCCTCGTAGGGCATGCGGTTCTTGGCGTGCTTGTCGCGAACGAAGCGCTCTTCCTCCGCCGCCGCGACGAGTTTGCCGTCGATATAGAGGGCCGCCGAGGGGTCGTGCGTCAGCGCGCCGGACAGTCCGAGTAGAGTCAGAGCCAAGATCGGGTTCTCAAAGGGCCAGCCATTGAATCGGCCCGTCGCGCCCAGCAGGGCCGCGAACCGCCGAAAGTTTCAAGTATACCTGCCTTGGCGCGCCGTCGACTCGTCGTCCGGGCGACAGGCGGCCGCGGCCGGCCGGTGCGCCCTCAGTAAGGACGCGGCTCGCCAGCCGGGCGAGTCTTGAAACGGCGATGGACCCAGTAATACTGCTCCGGCATCGTGCGCACGGCCGCTTCGATCCAGGCGTTCATGCGCCGGGTGTCGGCCGCGACATCGTGTGTGGGAAAATCTTGCCATGGCTCGCCGATCGTGACCACATAGCCTTCGCCGCCCGGCAGCAGGCGCGTCACCACCGGGACGACGGTGGCACCAGCCAGCCGCGCCAGCCGCGACAATCCGGGAACGGTGGCGGCCGGGACGCCGAAGAAGGGAACGAAGATCGAATCGCGACTGCCGAGATCCATATCGGGCAAGTAGTACAGCGGGCGCCCGGATTTCATTGCCTTGACGCTGGCGCGCACGCTTTCCTGGCGGGACAGCAGCAGCTGGTCGCCGAAGCGGCGGCGACCACGGTACAGCAGGCGGTCGAACAGCGGGTCCGACTGTACCGCGTAGATGCTCGCGCTATCGTGGCGCATGGCAATCGCCACGCCGCCCACATCGAGCCCGACGAAATGCGGGGCCAGCATGAGCACCGGACGTCCGGCGTCGAGCAGTAGGCGCAGCCGCTCTTCTCCCTCGACCCGCGTCAACCGCTGCAGCCTCTCCGGAGCCGCCCACCACAGCAGTCCGCGTTCGAGCATGCTGCGGCTCAGCACCTTGAAATGCGCTTTCGCCAAACGTTCGCGCTGAGGCTCGGCGAGCTCCGGGAAACATAGGCGAAGATTCACCAGCACGATGTGCCGGCGTCGCCTGGCGAGTGCGAAAAGAGCCGCCCCGAGTCCGTTACCGATACCCGCCAGGACCGGCAGCGGCAGGAAGTGCAGCAGCCACAGCACGGTGGCGAGCAAACGACTCAACATACCTTTAGGCGATCGGGACTGGCGATGCCGTCGGCTTAGCCAAACAATCGGCGGCGTCGGCGCGGCTTTTGATAAGATGCATGCTGAGGATCTCGTGAGCACGGTTCCCGGATTGTGCCTCTTTGACCGAGATTTGGGTAAAGTATAAGCGTCGGAAGCCCCAGCGTTTTCGGGCTTGCGGCGGCTGATTCTTGTCGGCGTCGGGGCAGTGCGCATTGCGGACGATCGCCGTTGCCGAGGGGATGGGGATGATCAGAAAACTAGTCTTGCCAGTACGAAAACTGCTGCACGGCACGCTGCGGAAACTGTTCAACGTTCTCCCACAGAAGCGACGCTTCGCGGTCTATCGCAACTTCGTCGATTGCGATCCGGCGCCGAGTGAGCGGCTGGTGCTCAAGATTGCCGAAACGCGCGAGGAACTCGAAGCGTGCTTCAGCCTGCTGCACGACGCCTACGTCGACAGTGGCTTCATGAAACCCGACCCCTCGGGAATGCGTGTCACCATTTATCATGCCCTGCCGACGACCACGACGCTGTGTGCAAAATATGATGGCCGGGTGGTCGGCACGCTGTCCCTGATCCGGGAGAGTGTGCTCGGATTTCCGCTGCAGCGCATCTTCGATCTGACGGCTATCCGCGAGAAGAAGGGCAACATCGCCGAAGTGTCGGCCTTGGCAGTACACAAGAAGTTCCGCAAGACCGGCGGCAGCATCCTGTTTCCGTTGATGAAGTTCATGTACGAGTATTGCACGACCTTCTTCGACACACGACATCTCGTTATCGCCGTCAACCCCAAGCACATCGAGATGTACGAATCGCTGCTGTTCTTCGAACGTCTGACGCAGAACGTCGTCGAAAACTACGACTTCGTCAACGGCGCGCCAGCGGTCGGCGCCACTCTCGATCTTGGCTCGGCGCCGGAGATCTTTCGCCGGCACTATGGATCGAAACCACCGAAGCGGAATCTTTACGCTTTCTTCACCTCGGTCAAGCTGCCCAACATCAAACTGCCGCAACGACGCTTCTATACCACCAACGATCCGGTACTGACTCCGGAACTGCTCGACTACTTCTTCAACGTCCGGACCAAGGTATTCCAACAGCTCAGCGACCGCAAGAAATGTCTGATGCACACGATCTACGACTTGCCGGCCTATCAGGCCGTTCTGCCGGCGCTCTCCGAGGGTAGCCAGGATGGCACGGCGCGACGGCGGCACCAGCGTTTTTCGGTGCGCTGCCCGGCGAAACTGTCGCTCGTCGCGCCCGACGGCATCGAAAGCAAGGTCAATCTGGAAATCTTTCAGCTTTCGCGTTACGGCTTCAAGGCGCACGCGCTCTCTGCCATTCCGATCAACGTCTGGGGCGAAGCGATGATTCAACTGGGACCGGCAGAAGTGTCGCGCATCCAGGTTTCGGCCTCGCGGGACTCGGGCGAAGGAGTCTACGGTTTCCGCCTCGGCGAACCCGACCTGATCTGGCGCAAGTTCGTCAACGCCTTGTACAGCGGCAGCATCCACGCCGACCTGGAAAACGCGACGCGCTTCATGACCGATCGTTGACCGCGGGTCGCGCGACATCGCGCGCGGCATGGCCCCGCGCGGTTCTAATCTGTCGCGTTGCCGCCGGCACGCGAAGCGCCGCCGCCCGCCTGCAGTCGCCGTCGGTAATGCGCCGGCGCCATTCCCGTCCACCGCACGAAGGCCCGATAGAAGGCGGCGGTGTCGGCGAAGCCGAGTTCGGCGGCAACCTCCGCCACGGCCTGTCGGGTTTTCGCCAGACTGCTGGTCGCCACATCGCGTCGCAACGCGTCCTTGATCGTCTGGAAGCTCGATCCCTCGTCTTCCAGACGGCGATGCAAGGTGCGTGGCGAGAAATGCAGGGCGTGTGCGACTTCGGACAGCGAGAGCGAAACCGGCAGTGCGCTGCGCAGTGCGTTGCGCACGCGCTGTACGATTTCGCGGTCGCGCCGGTACAAGGTCGTCAGTCGGCCCGGCGCGCCGTCGAGAAAGGTTTGCAAGGCGGTTTCGTCACGCCGGATCGGCAGCTCGAGCAGATGCGCGGCAAAGGCCGCCGTCAGCGTGTCGGCATCGAAGGTCGACCGGGCCGTGTAGATCAGGGAATAATCGTCGGCGTGTTCGGGGCGGGAATAGGGAAAGGCCACCGAATCGAGAACGATGCCGCGCCCGACAAGCCAGGAAAAGACGCCATGCAGCAAGCGAAGAAGCCATTCGAAGGCGAAAACCCGGCCGATCGTCAGGCGGCGAGTTTCGACGATACACAGGTGCGCCTGCTCGCGCGTGCTCGCGAGGCGGACGGCAAGATCAGGAAGAACCAGGCGCAGAAAGCGAATACTGCGCTCGATGGCATCGGCCAGCGTCGGTGCGGTGATGATGGCGCGACACAGGAACTCGAACGTGCCGGTGCGTAGCGGCACCGAAAACAGGCCGAAGCCTTCGTCGTCGAGTTCCTGGTTGATCAGGTTGTACAGTTCGGCGTAGCGGTCGACTGGAATCCGCGCCGTCGGGTCGCTCAGGATCGCCGGAGGGATGTGGGCCTGTTCCAGCAGGCGCGAACCATCGCGCCCGGAATTTTGCAGACCGGCCAGCATCCCCTGCACGAAGGCGATGGCCACCGTGGCCCTCGCCGGTGCGGGACTGGCGACGCTCGACGGCGCCGGTTCGGCGCTCCTGTTGGCGGTCTTCTCAGGGTAGGGCAAGCGTTTTCTCGCAAGACCGTGTATTGACAGCATATTCCAAGTTGGCAATATTTACATCGTGGGCGGCGTATTGGGTAGTGGCTTTATTGTCGTCAACTTTCTACCATGGGCGTCCTTGAGCAGTTTCTGGTAACAAGACCCTTCTGATTTCTGAGGAGCGTGACCGTCATGACCGACCTATCCATCGCCAAGAAGCTTCTGCCCTACAAACCCAAGCACAAGGTGCGCTTCGTCACCGCGGCTTCGCTGTTTGACGGGCATGATGCGTCGATCAACATCATGCGTCGCATCCTCCAATCCACCGGCGCCGAAGTCATTCACCTCGGCCACAATCGTTCCGTGCAGGAGATCGTCAATGCCGCCCTGCAGGAAGATGTGCAGGGCATCGCCATTACGTCCTACCAAGGCGGTCACGTCGAGTTTTTCAAGTACATGATCGACCTGCTGCGAGCGGGTGGCGGCGAGAACATCAAGGTCTTTGGCGGAGGCGGCGGGGTCATCGTGCCGAGCGAGATCGACGAGTTGCATGCGTATGGAGTGGCGCGCATCTACTCGCCGCAGGATGGCCAGTCCCTCGGCCTGCAGGGGATGATCAACGAAGTGGTGGCAAAAGCCGACGTCGACTTGTCAGCGCTTGCCCCGCAGGACCCCGAAGCCGTTCTGGCGGCGCTGAAGAGCGGTGATCGGCGCCAACTGGCACGCATCATCACTTCGCTCGAAAACGGTCACTACCCTGAAGCGCTGCGCAAAAGAATCGTCCACGCGGCTGCCGGACTCAAGGTTCCGACGCTGGGCATCACCGGTACGGGCGGCGCCGGCAAATCGTCCCTGACCGACGAACTGGTGCGCCGCTTCCGGCTCGACCAAGGCGACGCCATCAAGCTGGCGATCATTTCGATCGATCCGTCACGCAAACGTACTGGAGGCGCGCTGCTCGGCGACCGCATCCGCATGAACGCCATCGAGCACACGAACATCTATATGCGCTCGCTGGCGACACGGGAAACGGGATCCGAACTGTCGGCGGCCTTGCCCGAAGTGATCGCCGCCTGCAAACTGGCCGGTTTTGATTTCGTCATCGTCGAAACCTCGGGAATCGGCCAGGGCAATGCGGCAATCGTGCCGCTGGTCGATGTTTCGCTGTACGTGATGACGCCCGAGTTCGGCGCTGCGTCGCAGCTCGAGAAGATCGACATGCTCGATTTCGCCGATTTCATCGCCATCAACAAGTTCGACCGCAAAGGGGCGGAAGATGCCTTGCGCGACGTCCGCAAGCAGTATCAGCGCAACCACGAGGCTTTCGGCCAGAGCCCCGACGAAATGCCCGTCTTCGGTACCATGGCGGCGCGTTTCAACGACGACGGCGTGACCGCGCTCTATCAGGCGATTGCGCCGAAGTTGCACGGCCTCGGATTGAAGCTCAAGAAGGGCAAGCTGCCCCTGGTGACGGTCAAGCAGTCGTCGAACCAGCGCGCGATCGTTCCGGCGCCGCGCGTACGCTACCTGGCCGAGATTGCCGAGGCGGTGCGCCGCTACCACAGCCACACCGCCGAACAGGCAGAAGTCGCGCGCCAGCGGCAGTCGCTGCGCACTGCCAAACAACTGTTCGTCGGTTGCGGCAAGCCGGCCGGTGATTTCGACGAATTGATCACCTGGAAGGAAGGACAGCTCGACCCACGGGCGAAGAAGCTGCTCGACATGTGGCCCAAGACCGTCGAGCTTTACGCGCAGGACGAGTACGTGGTGAAGATCCGCGACAAGGAAATTCGTACCCGGCTGACCAACACGTCGCTGTCCGGATCGCGCATTCGCAAGGTCGCGCTGCCGAACTACAAGGATGACGGCGAGGTACTACGCTTCCTGATGAAGGAGAACGTCCCGGGTTCGTTCCCTTTCACCGCCGGCGTCTTTGCGTTCAAGCGCGAGAACGAAGATCCGACGCGCATGTTCGCTGGCGAAGGCGATGCTTTCCGCACCAACCGGCGCTTCAAGAAGGTTTCCGAGGGCATGCCGGCCAAGCGGCTGTCGACCGCTTTCGATTCGGTCACGCTTTATGGTTGCGATCCCGACCCCCGACCGGATATCTACGGCAAAGTCGGCAATTCGGGCGTCTCGATCGCGACGCTCGACGACATGAAGGTCCTGTTCGACGGCTTCGAGCTCTGCGCGCCGACCACTTCGGTATCGCTGACGATCAACGGTCCGGCACCGATCATTCTGTCGATGTTTTTCAACACCGCGATCGATCAGCAGGTCGAGAAATTCCGCAGCGACAACGGCCGTGAGCCAACCGAAGACGAGATCCAGAAAATCCGCAGCTGGGTGCTGGCCAACGTTCGCGGCACGGTCCAGGCGGACATCCTGAAGGAAGATCAGGGGCAAAACACCTGCATCTTTTCGACCGAGTTCGCGCTCAAGATGATGGGCGATATCCAGGAGTTCTTCGTCCATAACCATATCGGCAACTTCTACTCGGTGTCGATATCCGGCTATCACATCGCCGAGGCCGGCGCCAATCCGATTTCACAACTGGCTTTCACGCTGGCCAACGGCTTTACTTATGTCGAGGCCTATCTGGCGCGTGGCATGCACATCGACGACTTCGCACCCAACCTGTCGTTCTTCTTCAGCAACGGCATGGACCCGGAGTATTCGGTGATCGGCCGTGTGGCGCGCCGCATCTGGGCGGTCGCGATGAAGAACAAGTACGGCGGCAGCGAGCGCAGCCAGAAACTGAAGTACCACATCCAGACGTCCGGCCGTTCGCTACACGCGCAGGAAATGGCGTTCAACGATATCCGGACGACGCTGCAGGCGCTGATCGCCATTTACGACAACTGCAACTCGCTGCATACCAACGCCTACGACGAAGCAATCACGACACCGACCGAGGAATCCGTTCGCCGGGCGATGGCCATACAGCTGATCATCAACCGCGAGTGGGGCCTGGCGATGAACGAGAACCCGAATCAGGGATCCTTCATCATCGACGAGTTGACCGACCTTGTGGAAGAAGCCGTGCTGAAGGAGTTCGAAGCGATTGCGTCGCGCGGCGGCGTTCTCGGCGCGATGGAAACCGGCTATCAGCGCGGCAAGATCCAGGAAGAGTCGCTCTACTATGAGCACAAGAAGCACGACGGATCGTTCCCGATCGTGGGCGTCAACACCTTCCGCAACCCGCAGGGCGACGCCCAGATCGAAATCGAACTCGCGCGCTCGACCGAAGAGGAAAAACAGTCGCAGATCAATCGCTTGCGTGACTTCCAGGGGCGCAATGCGGGGGCTTCCGGAGCAATGATCGAGCGCTTGAGACAGACGGTCATCGAGAACGGCAATGTCTTCGCCGTGCTTATCGACGCCGTCCGCGTCTGTTCGCTGGGGCAGATCACCAGCGCACTGTATGAAGTCGGCGGCCAGTATCGCCGCAGCATGTAGCGAACACGGCTGTCCGGCGTGAGCGGCCAGCGGATTCGTTCGTGTTCCGGCACCCGCTCCCGGCCAAATGCCACGCTGCCGACGGCATGGTGATCACCACCACGCCACCGTGGTCGCGAGCGCCACGCCCATCACCGGGTGTGGCGCGCGGCTCGGATCGTCAGTGCGGCCTACCAGCTAAGCTTCGGAGAGCAAAACCTATGACTTTCGAACACCTGGTCAGGGCCACCGCCACGGCAAGCATGGCTGCGCTGCTTACCGCCTGCGCAACGCAGGAAGCGGCGATAGAAACCAGCGCACGCGCCGACGCGGGCGGCAAGGCCCGCCGCGAGCAACAGCAGCTCAGATTCCGCTTGGCCAGCGGTGTTTACCTTTGCGAGGCGGGCCAGAAAATCGAAGTCCAGCGCGATACGCGAAACGCGAACCTGATCGAGCTGAGCTGGCAGGGAAATCGTCACACCCTGCAACGCCACGACTCTTCTTCCGGCCTTCCGCGCTACGAAGACCGGCAGAATGGCCTGTTGTGGGTCGACCTGCCCTGGAAGAGCGTCCTCATGGACGTCAACAGTGGACGGCCGCTGGCCAACGAATGCAAGGCGGCGCCGGCTAAGTCAACGATTCGCCGCGCGCCGCCTAATGCGTGACGCGGGTGTCGCCCCGACCGGACAGCAGGCGGACCCTCTCTCCGGGCAGGAAGCGTTCATCGCCCTCCTGAACGACCGCAACGAGCTGGCCGCTCTCCAGGCGGACGGTGATCTCGAGACCGATCTTCCTCGTCGCTCCCTCCTCGATAGCCGCGCCAGCGAGGCCGCCGGCGACGGCGCCAAGAATCGCGCCGACGATTTGCCCCTTGCCGCCGCCGATGTTGCTTCCCGCCACACCGCCGACGGCCGCCCCGGCGACAATGCCGGTACCCGACTTGCTGCCTTCCAGGGCGACCTCGCGCACGCTCTCGACAATTCCCTGCCGAACAAGCAGTTCCTGACGCGCCTGGTCGCGTGAATAGACGCTCCCCGACCGGCTGTCGGCGCAGCCGACGAGTACGCTGCCCGATAGAACGAGTGCGACAACCAAGGGTAGTTTCATGGTTCGCTCCTTTACCAGAGTGTGCTGCCGAAGGTCCGAGCAAAACACGCCGCGATGTCGTCACGGCTTGGACGGTGGTTCTGCCCACCACGATGGGCGACCTTGATGGCGCCCATGACGGCCGCCAAGCGGCCCGTTTTTTCCCATTCCCAGCCAGCCGCCAGACCATAGAGAAGCCCCGAACGGTAGGCGTCGCCACAGCCGGTTGGATCGACCACGGAGTCAGCCTCGACGCAGGGAATCTCGTAGCGACGTCCGTCGGCGTGAATGTGCGAGCCCTCGCCACCGCGTGTGACGATCAAGGCTTCCACCTCGCCGGCGAGCTGCTCCAGTGAACGGCCGGTCCGGTCGCACAGCAATCTGGCTTCATAGTCGTTGAAGCAGGCGTAGTTGGCCAGCCGTATGAAGGTCATCAGTTCGTCGCCCGAGAACATCGGCAAGCCCTGACCAGGATCGAACACGAAAGGAATGCGCGCTGCCGCCAGGTCGTGAGCGTGCTGCAGCATGCCGGCGCGCCCATCCGGAGCGACGATGCCGAGAGTGGCTTCCGGCACGTCGGCAACCCGATTGAGATGCGAAAAAGTCATCGCTCCCGGATGGAAGGCGGTGATCTGGTTGTCGTCGAGATCCGTGGTGATGAAGGCCTGCGCGGTAAAGCTGCCGGCGATCCGCCGTACATGCGCGCGCGACAGGCCCAAATCGTCGAGGCGTACCAAGTACGAGTCGGCATCGTCGCCGACGGTCGCCATGATCGTCGGTTCGCCGCCCAGCAACTTCAGGTTGTAGGCGATGTTGCCCGCACAGCCGCCAAATTCGCGGCGCATCTCGGGGACCAGAAAAGCCACGTTGAGAATGTGGATCTGCTGCGGGAGAATATGATTCTTGAAGCGATCATGGAAAACCATGATGTTGTCGAAGGCGATCGAGCCGCAAATAAGCGTGGACATGGCGTTTCTGGGTTCACTGGGTAGGGCGGGAGGGAAAAAGTATAGCATCGTTGCCTCCCGGCTTCGCCGCGCCCTCTTCTCGGTCTGCCACGGCGCCAACCCGGCACATCACCGGAGATGCTGTTCCGGCGGCGCTTCCCGTGCTTGCCCCGGCCGTCGCTTGCTGGCTGACAGCGGTACCGCCCGCCTTGCGGAGCGGCCAGGCCAGCCGTGAACGCCGTGCAGCGGAGGCTGAAACCTTTGGCGAATCGCCGTCCGCGGTGTGTGGCTAGGTGCTTGCCGCCGGGACGAGCAGATAGACGCCCAGCCCGAACATGACCAGCCCGGCGAGCAGTTTGAGGAGCCGGCCCTCCTTTTCCTGCAGGCGGCGCTGGCTCAGCGTAGCGACGCCGATGGCGAGAATCACCAGGTCGTCGAGCATGTACATCAGGTTGTAGAGCAGCAGATATGCGTAGTAGCTCTCGTTGTCGAGCCGGCGCATGGTGAGCAGGCGAGTATAGAGCGCCGGGAAACCCGAAGTGCAGAGCAGTTCGACGACCTGCACCAGCAACGCCAGGACGGCTGCCCCGGCGACCGCCGGCCAAAGACGATCGGTACGTAGAATCGCCCGTAGTCGAGCATAGATGCCCGGCTTGGCGATGTCCGGAATGGAGAGCGTGACGCCACGCCCGAAGGCCACGAAATCCTTCAGGTTGATGGTGCCAGCGAAGATGGCGAGCAATCCGATCACGATCTCGGAAAGACGCGACAGCCCGACCAGGACGAACAGGTTGAGCCAGGCGGCCATGAAAGCGAAGTAGGCAACCCCCTCGACGGCGACGAAAGTGCCGGCAATCGCCAGCATGCGGCGTCGATCACCCAGGGTCGCCAGCATCGAAACCATCAGGATCAGCACCCAGAGCGAACAGGGATTGAAGCCGTCGAGCAAGCCGATGACGACCGTGAACAAAGGCAACCCGATTTCATCGACGCCGATCCGCCGGCCGCCCACGGAAAGCTCGACAGGGCTTTCGTCCGCACTCTGACAATCGCTTGCCGCGGCAACGTCGCAAATGGCGGCGTTCGCCGCTGCGGCCACATCCCGGTCGAGCAGGGCGCGGACTTGCTCACCGGTTGTTGCCGGCGTGTCGAAACCGATCACGAGTTCGGCACCGATACGGATCGTCGGCACGCCAGCCGGCGCGACACCGGCTTGGCGCGAAAGCTCGTTCAGGCGGGCCAGCGCGTCAGGATCGCGACGGATATCGCGCAGGCTGATGCGCAGGTCAGGGCGTTCGACTGCCAAATCGGCGAGAAATGCCTTGGCCGCCGTGCAATGCGGACAGCCTTCCTTGAGAAAAGCCTCGATCTCGAGCCGCGGCCTCTCCGGGGCCGCCGCCACAGCCTGGCTCTGGCCCGCCGAAAGCACGAGCAGACAAAGGACGGCGCCGATCAGACGGAAGCGCGACAGCCAGGACGGTGTCGGGAAAGGACGGTGCCGCATGCAACAGGGACAAGAGGAAACGGCGAGGTGGTTATAATAGCGCGATGGCGGAAATACTCGTTCTTTACTACAGCCATCGGGGTTCGGTGCGGGCGCTAGCGCAGCAGATCGCTCGCGGCATCGAATCCACGGGCGAGGTCCACGCTCGTCTGCGGACCGTGCCGAAAGTCTCTTCGGTTTGCACAGCAAGCGCGCCAGACGTCCCCGACAGCGGGGCACCATACGTCGAGGCAGCCGACTTGACGGACTGCATTGGACTGGCGCTCGGCAGCCCGACTCGCTTCGGCAACATGGCGGCGGCAATGAAGTACTTCTGGGACAGCACCGCCAGCCAATGGTCGGCCGGTACCTTGGCCGGGAAGCCGGCTTGCGTGTTCACCTCGACGGCCAGCGCCCATGGCGGCCAGGAAAGCACCTTGCTGTCGATGATGCTGCCACTGCTGCACCACGGCATGCTGCTGGTCGGCCTGCCGTATGCCGAAACCGCCCTCTCACGCACACGCAGCGGCGGCACTCCCTATGGCGCCAGCCATTTGGCCGGAGTCAGTGGCGACCCGACGCTGAGCGACGAAGAACGCCAGCTGGCTTTTGCGCAAGGGCGCCGGCTCGTGACCATTGCCCGCAAGCTCGCTAGCTGATGCTGCGCAACGTCTACCTGGCGGCTTGCAGCAGTCTGATCGCGTTGATCTTTCTCTGTCTTGCTTGGGAGCTTCGCCTAGCGCCGGTGCAAAGCGGCGGCTCCTGGCTGGCCTTGAAATGCCTGCCTCTGCTGGCACCACTGTTCGGAATCCTGCATGGCCGGCGTTATTCGTATCAGTGGGCCTGCCTGCTGATCCTGCTCTATTTCACCGAGGGCATCGTCCGCGCGACCACCGAAACGGGCTTGGGCCAGACGCTGGCGATCGCTGAAACCGCCCTCTCACTAATCTTCTTTGCCGCCAGCGTCGGCTACGTCAGGCTCACTCGCGCACCAGCGGGAGGGTGAGTTCAGACATCGCCCTGCGGATCGACCCGATCAGGAAACTGCAGTTTGTTCAAGGCATTCAGATAGGCCTTGGCCGAGGCGATCACGATGTCGGTGTCGGCGCCGTTGCCATTGACGATGCGTCCTCCTTTGGCCAGCCGCACGGTCACCTCGCCTTGCGCGTCGGTGCCGGTAGTAATGGCGTTGACCGAATAGAGCAGCAATTGGGCGCCACTGGCGACGATCGATTCGATCGCCGTGAACGTCGCATCGACCGGGCCACTGCCCATTCCTGACGCTTTTCGTTCCGTGCCGTCGACCATCAGGGTTACGTCGGCAGCGGGTGTTTCGCCGGTTTCCGAGCAGACACGCGAATAGACCAGCTTGTAGTATTCGCCGGCCGGCGCCACTTCTTCGTCGGAAACCAGCGCCTGAAGATCTTCGTCAAAAATCTCGTGCTTCTTATCGGCCAGTTCCTTGAAGCGGGCAAACGCGGCGTTCAAGGCCTCCTCGCTCTCGAGTACGACGCCCAACGCCGACAGGCGAGACTTGAAGGCATTGCGTCCCGAGTGCTTGCCGAGCACCAGCTTGTTCTGTGCCCAGCCAACATCTTCGGCACGCATGATCTCGTAGGTTTCGCGGTGCTTGAGCACCCCGTCCTGGTGAATCCCCGATTCGTGCGCAAAGGCGTTGGCGCCGACGACGGCCTTGTTGGGCTGTACCGGGTAACCGGTAATCTGTGACACCAGCTTGGATGCCGGAACGATCTGCGTCGTATCGATGCCGGTCTGCACCGGAAAAATGTCGCCACGCGTGCGTACCGCCATCACGACCTCTTCCAGAGAGGCATTGCCGGCGCGTTCGCCGAGTCCGTTGATCGTGCATTCGACCTGCCGTGCGCCAGCCAGGACGGCTGACAGCGAATTGGCAACCGCCATTCCCAAGTCATTGTGACAATGGGTCGACCACACGACCCGGTCGGCACCCGGAACGCGCTCGATCAGAATGCGGATGAGGTCGCCCCATACCGAGGGAACGCTGTAGCCGACCGTATCGGGAACGTTGATCGTCGTCGCCCCTGCCTCGATCGCTGCCGCAAAGACCCGGCACAGAAAATCGACCTCCGAACGCACGGCGTCCTCGGCTGAAAACTCGACGTCATCGGTGTATTCGCGTGCCCAGTGCACCGCACGAACGGCGGCTTCGACGACCTGATCGGGCGTCATGCGCAGCTTTTTTTCCATGTGGATCGGACTGGTGGCGATGAAAGTATGAATCCGCCCGCGAGCGGCGGGCGTGATCGCTTCGCCGGCCCGACGAATGTCATTTTCGTTGGAGCGCGCCAGGGAACAGACCGTCGAGCCCTTGATGATCCTGGCAATCGAGCGGATCGCGTCGAAATCGCCGGGCGAAGCCGCGGCAAAGCCGGCCTCGATCACGTCGACCCGCATCCGCTCGAGTTGTCGCGCGACACGCAGCTTCTCTTCCTTGGTCATCGAAGCGCCGGGGCTCTGCTCCCCGTCGCGCAAGGTTGTATCGAAAATTACCAGGTGATCTTTCATGTCCCGACTCCGGATCTGAACGAATATCTACACGGCAAAGACGGCCGTCATCGCTGAGCAGCGACGCGAACGGCTGGCGGTCACGGGACCGCCGGGCCTTGCTTAAGCGGCTGGCGGTGGAGCTGACCTCGATCTGATCACCCGTGTCAGCGCCAGAACGTATCCCGAGAAAGCGTAGGCGACAAAAAGGCCGAACAAGGCAAGCGGCGTGTCGTAGGAGACTACGGCAAATGCCAAGGCAATGGCAACGACCGAGATGAAAGGTACGCTGCGTCGCAGGTTGACATCCTTGAAACTGTAGAAACGAATATTGCTCACCATCGAGATGCCGGCAAAGATCACCAAGCCGCAGGCCAGCCAGCGCACGTCGTCGGCGACCACATTCTTGTCGATCATCACCCACAGGAATCCGGCCACCAGCGCCGCCGCTGCCGGACTCGGCAAACCCTGAAAATAACGCCGGTCCATTACTTCCAGCGTCGTGTTGAAACGCGCCAAGCGCAAGGCTGCGCCGGCGCAGTAGATAAACGCTGCGATCCAGCCTAGCCGCCCCATGTCCTTGAGCGCCCAGGCATAGATCACCAGCGCCGGGGCGACGCCAAACGAGACCATGTCGGACAACGAATCGTATTCCGCGCCGAAAGCACTCTGCGTCCGCGTCATGCGCGCCACCCGTCCATCGAGGCCATCGAGGACCATGGCGATGAAAATTGCCACCGCCGCCTGTTCAAAGTTGCCCATCATCGCCTTGACGATGGCGAAAAAGCCGCAGAACAGCGCTGCGGTGGTGAACAAATTGGGCAGCACATAGATTCCCCGGCGCCTCAATTCGGGATTGAACAGGGTCTTGCGAGGCTTGATTTCGGGCATTGCGCTCTCGACGGGAATCGGGACCGGGCGGGGAAAGAACGACCATCCGTTCTCCCCGCAAACCACCACGGGAGCGATCAGTTCTTGCTCTGATCGACGAGCCGGTTCTTCCTGATCCAGGGCATCATGTCGCGCAGCTTGGCGCCAACGGTCTCCACCTCGTGCTGGGCAATGAGGCGACGCCGTGCGGTCATCGCAGGATAGTTGGTTCGCCCTTCGAGGATGAACATCTTCGCGTAGTCACCGTTCTGAATCCGCTTCAGTGCAGCGCGCATCGCGGCACGCGACTGTTCATTGATCACCTCGGGGCCGGTCACATACTCGCCATACTCGGCGTTGTTGGAAATCGAGTAGTTCATGTTGGCGATACCACCCTCGTACATCAGGTCGACAATCAGCTTCAGTTCGTGCAGGCACTCGAAATACGCCATTTCCGGAGCATAGCCGGCCTCGACCAGGGTCTCGAAGCCCATCTTGACCAGTTCGACGGCGCCACCGCAGAGCACCGCCTGCTCGCCAAACAGGTCGGTTTCGGTCTCTTCACGAAAATTGGTTTCGATCACGCCACCTTTAGTCCCGCCATTGGCCGCGGCATAGGACAAGGCAAGGTCGCGCGCCTTGCCCGAACGGTCCTGGTGAACGGCGATCAGCGACGGCACCCCGCCCCCTTTTAGGTACTCGGAACGTACCGTGTGACCCGGACCCTTAGGTGCCACCATGATTACGTCGAGGTCGTCGCGCGGCACGACCTGGTTGTAATGGATGTTGAAACCATGGGCAAACGCCAGTGCCGCGCCCTTCTTCATGTTCGGCGCGACATCGATGTTATAGACCTGCGGGATGCTTTCATCCGGCAACAGCATCATTACTACGTCGGCATCCCTCACCGCACTGGCCACCTCGGCCACCTGCAGGCCGGCATTCTCCGCCTTGCCCCACGAGGCACCTCCCTTGCGTAAACCGACCGTTACGCTGACTCCAGAATCGCTCAGATTCTGTGCGTGCGCATGCCCCTGCGAGCCGTAACCGACGATAGTGACTTTCTTGCCCTTGATCAGGGACAGATCGGCGTCCTTGTCGTAATAAACTTTCATGCACTATTTTCCTCTCTTGCTGTTGCGTCTGACTAGACTTTTAGAATGCGCTCGCCACGACCGATGCCGCAGACGCCAGTGCGAACCGTTTCGAGAATCAGTCCGGGGTCGATGGCCTGAATGAAGGAATCGAGTTTTGCCCCGCTCGCGGCAAGCTCGATGACATAAGTCGATTCGGTGACATCGACGATGTGGCCGCGGAAAATGTCGGCCAGACGCTTGACCTCCTCACGGTCCTTGCCGATGGCGCGTACCTTGATCAGCATCAGTTCGCGCTCGATATGGGCCGCCTCGGAGAGATCGACGACCTTGATGACGTCGATCAGCTTGTTCAATTGCTTGGTGATCTGCTCGATTACCGCGTCGGTTCCCGAAGTGACGATGGTCAGCCGTGACAGCGAAACGTCCTCGGTCGGCGCCACGGTCAGAGTCTCGATGTTGTAGGCCCGTGCCGAAAAAAGACCCGCCACGCGCGACAGCGCCCCGGCTTCGTTCTCCAGCAGGATTGAGATGATGTGTCGCATCTTGCCTTTCCCCTACAGATCTTCAGTCAGGATCATGTCCGCCAGTCCCTTGCCGGCAGCCACCATCGGAAAGACGTTGGCCTTCTGATCGGTGATGAAATCCATGAATACGAGGTCGTCCTTATGGTCGATGAACGCCTTCTTCAAGGCCGCGTCGACGTCTTCCGGCCGTTCGACGCGGATGCCGACATGGCCGTAGGCCTCGGCCAGTTTGACGAAGTCGGGTAGCGAGTCCATGTACGACTCCGAGTAGCGACTGCCGTAAAACATCTCCTGCCACTGCCTGACCATGCCGAGGTAGCGGTTGTTGAGATTGATGATCTTGATCGGCAAACGGAACTGCTTGGCCGTGGAAAGTTCCTGGATGCACATCTGGATCGAACCTTCCCCGGTGACACAGACGACCGTCATCTCCGGGTGCGCCAGCGCCGCACCCATGGCATAAGGGAGGCCGACACCCATGGTCCCCAGACCGCCCGAGTTGAGCCAGCGGCGCGGCTGGTCGAACTTGTAGTATTGCGCCGCCCACATCTGGTGCTGGCCGACGTCGGAGGTGACGATCGCGTTGCCGCCGGTAACCTCGTACAGCTTCTCCATCACGTACTGCGGCATGATGACGCTTTTCCGCCGCCGGTACTTCATGCACTCCTTGGCCCGCCACTCCTCGATCTGTCGCCACCAGTCGGCAAGCGCTGCCGCCTCCGGAACCGCATTGCCGGCGTCCAGCAGCTTGAGCATCTCGTCGAGGACATCAGGAACGTTACCGACGATCGGCACGTCGACCTGAACACGTTTGGAGATCGACGACGGATCGATATCGACATGGATGATCCGGCGGGGCAGCGAGGCAAAATTCAGCGGATTGCCGATCACCCGGTCGTCGAAGCGGGCACCGATGGCGAGCAGCACATCGCAGTGCTGCATTGCCAGGTTGGCCTCGACCGTGCCGTGCATGCCCGGCATGCCGAGGAACTGCCGATCGGTCGCCGGATAAGCGCCCAGCCCCATCAGGGTGTTGGTGATCGGAAAGCCGAGACGGCGGGTGAGCCGGGTCAACTGTTCGGAGCCATTCGACAGGATAACGCCGCCGCCGCTGTAAATCATCGGTCGCTTGGCTTCGAGGAGCAGGTGGACGGCCTTTTTGATCTGCCCGAGATGTCCCTTGACGACCGGGTTGTAGGAGCGCATCTGGACGGTTTCCGGATACTCGAAGCGGCACTTGGCCGCTGTGACATCTTTTGGAATGTCGATCACCACCGGGCCGGGACGGCCGCTGTTGGCGATATAGAAGGCCTTTTTAATCGTCAGCGCTAGGTTGCGTACGTCATTGACCAGGAAGTTGTGCTTGACGCAGGGCCGCGTGATGCCGACGGTATCGCATTCCTGGAAGGCGTCCTGCCCGATGTACTCGTTCGGCACCTGTCCCGAGATGACCACGACCGGAATCGAATCCATGTAAGCCGTCGCGATGCCGGTCACCGCGTTGGTCGCCCCAGGGCCCGAGGTTACCAGCGCGACGCCGACTTTGTGCGTCGAACGGGCCAGGCCGTCGGCGGCGTGCACTGCCGCCTGTTCATGGCGCACCAGAACGTGCTTGATCTGATCCTGTTTGAACAGAGCGTCATAGATATGGAGAACCGCCCCGCCGGGGTAGCCGAATACGTATTCGACCTTTTCTTCCTGCAGGCACCTGATTACAATCTCTGCACCGGTCATCATGGTCATCGCCGTAGCCCCAGCAAGCAATTTGCTCGAAAAAATTCTGCAACGTTAGCGCCTATACTTCGATTGGTCAAGGCATTCACAAGAATCGGCGTCTCGGTCAACAGTTTCCATCCCGAAAACAGCAAGGAACCTCGCTCTGGCCAGCCAACGCGAACTGTCGGATTTTCTTATCGAGATTGAGCGCCGCGCCTTCAAACAGGCGATGTTCGCCGTGCGCAACGAAGAGTCCGCACTCGACATCGTGCAGGATGCGATGATGAAGCTCGCCGAGAAGTACGGCGACCGCCCACCGACGGAACTGCCGATGCTTTTCCATCGCATCCTGCAGAACACGATTCGTGACTACTATCGACGCAGCAAGGTGCGCTCGCTGTGGACCACCCTGCTGTCATCCCTTTCTCCGAACGACGACGAGGAGCACGACCCACTCGAAACCATCGCCGGCGAAGCGGGGTCACACAGCCCGCAGACACCGGACGGGCAGCTCCAGCAAGCACAAATCCTTGCGATAATAGAGAAAGAGATCGAATTGCTGCCGGCACGTCAACGCGAAGCCTTCCTGCTGCGTTACTGGGAAGATATGGATGTTGCCGAGACGGCGTCGGCCATGGGCTGCTCGGAGGGCAGCGTCAAGACGCATTGCTCAAGGGCCAACCATACGCTGGCGGCAGCACTCAAAGCAAGAGGAATCACCCTATGAATGAACTACATTTTGCGTACAAGCTGAGGCAATACCTCAACGGAGGGCTGCACGAGCTGCCGCCGGCAACCGTCAACCGCCTGGCCAGCGCGCGCGAACGCGCGCTGGCGCGGCAAAAGGTCGCCGAGCGACAGTCGGTGTTGAGCCTGGCCGGGAGCTTCGTTCAGCATCACGTGGACAGCCCGCATCTCAGGCAGGCGCTGTTGGCTCTTGCCGTGGTGTGTGGCGTTGCGACATATACCTACTGGTCTGCCGACGAAAGCGTCGCCGAACTCGAGGCCATCGACAGCGCACTGCTCGCCGACGATCTGCCGATTGCTGCGTACACCGACCGGGGCTTTGCGGCATGGCTGAAAAGCTCCTCCTCGGAGTAATTCTCAGCAGCTTCATCGCGTTCACGGCCTGGGCCGACGTCCCCGTACCGTCGGTCATCGTCACGCCACCGCAGCCGCAATGGAGCGAGCTCACGGTGGAGCAGAAAGTGATCCTCGCCCCGCTGAGCGACGACTGGGATGCGATGGAGTATTTCCGCCAGAAGAAATGGCTGGGAATCACTCGTCGCTTCTCGACCATGACCCCGGAAGAGCAACGCCGGATACAGGTTCAGATGCAGGAGTGGGGAAAACTGACCCCGGAGCAACGGCGGCTCGCGCGGGAGAACTTCAAGACGGCCAAGCAGCTTCCGGCCGAGAAGAAGGAAGAACTCAAGCAAAAATGGGAAGAGTATTCCAGTTTGCCCGAAGAAGAGAAGGCCAGACTTAAGCAGCAAGCCGACAGCAAGCCGCGTCCACGACCTGGACGCGTGACAGCCGATGCGACTTCGCCAGCTCCGGCAAGCGCGCCAGTTAGCGCCGCACCGCCGGGTATCGGCGGCGGCCCATCGCCCACGCCAGCGCCGGCGGAAAGCGCCGACACTTCAGTGGCGAGCGGTAGTGCGACGGTAACGCCAAGCGAGGCTGAAACCAAGCGCTGATGCCGGCGGCGTCCGACCCTCCCCTCGTCAAGCGGCCGGGCATCCTGCGCCGACTCGCCAGCATGGCTTACGAGTCCTTGCTGTTGCTTGGTGTGCTGGCGATTCTACTGGTTCTCCCGCACGTCCTGCTCGGTGCCTTCGCTCATCGCCTAGCGGCTCCGATCGTCCTGCAGCTTCATTGCTTCGTTGTGCTGCTGATTTATTTCCTGTGGTTCTGGACTAACGGCGGACAGACACTGGCCATGAAAACCTGGCGTATCCGGCTGGTGACGCGCGACGGATTGGCCGTTCCACCGGTACAGGCTTTACTTCGTTTCCTGCTGTGCTGGCCAAGCCTGGCGCTGGGCGGCGGCGGAATCCTTTGGGCGCTGGTCGACCGCGACCGCCTGTTTCTGCATGACCGACTGGCAGGCACGCAACTGGTAATGAGCTTGCCTGATCGAGCGGCGCTCAGCGCCTCTCGACCCACCAGGTCATGGCCGCCGCCGCCAGGAGAAAGATGACCGATGGGGTCGCCGCGCTGATCAGTGGCGACCAGTTGTTGATCGCCCCGAGGTTGGCAAACAGGCCATTGAGCATGTGAAACAGAATGCCGATCATCACTCCGGCAAAGATCTTGAGGCCGGCACCTTCGACCCGCGAACGCGCCGTGCCAAAAGGCACGGCCAAGGCGACCATGACCAGCGCCGCCAACGGATAAACCACTTTTTTCCAGAAAGCAATGTCGTAACGGTTGGTAATCTGACGATTCTCCGCCAGATGCCTGGTATACGCCGACAGGTGGCGCAGGGACATGCGATCCGGCGCCACCAGCAGCACCGCCAGAATGTCGGGGTTGAGGGCGGAACGCCACAACATGTCGGGCACCTTCTGAACCTCGGCCTGCTCGGCACCGAGAACAGTGTGTACGACCTTCGTCAGACGCCAACTATCCGGCACCACGTATTCGCCTTCCGCCGCCTCGGTGACCGAGCGTAGGCGGGCCTCCTCGTCGAATTCGAAGATGCGGATTCCACGCAGGCGAGTATCCGGCAGAACCACGCGCACATTGATGAAACGGCGCTCGTCCTTGACCCACAAGCCCGAGCGCAGATCCTGCCCGACCATGCCGGTTCTTTCCTTCGAGCGGAGCTGAAAAGCGGCTCGTTCGGCGGGTGGGGCAACGTATTCGCCAATCAGGAAGGTCACGACGGCAAACCAGCCCGCCACCTGAAACAGTGCTCGCAGCAAGGCCCCGGAAGACAAGCCGGAAGCCCGCAAAACGGTGATCTCCGAGTGACGGGCCAGCGTCGAAAGTGCGTAAAGCGCGCCGATCAGGACGGCAATCGGCATCAATTCGTAGACCCTCCCGGGAACCCGCAGCAGAACGAAGCCAAACGCGTGGTGCAACTGGTAGCCACCCTGGCCGACGTTCCTGACTTCACCGAGCATGTCGAAGAAGGCGAACAAAGCGAGGAAGGCCAGCAAGACCAGAAGAATCGCGGCCGTTACCTCGCGCCCCAGGTAGCGACGATAGATTTTCATCGCGACAGGCGCCGGAAAGAATTCACCGCGATCCGATGGTAGAACAGGAGCGGCAGGAGACTCAGCATGAGGAGATGAACAGCGGCCACGCCGACCGTGAAAGACAGTTTGCCGGCCGCCACCCAGCCCTGGCTGATGGTCAGCAGATTGCTATAGATCACGTAGACAAGGATGGCAAGCAGCATGTTCGCCGAACGACTGGCGCGTGGGTTGACGAAAGAGAGCGGTATCGCCAGCAAAGCCATCACCGCCGCCGACACCGGCAACCCGAGGCGCCAAAGCAGTTCGGCACGATAGGCGGGCAAGTCCACCGGCAGCAGCGCCAGGGTCGGCAAGGTCTTCGGCGTAGTCTTGATACCGCGCGCTTCCTTGGTTTCCAGGCGAACGGCGTAGCGCGCATACTCGAGAATGCGCAACTCCGCTGTTCCGGGTACGAGTTCGTAGCGGCGACCGCCCTGAAGAACGATGAAGCGATCACCGTTCTGCGCCGTCTCCTGATGACCGGTCACTGCCATGGTCACGCCAAGGAGGCCCTCCCTCGCTTCGCTGACGAAAACGTTGCGAACGTGACTGGTATCGTCAGCGACTCCTTCGACGAAGACCACACGGTCACCGGCCGATGACTCCTGAAAGGTTCCAGGCGAGATCTCTCCGGCATCCTTGCGCGTACTCAACTTGCCGCGGTACTCGGCACTCTGCGACAAGGCCCACGGCGAGAGAAAGAAGGACAGCGCGGCAACCATCACGACCAGAGGCGCTGCGAATACCAGGACCGGCCGAATCCAGGCCGTCAATGGCAAACCCGACGAAAACCAGACGACCATCTCGGAATCGCGATAGCTACGCGAAAGCGTCAGCAGGATGGCGACGAACAGTGACAGAGAGAGCAGGGGAGCAAGGTAGTTGAGCGAGGCAAAGCCAAGCAGCGCCGCGACCGCATCCGGGGTGACACTGCCCTGTGCGGCCTCGTTCAACAGGCGAATAAGCTGGGTCGTCACCATGATCGCGAAAAGCGCGGTGAAAATGCCGGCCGCCACGTGGGCGAACTCGCGCCGCACGGCGCGCTGGAAGATCATTGTTTTGACTTTGGTGAAAAACTGAAGAGATAATCAGACTTTTGGAGCCAATACGCAGCGCACGAGGAGGGGGAGTGGAATTTAGCATAAAAAGCGGCAGCCCGGAAAAGCAACGCAGCGCCTGTGTCGTGGTCGGCGTTTTCGAACCACGCAAGCTGACACTGGCGGCCGAACTGCTCGATAACGCGGCGCGCAATCACCTGTCGGACATCGTTCGGCGCGGCGACATGGAAGGCAAAGCGGGGGCCACGCTACTGCTACACAACGTTCCAGGAACCCTATGCGATCGCGTCCTGTTGGTCGGTCTCGGCAAAGAAAAGGAATTCGGTGACAAGGAGTATGGCGACGCCATCCGCAGTGCGGTGCGTACGCTCAATGAAACCGGCGCCTTCGACGGCACGGTCTTTCTCACCGAAACCGGCGTCAGGAAGCGCAGCGCGACCTGGCGTGTGCGTCAGGCCAGCGTCGCGGCGCAGGAGTCCGTCTATCGCTTCGATCAGTTCAAGAGCAAGAAGGACAAGGTTCGCCGACCGCTACGCAAGCTCACCTTCGTGGTCGACCGTCGCAACGAACTGGCGGCCGCCGAGGAAGCTCTGCGCCAGGGAGAGGCCATCGCCGACGGCATGTCTTTCGCCAAGGATCTGGCCAATCTGCCCGGCAACGTGTGCACCCCGACCTACCTCGCGGAAATGGCGCAAAAACTGGCCAGCGAATTCAAGATCGAGTGCCAAATTCTTGAGCGCGACGAGATGGCCGCCTTGGGCATGCACTCGCTGCTTTCCGTCGCGCAGGGCTCGCGGCAGCCGCCAAAACTGATCGTTCTGCAGTACAAAGGAGGCCGCGCCGATGACCGGCCGGTGGTGCTGGTCGGCAAGGGAATTACTTTCGATAGTGGCGGCATATCGCTCAAGCCGGCGCCCGACATGGACGAAATGAAGTACGACATGTGCGGTGCCGCCAGTGTTCTCGGGGCACTCCGTGCCGTGGCACAGATGAAGCTGCCGCTCAATCTGACGGTGATCGTGCCGACGGCGGAAAACATGCCTGGTGGTGGCGCCAGCCGACCCGGTGACATCGTGACCTCGATGTCCGGGCAAACCATCGAGATCCTCAACACCGACGCCGAGGGCCGCCTGATCCTGTGCGATGCACTGAGCTATGCCGCGCGTTTCGACCCGGACACGGTGATCGACGTGGCGACGCTGACCGGCGCCTGCGTGATCGCTCTCGGCCACGTCGCCAGCGGCCTGTTCGCGAACAATGACGCACTCGCTCGGGAACTCGTCCATGCCGGCGACGAAGCACACGACCGCGCCTGGCAGATGCCCCTGTGGAACGATTACCAGGAGTTGCTCAAGAGTCCTTTTGCGGACATGGCCAACGTCGGCGGCCGCTGGGGTGGCAGCATTACCGCCGCCTGCTTCCTCTCCCGCTTCACCCGAAAGTACACCTGGGCCCACCTCGACATCGCTGGCACCGCGTGGAAGTCAGGGCCCGACAAGGGCGCCACCGGCCGGCCGGTACCCCTGCTCGTTCACTACCTGCTGAAACGGGCCGGAAAGCTGGTTTGACGCAGATTTTCTTCTACCATGGCGCCGGTGACCGGATCGCCGCGGCCTCCAACCTGATCCGCAAGGCCGTCGCGCAAAAAAAGGCCCTATTGGTTTACGCCCCGGAGGCGTCGGTCGCCGCGGCACTCGACCGTCACCTGTGGATGCATCCGCCGACGGGTTTCGTTCCGCACGTCGGGATCGATTCGCCACTGGCCGGTGAAACGCCGGTACTGATCGCCGATCGACTCGACTCCGTGGCGCAGGACGAGCGGCTTTTCAACCTCTCGGCCGACGTGCCGCCGGGATTTTCCCGCTTCACGAGCCTGATCGAAGTCGTCGGCCAGGCGGAAGAAGAACGCACCGCCGCTCGCCAACGCGCCCGGTTCTACAAGGACCGCGGTTACGACATTCGCTATGTCGATTTGTCGGGGCAGGGCTGATGCGGGAAGGCCTTGATCCGATTGACGATCTGATCAGCCGTGCCGACTCTCTGATCAAGCCCGACGCGGCTGGCGAGCGCCTGGAAAGCCGGCTCCAAATGTCTAGACGCCGCAGCTTCGTCGCCTCGCCAACACGCGCCGACCGGCGGCTGGCGCCGGCTCGGCCAACGCCACCCGCCAGCGACGACGACGATTTGCCGGTACTGACCGACATCGTCCTGCCGGCAACGACGGAACCCGGCGCAAACCTCGAACCGCTAGTAGCGCGGCTGCGCGCGACCCTGGCCGACGACTTGGCCGACATGGTCGCTCGACAACTGGCAAACGACTTGCCAGTCCTGCTCGAAGCCGCTTTGCTCAATGCCGCCGAACCCTTGCGGCAAAGCCTCGAGGCGACGTTACAACTGGCCCTGCGCAACTTCGTCGCGGCACGCGGTCAGCTCCGGCTACCACTGGCCGAGCGCCACGACGATGAGCAATCGGCTGCCGATCGGACGCCGGAGGACTGATCCGGAGCCCCGGCGCGATCCGGTATAATGCGCGCTCCCGAATTCCCCCTAGGCGCCCATGGAACTTGCCAAGAGCTTTGAACCGGCGGATATCGAACGCCGCTGGTATCCTGAATGGGAAGCCGCAGGCTATTTCGACGCCGGCCTCGACGCCGACAAGTCGGCCGCCTTCTGCATTCTGTTGCCGCCACCCAACGTCACCGGTACGCTGCACATGGGCCATGGTTTCAACCAGGCGATCATGGACGCACTCACGCGCTACCATCGGATGCGCGGCGACAACACGCTGTGGCAACCGGGAACCGACCACGCCGGCATTGCGACGCAGATCGTCGTCGAGCGCCAGCTCGACGCGCAGGGAATCTCGCGTCACGACCTGGGTCGCGAGCGCTTCCTCGAAAAAGTCTGGGAGTGGAAGGAGTTCTCGGGGAGCACCATCACACGACAAATGCGCCGCCTCGGGACTTCCCCCGACTGGCGGCGCGAGCGCTTCACGATGGACGCCGGATTGTCGAAGACAGTCACCGAAACCTTCGTCCGGCTCTATCGGGAAGGCTTGATCTACCGCGGCAAGCGCCTGGTGAACTGGGATCCGGTATTGCGCACCGCGGTCTCCGACCTCGAAGTGGTGCAGGAGGAAGAGCAAGGCCATCTGTGGCACATTCGCTATCCGCTGGTTGACGGTAGCGCGACGCTGACCGTCGCCACCACCCGGCCAGAAACCATGCTCGGAGACACCGCGCTGATGGTCCATCCGGAGGACGAGCGTTACCGCCACCTGCTTGGAAAAATGGTCCGCCTGCCGCTGTGCGGCCGCGAGATCCCGATCATCGCCGACGCCTATGTGGATCTCGAGTTCGGTACCGGCTGCGTCAAGGTGACACCGGCCCACGACTTCAACGATTACGCCATCGGCCAGCGGCACAAACTGCCCATGATTCCCATCCTGACTCTCGACGCCAGGATAAACGACAACGCACCTACGGCTTATCGGGGAATGGACCGCTTCGACGCGCGCCGAAGGATCGTCGCCGATCTGGAAAGCGAGGGCCTGCTGGACAAGGTCGAAGCGCATGTCCTGAAAGTGCCGCGCGGCGACCGCACCGGTGTCGTCATCGAGCCGATGCTCACCGATCAGTGGTTTGTCGCGATGAGCAAACCGGGCGCCGACGGGACGAGCATTGCGGGCAAGGCGCTGGCCTGTGTCGCCGCGGGCGAGATCCGGTTTTTTCCGGAGAACTGGGTCAACACCTACAACCAGTGGCTGACCAACATTCAGGATTGGTGCATTTCTCGGCAACTGTGGTGGGGCCATCAGATTCCGGCCTGGTACGGCGACGACGGCCGGATCTTCGTCGCCCACGACGAAGAGCAAGCGCGCGCCGACGCGGCTGAACAAGGCTATCACGGCCTGCTGCAGCGCGACCCGGACGTTCTCGACACCTGGTACTCGTCGGCCCTGTGGCCGTTCTCGACACTCGACTGGACGCCGGACTACCCGGCCTGTTCCAATCCGGCTCTCGACCTCTATCTGCCGTCGACCGTGCTCGTCACCGGTTTCGACATCATCTTCTTCTGGGTGGCGCGGATGGTGATGATGACCCGACATCTCACCGGCCGGATTCCTTTCCGGCACGTCTATGTACACGGCCTGATCCGCGACGCGGAGGGCCAGAAAATGAGCAAGTCGAAAGGCAACGTCCTCGACCCGATCGACCTCATCGACGGGATCGATCTCGAGGCACTGGTCGCCAAGCGCACCAGCGGCCTGATGAATCCCGGCCAGGCGGAACAGATCGAGAAGCGCACCCGCAAGGAGTTTCCTTCCGGCATTCCGGCTTTCGGTACCGACGCCCTGCGCTTCACCTTCCTCTCGCTGGCCAGCCCGGGGCGCGACATCAAGTTCGACCTCAGCCGCTGCGAAGGTTACCGCAACTTCTGCAACAAGCTGTGGAACGCCAGCCGCTTCGTCCTCATGCACACCGCCGGCCAGGATCTCGGTCTGGCGCTTGGCGTCGGCGGCGACGACGGATCGGCCGCCCTGAGCTGTGCCGACCGCTGGATCGTCAGCCAGCTGCAGCGAACCGAAGCCGAAGTCGCGCAGCACTACGCCGACTATCGCTTCGACCTGCTGGCGCGCGCGATCTACGAGTTCGTGTGGGACGAATTCTGCGACTGGTATGTCGAGCTCGCCAAGGTGCAACTGCAAAGCGACAGCGAGATCCGGATACGCGCCACCCGCCGGACGCTGGCGCGCGTACTGGAAACCGTTCTCCGCCTGGCGCACCCGCTGTTGCCGTTCATCACCGAGGAGCTCTGGCAAGCGGTGGCGCCGATCGCCGGCCGCAAGACGCATCCCTCGGTCATGCTCGCCGCCTACCCTGTCGCGCAGGCCGAGAAGGTTGATACCGACAGCGAAGCCAGGGTGGCGCAACTGAAGGCTCTCGTGTACGCGGGCCGTAACCTGCGCGGCGAAATGAACCTCTCGCCGGCCCGGCGCGTACCGCTCCTGGCCAGCGGAGACAGTCGCCTGCTCGGGGAATTTGCGCCCTATCTCAAGGCCCTCTGCAAGCTGGCCGAAGTACAGATTGTCGACGAACTGCCGGCCAATGCGAACGCGCCGGTAGCGATTGTTGGCGACACGAAATTGATGCTGCAGATCGAGATCGACCTGGCGGTCGAGTGTGATCGGCTGAACCGGGAAATCACCCGCCTGGCTGGCGAGATCGACAAAGCCAAGGCCAAACTGGCCAACGCCAGCTTCGTCGCGCGCGCACCGACAGCGGTGGTCGACCAGGAAAGGAAGCGACTCGGCGACTTCGTCGCCACTCTCGATAAACTCGAAGCGCAACGCGCACGCCTTCGCTGCGGCTAGGCCCGTCGGGCTCTTGAGCCCCGGCGGTCAGCACTCGAGGAGCACGGGCAGCAGACCGCGCAGGGCGTTACCGACATACAAGGCGTCCGCTTGTTGCAGATCGTCGAGCGACAGCACCGACTCGACGGCGCGCCCGGACTCGAGCAGCGTTCGCCGCAGAACACCGGGCAGCAGGCCGCAGGCCAGGGGCGGCGTCAGCAGAAGACCAGCGCGCTCGACAAAGACGTTGCTGCGCGCGCCCTCGCATACTTCGCCAGCGGTGTTCAGGAATACGGCGTCGAATACTTCCGGCCGCTCGGCCAGCGCCGCCAGGATGCGGTCGTAGCGCTGGCGTGCGGTCGTCTTGTGGCGCAGCAGGTAGTCGTCGGCCTCCAGGGCTTCGTTGGCCAGGACCACTAGCCGCGGCGCGCGGTCGTCGTTCGCCAAGGCAGACGACTCCACCCGGCAACGGCCATCGTGCGCCAGGTTCAGGCGAACGCGGAAAACACCTCGCCGCCGGCTCGCCGCCTCGGCGGCCAGCACCGCGCGCACCGCGGCCAGGGAACAGGCAAAGCCCAGGGCGCGCGCCGACGCCCGCAGACGTTCGAGGTGCCACCTCAACCGCGGATAGACGCCGGCTTCGAGGCGCAAGGTTTCGAGTAGCTCGAAGCCGGGATCGAAGCCACTGAGGAAACTCGCCTTCAACAGACATTCCGCGTATTCGCGCCCCGGCTGGGCGTCCGCGACGATGCCACTGCCGACACCCAGCCTAGCCGACGAGCCGACCCCCATGTCGATGGTACGGATCGCGACGTTGAAGCGACAGTCGCCGTCTGGCGCCAGCCAGCCCAAAGCGCCCGTGTAGAGTCCGCGCGGTACTTCTTCGAGCTGGGCGATGCGCTGCATGGCGCGAATCTTCGGCGCGCCGGTGATCGACCCGCAGGGAAACAAGGCACCGAACAACTCCGCCAAGCTGACCGCGGGAAGCTCAGCGACTACCGTGGACACCATTTGCCACAGTGTCGGATAGGGCTCTACTTCGCAGAGAGCGCTTACGCGGACCTTGCCCGGCAACGCCAGACGACCGAGGTCGTTGCGCAGCAGGTCGACGATCATGACGTTCTCTGCCCGTTCCTTGGCCGACGACAGCAGACCGGCACGATTGGCCTCGTCTTCCGACGGAGTGGCGCCGCGTGCGGCGGTGCCCTTCATCGGCCGCGTCACGACCCGATTGGCGCGGCGTTCGAAGAACAGCTCCGGTGAGAAGGAGAGGATCCTGGCCTCGGCGGTATCGACGTAGCCACCGTAACGAACGGGTTGTCGTCGGCGCAGACCGGCGTAGAGTGCCAGCGGATGGCCAAACACCCGGAAAGTGATGGGAAACGTCAGGTTGATCTGATAGCAATCACCATCGGCGATCCAGCGACAGATCTGCCGGACCTGCGCGGCGTGCCTTGCCGCGTCGAGGGCCGGTGTCAGCTCGGCAATTCCAGCCACGCGCTGCGATTCGGATAGCGCCGCCAGACGCTCGGCAAGAAACCGGTCGACCCCGGCCGCTGTCAGCCGTTGCGCATTAGCGAAGAGCCAGGCGCGCAACACCGGGCGACCGCGCGGCGGCGCAGGAACCGCGGCTTCAAAGCTGGCACCGAGTGCGTAATCGGCGGCCAGGGCAACCCAATATCCGTCGGCGCGCGCCCCGTCGAGCGCCGCAAAGACCGGCGCCGGGTCTTCGCCTGCCGCGATCTGCCAGGAATGGAGCCAGCCGCTGAGCAGCAGAGCCCCGCCGGTGTCATCGTCGAACAGCGCGAAATGGCCGCCGGCGACCATCAGTCAACACCTCGAGGAAAGCGCGGCAGGGCGCGCGGTAGTGAGAATTCCGCCCAAGAAAGCCGGGGCTTACTTCCGCTTGAGATAGTACTCGAAGACGCTTTCCACCTCGGCGCTGGACAGCAACTCATTGCCCGTCTGTCTGGCAAAAGCCTGGAAGTCCTTGAGCGAGCCGGGATCGGTTGCCAGCACATGCAGCACCTGCCCGGAAGTCATTTCGGACAAAGCCTTCTTGGTGCGCAAAATCGGTAACGGACAGTTCAGCCCTTTGACGTCGAGTTCTCGATCGAATTGCATGGTCTGTTCCAGAACGAAAGCGGGGGGCGTATTTTAACCGCCATTCCTTTTCTGCTTGGCCTCTTCGGCCTGGAGTTTGCGCAATTCGCGCAGTCGCGCATCGACGGCGGATTGTTCGAAGAAATTGCCGTCGGCCGCTTGTTGCGCGAACTGCAGTTGCTCGACGGCCGGTCCCAACTGTCCCTGCAGGAAATAGAACTCGGCCTGCGCCCGATGTTGCTGCAGACGCTTGCCGGCCAGCGCGAATGTTCTCGCCTGCAAGCCGTACAGGCGGTAGTCGGAATGGTAGAGCTGCAACTGCGAGTCGAGAAAACGCAGACCCTGTTCATACTGTCCGGCGGCGAGCAGCACCTCGGCCTGACCATAGAGTAGGGCCCTGGACTGCGGATAACGTTGCAGCGCATCGCGATAGATCGCCAACGCGCCGGCCGAGTCGGCGGCCGCCAGGCGGATGTCGGCCGCCAGACCGGCGATCATCGGCGACGACAATCTGAGCGCCAGCAGGCCCTCGACTTCGCGCTGCGCCGCCGCCATGTCCTTGGCACGCAGCAGCGAATACGCCAGGCCATAGCGCGTTGCCGCCTCGGAGGCGAACTTCTTCTCCTTCAACTGCGCGGCGAACTCGTTGGCGGCATCGCGCGGCGCGTTCGCTTGTGCCCGTATCCTGGCCCGCACGAGGTGGAAGTCCAGGCTGTCGGGAACCTGCCGATAGGGCGAGGCATCGGCCCGGCTCTGCATGTCGGAAATGCGTTCGACAGTCAGCGGATGCGAGCGCAGATAGACCGGGGCGTTGTTCTCGTAGACCCGCCCGGCCTGTTGCAGCCGAGTGAAGAAGTCGCCCATGCCACGCACGTTGTAGCCGGCGCCGGCCAGCGTCTGAAAGCCAACGCGGTCGGCTTCACGCTCGAAGTCCCGACTGTAAGCCAGTTGCGACTGGATCGAGGTGGCCTGTGCCGAAGCGATCGTCGCGCTCGCCACCTGCGAATTGGAGCGAGCGGCCAGAACACCGACCGCCATCGCGATCATCGTCGCGATCGAATTCTGCTTTGCCCTGGCAATCTGCCGAGCCAGATGATTCTGTATCACGTGCGCGATCTCATGCGCCAGAACACCTGCCAACTCGGACTCCGATTGCGCAGTCAGCAGCGTGCCGGTGTTCACCCCGATGAAACCGCCGAACATCGCGAAAGCGTTGACGGCGTTGTCGCGAATGGCAAAGAACTGGCAGTCGACGGACGGGTTCGCGCTGGCGGCCACCAGGCGACTACCGAGCTGATTCAGATAGTCGTTGATCGGTGCATCGTCCACATAACTCGGTTCGTGCAAGCGGATCTCGTTGAAAATCCGTTCGCCGATTTTCCGTTCGATCTGCGGCGAAAACTCCGCACGCGCCGCCTCGCCGAGATCCGGCAGATCGTCGGCGCAGACGGTCCGGCTGGCGCCGAGCAGCGCCAGCACGGCAAACGACAACGAAGCAAGAGTGGCTCTGATCAAGATGGACTCCCGGGCCGGCTCGGCACACGCCTGAATAGGATGGCGTATCATACCCAATCGTCCGCCGCCAAATTGTTACAAACCGTTGCCAGACATGACAGCTTGGCGCCGACGAACCGTCCCCACTTTTCGTGCCAACACCAATGACCGCCAGTCCGCTCACTCATTTCAACTCCTCAGGTCAGGCGCAAATGGTCGATGTCGCTGAAAAGGCGGAAACCCACCGTCAAGCGAGAGCGGCCGGCAGTATCGTCATGCGGCCGGAGACGCTGGCGCTGATCGTCGCCGGCACGGCCCGCAAGGGTGACGTTCTCGGCGTCGCGCGGATTGCCGCCATCCAGGGCGCCAAACGTACGGCGGAACTGATTCCCTTGTGCCACCCGCTCGCCCTGACTCAGGTCACCGTCGACTTCGAAATCGATACCGCCGCCAACACCGTCCACTGTTTAACCCGTGCCGAGTGTTTCGGTCGCACCGGCGTCGAGATGGAAGCTCTCTGCGCCGCGACCATCGGTTTGCTGACCATCTACGACATGTGTAAGTCGGTCGATCGCGAGATGCGCTTCGAAAGCATTAGACTGCTCGAAAAAACCGGCGGCAAGTCGGGGCATTGGCGGCGTCAATGAGTCGGCGATGCTTATCGCCCTTTCAGCGAGCACCCAGGCGCCGCCCAATGGTTTGATCGCGAGCCGGCCGGAATATCCACCCCGAAAGCTCGACTAACGACGTGTGCTAGTCGCCGCGCATCGCACTCGTCAAAATCCTGTTCCAGAACGGGAAAATCCTTGCCCACCGGTCTGCCCAATGGTAATCCAAAACTCTCGCCATTCACCGCGGCGCTTGACGGACTTGATTCTGCGTGTTGCAATTACCGGCTTTCGATCAACCATGAACCGATTTTTTAAGGAGGAGTGCATGGCAACTTACAAGGAACTGCTCGCACAACGCGCCGAGCTGGAAAAACAAATCGCCGAAACACGCAATCAGGAAGTGGCGGCCGCCATCGCGCAGGCAAAACAGCTGATTGCCGAGTATGGCCTGACGGCGGCCGATTGCGGTTTCAAACTACCCAACGCGGGTTCGGCGGCGGGCGGCAAGGTCCGTACGCCGGTAGCCGTAAAATATCGCGGTCCGAACGGCGAAACCTGGTCGGGCCGTGGCAAGGCTCCGAATTGGCTAGCCAGTTTGATTGCCCAGGGAAGAGACAAGAACGATTTCCTGGTCCACCGCTCCTGAATCATCGCCTCGCGTATCGGCAAAACTCGAAAGGTCGGAAAATGCACGTCCTGGTAACGGGTGGTGCCGGCTACATCGGCTCGCATGCCTGCGTTTCTCTGCTCGCCATGGGCCACACCGTGAGTGTGGTGGATAACCTTTCCAACAGCCGGGTCGAAGTGCTTGATCGGGTAGCCCGAATCGCCGGACGGCGGCCGATTTTTTTTCACGGTGACGTTCGCGACCGCGACTTGCTGAATCGTATCTTTGCCACCACAGCGGTCGATGCGGTGCTTCATTTTGCCGGTCTCAAAGCGGTCGGCGAGTCGGTTACGCAGGCCCTACGCTATTACGACTGTAATGTCGGCGGAGCCATCGCGCTGTGCGAGATAATGGCCGAGGCAAACGTCCGGACGTTGATTTTCAGTTCATCGGCAACAGTTTATGGCGATCCGGCCACGGTGCCCATCCGGGAGGATTTTCCGCGCTCGGCGACCAATCCCTATGGCCGCAGCAAACTGATGATCGAAGACATACTCGCCGACCTCAGCCGGGCCGACGATCAATGGCGGATCGCGCGCCTGCGCTATTTCAATCCGGTCGGCGCGCACGAAAGCGGGCTGATTGGCGAAGATCCGAATGGCGAGCCGAACAATCTGATGCCTTATGTCGCGCAAGTGGCGGCCGGCAGTCGGCGGCAGTTGAGCATTTTCGGCAGTGATTATCCAACACCTGATGGTACCGGCGTGCGGGATTACATCCATGTGATGGATCTGGTCGAGGGTCACCTCGCGGCGCTCGATTATCTACTCGACAAGGGCGGCTTGCTGACGGTAAATCTCGGTACCGGTCGGGGTTATTCGGTACTCGAAATGGTGCGCGCCTTCGAACGGGCCAGTGGGCAAGCGGTACCGTACGCGCTGGTGGCACGCCGGCCAGGCGATATCGCCACCTGCTACGCCGACCCGCAACTCGCACGGCGTCTGCTCGGCTGGACGGCACAGCGCGGGATCGACGACATGTGCCGCGATGCTTGGCGCTGGCAACGGCAACGAGCCACCTGATCGCCGTACCGATGGCGACCTATGCAATTGGCGACATCCAGGGTTGCTTCGACTCGCTGCAACGCTTGCTGAGTACCTGCCGCTTCGACGCTTCGACCGACCGTCTGTGGCTAGTTGGCGACCTGGTCAACCGCGGGCCGCGCTCACTGGAGACCCTGCGCTTCGTGCGCGATCTGGGCCCTTCGGCGATCACCGTGCTCGGCAACCACGATCTCTATCTATTGATGGCCGCGGCCGGGTTCGGCCGGCGCAGCAGAGGCGATACGCTAGACGAGATTCTCGGCGCCCGCGACCGGGACGAACTGCTCGACTGGCTGCGCCATCGCCCGTTGTGCCACCGCGAGGGCCGCTACTGCCTGGTCCATGCCGGGCTGCTGCCGCAGTGGACCACGGCCAAGGCAAGGGCGCTGGCGGCTGAGGTCGAAGCCGTTCTGGCCGGCCCTGACCACTTGGACTTCATGGCCCACCTGTGGGGTAGCGAACCGGCCGCGTGGAGTGACGATCTGATCGGCTGGCCGCGCCTGCGAGTGATCGTCAACGCCATGACCCGCATGCGCTTCTGCTCTTTGGACGGGGTCATGGAATTCAAGACCAAGGGCGAGCCGAGCGCCGCACCGGCCGAACACGCGCCGTGGTTTGCGCTGCCGGGCCGGCTTAGCGCCGGGGACGTCTTGGTCACCGGGCACTGGTCGGCACTCGGCCTGCGCATCGAGGACAATCTGCTGGCCCTCGACTCGGGCTGCCTCTGGGGCCGCCACCTGACCGCCGTCCGGCTGGAAGACCGGAAGGTCTTTCAGGTCGATTGTTCGGCCGGAGAAACCGCCGGCTGAGCCTCCGCTGGCGGCGGGAGGGGGGACCGCCAACGGAAAAAAACCGCCTGTCGGCCGCCTGCCTGCTAGAATCCTTGCAGCATTTTCTCCCGGAGGATCGCATGCGCAGCGAAAGGCAGATCGGGCAACGCGGGATGACGTCTATAGTCGCCATCGCCGTCGCAGTGCTACTGGCGGTGGCCGGCTTTCTGGCCATCGGGCGATTCCCGGAGCGCGGCCAGGACGAGCCGGCGACCGAAGGCGTCCGTTTCGAGGTCATCGATGGCGCGCATCGCGATTTCGACGGCTCGCCGGCCCTTGCTCTGTCGTTCAGCTTGCCGCTCGATGCCAAGGCGAACTACGACCAGGCCGTTCAGGTGCTCGAAATGCCGGCCACGGCGCGGACCGCACCGGCGCAGGCCGGTGCCGAGGACGACCAGGCGGACGATGCCGCGGAAGCGGACGACGCCGCCGCGGCGGCCAACGCGGCCGGCAGCAGCAGCCGCGCCGCCGCCGACACCGCGCTCGATGGCGGCCAACCGGTAGCCGGCGCCTGGGTCGTCGGCGACAACCCGCGCCTGTTGTTCTTCCCGCACATCAAGCCGCAGACACGCTACGTGGTACGTGTCCAGGCCGGCTTGACGGCAAGAAACGGCAGCAAGCTCGATGAAGAAGCGCGTTTCTCGATCCGCACGGCCGCCGTCGCGCCGGCGTTCTACTTCGCCAGCCGCGGCATGGTGCTGCCGGCGGCACAGAACGGCGGCCTGCCGGTGACGACGGTCAATGTGCCGGAAGTGGACATTCAGTTCCTCAGGGTCAAGCCGGACCAACTGGCGAAGTTTCTCGAAAAGGTGGTCGCCGGACCACCGCGTGCGCCCGCCGCCAGCGAAATGGGCGACGACACCGACGAGAGCGACGAATACGCTTACGGCACCCGCCTGAAGGGCGCCGTCGGTAGCTGGGAACTCGACCAGTTGCACAAGATGACGACCAGCGCTTTCGTCGGCCGTTTCCTCACCGAACAGAAAGCCAATCGTCGCAGTGTCACCTTCATCCCGGTCGAGACCATACCGGCGCTGCGCGAGCCCGGCGTTTACGTGGCCGTGATGTCACAGCCCAACCGTTTCCGCGACGACTATCAGACGACCTACTATTACGTCAGCGACCTCGGCCTGCATCTGCGTCAGTATGCCAGCCGTGGTGCCGATGCCTACGTCAGTTCACTGACCGATGGCAAAGCCCGCTCCGGCGTCGAGGTGAGCTGGATCGATGGTCAGGGTAAGACGCTGGCGCGTGGCGAAAGCGACGGCGATGGTCGCGTCGCCTTGGCCGAGAGGCCGAACGGCGCGCGCGTCGTGGTGGCCAGGAAGGGCGAACAGATGTCCCTGATCGCCCTCAAGGAACCGGCGCTCGATCTGGCCGAATTCGACGTCACGGGTCTGCCCTACGTGCCTGTGCGGCTCTTTGCCTATAGTGGCCGCAACCTCTACCGGCCGGGCGAGCGCTTCGAAGTCTCGGTGCTGGCGCGTGACGCCGATGGCCGGCCGGTACCGCCGCAGCCTATCCAGGCGATACTTCGGCGCCCCGACGGCAAGGCGCAGTGGACCGCCACTTGGCCGGCCGACGAAGGCTTCGCTGGTTACTACCGACGCGTCGTCGAACTGCCGGTCGACGCGGCGACCGGATCGTGGAGTCTCGAACTGCGCACCGACCCGGCCGCCAAGATCGCCGGCACCAGCCTGTCCTTCGCAGTCGAGGAGTTTCTACCGGAAAGGATGAAGCTCGACCTGGCCAGTGCCGGCGAGCGCCTGGCGGGCGCCGCCGCCTGGCGGATCGACGTCAGTGGCACCTATCTGTATGGCGCACCGGCGGCCGGCAATCGCCTGCTGGGCGTCCTGACCAGCGAGCGCAACCGCAATCCGCTGCCCGACAAGCTGCCAGGCTTCGTTTTCGGCGATGCCGACGAAGAAACCGTCAAATCACGCAGCGAACTGCCGGAAATGCAACTCGACGACCAAGGCAAGACGCGGCTGGACGTCAACCTGGAGGCGGTCGTCAAGCGCCGCTCGCCATTCACTGTGCGCACGACCTTGAGCCTGCTCGAGAGCGGCGGCCGGCCGGTGGTGCGCAACATCGAGCGGGTCTGGTGGCCGGCGCCGGTGCTGGTCGGAGTCCGGCCGCTGTTCGTCGGCGCCTATGCACGCGAAGGCGCGCCGGCCGACTTCGAAGTGGTGCGTGCCGACGCCGGAGCGACGCTCAAGGCCGGCACGGCACTGCCGGTGCGCCTGTTCCGTGAGAATCGCAACTACTATTGGCGCTTCGACGATCAGCGCGGCTGGAACTCGGGGTTCACCGAGACCGACGAGCTGGTGAGCACGACGCAGGTATCGATTCCGGCGGGCGGGCGCGGCAAACTGACGGTGCCGGTCAAATACGGCCGCTACCGCATCGAAATCCTCGACCCAGAGACGCGGCAGACGATGCGCTTCCGCTTCTATGCCGGCTGGTCGGCGAAGGACGATGAAACGCAGGGCGTGCGCCCCGACCGCGTGGCGCTCAAGCTCGACAAGCCGGCTTACGCCGACGGTGACACGGCGCGCCTGACGATTACTCCACCGCATGCCGGCGAGGCTCTGGTCACCGTCGAAGGCGACCGTGCGTTGTGGGTACGCCGGCTGACGATCGGCGCCGACGGTACGACGATCGACATCCCGCTCGACAAGAGCTGGCAACGCCACGACCTCTACGTCTCGGCAATGGTCTTGCGACCCGGTGACAGCGGCGAAAAAGTGACGCCGGCGCGCGCGCTGGGCTTGATCCACGTGCCACTCGATCGCGCCAAGCGCCGAATCGACGTCACCCTCGATGCGCCGCAGAAAATGGAGCCCGAACAACCACTGAAGGTCAGGATCAAGGTGCCCGAGGCCAAGGGACAGAAAGCAATGGTAACGCTTTCGGCGGTCGATGTCGGGATCCTCAACATCACGCGTTTTTCCAGCCCTGATCCCTTCGGCTTCTTCTTCGCCAAGCTGCGTTACGGGGCCGACGCCTACGACGTGTATGGCCGCCTGATCGAAAAGATGGACGGCCAGAAAGGCAAGCTGAAGTTTGGCGGCGACGCCGCGCCCAAACCGACGCGCAATGTTCCCAAAAAGGTTCGCCTGGTCGATCTGTTCAGTGGTCCGGTGGCGCTCGACGAGCAGGGCGAAGCGGAAATCTCGCTGGCGGTACCGGATTTCAACGGCCGCCTGCGCCTGATGGCGGTGGTTGCCGGCGCGGATCGCTTCGGCAGGCAGGAGGCCGAAGTGACGGTCGCCGCACCGCTGGTCGTCGAACTGGCGACGCCGCGCTTCCTGTCGGTCGGCGACAGCGCCGTGCTGGCGCTCGACATCCATAACCTGGCCGGCAAGGAACAGGAGGTCAAGGTCTCGGTCGGCGCTAGCGGCGGCTTGCGCATCAAGGGCAGCGAAGCGCCGTTCTCGCTCAAGGACCAGCAGAAGCGCATCTTGCGCCTGCCCATCGAGGCGGGTAGCGCGGTCGGCCTGCACGAAGTCGAGATCCGTGTCGACAGCCCGCTGATGAACATCAAGCGCCGCTTCGCCGTGCAGGTGCAAGCGCCGACGCCCCGCCAATCGGTCGTCAAGCGGCTGGTCGTGGGGCCCGGCGAAACGGTCGACTTGCGCGATGCCGAGCTTGGCGGCTTCCTGCGTGACACCGTCGCCGCGACGCTGGTTGCCTCGGACAGGGCGCCGATCGATGTACGTAGCGCCGTCCAGGGATTGCTCGCCTATCCCTACGGCTGCGCCGAGCAAACGACCAGCAGCGCCTATCCGCACCTCTTCGTGGACGAGGCCGCGGCCAAACAGTTCGGTCTCAAGCCCTACACCAAGGCCCAGCGCGCCGAGATGATCGACAAGGCGATCGCGCGGCTCGCCGGCATGCAGGCGCCGAATGGCGGCTTCAGCCTGTGGGGCAATCTCTCGGAGTACCAGTACTGGCTCTCGGCGTATGTCGCCAACTTCCTGCTCGATGCCCGCGAACAGGGCTTCAGCGTACCGCCGGAAGTCGACAAGCGGGCCCTCGACTTTCTCCTCAAAGGCTTGCAGGAAGGCGTCGCCGGCCTGCCGACAGGGGTCGTCGCCTACAATCCGAATTCGGTATGGAACGACAACCGCTATGCCGGCTCCGGCCGTTTCGCGGTGCTCGCCTATGGCGCCTATGTCCTGGCGCGGCAGGGCAAGGCGCCACTCGCCACGCTGCGCCAGTTGCACGAGTCGCAGGCGGCGGCACATTCGGGGCTGGGGCTCGTGCAGCTTGGGCTGGCGCTTAAGCTGATGGGCGACGAGGGACGCGCCAAGAGCGCCATCGAGGCCGGCATCGTCAAGCCGCGCGGTGGCCCCGGCCACGCCTGGTGGGGCGACTATGGCAGCAATCTGCGCGACTGGGCGATGATCTACGTCCTGCTCGACAAGCACCAGCTCAAGCCGGCGGGGCGCGAGAACCTGGTCAGTCAGGTGGCCGGCGAAATGGCGGCCAACCGCTACTACAGCACGCAGGAAAAGCTCGCTCTCTTCCTGCTCGGGCGAAGTTTCGTCACCGATGCGGGCGGCGAATGGGGTGCCGAGATCGTGCTGGCCGACAAAGGGCAGGCGATCGGTGGCCGCGGCATGCAGTTCCGATCGCTGTCCGCCGACGAAGTGGCGAACGGCGTCAAGTTCCGCAATACGCACAAAGAGCGCTTGTTCGTCGAGCTGGCCTTGAGCGGCAACCCGATGAAGATGCCTGCCGCACGCCGCGACGCTTTTGATCTGAAGCGCGACTGGTTCACCGCCGACGGCCAGCCGCTCGGCAATCGCGCCCTGCGCGTCGGCGAATCGGCGATCGTCCGTCTGCAGGTCAAGACCGCGGGGCAATACGCCAACGGCCTCCTGGTCGACCTCATCCCGGCCGGTCTCGAGATCGAGAATCTCAATATCGTCCAAGGCGAGCAGTCGGTCGTTACCGTCGCTGGCATCGATCCGCGGCAGGTCATGCAGAACAGCAACATTCGGCACGTGGAATTCCGCGACGACCGCTTCGTCGTCGCCGCCCGGCTGTCTCAGCAGATGCAGTTCTTCTACCGTGTTCGTGTCGTCACGCCGGGCCGTTTCGTCGTCCCGCCGACCTACGCCGAAGACATGTACCAGCCGCAGATCTACGGTCTGGCCGGTGGCGACGAAGTGCTGCTGATCGGTGACGGCAGCCTCCAGGAAAGCCCCGGCGAGAAGAAATGACGCGATCGCTGCGGCTGACGCTGGCCGCCGCACTCGCCCTGCTGCTGCTCGCCGACCAAATCTTCCCGCCGCCGCTGCCAGGGCGTTCGGCGCCGCAGGCGCAAGTCGTCGTGGCGCGCGACGGCACGCCGCTACGCGCCTTCCCGGACCGGGCGCACATCTGGCGCCACCCGGTGCGTCTCGCGGACGTCTCGCCGCGCTACATCGAAGCGCTGGTCGACTATGAGGACCGGGCTTTCTGGTGGCACCCCGGAGTCAACCCCTGGGCGCTGCTGCGCGCTGCCGGGCAGTGGCTGAGTCATGGACGGATCGTCTCCGGCGGTTCGACGCTGACCATGCAGGTCGCCCGCCTGCTCGAACCCACGCCACGCACGCTGGCCGGCAAGCTGCGCCAGATGGCGCGTGCCGTGCAGCTCGAACTGCGTTGCTCGAAGCGCGAGATCCTCGAGATCTACCTGACCTTCGCACCGATGGGCGGCGTCCTCGAGGGCGTCGAGGCGGCCAGCCGCGCCTATCTCGGCAAACCGGCGCAACGTTTGAGCGAATCGGAAGCGGCCTTGCTCACCGTGCTCCCGCAGGCGCCGTCGCTGCTGCGGCCGGACCGTTACCCCGAGCGTGCGCGACTGGCGCGCGACAAGGTGCTCGCACGAATGACGTCGCGCTGGGGTGCGGCGACGGTCGCCGAGGCGCGCCAGGAGCCGGTGATCGCGCTCTCGGTGCGCGAGCCGTTGCTGGCACCGCTGCTGGCCGAACGTCTGCGCCGCCTGCAGCCGCGTGCGGCGCGTATCGAAAGCACGCTCGACGCCGGCTTCCAGCAAAGCATCGAACAACTCCTGTCGGCCCGCCTGACGATTCTGCCGGCACGTGTTTCACTGGCCGCGCTGGTGGTGGATAACGCCAGCCTCGAAGTCCGCGCCTATGCGGGTTCGGCCGACTTCACCGACGAGACGCGCTTCGCGCATGTGGACATGGTACAGGCCGCACGATCGCCGGGCTCGGCACTGAAACCCTTTCTCTACGGACTGGCGCTCGACGAAGGGCTGATCCACTCCGAATCCTTGCTGGCCGACGTTCCGCAATCGTTTTCGGGTTACCAGCCGGGCAACTTTCAAGCCAGTTTCAGCGGCCCGGTCAGCGCCAGCGAAGCCCTGCAACGATCACTCAACGTTCCGGCGGTCGAACTCCTCGACCGGCTCGGACCACAACGCTTCGTCGCCGCGCTGCGCCGCGGTGGCCTGAAGCTCGAGATGCCGCCCGGCGGCACGCCCAACCTCAGCGTCATCCTCGGCGGCGCCGCGCTGACGCTGGAAGGACTGGTCGGCGCCTACACCGCGCTGGCCCGCGGCGGCGTCAGCGGCCGGCCGCGCTACCTTCCCCAGGCAGCCGTCGAGGAAACCCGCATGCTGAGCGCCGGTGCCGCCTTCATCGTGCGCGATGTCCTCGAATCGGGCGGCCCGGTTGCCCGTCAGGTCGATGGCGGTGTAGGCGCGCGCCGCGGCATCGCGTGGAAAACCGGAACGAGCTTCGGTTTTCGCGACGCCTGGGCGGTCGGCGTCAGCGACCGTTACACGGTCGGCGTCTGGGTCGGAAGGCCCGATGGTACGCCGAACCCCGGTTTCTTCGGCGCCAACATCGCGGCACCCCTGCTGATTGATATCTTCACGGTCATCGACGACTCGCCGCCGTCGCCTCGCTCGCCGCCGGCTGGCGTGACGACAGCCAGGATTTGCTGGCCGCTCGGCACTCGTAGCGACAGCCTGCCGCCCGAACTGTGCCATCAGGAAAGGACCGCCTGGATCCTCAACCAAACAGTGCCACCCACTTTCCCGGATCGTCTGCGCGTCGGCGCCGCACGCCATACCGATTATCGCGACACGACGAGCGGGCTACGCGTTCGCGCCGGCTGCGCCAGCGGCGAAATGCACTCCGTCCAAATGGCACGCTGGCCGGTAGCACTCGAAGCGTGGCTGGACGCCGCAACGCGCCAGCGGGCACTGCCGCCGGCATGGGCGCCGACCTGCGCCGGCGCTCACGCTGGCGAGGGTGGCTTGAAAATCGTCGGGCTCAGTGACGGCGAAACCATTCGGCGAGCGGCCAACGGCCCAGCCCCCGAGTTGCGCCTCGAAGCGCGCGGCGGACAAGACGAACTGATCTGGCTGCTCAATGGGCGCCAGGTCGGCCGGGTGGCGGCCGGCCACGCCCTGGCGCAACGCTTCGCCGACGCCGGTCGCTACCAGATCACGGTGATGGACGATGCCGGACACTACGACCGGATCGAGATCAGCGTACGCTGATCGCCGATGGCGCCGCCGGTTTTCGCACCACGTGTTGCTCGTCCACCATGTCGCGGCTGGTCGCCGGCCGCGGAGATGGCTCGTGGCGGTGCTCGCCCAGAGGTCGCCAATCCTGACCGGAAAGATCGATCGCCCGCGGCAATTGCGCGCCCCCACTCGAGGACTGCCGCTTTCGGTCGCAAGCGCTGCCGAGCCTCAATCCGAGCATCGTGCTACACTCGTCGCACACACGATTACCACGTTTGCTGCGAACTCTGACTTTGCCTTCAGCACCCGCCACCCCTACGCCGCCGGCCCGCCTGTGGCGTGTCCGGAAGTCTGCCGCCACCGTCAATGGCGCCCAGCCTGTGGCGGCCCCAGCACCAACGCCGCTGCCGGCAGACTCCTTGGGGCTCAGTCTGCTCCTGGCCGCCCGCAGCATCGCCGCGGTGCGTGGGGGTCAGAGCCTGACGCGCGCCCTGACCGCGTTGAGCGGTGAGGCAGCGGTCACCCGTGCCGCGGCGCAGGATGTAATCTACGGAACGCTACGGCGCTACGGTTGCGGCGAATTTCTGGCCGCACGCCTCCTTGCCAGGCCGCTGTCGCACGCCGAGACGGAAGCCCTGCTGCTGGCGGCGTTCTTCCGGCTGCACAGTCGTCCCGATGCGGCGTACATGGTTGTCGACCAGGCGGTGAGGGCGGCCGGCGAGCTGGCCGGAGGGGTCTTCAAGGGTCTGGTCAATGGGGTACTGCGCAACTACCTGCGTCAGCGCGCCGCCCTCGACGCGGCGCTGGCCAACGACGACGAGGCAGCGCAGCAGCACCCAGGCTGGTGGCTGACTCGTTTGCGCCGCGCCTATCCGGACGGCTGGCCGGCTATCGTCGCGGCCGGCAATCGTCCACCGCCGATGGCTTTGCGCGTCAACTGCCGACGTTCCACCGTCGCCGACTACGCGACGCGTCTGCGGGCAGCCGGTTTGGCAAGCCGACCGGTGGGCGAAAACGGGCTGCTGTTGCCACCCGTCGCCGCCGCCGACCTGCCGGGATTTGGTGACGGATGGGTCTCGGTCCAGGATGCCGGCGCGCAACGCGCCGCGCAACTTCTCGCTCCGCTCGCGGGCGAGCGCATCCTCGACGCCTGCGCTGCACCGGGGGGGAAGACCGCCCATCTGCTGGAAGCAGCGGATGTCGACCTGCTGGCGCTGGACATCGACGCCACGCGAAGCCGCCGCATCGAGGACAATCTGAGACGTTTGGGTTTGACCGCAACCGTCAAGGCGGCCGACTGCCGGCAAGCCGACCAGTGGTGGGATGGCCGGCCTTTCGATGCCATTCTTGCCGACGTTCCGTGCTCGGCGAGTGGTGTCGTCGGCCGTCACCCCGACATCAAGTATCTGCGCCGAGCGAGCGATATCAGGCGTTTTGCGCTTCTGCAGAGCGAACTGCTCGACCGGCTATGGCCGTTGCTCAAGCCGGGAGGCCGCCTTCTCTACGCCACCTGTTCGGTTTTCCCGGAAGAAAACGGTGCCCAGATCGATGCTTTCCTGGTCCGCCAGCCGGCCGCCCGGCGCTTGGCGGAGGAACGGCTTTTGCCGTGCGATGAACACGACGGATTCTATTATGCGTTGCTGCGGAAGACCGCTTAGCTCGCTCCTCGTCAGCGTTTTCCTGTTGTTCGCGTCGGCCGTCGCGCAGGCAGCGGACATCACCATCCGCAATCCGCAGATTGCCGCCGGCGAAGACGGCTACGTGTTGTCGGCGGACTTCAACATCAATCTCAACGCCCGTCTCGAAGAGGTCGTTGCCAAGGGAGTGACACTTTACTTCGTGGTCGATTTCGAGCTGACCCGGGCGCGCTGGTACTGGCTGGACGAGCAAGTCATCAGCCGGAGCCAGACCCTCCAGTTGTCCTACCATGCGTTGACTCGCCAGTATCGCTTGTCGAGCGGCGCTCTGCACCAGGGCTTCGCCACTCTCGACGAAGCCTTGCGCATTCTTTCTCGTCTGCGCAACTGGCAGGTTCTCGACAAGGCTTCGCTGGCCAGCGGTCAGACCTATCTCGCCGCGGTGCGCATGCGCCTCGACCTGACGCAGATGCCCAAGACCTTCCAGGTCAATGCGCTGGCCAACCGGGACTGGAATCTGACTTCCGAATGGGCCCGCTGGAACTTTGGGCCCGGCGATCTGGCTTCGCCAGCCGGATCGCCACCGACGGCCGGTGACGGCAAATGAAGAGCCTGATCGTCGCCGCCGCCTCGTTTGGCGGCATTTTGCTCTTTCTGCTGGCATCGGCGAGCGCCAATACCGCGTTATTCGCCCGCCACTACCCGTGGTTGCTCGGACTGAACGCCATCGTCGCGCTGTCGCTGCTGGCCTTGATCGCCTGGCAGCTACGAGTGTTGTGGGGCGAACACCGGGCGCAAGTCTTCGGCTCTCGGCTCAAGCTGCGGCTCATGCTGATGTTTGGTCTGATGGCCGTCATGCCGGGTGTCCTGATCTATGCCGTATCGGTCCAGTTCGTCACCAAGAGTATTGAAACCTGGTTCGATGTGCGGGTCGAAAAGGCACTCGAAGCCGGCCTCAATCTTGGCCGCAGCGCGCTCGATTCTCTGCTCGAGGATCTGGCGGCCAAGGGTCAGGCAATGGCGCTCGAACTCGGCGAACGTTCGGAAGCGCAGCGACGCCTGGAAATCAACCGACTGCGCCAGCAAACCGGCGTTCAATCGGCTGCCCTGTTCTCCACCACCGGAGCCCTGCTGGCGACCGCCACCGGCGAGTTGGCGACTCTCCTGCCGTCGCAGCCGACGGGCGAGCAGCTACGCCGTGCGCTGGCCGAGCGGCGCTACGCGGTCATCGAGAGCAACGGCGAAAAGGATCTGACGCTGCGTGTCCTAGTCGCCGTGACACCGCCGGGCCTCGGCGTCGAGACGCGGATTCTGCAGCTCACCGACCCGGTGCCGGCTGCCTTGGCTCAGAACGCGGACGCCGTGCAGACCGTCTATGGCGACTATCAGGAACTGTCTCTTGGCCGCGAGGGACTGACGCGAATCTACGCGATGACCCTGACCCTCACCGTTCTGCTGGCTCTGTTCACCGCCATTGCCCTGGCTTTCGTCCTTGCGCGGCGCCTGTCGGCGCCGCTGTCGATTCTCGCCGAAGGAACGCAGGCCGTCGCTGCCGGCGACTATACGCCCCGTCAGGCGGTCTACAGCCGTGACGAACTGGGGGTTCTGACGCGGTCGTTCAAGCAGATGACCAGCCAGCTCGACGAAGCCCGGCGCGATAACGAGCGTCACCGCGCCGAGCTGGAAGCCGCGCGCGCCTATCTCGAATCGATTCTGGCCAATCTTTCCGCCGGTGTTCTCGTCTTCGACCGCCGCTTCGTCCTGCGAACCGTCAATGAAGGCGCGCTGGCCATCCTGAGCGACGACTTCGCCGGCTTGCTCGGCCATCCGGTGGCTGGCTGGCCGCGCCAGGAAGCGCTTGGCCAGGCGATATGCGCGGCGTTTGCCAAAAAAGAAGGCGGTGAATGGCAGGAGCAGATCGAACTGGACCACCCTGGCGGCCTGCCGCAGATCCTGCTCTTGCGCGGTACGCAACTGCCGGCTGAATCGTACGGCGGCTATGTCGTCGTTTTCGACGACGTCACACGGCTCATCGCCGCTCAGCGCAGCGCCGCCTGGGGCGAAGTGGCGCGGCGCCTGGCGCACGAGATCAAGAATCCCTTGACGCCGATCCAGCTCTCCGCAGAACGGCTGCAACTGAAACTTGCCGACCGGCTCAGCGGCGCCGATTCGCAGATTCTGGCGCGCTCGACCCAGACCATCATCATGCAGGTCCAGGCGATGAAACGGATGGTCAATGACTTCAGCGATTATGCCCGTCTGCCGGCACCCGAGCTGACCGCGGTCGACCTCAATGCGCTGGTTGCAGAGGTGCTCGGCCTGTACGAAACCTCGCACGCGGCGATCAAGCCCAAGCTCGCGGCCAAGCTGCCGTTGGTTTGGGGCGATGCGACGCAGTTGCGCCAGATCATCCACAACCTGCTGCGCAACGCCGAAGACGCACAGGAAACAGTCGAGGCCCCCTGCATCGGAATCACCACGCGGCGCGTCGAAAACATGGCCGAAATGGTCGTCAGCGACCAGGGGCCGGGCTTTCCACCGGAGATCATGGCCCGGGTCTTCGAACCGTACGTCACCACCAAGGCACGCGGCACCGGCTTGGGACTGGCGATCGTCAAGAAGATCGTCGATGAGCATCACGGCCGCATCCGGATCAACAATCGCCGGCCGGTCGGCGCCGAGGTCAGCATCCTGCTGCCTCTGGCCGTGCCGGCGGCGGCCGGCAGTCGTTCCAGCAAACTATCTTCCGAGGCCTGAGCATGGCACAAGTATTGATTGTCGATGACGAAATGGGCATTCGAGAACTCCTTTCCGAGATTCTCGCCGACGAAGGACACTCGGTCTGGCTGGCGGAGAACGCCGCAGCGGCGCGCAGGCTGCGCGCCGAGAAGCGGCCGGATCTCGTGCTGCTCGACATCTGGATGCCCGATACCGACGGAATTTCCTTGCTCAAGGAGTGGTCGGCCGGCGGCTTGCTGACGATGCCGGTGGTGATGATGTCCGGCCATGGAACGATCGATTCGGCGGTCGAGGCGACGCGCATCGGAGCGACCGATTTCCTGGAAAAGCCGATTGCCCTGCAAAAATTGCTGGCCACCGTCAAGAAAGCCCTCAAGCATGAAACCGTTCCTCAGAAAAGGCCGCTGACGCTCGACGCCTTCACGCGCTCGCCCTTGCTCAAGGATCTCAAGCGGCGCCTGGAGCAGGCGGCGGCGAAGACCTCGGTTCTCCTTCTCAAGAGCGCGTCCGGGAGCATCGCGGAGATCTGCGCCCGCACCCTGCAGACGCATCGCACGCCCTGGCTCGATCTGTCGACACTGAGCACGCCACTGACGCAGGAAATGTTGCAGAACGCCAGTGGCGGCATCGTGTTCATCGCCGACTTGGCGCAGTTCGGCAAGCTGCAACAGATGAATCTCGTTTTTGCCATCGATCGGCTGGAGCGCCAGAATCTGCAACTGGTTGCCGCGTCGAGCCGTTCGCTGACGGCGCTCGTCGAAATTGGTTGGGATCCGCTGTTGGTCAATCGTCTCGGTGAGGTCTGGGTGGCCCTGCCGCAACTCTCCGGGCATGCTGACGACGTCCCGGAGATCGCCGCGCTCCTGCTGGCCGATCTCGCCGAACGCGGCGAAGTGCCCTTGCGCCATTTTTCGAGTGGCGCGCAGAATGCATTGCGCCTGCATCGCTGGCAGGGCGAATGGGCAGAACTTCTGTCGACTGTCAAGAACCTCGCACTCTCGGCGCTGGAAGATGAGATCAGCGCCGACGACGTGGCCCGCACCTTGCAGACCGAGGCCAGCGGAACGGTGACGCCACTGGCCTCGATGTTTTTCGATCTGCCCCTGCGGGAAGCCCGCGAAGGCTTCGAACGCTTGTATTTCGAATACCATTTGAGTGGCGAAAGAGGTAACATGACCCGCTTGGCCGAGAAGTCGGGGCTCGAACGGACCCACCTCTACCGCAAGCTGCGGCAACTCGGTCTGAATATCGGGCGGCGCAACGAAGAGCGCGAATGACAGAGGCAGCGCGCCGCCCGGCTGTCGGGGGGATCAATAAGAATGCGTATCGTCATCCTGGGCGCTGGCCAGGTCGGAGCCAGCGTTGCCGAAAGTCTCGTTTCCGAGAACAACGACATCACGATCGTCGATAGCGACCAGTCCCGCCTGTCGTACCTGCAGGACCGTCTGGACCTGCGAACGGTGAGCGGCAACGCCGCCTATCCGTCCGTGCTGGCGAGCGCCGGTCTGGAGGATGCCGATCTGCTGATCGCGGTGACACAGAGCGACCAGACCAATCTTGTCGCGTGCAAGGTGGCGCACAGCGTCTTCAACGTCCCGGCACGTATCGCCCGCTTGCGCGCCCGCGATTTCCTGGACAGCGAAAGGCTATTGTCCGCGGAAAACTTCGCCGTCGACTATGCGCTGTGTCCGGAACAGGTGATCACCGAGTATATCGCGCGCCTCGTCGACTTTCCCGAAGCGCTGCAGGTGCTGAACTTCGGTGACGGGCGCGTGGTCGTCGTCGGTCTTCGTGCCTACGCCGGCGGCTTGCTGGTCGGTAGTCCGATCAAGGCAATGCGTGATCACCTGCCGCCCGAAATCGATGGGCGCATCGCCGCGATCTATCGCCGCGACGGTGCGATCACTCCTACCGGTGAGACGATCATCGAGGATGGCGACGAAGTGTTCCTGCTCGCCGCCGACGAGCACATCCGCGCCGTGATGCGCGAGTTGCGGCGTTCGGTCGCCCCCGTGCGGCGAGTGATGATCGCCGGTGGCGGCAACATCGGCCAGCGTGTCGCACAGGCGCTGGAGGGCAAGTGCGAAGTCAAGCTGATCGAGGTCGACCGGCAGCGCGCCGAGTTCGTTGCCATGTCGCTGAAATCGGTGCTCGTCCTGCACGGCGATGCAACGGACGAGGAGTTGCTGCAGCAGGAGGCGATCGACGAGATGGATCTCTTCCTCGCGCTGACCAACGACGACGAAGACAATATCATGGCCGCGTCACTGGCCAAGAAGATGGGCAGCAAGCGGGTGGTGGCATTGATCAACCGGCGCGCCTACGCCGATCTGGTGCAGGGTGGACCGATCGACATCGCCATTTCGCCGGCCCAGGTGTCGATCGGCACGCTGCTGACCTACGTGCGCCACGGCGATGTGGCGCAGGTACATAGCCTGCGACGCGGTGCGGCCGAAGCTCTCGAGATCGTCGCCCACGGCGACTCGAAAACCTCGAAAGTCGTCGGTCGGCGGATCGGCGAGCTACCGATTATCCAGGGCTCGTTCATTGCCGCCGTCGTGCGCGACCTCGAACGCGGCCAGGATACCGCTTTCCTCGGCCTGACCCGGAAGAAACAGGCCGGTCGGGTGCTCATCGCGCACAAGGATGTGGTGATCCAGACGGGCGACCACGTGATCGTCTTCTGTCTCGACAAGAAGGTCGTCAAGGAGGTCGAGAGGCTGTTCGCGGTCGGCTTCCACTTCTTCTGAGGGAACGTCATGCAACGCTATTACCCGGTCGTGCGGGTTCTGTCCATGGTCATCTTGCTGTTTGGCTTGACGATGACCGTTCCCTGGGGCTTGTCGTGGGCAATGCACGACGGCGCCGAGAGCGCCTTCGACGAGGCCCTGCTGCTTACGGTAGGCAGCGGCGCCGGCCTGTGGTACGCAACGCGCAAGGAGAAGCGCGATCTGACGATCCGCGACGGATTTCTGATGGTCGCGCTGACATGGACGGTGCTGCCGGTTTACGCTTCCTTGCCGCTGGTTCTGCAGCTCAATGCGAGCTTCACCGACGCCTACTTCGAAGCCGTTTCGGGACTGACGACCACCTGCGCGACGGTTTTCGAAGGGCTGGATCATCTGCCGGTGTCGATCAACTTCTGGCGTACCCAACTCGTCTGGCTCGGTGGCATGGGCCTGATCGTTCTGGCGATCGCCATCCTGCCGCTACTCGGCATCGGCGGCCGTCAGATGTTCAAGGCCGAAACGCCGGGACCCATGAAAGACTCCAAAATGACTCCGCGCATCGCCGAGACGGCAAAAGGCCTGTGGGTGGTCTACACGCTGATTTCGATCGCTTGCGTCCTCGGCTACCAATGGGCGGGTATGAGCTGGCTCGACGCGATCATGCACATGTTCGCCACCATGGGACTGGGCGGTTTTTCCAGCCACGACGCGAGCTTCGGCTACTTCGATTCGCCGCTCATCGAAGCGGTCAGCGTCTTCTTCATGTTGATCGCCGGTTGCAACTTCGCCACCCATTACGTCGCCCTGTCCGGTCGTTCTCTGCGCCCCTACAAGGCCGATCCGGAAGCCGGGATGTTCCTGCTGGTAACCCTGGGCAGCGTCGTCGGAATTGCCGTCTTTCTTGTCGCACACGACGTTTATCCGACTCTTTCGGAAGCGCTGCGCTTCTCGGCGTTCAACGTCGTGTCGATTGCCACGACTACCGGCTTCGCCAATACGGACTACGCGTTGTGGCCGTTTTTCGCGCCGCTGTGGATGCTTTTTCTTTCCAGCTTCGCGACCAGCGCCGGTTCGACGGGCGGGGGCATCAAGATGATCCGCGCCATCGTTCTCTACAAACAGGTCTACCGCGAACTGGCGCGTGCCATGCACCCCAACGTCGTTCATCCGGTCAAAGTCGGCGGCGAGGTGCTCTCTTCCAAGATTCTGTTTGCCGTGCTGGCTTTCGGCTTCATGTACATGGTGTGTATCGTTTCGATGACCCTGGCACTCTCGTTTTCGGGGCTCGAGATCATTACCGCATTCTCGGCAGTCGTCGCCAGCATCAACAACACCGGGCCAGGCCTCGGACAGGTCGGACCGGCGAGCAATTTCGCGGTGTTGTCCGACTTTCAGACCTGGGTGTGCACTTTTGCGATGCTTATCGGTCGGCTCGAGATCTTCACTTTGCTCGTCGTGATGACCCCGGCGTTCTGGCGCAAGTAGGGGGTGGCCGATGCGCTACCGCAAGCAACGAGCGAGGCGTCGAAAAGTGTTGGCTTAAGGCGGAACGCAGGCAGGACAACGAGTTCATAATGGGTTGGCCGGCCTGCATGGCTGCAGCAGAGGAATCGGGGAGGGTCGTTGCTCAGCAGATATCCGGCGTCGGTTTGCCGATGAAGTAGCCCTGCGCGTAGTCCACCCCGAAGCCCCGCAGCATGTTCAGAGCGCGCTCGTCTTCGACGAACTCGGCGACCGTCCTCTTGCCGAAACCCTTCGCTACCTGAGCCAGAGCTTTCACAAAAACCTGGTCGTCTGGACTGTCAACGAGTGTGCGCACGAAAGAACCGTCGATCTTCACGTAATCCACGGGCAGTTGCTTGACGTAGTTGAACGACGAAAATCCGACGCCGAAGTCGTCGAGTGAAAACGTACAGCCGAGTTCGCGCACGGCGTTCATGAAGGTTCGGGCAGCGGAGAAGTCCGATACGGCGGCCGTCTCGGTGATTTCGAAGACCACGTCGCTCGCCCTCAATAACGGATGACGCGACAATTCATCGCGAATGAACGACAAAAGCGTCGCATCATTGATGCTGACGCCGGACAGATTGATCGAGAATTTGTACCGCTTGCCGCGCCGGAACAAGGCCAACATCTTTCGGAAGACCTGCCGGATCACGTTGCGATCGATGTCACGTATCAGGCCGCTGTTCTCCGCCACCTCCATGAACAGACCCGGCGGAATCGTCGAACCATCCGTCTTCCGGATGCGAACCAGCGCTTCGTAGTGGCTCACTCGGTGCGTGCCGATATCCAGTATCGGCTGGTAATGGACGACCAAGCTGTCGTCGATCAACGACCGGTTGATCATTTCCTCCCAGTGCAGACGGCTCTGCATCTTCTCCTGCACTCCCTCGCCCTCGGAATAGACATGCCAGCCCGCCCCGCCCTTCGACTTGGCCTGATACATCGCGATATCGGCGTTGGCCAGGAGCTGCTTGACATCCATTCTCGCCTCCGAGAAGACGACGATCCCGATACTCGCGGAAACGCGATGGCTTGCTCCCAGTCCGGGAAACTTGATTTCCGCGAGCCGGCGATTGATCTTCTCCGCCACCTGGATGGCGCCATCACGATCGCATTCGTGCAAGAGCACGCCGAGTTCGTCGCCTCCCAGCCTGCCCAGCAGGTCGCTGGCACGCGCCACGTTGCCGACCTCGTCGGCCACAACACGCAGCAGCGCATCGCCAGCCTGATGCCCGCTCAGATCGTTGACGTACTTGAAGCCGTCCAGGTCCAGGTAAAGCAGTGCGCCGTCGTGGGCCAGACGGCGTGCGCTGAGCAGCGCCTGATCGAGCTCGTACTGAAAATGTTGTCGATTGATCAGACCGGTCAGCGGATCGTGTTCGGCGAGGTAACTGACGTGCGACTCGGCACGCTTGCGCTCGGTGTGGTCAATGCCGACCGACAGGATGATCACCTCGTCGTCGGTGCGACCGGAAAGCCGGGAATGGTTCCAGGTTATTTCGAAAGACTCTCCGTTGACTCCCAGCAAGATCGATTCGAGTTGGGCGTGCTCGAGGCTGCCGCTGGCAATTTGCTGCAGAACCTGCCGGCTATCGGTAGCCGACGCTTCATCGGGAAGAAGCAGATCAAGGAAGCGCTTACCCAACAGGTCCTCCGTTTCCCAGCCCGACAGCAGGTGCCCATAGCGATTCAGGGTCAGAATCCGCCCATCGACATACTGTGTCAGGATGATGACCTGTGCTGTATCGAGCAGGTTCCGGTTGAAGTCGCGCTCGATCGATATGCGCTGCAGCATGCCCTGCATTTCCGCCGAATGCGCGGCGACGTCCCTCTCCAGTGTCTCAAGCCGAAACGACAGGGCGATTGCCGCCTCGTCCAGGGCATCGATCTCGTCATCGACCAGCCGCCGGGCACGCAAGGCGATGCGCGTGCGGGCCTCGGCAAAAGCGCTGCGCCCCAGCAACGGGATGGCACCAACCGCCTTGGTCATGCGCTGCAGTGGCGCATGGACGAGCAGTGCTAGCAACAGGAGCGACAACAGCGAAGCGAGCAACTCGCCCTGCAGGCGGCTCCACACCGACTTGCGTATGTCGGCCAGGGGCTGCGTAAGATCATCGATGACCACCAGCAGGGGAGGTGAGGCCGCGCCATCGAGGGAGTCGAGCACCAGGAAAGATAACTCAAACTGCTGCTCGCCGTACGTCAGAACGCCCCACGCCCGGCCGCCAGGTAGCGCCGGCACCGTCGTCAGTTGCTGTAGCAGAGGCAGGTTGCGTTCGGCGCTACTCAGCCCAAGAACCTGGTAACCGATCTTCGGCAGATGATTCCGGTCAGTGGACGCCGCCGGGGCATTCTCTTTCGGGATCAGAACGCCGAGATCGGCTCCCGACAAGCGGTTGAAGGAGACCACCACGTCAGCCAGCGAACTGCCCAGCACGACCGCCCCGGCAACCTGACCGGCAAAGAGGACGGGCGCCGCGGCAAACTGGGTGCACAGCTCTCGACGGCAACGCGTCCAATGCATCGCTCGTTCCAACTCGATGACCTCGCGCACGTGCGCGTCCTGATCCTGCTCGGCCAGATCACTGATGCTCCAGCTCACCTGTGGAGGACCAGCCTTCGGGTAGACCTGCAGGGAGTCGATACCGAGATCGAGCTGCAGCACCGGCCAGTAGCCATCGAAGTGCTGCCGCAGCAGAGCGTTGCCCGCCACGCTCTGCAACAGGCTCGCGCCGACCGAGTCATGGGCAGCCAGCATGCCGGCCAGCCCTTGCATGCGCAAGCCAAACTCGCTACGCAAGGCGAAGGCCTCGGTGACCAGGAGTTCGCGGGTCGCCGCGCGTTGCCGTTCGAAACGACTCGTCAGATCGTGGAAATGCAGCCATGACAGCGCCCCGTTGACCGACAACATGACGACGCCAAGCGTCAGCAGCACTTTCCATTTCAGGCTGAGAAATCGGGAAGCGTGGCGACGCGTTTTCGGCAGAGAGAGGGTGTCGGCCATCACGCAGTGCTAGAAGCGGAACGAAGCTTGCGCCATGACGTTGTTCCAGTACCGGCGTAGCGCCTGCATGTCGGGGTTATCCTGCACGGCCAGGAATCCCGTGCCGTCGACCCAGTGGGCCTCGACCCGCAGCATGAACTGTTGCGTCACATCATAGCGCAAGCCCACCGACCAATCTCTGGCGAAGCGCGTGAAGGCCGGCTGGCGAGTGGCTGCGGCAAAGATTTTGCCATGGCGGTCATCGTTGTCCGCGTAGTACGCGTCGTAACGCAGGTGCGCCTCCCATTGCGGAGCGAAGCGGTAGGTGCCCTGCACGTAATAGCTTCTGCCATCGGCCGTGCCGTTGTAGAAAAATGGGCCGAAATCGCTGACCGACGTGCGACGAAAAGCGTACTCGCTGGTCAGACTCCAATTCTCCGCGTTGTACTGTGCCGAAAAGATCAGCGGCGTCAGCTTGAAACGCCCAGCCTGCAGGCGATCTCCGAAACCCGGCCGGTAACGCAGATCAAGGCGCGTCGCCGTGAATCCCAAGCGATATGTCCCGCCGGCACCCTCATACATGACCTGGAAATCCGAAGCCAGCTGCGCGTCCAGGCGGCCGGGTCGGTTCAATCCCACCAGGGCGACCAGGGCGGCATCGGTATCGGTCTGCGGTTGCCCCATCGCGAAGCTCGCCGCCAGACTGCCGTCTTCGGCGTAGCGTTCACCGTAGATCTCGGCGCCATCGGCCGACACCGTCAGGTTGCGCGTACGCTCGAAATAGATGGATTGCGGCAGGATGATGCCAGGTCGGGTGAAAGGAACGTCGCGCGTCGTGTTGTACAAGCCATAGGCCGTCTTGATTCGTCCGAGGCGGATTCCGCCCCGCCCGTTCTCGCCCGACAGCGCTGTCCAGTCGAGCAGACCGTAATCCAGCCGGACATCGCCATTGTCCGTGCCACCGGCCCGGTGCGAGAGCAACTCGGCCGACACCTGTAGCTCCGGCGTCAGCCGCCAAGAGGCGTTCACCCCGATCTCCGAAAAATTGTTGCTGACCCCATCGTCGCTCGGTCCGAAGAAGTTGTTGTCGCTGGTATTGACGAGCGACAACGAGGCGAAGCCGTGCACTTGGACACTGCCGTCCAGCAGATCCAGGGCGAACGCCAGCGTCGCCCCCAGCCAGAGTCCGCCGGCCAGGACAATGCGCGACGCGTTCCTAGCGAATCTTGAGTACGCGTACATTGGGATTCACCTCGCTCGCCTTCACGTAACCGATCGCTCCGGGTGTCGATGCGACGCGGGCCAGCATCTCCTGTGTGGAAGCAACGACTTCGGGGTACTGCCCTTGCCCGGAAAACACCTGCCGGTCCCAAGCCATCCGCAACTGGTGAGGAAACACCTGAAGCAGACTCTTGCTGAAAGTGGCATGCTCGGGGGCGTCATCGCGCAGAACGAAGACCCTGGTCGGCGTATCGCCTGGCCATTTTTGCAGGAGCATGCCGAATATGGCGCGCAGAGAGGCGCGCGGGATGGATTCTTGACTCGTCGCCGGATGGGCGATGGCAACCATCACCGGCTCGGCTGTTTCCGCATGAGCCACGGCGAAAAAGAAGGACGAGGCCAGCAGTTTGAGCAACAACACCCACGCCAGCGAAGCCCTGAATTTAATGGCAAGAAGCTTTTCCATCCAGGCGCATCCTACCAGACAAAGCGGGCTAGCGATCCGTCGTCCGAGGAGACTGGCACGGTTCATCGCTGGCCATTCGTGGCGCGGGGCGCTCCCGGAGCATCAGCTAGATGCCTGATCCCTCATCTTCCAAGGTCGTCTCGGGCAGGGCAAAGACACGCACCTGGCGCGGTTTGAGCCACACTTGCTGACCCCTGACGAGGGACAACAGGGCCGCCCGTTCGCGAGTGAGCTCGACTTCGATCAACTCGGTCGCGTGCGCCAGCTCGACCCGCACCAGGGGGCCGATGAGGTGCACGTCCTGCACCCGCGCCTCGAGGCTGCCGACAACCGGCTGACGTTCGATGTCGATGTCGTGCGGTCGAACAAAGGCCATTGCCTCAGCAGACGCGTAGGCGGCAGGGGATTCACGGCCTATCTCGGCCCACGCGCCATGAACACGACTGTGAAAGACGTTGACGTTGCCCAGGAACTGGTAAACGAAAGGCGACGCTGGAGCCGAGTAGACCTCGTCCGGCGAACCGATCTGCTCGATTCTGCCGCGGTTCATGACCACCACCCGGTCGGCGACTTCGAGCGCTTCTTCCTGATCGTGCGTCACAAACACGCTGGAAATGTGCATCTCGTCATGCAGGCGCCGCAGCCAGCGGCGCAGTTCCTTGCGGACCCGGGTATCGAGCGCACCGAAGGGTTCGTCGAGCAACAGCACACGCGGCTCGACAGCCAGCGCGCGCGCCAGCGCGATGCGTTGCCGTTGGCCGCCCGAGAGCTGTGATGGGTAGCGGTCGGCAAGCCAGTCGAGTTGGACGAGATCGAGAAGTTCCATCACCCGGCGGCGGATCTCTGCCTCCGTCGGGCGAACCCGGCGCGGCTTGACGCGCAGGCCGAAGGCGACGTTCTCGAATACCGACATGTGGCGAAACAGGGCGTAATGCTGGAAGACGAAGCCGACCTTACGATCACGGGCCGGCAGATGAGTCGCCTCCTCTCCGCCGAACAGCACCTGCCCGTGGTCCGCGCTCTCCATCCCGGCGATGATCCGCAGCAACGTCGTTTTGCCACAGCCGGACGGACCGAGGAGAGCGACGAGTTCTCCGCTCGGGATGTGCAGATTGATGTCTTCGAGCGCCACGAAGCTGCCAAAGCGTTTGCCGATTGCGCGTATTTCGATGCTCATAAAAGTGGCTTACCATGAATGGCACGCAAGGCGTGCGGGCGGCGCGGCTCGGACTGGGGCTTGACCCCGAGGCGGTAGCCGCTCCTCAATTCTTTTCTGGCGGCAGCTCGGCCTTCAACATGAGTGTTTCCCGGCGCATGCGCCATTCGACGATCGTCTTGGCCAGCAAGGTCACCAGCGCCAGCAGAGCCAGTACCGACGCAGAAGCAAACGCGCCGACAGCGTTGTATTCGTTGTAGAGAATCTCGACATGCAGCGGCAAGGTGTTGGTCTGGCCGCGGATATGCCCTGACACGACCGAGACGGCGCCGAACTCGCCCATCGCGCGGGCGTTCGCGAGAATCACGCCGTACATCAGCCCCCATTTGATGTTTGGCAGCGTGACGCGGCGAAACATCTGCCAGCCCGTGGCGCCGAGCGACAGGGCGGCCTCTTCTTCCTCCTTGCCCTGCGCCTGCATCAGCGGAATCAACTCGCGGGCGACAAACGGACAGGTGATGAACATCGTGACAATGATCATGCCGGGCAGCGCAAAGACCACCTTGATCTCGTGCGCTGCCAGCCACGGCCCGAAGAGGCCTTGCGCACCGAAAATCAACAGAAAGACCAGACCGACTACCACCGGCGACACGGCAAACGGGAGGTCGATCAGCGTGATCAGAAGGCTCTTGCCGCGGAAATCGAACTTGGCGATGGCCCACGCGGCGGCAAGACCGAAGACCAGATTGCCAGGCAAGACGAAAAGCGCGACGGACAGCGTCAGCCCAATTGCCGAGAGCGCTTCCGGATCGTCCAGCGCCTTGGCATAGGCGGTCCAGCCGGTGGCGAACGCCTCGCCGAAAACCGCCAGCAAGGGTAAGGCAAGAAAGAAAAACAGGAATCCCAGCCCGACGCCGAGCAGCAAGACCCGCACCCAGCGCGGCTCGGCAAGGGCGCGCTTCACGGCGGCGGCCCCGCTCACCGGCGCTCATCGGCGCTGCCCGAGCGCCTGTGGAGACGACTGGCGGCCCACCATTGCAGAGCGTTCACCGCCAAGAGCATGACAAACGAGATGATCAGCATGACCACCGCGAGCGCCGTGGCGCCGACTACGTCGTATTGCTCGAGCTTGGCGATGATGAGCAGCGGTGTGATCTCCGAAATCAATGGGAGGTTTCCAGCAATGAAAATCACTGAACCGTACTCACCGATCGAGCGCGAGAAGGCCAGCGTGAAGCCTGTCAGCAGCGCCGGAAACAGCGCTGGCAAAAGGACGCGAGTGAAGGTCTGCCAGCGGGAAGCACCAAGCATGGCGGCCGCCTCTTCGATTTCCGGTTCGATGTCCTCGATCACCGGCTGTAGCGTCCGCACGACAAAGGGAAGACCGATGAAGGTGAGGGCGACGACGATGCCCAGCGGAGTGAAGGCCACCTTGACGCCCAGCGGCTCGAGGTGCCGGCCAATCCAGCCATTGCCGGCGTAAAGCGTCGCCAAGGTGATCCCGGCCACCGCTGTCGGCAAGGCAAAGGGTAGATCAACCAGCGAATCGACCACGCGCTTGCCGGGAAACGGATAGCGCACGAGGATCCAGGCGACGATGAGGCCGAAAAAAGCGTTGATCATGGCCGCCAGCAGCGACGCGCCAAACGTGACGCGATACGAGGCGAGCGCCCGTTCGCTGGTGGCGATGGCCCACCACTGTGCGAGACTCAGCTCGCTCGCCTTGAAAGCGAGGCCGGCCAGCGGCAGCAGAATCAGCAGCGACAGATACACCAGAGTGCAGCCCAGCGACAGGCCAAAGCCAGGCAGCAGTCTTCGGCCGGAAGCCGGGCGAGGCATCGGGCGACTCGATTTCACAACAGCCACTCTTATGTCTTTCAGGCAATTCGACGGCTATAGGGCTGCTATTTCTGTTGGTAGATTTGGTCGAAGCTGGCACCATCCCTGAAGTGTGCTGACGACGCCTTGGCCCAGCCACCAAACACCTCGTCTACCGTGAAGGTCTTGATGGCCGGAAACTGAGCCGCGTATTTTCTGAGCAAGTCCGGATCGCGCGGCCGCAGATAATTCTGCGCCGCGTTTTCCTGGCCAGCCGCCGACCACAGGTAGTCGAGGTAAGCCTGCGCTTGCCTTCGAGTTCCCTTCTTGTCGACCACCCGGTCGACGATGGCGACGGGAAATTCCGTGAGGATCGACAGCGAGGGGTAAACCACTTCGAACTCGCCCTTGCCGAACTCGCGAGCGATCAACTCGGCCTCGCTCTCGAAGGAAATCAGGACGTCGCCGATCTTGCGCTGCATGAAGGTGGTCGTCGCGTCACGCCCACCAGCGGCGAACAAGGGCGCATTCTTCAGCAGCCGGGCGACGAAATCCTGCGCCGTGCGGTCGTTGCCGCCGGTTTGCCTGAGCGCATAGCCCCAAGCCGCGAGATAGGTGTAGCGACCGTTGCCGGTATTCTTGGGGTGTGGCAGGATGACCTGGATGCCCGGCTTGACGACATCGCTCCAATCTCGTAGCCCCTTCGGATTGCCCTTGCGGACGATGAACACCATGGTCGACGTGTAGGGCGACGCGTTGGTGGGGAACTTCTTCGCGTAGTCCTTCGCAACAAGACCCTTCTCGGCGAGGAAATCGACATCCGACGCCTGGTTCATGGTCACCACATCGGCCTCCAGCCCGTCGGCCACCGCCCGCACCTGCTTGCTCGAACCGGCGTGCGACTGCTTCAATTCGATCGACTCGCCCGAGACCGCCTTCCAGTGCTTCTGGAAAAGCGGGTTGTAGTCCTTGTAAAAGTCGCGCGCCACATCATAGGAGACGTTGAGCAAGCTGACGTTCTCGGCCAGCACCGTCGCCGCAAAGAGCAGGGTGACGAGGACGGCGGGCAACTTGCGAATCACTCGAAACATACGTTACTCCATGGAAGCCAGAAAGATAACGGGAATACTATAGCCAATACAATTAGAACTACAAAGCAGCAATATCTATTTAGTTATGCCAATATCGAATATCCATGCTTGGCTCTGGCGACGAGACCGGAGCTAGAGCGACCGGGACGATTCAACATCACCGCTGAGCGCAGCAAAAAAAAAAGCCACGGCGTCCCGTGGCCACCCCTCGGCAGGACCGGTCAGGCACGCGTCGGCGGCTTACCCGGCAGCGAAGCGCTTTCCATCCAGCGTTTGATTCGGTTGGCGTCGCCGATACGGGTCTGCTTGCCGGTGGAATCGAGCAACACGATGACCACCGGTTTGTCCGCAACGCGCGCCTGCATGACCAGACACTTGCCAGCTTCATGGATGTAGCCGGTCTTCGACAGCCCGATCTCCCAGGTCGGACTGCTGACCAACTGATTGGTGTTGTGAAAACCCAGCTCACGACCGTTGACTTCAGCTCTGGCGCCGGCGGTCGTCGAGAATTCACGGATAAGGGGATAGCGGTGCGCCGCGGCAACCATCCGAGCCAGATCGTAGGCCGTGGACACGTTGTTGCTGTTGAGACCGGTCGGATCCTCGAAATGCGTGCGCGCCATGCCAAGCGACGCCGCTTTCCGGTTCATTGCGGCGACAAACGCGGGCATCCCGCCTGGATAGTGCCGTGCCAAGGCGTTGGCCGCACGGTTTTCCGACGACATGAGCGCCAGCAGCAAGGCCGTTTCGCGCGGGATGACCGTACCCACGTGCAAGCGCGAACGGCTGCCGCGCAGGTAATCCACGTCCTCCTCGCTGATCGTGATCGGCGCCTGCAGATTGGGCAGGCTATCCAGAACGACCATCGCCGTCATGACCTTGGTGATCGAAGCGATGGGCACGACGGCATTGGCGTTCTTTTCGTACAGCGGCTCGCCGCCATCCTGTGGAATGACCAGTGCGGAGCCCGACTGTAGCGCCAAGTGCCCGGTCTCCTGCCACACGTCGACATTGCTGGCCAAGACGCGGGGTCCGGCTTTCTTCTGGGCGCCGCGCGAGTAACCGCTGTTGGCCGACGACGAGATGATTCGGCTGCCCTGCGCCGGACGCGCGGAGTTCGGCTCGGCGGCGTGCCGGACGACCGTCTTGCCCGAAGTTCTCGGCGTGACGGCGGCGGCGCGCGTTACAGGCACGGCCTTGGCTTTTTCCGCAACCACATTCGCCTTGCCTGACCTTTGCCCGGCAAGCGGTTGGCTCCTGCCCTGCCGTGCCATCAGCGGCGCCTTACCCTTGGCGGCCGCCTGGCCTTGACTCTTCTCGGAAACCGGAGCGACCTTGCTTTTCGTCACCTCGGTCTTGCCTTTGACTTTCTCCGCCGCCTGCGCGGCATCAATCGATGTCAGTCCGGTGCCGGCCAGGGCACCCAGCAGCAACGCTGCCCTCAGCTTAGTCCGCATCGCATGCCTCCTGCGTGATTCAGTTCGTGGCGATTCTACTACAGGCCGTCGCCAAGAGCACATAGATTCCGAAAAATTAGTGGGATAGCGGATGTATGTAATGTGAGATGTCAGGTAGTTTCAGGGCTCCAGGAAGGCTATGACTTCGTCCCGACAAGCCATGGCGTCCTTGTAACCCAGATCGATCAGCGCGCCAGTGTAGTCCTGCTCGAAGAGCAGATAACTGGTCAAAGCGCCTCCGCGCCGGTTCATCGCGCCCAGGCTGCGCAACAGTGTTCTCACGGCCCAAGGCAGACTCTTGGCATGCCGTGTGGCAAGGTCGTCGAGACCCACGGACGGCGAGATGACCAGCGACTGCACTTGGCGCAAGCCGAGGTCAGCACCAGCCCGCGACTGATCCGGAATGATCGAGAGCGTTTGATTGATCCGTTCCATGCCCTCCAGGTCGACCGCCAGGCTATCGACAAAAATCGACGCCATGGCGTGGCCGGCGATCTGCGCCAGCGTCGGATAACGCCGTGAGCTTTGCCGCGGGCGCGCATCGTAGGCTCGCCCCACGGCGATGATCAGGACCTTTTCCGCTCCCAGATGGATGGCCGGCGAGATCGGTGCCAATTGGCGCATCGAGCCGTCGCCGAAGTATTCGCGATTGAGATGGACTGCTGGGAAGATGAAAGGAATCGCACTCGACGCCATCAGATGATCGATCGACAGGCGCGTCCGACAGCCGGTACGCTGCATCCGGCGCCACGTCTCCACTTCCGGGTGGGCCTGAAAAAAGCTGACGCTGTGACCGGTTGCATAACCCGACGCGGTAATGGAAACCGCGTACAGCGAGCCCTTGGCAAGCGAGCGGTCGATGTTGCTGAAATCCAGCTGTTGCTCGAGCAACTGGCGCAAGGGCTCGTTGTCAAGCAAGGATCGCGGGCTACGCTTGACCGCCCAGCCGAGCAGCCAGCGGAAACCCGCAAGACCCATGCCGAGAGGATCGGCACGATAGATCTGGCCGGCATGCATGTTGCGCCACACGTCGGCCAGCGCTTCGACGGCGGCACTGAAGTTGTGAGCATGACAGGCCAGGGTCGCGGCGTTGACAGCGCCGGCCGAGGTTCCACAAAGGATGGGAAACGGATTGCGCGTCGGCCCGCCCAGCAGTTCGCGCACCGCCAGCAACACGCCGGCTTGGTACGCCGCGCGCGCGCCACCGCCACCAAGGACCAGAGCCGTTCTGTTGCTCATCTGTTCATTACGGGGCGCCGCGTCGTGCGAAACTGGAAATGTCGCCTACGCAAGCCTGACCAACGACCTGCCAGACAATCGCGGCAGGGCAGGCCGACTCGCTCGAAGTCGTCGGCTCAACGCTCGTTCATCAGCTTCTCGACTACCGTCAGCGCCGTCATGTTGACGATGCGTCGCACCGTCGCCGTCGCGGTCAGGATGTTTACCGGCTGAGCGGCACCAAGCAGAATCGGTCCGATCGTCACGTTGTCGCCGGAAGCGATCTTGAGCAGGTTGAACGAGATGTTGGCCGCATCGAGCGTCGGCATGATCAGCAGATTGGCCTGCCCTTTCAAGCGCGCATCGCCTGGAAAGACCCGCTGCCGAATGGCGTCGTCGAGCGCCGCGTCACCGTGCATTTCGCCCTCGACTTCGAGGCGCGGCGCACGCTCCTTGAGTAGCCGCAGCGCCTCGCGCATCTTCAGCGCCGTCGCTGTGTTGGCCGAACCGAAGGACGAATGTGACAACAGGGCGACCCGCGGCGTGACACCGAAACGGCGAACCTCGTCGGCCGCCAACAGCGTCATGTCGACCAGTTGTTCGGCGGACGGGTCGTAGTTGATGTAGGTGTCGGCAATGAAGAGCGTCCGATCGGGCAGCAGCAGCAGGCTCATGGCGTAGAGGTTGCGCACACCGGGCGCCAGACCGATTACATTCTCCACATATTCGCGATGCACATCGTGACGCCCGAAAGTGCCGCAGATCAAGCCATCGGCGTGACCCATACGAACCATCAAGGCACCGAACAGCGAGGCGCGCCGTCGTACCTCGCGCCTGGCAAAATCAACCGATACACCCTTGCGTTCAGTCAGCCGTCGATACTCACGCCAGTAGGACTCGAAGTTGGCCGCGAAGAAATCGCCATAGTCGGCGGCAACGATCTCGAAATCCGTGCCCGCACGGACGCGAAGGTTCAGCGCTTCGAGCTTGCCGGCGATGTCGCCCGGATGGCCAATCAGGATCGGTCTGGCAATCCCTTCATCGACGATCACCTGCACGGCGCGCAGCACGCGCTCGTCGCCGCCTTCAGCGAAGACGATCCGCCTGGGCGCCTGCTTGGCCTGCGAGAAAACCGGTTTCATGATCAAGCCAAAGTGGTAGACGAATTCGTCGAGACTCTCCCGGTAAGCGTCGATGTCCTTGATGGGGCGCGTCGCCACTCCGGATGCCATGGCCGCGGCGGCAACCGCCGGCGCGATCTTGCCGATCAAGCGCGGGTCGAAGGGGTTAGGAATCAAGTATTCCGGGCCGAAGTTGCCGACCTGTTCGCCATACGCTTTCAGCGCCACGTCCGATTGCTCGACGCGTGCCAGCTCAGCGATCGCCTTCACCGCCGCCAGCTTCATCGCTTCGCTGATCGTGCTCGCTCCGACGTCGAGCGCGCCGCGAAAAATGAAGGGAAAACAGAGAACATTGTTGACCTGGTTGGGATAGTCGGAGCGGCCGGTGGCGATGATCGCATCGCTGCGCACCGCCTTGACCTCCTCAGGTCGGATTTCCGGATGGGGGTTGGCCAGTGCCATGACCAGCGGATTGGGCGCCATTCTGGCCACCATCTCCGGCTTGAGGACGCCTCCTGCCGACAGCCCGAGAAAGACGTCGGCGCCGTCGATCACTTCACCCAGGCTGCGGGCTTCGGTCCGCTTGGCGTAGCGCCCCTTGATGTCGTCCATTTCTTCCAGCCGTCCCTCATAGACCAGCCCCTTGATATCAGTCACCCAGATGTTGTCGACCGGGATGCCCAGCATCACCAGAAGATCCAGGCAGGCCAGTGCGGCAGCGCCGGCACCCGAGGTGACGACCTTCACGCGGTCCAGTTCCTTGCCTTGCAGGAAGAGCCCATTGAGGATCGCCGCACCGACGACGATCGCCGTTCCATGCTGGTCGTCGTGAAAGACCGGAATCTTCATTCGCTCGCGCAGCTTGCGCTCGACGTAAAAACACTCCGGCGCCTTGATGTCCTCGAGGTTAATGCCGCCGAAAGTCGGTTCCAGCGAAGCAATGATGTCCACCAAGCGATCCGGGTCGCGCTCGTCGATCTCGATGTCGAACACGTCAATATTGGCGAACTTCTTGAACAGCACGGCCTTGCCTTCCATCACGGGCTTCGCCGCCAACGGGCCAATCGGTCCCAGCCCGAGGACAGCGGTGCCGTTAGTAATCACGCCGACCAGATTGGCGCGCGAAGTGAGTGTGCTGACTTCGCCGGGCCGCGCGACGATCTCTTCGCAGGCAGCCGCGACGCCCGGCGAATAGGCCATCGACAGGTCGTACTGGTTGGTCAGTTGCGTCGTCGGCTGGATCGCGATCTTTCCCGGCTTGGGGTTGCGATGATAGAAGAGCGCAGCGGTGCGCAACTGGTCTTTGTCTTTGCTCATTTCCACTCCTTTGACGGGCATCCATCCTGCCCCAGCGACTTCCTGTGACCGCCCAGCGGCGACCGATCACCCACCCAGGCATGCCGTCCCGGCACGCGCCTTCACGCGCCGCGGCCGGCGTCGATGAATCGCCAGTGCCGCCTGGAGCTATGGCATAATTACACAAACTTTAAGTTCCTTGTAGCACCATCGCCTAGCATGCTGATCTCACCCCCCTGCACTGGGCTTGTTTCTCGCCAGCCGCGACCGACGCGTCGCATCCGACGGGCCTTGGCGGAAGACTCCGCCTCCCAGCCCGGTTGGCCAGGCTTTGCGCGCGCCGCGCCACGGTAAATCCAGCTTCTCTACCTTCCTTCGAGAGTGATTACCATGAACCAGACTGTTTCCATCAATGCCCCCGACTACGTCAAACATGAACGCCTGAAACAGTGGGTTGCGGAAATCGCGGCCCTCACCGAACCCGCTCAGGTGGTCTGGGCTGACGGCTCGCAAGAAGAATACGACCGCCTCTGTGCCGAACTGGTCGAGGCCGGAACCTTCATCAAACTAAAGAAGCGCAAGAATTCCTTCCTCGCCTTTTCCGACCCTTCCGACGTCGCCCGGGTCGAAGACCGCACCTATATCTGTTCCGAGAAAAAGGAAGACGCCGGTCCAACCAACAACTGGGAAGACCCCGCCAAAATGCGTGGCATTCTTGCCGGCCTGTTCAAAGGCTGCATGAAGGGCCGCACGATGTACGTCATCCCGTTCTCGATGGGCCCGATCGGTTCACCCATCGCTCAGATCGGCATCGAAATCAGCGATAGCGCCTATGTGGTGGTCAACATGCGCATCATGACCCGTATGGGCAAGGACGTTTTCCCGGTGCTCGGTACCGACGGCCCCTTCGTGCCCTGCGTACACTCGATTGGTGCACCTAAAGAGCCTGGCCAGAAGGATCCGCGCTGGCCTTGCAACCCGACCACCAAGTACATCGTGCACTATCCTGAGACGCGTGAAATTTGGTCCTATGGCTCGGGATATGGCGGCAACGCACTGCTTGGCAAGAAATGCCTGGCTCTGCGCATCGCCTCGAACATGGCACGCGACGACGGTTGGATGGCAGAGCACATGCTGATCCTCGGCGTCGAGTCGCCCGCCGGCAAGAAACACTACGTTGCCGCCGCTTTCCCGTCGGCTTGCGGCAAGACCAATTTCGCGATGCTGGTGCCGCCGAAGAGCATGAGTGGCTGGAAGATCACGACCATCGGCGACGACATCGCCTGGATCAAACCGCGCCAGGACAAGGACGGTGTGACCCGTCTCTACGCCATCAATCCGGAAGCCGGGTTCTTCGGCGTTGCTCCGGGTACGAACGACAAAACCAACTTCAACGCCATGGCCTCGCTGGCCGAGAACACCATCTTCACCAACGTCGCGCTGACCGACGACGGCGACGTGTGGTGGGAAGGAATGGGCCCGGCGCCGGCACACGCCATCGACTGGCAAGGCAACGACTGGACGCCGGAAATCGCCAAGGAAAAAGGCACCAAGGCGGCGCACCCGAACTCGCGCTTCACGGCGCCGGCGGCCCAGTGCCCGTGCATCGACGAGCAGTGGCAGAACCCGGAAGGCGTACCGATTTCGGCCTTCCTGTTCGGGGGTCGCCGCGCCTCGACGGTGCCTTTGGTTTGCCAGACCCGGGACTGGGAACATGGTGTGTACGCCGCCGCCACCCTCGGTTCCGAAACTACTGCGGCCGCTTTCGGCCAACAGGGTGTCGTGCGTCGCGATCCGTTCGCCATGCTGCCGTTCTGCGGCTACAACATGGCCGACTACTACAGCCACTGGCTGAAGATGGGTAGCGTCACCGACAAGCCGGTGCCGATCTTCATGGTCAACTGGTTCCGCATGAACGAGAAAGGCGAGTTCGCCTGGCCGGGTTTCGGCGACAACGCCCGTGTGCTCAAGTGGATCATCGGGCGCTGTGAAGGCACGGCTGCCGCCAGAGAAACCACGCTTGGCTGGATGCCCAGCTACGACGACATGGACTGGTCGGGCGCCGATTTCTCGCCCGCCGAGTTTGCCGGCGTGACCAGCCTCGACAAGGAAGCTTGGCTGAACGAGCTCGAGGGCGTCAAGGACTGGTTCGGAAAGATGGGCGACAAGCTGCCTGCCAAGCTGGCCGACGTCCGCGACGAGTTCGAGAAGCAGTTCCAGGCCGCCTGAACCAAGGGTGTCGGCGCAAGAGGCCGCCTGCGGGCGGCCTTTTCTTTTCGCCTGCGATACGCCTTGTCGCTAAACTGTGCGCTTCTCCCCGATTATCGCCCCCACATCATGGCCACCTTCCCCGCCAGCCGCCTTACCGACATTGCCCCCTTTCACGTCATGGAGTTGATGGCACGCGCCAGAGCGCTCGTCGCCGCCGGCCGCGACATCATCCACATGGAAGTGGGCGAACCGGACTTTCCGACGCCGGAACCGATCATTGCCGCCGCCCAGGCGCACATTGCCAGCGGCCGCGTGTTCTACACGCCACCGCTCGGAATTCCTGAACTGCGCAACGCCATCGCGGCGTTTTACGCTACCCGTTACGGCTACGACCTCGCACCTTCTCGCGTCGTCGTCACAGCCGGCGCCTCGGGGGCGCTGCTGCTGGCCATGGCCTGTCTCGCCGAACCAGGTGGCGAATGGCTGCTCACCGATCCCGGCTATCCCTGCAACCGCAATTTCGTGCGCAGCTTCGAGGGCGTTCCTGTCGCTCTTCCGGTGCAGGCCGCAAACAACTTCCAGCCGACGCTGGACGATCTGGAAAAGCAATGGAAGGAGCGCACGATCGGCGCCCTTTTCGCTTCGCCGGCCAATCCCACCGGAACCCTCATCGACGATGACATCCTGCGCGCGATCGCCGAATTCATACGGCAGCGGAAAGGACAACTGATCGTCGACGAGATCTACCACGGCCTGATCTACGAGCGGGACGCGGCAACAGCGCTGCAGTTCGGCGACGACATCTTTGTCGTACAGAGCTTTTCCAAGTACTTCAACATGACGGGTTGGCGACTGGGCTGGCTGGTCATCCCCGAACGTTTCAGCCGCGACATCGAAAAGCTCGCCCAGAACCTCTTCATTTCGCCATCGGCGCCGGCACAGCATGCGGCACTCGCGGCTTTCGCGCCAGCGACGCTCAGCCTCCTCGAAACCCGGCGCCAGGAGTTCAAGCGCCGACGAGACTTCCTCGCCCCGGCTCTGACAGACCTGGGTTTTCGCCTGCCGGCCAGAGCGGACGGTGCCTTCTATCTCTACGCGGATTGCAGCGCACTGACCCGGGACAGCGACCGATTCGCCCATGCGCTGCTCGAATCGGCCGGGGTAGCCACCACGCCTGGCCTGGACTTCGGCGCCAACGCGCCGGAAAGGCATCTGCGCATTGCCTACACCGCTGACGTTGAACGTCTGGCTGAAGCGGTCGAGCGAATCCGCCGCTTTCTCGGTTAAGCGGCTTGGCGGGCACGCTGCTTGGTCTGCGCGTCGTCCACCCCGACCGTGCCACCGGTATTCGTCCAGTGCGGCGCCCGTGTCATCCGAGCCGCCGGAAGCGACCGGGCAGGTCGCCGATCGACGCCAGACGCTGCCAGTCGAAACAGGGGCCGGGGTCGGTCTTGCGGCCAGGCGAAATGTCGCTGTGACCGACCACGGCATCGATCGGGTAGTGGGCGGCGAGACGCCCGATCAAGGCTAGCAAAGCCGCGTACTGGGCATTCTCGAAGGGCAACTCGTCGCAGCCCTCCAACTCAATTCCGAGCGAAAAGTCGTTGCAACGCGGTCGCCCATTCCATTCCGACAGACCGGCATGCCAAGCCCGCTGCCAACAGGAAACGAACTGAATCACGCGGCCGTCGCGACGAATCAGGAAATGCGCCGAGACTTGCAAGCCACTGATTTGCGAGTAGTACGGATGGGCGTTGGGATCGAGTTGGTTGGTAAATAAACGGATGATGTCGTCGCCAGCGAACTGCGCTGGTGGCAGGCTGATCGCATGCACAACGATCAGCGACACCGTTTCGCCTGGCGGACGATCGTCGCAATTGGGCGATTCGATGCGTGACGCCTCGCTCAACCAGCCGTCGACTTCCATCCCGAACGTCACGGCTTGCCGCTTCACTCTTCGATGCCGAGCCGCTCAATGCGATAACGCAGCGAGCGGAAGGTCACGCCGAGCAGCCTGGCGGCCGCTGTGCGGTTGAACGCCGTCTTGGTCAGGGCTTCGACAATCGCTTGCTTCTCGACACGGTTGAGATAATCGTCGAGCGTCTCGCCATCCCTCCCGAGACTGTCGCTGACCGCCGTTTCCGGCGCCAGTTGCAGATCCTCGAGTACCACCGCATGGTTGCTGCACAGCGCCGTCGCCCGCTCGAGGATGTTTTCCAGTTCGCGCACGTTGCCGGGAAAACTGTAGACTTTCAGCGCTTGCATGGCCTGCGGCTCCACGCTCGGCGCTTGAGGTCCGCAGATACGCACGAGCAAGGCTTGGACCAGGGGCTCGACGTCCTCGTGCCGCTCACGCAGCGGCGGCATCCTCAGCTCGATGACGTTCAGCCGATAATAGAGATCCTGGCGAAATGTCCCGGCGTCGACGCATTCCTTTAGCATGCGGTGAGTAGCCGAAATGATGCGCACATCAACCGCCTCCTCCACGGTACTGCCGACCTTGCGCACCTTCTTCTCCTGAATGGCGCGCAGCAACTTGACCTGCATCAATAGTGGCAGATCGGCCACTTCGTCGAGAAACAGAGTGCCGCCCGCCGCCGCCTGGAAGAAGCCGGCCCGGTCACTCTCGGCACCGGTGAACGCCCCCTTGCGGTAGCCGAAGAACTCGCTTTCCATCAGGTTTTCTGGAATCGCCCCGCAATTGACGGGGACGAAGGGCGCACCTCGGCGCGCACTGTGATCGTGAATCAGGCGCGCGGCGAGTTCCTTGCCGGTACCCGACTCGCCGGAAATATACAAGGGCGCCTGGCTGCGCGACAGCTTGTCGATCATCTGGCGAACATGCTCTATCGCTGCCGACTGGCCGATCAGTTGCGCCGCCGGTCCGGCCGTCAGCCCCTCGTCGACCACTCCGCTGCGGGCGGGCAGATTCAGCGCCGACTTGATCAGGCTGCGCAACTGTTCGAGCGCCACCGGCTTGGCCAAATAGTCGAACGCCCCTGCCTTCAAGGCGGCGACAGCGTTCTGGGCGCTGCCGAAAGCCGTGATCACCGCCACCGGCGTCTCACCATAGCGTTCCCCGATCAAGCGCACGATTTCCAAACCCTCGCCATCCGGCAGACGCATGTCGGTCAGGCACAACTGGTAGCGTTGTTTCTCCAGCAACTGCCGAGCCTGTGCCACGCTCGCCGCGCAGTCGGCTGAAAGCCCCATCCGGGCCACGGTCAGGTCAATAAGTTCGCGGATGTCCGCTTCGTCGTCGACCACCAGAACCCTCGCCAACTCGCCGCGCGGCCGTCTCTCTACTTTGCCTATTGACATCCGACACTTCTCCCGAGGATACGAAAATCGGCGCCCGGACGCTGGCCCTGCAGTTCGAGTTGCGCCCCATTTGCCTCACAGAGTTCGCGCGCGATATAGAGGCCCAAACCCGTACCGCGATGGCGGGTGGTAAAAAACGGCTCGAAGATCTGTTCCCGCAATGCCTCGTCCACTCCCTCACCATCGTCGATTACGTGCAGTTCCACCTGACCGTCGCCGCGGCCATCGCGAACCACCAACCGAACACTACCGGCGACACGGCGCGAATGGCTCAGTGCGTTACCCAGGAGGTTCCACAGCACCTGATGCAAATGTGAGCGGTCAAAACATAATCTGGCCACCCCCGAAAACTCAAGAACGAGAACATCGGCAGGCAAATCCTCTTTGACCAGATATTCCTCGATAAACAGGGGCAGAGCCTCGCGCAGGTCGATCAGCTCGCGATAGGCGCGATCTCGACGCCCCAACTGCAGGACGTCACTGACGATGCGGTCAAGACGCTGGGCGTTGTCGAGCACGATGCGCAACAGTCGCTCGTGCATCTCGCCCCGCCGCTCTTCACGCAGCAGTTCGCCGGCGTGACTGATGGCCGACAGCGGATTGCGAATCTCATGGGCAATATTGGCCGTGAGACGACCGAGTGCCGCCAGTTTGAGCTGCCGCGCCTGCTCGCGCAAACGACCCATGTCCTCGAGAAAGGCCAGCACATCACGTTCGGAGGTCTCGGTCGGAACAAAGCTGGCGCGCAAGTCGAAGCCACTCGCTGGCACACGCGCCAGGACGGCCTCGCCGCTTACACCCTGGCTCCAGGCGAGAAAACCCTGTGCGAGTTCGGACGAGCACTGCGCCAGGAGGAAGTTGTTGCTTCCATTCAGTCCCAGCAGTTGCTGGGCGCGCGGGTTACTCTGCTTGACCCTGCCGTCACGGCTGAGCACGAGAACGCCGTCCTGCATCTCTTCGATCACGCGCTGGCTGATCAGCGTCTGATTTCTCAGATCTACACCACGCTGGCGCGCCAAGGCCTCGTTGGCAATCACCCGCCGCGCCAGCAAGCGCGCCAATACGGCGACCGCGAAGAAGGCCGAACTGAACACTCCGGCATTAAAAAAACCCACCGCCGCGAAGTCGCTCTGTAAGGCGCGGTAGGACTGCTCCGAAAGGATGGCGAGTGTTGCCAGCGCGGCATAGAACAGCACCAGGCGACCCTGACCGACCAAGCCAGCACCGGCCAGCGTGACCAGCAGCATCGAGCCAAGACCACTGCCCAAGCCACCACCGAAATGAATCAGCAAGGTGATGACCAGCACGTCGACCAGCACGCTGGCGGTCAGTTGCATGCTGGCGTGTCGACGATGACGATAGGCGACAAGCACCGCCGCCGCGGCAGTCAGAAGATACAGCGCAGCCAGCAGGCGCGGGTGCTGCAGTCCCTGCTGCAGACCGAGAACGGGAAAAGCGGATGGGTACAGGAGGAGCGCGAAGAGGAGGAGAGACGCCACCGCGCAGCGATAGAGGTTGAAGTAGCGCAGCGACTTCCAATGAGTCTCAGAGAAAGCCTCCAAGCCAACATCCACCGAGCTCAACATGGCCGCTCAGTGGTCGTCGGACCGAGCCTCACGAAGGTGGGCGGCACTGCAGTAGTACAGTCCATCGGCGAGGATGCTCTCGCTGACCGGTTGATTCACGCCGCAGCGTGCGCACCGTACCATGCTCTCGGCTTCGGGCGGCGCTCCACGTTCCGGTCGCGCTCCCGGCCGTGACTGGCGGGTAGCGCGCCAGAGCCACCAGACAACACCGAGCAGAGCCACCAGTAGGAGGTATTTCGTCATGGCTAGAAGTATCCTGCGGTGCCGCTCAGCATAGCAGAAGCCGACGGTGAGAGAGCAAGGTGCCACGAATCGACACGAAAGTCCGGAGGCAGATCAAAACGGACGCGCCAGATGCCGGCGCACGAATGTGTCGATGGTCGGGGCGAGAGGATTCGAACCTCCGACTCCTGCGTCCCGAACGCAGTACTCTACCAGGCTGAGCTACGCCCCGACCGAAGCATTCGCCGCGCTAGTAGTTTCTGGCGACGGCGAAGAGGGATAATTCTAGCAAGGAATCCTTGTATTGAGAAGCTGGCAGCGCAGCCAGCGCCGCGGCAGCGAGTTCGGCCTCCGCCCTGGCCTTCCGTCTCGCATAATCGAGCGCTCCAGTGGCACGAATTGCGGCTAGAACATGTGGAAAATCGTCGCGGCCACCGCTCTCGATGGCTCGCCGGACGCTCGCCGCCTGCTCAGCATTGCCGTGTTGCAGTACAAAAATAAGAGGGAGCGTCGGTTTGCCCTCAGCCAGATCGTCGCCCAGGTGCTTGCCGGTTTCGACCTCGGCACCCGAATAGTCGAGCACGTCGTCGATCAACTGAAACGCCGTTCCGAGGTGAATGCCGTAGCTCGCCATCCCTTGTTCGACAGCCGCCGATCCGCCGCCGAGGATGGCACCGAGTTGCGCGGCCGCCTCGAACAGTTTGGCCGTCTTGTAACGAATGACTTGCAGATAGCCCGCCTCGTCGACGTCGGCGTCATGGCAGTTCATCAACTGCAGCACTTCGCCCTCAGCGATGACGTTGGTGGCGTCGGACAGAACCCGCATGACGCGCATGTCGTCGACCGCGACCATCATCTGGAAAGCACGCGAGTACAGAAAATCGCCGACCAATACGCTGGCCGAGTTGCCGAAAATCGCGTTGGCTGTGTCCCGACCGCGTCGCAGGTCGGACCCATCTACGACATCATCATGCAGGAGCGTGGCCGTGTGAATGAACTCGATGACTGCCGCCAGTTCGTGGTGATGTGTTCCGCGGTACGCCAGAGCGCCGGCCGAGAGCAACACGAGCGCCGGGCGCAAGCGCTTGCCGCCGCTCTGTATGATGTACTCGGCGACCTGTCGGACCAATGCCACGTCGGAATGCAGGCGCTGGCGGATTACCGCGTCAACAGCCGTCATATCGGGCCCGATCAGGTTGAAGAACTGCTCCATTCTCACGACACGGCACCTTGCGACAAAAACTGCGGAATCTTAGGCGTCGCCCTGTCCGGCGTCAAGCGACGCCGACTCACTGGCCACGCAAACCCTTTGACGGAACCGCGAAACTACGTATAATGCAGGGTTCTTCGCTTCACTTTGTCTAGCTTTTTGGAGTCCAACATGTACGCGGTGATAAAAACCGGGGGCAAGCAGTATCGCGTTGTCAGCGGCGAAAAACTGAAAATAGAACAGATACCGGCAGAAGTTGGCGCAGAAGTTGTTCTTGACCAGATTCTGATGGTTGGCGAAGGCGAGACCGTCACGGTCGGCACACCGACGGTCGTCGGCGCCACGGTCAAGGCTACTGTGCTTTCGCAGGGCCGTCACGACAAGGTCCGCATCTTCAAGATGCGTCGTCGCAAACACTACCAGAAGCACCAGGGGCATCGCCAGAACTACACCGAGATCCGGGTTGACCTCATCGCCGACGGTGCAGCACTGGTTCCTTCGGACTGAATTGAGAGGAGTTTGACTCATGGCACACAAGAAAGCAGGCGGCAGCGTACGCAACGGCCGCGATTCGGAAGCCAAGCGTCTCGGCGTCAAGCGCTACGGTGGGCAGCTGGTTCGCGCCGGAAACATCATCATTCGTCAGCGCGGCACCGAGTACCACCCGGGTGAAAACATGGGTATCGGCAAGGATCACACGCTGTTCGCACTGGTCGACGGCCACGTCCAGTTTGCTGTCAAAGGGGCTCTGCGTCGCCGCACGGTGAGCATCGTTCCGGCGGCGGCCTGAACGACCTCGCACCGGCTGCCTGGCAGCCGAGGCGGCACAAAGCCCTATCCTTGCCGGTAGGGCTTTTTGTTTTTCAATCGGATAGCGGGAAAAGAGAAGAGAATGAAGTTCATCGATGAGGCGCGGATTTTCGTTGCGGCCGGCGACGGCGGCAACGGTATCGCCTCGTTCCGGCGCGACAAGTATGAGCCTGAGGGCGGGCCGGACGGCGGCGACGGCGGGCACGGCGGCAGCGTGCATTTCGTCGCCGACCGCAACGTCAACACCCTGATCGAATACCGCTATGTCCGCCGGTATCGCGCACAACGCGGCAGCAATGGCGGCTCGAGCGACCGCTACGGAAAACGTGGCAAGGATCTCACCTTGCGCGTTCCCGTCGGCACCGTCATCACCGATGCGAACACCAACGAGCTTCTCGCCGATCTAGACCGGGACGGCAAGACGCTACTGCTCGCCAAAGGGGGTCGCGGAGGGCTGGGCAACATTCACTTCAAATCCAGTGTCAATCGTACACCTCGCCAATGTACACGGGGTGAAGCCGGCGAGCAAAGAGAACTTTGGCTGGAACTGCGCCTGTTGGCCGACGTCGGTCTGCTCGGTCTGCCCAATGCCGGCAAGAGCACTTTTCTGCGTGCCGTTTCGGCAGCGCGCCCAACCGTGGCCGACTATCCCTTCACCACTCTGCACCCGCACCTGGGAGTGGTACGCCCATATCCGGACAAAAGCTTCGTGATGGCCGATATCCCGGGCTTGATCGCGGGTGCCGCAGCGGGCGCCGGGCTCGGCATTCGTTTTCTCAAGCACCTCAGCCGAACGCGTTTGCTGCTGCACCTTGTCGACCTGGCACCGCCCGATCCGAGTGCCGATCCAATCGGCGATTCTCTGAACGTCCTCGGCGAACTGAAGAAATATGATCCAGATCTGGCGAAAAAGCCACGCTGGTTCGTTTTCAACAAGCTCGACCTGCTTCCCGAGGCCGAGCGTGAGCCACGTATCGACGCGTTTCTCAAAGGTGTCGGTCTAACCGGCAGCACCTTTTTCGGGATCAGCGCGATGCGCGGTGACGGTTGCCACGCGCTGACGCAGACGTTGCAGGAGGTGCTCGATCGGATGCCGGCGGCACCGACGACCATCGTCAGACCAAACGACGGTACGACCGGAGAAGTTCATTCCGACGGCCTGTTTGCCGACCACCCGAACTCGTGACGAACATCGCCATTAGCCGTATCGCTACCGCCCGCCGGCTGGTCGTCAAGGTTGGCTCCGCGCTGGTCACCAACAACGGCGAAGGTCTCGACCTTGGCGCCATCGACGAATGGGCCAGGCAGATCGCCAACCTGCGGCAGATGGAGCGGCAGGTCATTTTGGTTTCCTCCGGTGCCATCGCCTGTGGCATGCAGCGCCTCGAGTGGCGTAAGCGACCGCGCGCCGTACACGAACTGCAGGCCGCCGCCGCCGTTGGCCAAATGGGACTGGCTCAAGCCTACGAAAGCGCATTTGCCCGCTACGCCTTGCATACCGCACAGATACTGCTTACTCACGACGATCTGGCCGATCGCAAGCGTTACCTCAATGCGCGCTCGACCTTGAGCACGCTGCTCGAACTCGGTGTCGTACCCATCATCAACGAGAACGACACGGTCGTGACCGACGAAATCAAGTTCGGTGACAATGACACGCTCGGCGCGCTGGTGGCCAACTTGGTCGAGGCGGATTGCCTCATCATTCTGACCGACCAGGAAGGCCTGTTTACTGCGGACCCGCGCAAGGACGCCGACGCCACCCTGATCGCCGAAGCGCGCGCTGGCACCCCGCTGCTCGAGAGCATGGCCGGCGGCAGCGGTACGCAGTTTGGCAAGGGTGGCATGATTACCAAGGTGATTGCCGCTAAGCGTGCGGCGCGCAGCGGTGCTCACACCGTCATCGCCAGCGGACGCGAGGCAAATGTCATGCTCCGGCTGGCGCAGGGTGAGCCGCTCGGTACGCTACTGGTATCCGAAACGCCGGCGCTGACGGCACGCAAGCAATGGCTTGCCGACCATTTGCAGTTGAACGGCAAGCTGACCCTCGACGGCGGCGCAATCCGCGCCCTGCGCCAGGGGAAAAGCCTGCTGCCGATCGGGGTCGTTGCCGTACAGGGCGAATTCGAGCGTGGCGCGGCAGTGGCTTGCATCGCCGACAACGGCCACGAAGTGGCGCGCGGCCTGGTCAACTACGGCAGCAGCGACGCACGGCGCATCGCACGCCGCGCTAGCCAGGACATCGAAGAGATCCTCGGCTATATCGACGAGCCGGAGATCATCCATCGCGACAACATGATCCTGCTCTAGAACGCCTGTCAGTCAACCAAAAAGCGCTGGGCGGCCGTGAACGATGACGGCGCTCGCCAAACGAACGGCAGCGAAGCGGATTGACCGACTACCCGATACCTCAGCGCGACGCGTCGGCCAACGTCTGATAGACGAAGGCGGTCAGTGCGATAGCCGCCTCGTCGGACAGGCCGGCGAACTGTACGCCATGCAAAAACTCGCCGCCGACGTCCTGCGAGACAGAGCGGATCGCAGCATCAATTGACGTCAAGAACTCGATCTCCCTGATATGCATCCGAAACTTGATCGACAACAGATCATCCTTGCTGCCTAGCCGGGTCTTCGAAGAAAGAAGCGCTCCGCTGACGCTGAGGTTGGTCAAAACCCCGGCGGCGGTCACAGTTCGGGTATCCTCACGCATGGCGACCGCGCAGATGATGCGCACGGGGACCCTCTCTCCCGTGCGAACCACCAGCCCTCGCACCTGCGGCGGATAGCTCAGGTGCATGTGCGGGAAAGGGACGCTCGATGCCTTCAGGACGTTGGCCGTGAAAGCATACGCATTCTTACCAGAAAAAAAGCGGACGACAAATGCCTGCCCTTCACGTACGTAGCAGACCGCGCCATCCGCTTCGGGCATCGTTACGAGTACGCTCTTGGCTCTGAGATAGCCGATCAGCTTGACGTAGTAACGGACTTCCGCCTGCTCGGTCTGGATCTGGAAGGCATCGCCGATGGCCACTTTGGTTTGCTCGAAAGGAACGACCCGCTCGCCCGACTGTTCGAGCCGGCTGTTTTCACCGGCGTCTTTGTCAACACGACTGCCTGCCATGCTCACCTTTGAGCCCAGCGTCCCCATGATACTCCTCCCCCCTGTCCGTCACGGCCGCGAAGTGCGTGGCCGGCGAAAAGCACCGCTGCCGGGAAACGCGACGTATTCGCGGCCTCTGTCGGGTGAAAGGCCCGACACGGCGGCACTCTTGCGCACGTTGCCCCCGCGCCACCCGAACTGTACCGGCCGAGCCCACTGAATCCGAGGCCAAGGCTCCGATAATAAACGACTTTACGGGCCGACAAGAGGATTCTTCGAGACCACTGTCGCGACCCCGGCGAATCAATGCAAATGCCATTATTTCCGGAGGCCTCTCAGCGGCACGCCGAGCGGCTCCATGGTATGCTGTGTTTTTCCGCATGCCAGCCCTGCCCCCGGGCACCAGCCGCCGAGCGACCACATGAACGACCAGCAGAAACCGGCCATTCACCTGTCTTTTTCCGAAAAGTACACTGACGATCATTCGCGGCAGTACTTCGAGAAACACCATCGGAAGAAGCTTTCCGACCGGATGGAACATCGGATGGCCGAACGCGCACTGGCACTGGCCGGCAAACCGGCTTCGATACTCGACCTACCTTGCGGCACGGGCCGCTTCTGGTCGATGCTGGCAGCCGACCCGCAGCGTCAACTGATCGCCGCCGACTATAGCCAAGCCATGCTCGACGTGGCGGCGAAGGTTCGCGATCCCGCGGTGGTGAGCCGTTTTCGCCTGCTGCAGTGCTCCGCTTTTGCGATCACCTTGCCCAACGACAGTGTCGACTGCATATTTTCGATTCGCCTCATGCATCACATCGGCGAACCGGCCAACCGTATCGCCATGCTCAAGGAGTTTTGGCGCGTGACACGCAATACCGTCATCCTGTCTCTCTGGGTCGATGGCAACTACAAGGCCTGGCGCCGCCGCAGGCTCGAAGAAAAGCGCCGACTGGGCGGTGAGAAGAGTGATAACCGCTTCATCGTTCCGAGCGCGCAATTCGAACAGGAATGCCGCGCTGCCGGCTTCGTGATCGTTGGCCATGTCGATTTCCTGCCGCACGTGTTCATGTGGCGGACTTACGTTCTGCGCAAGAAGTCCCCCTAGCGTCGGGCAATCGGTAAGCGAAGATGAACGCGCCGATGAAAGGCCGCGACATGTTTCCCGATCAGAAAGCGCGCGCGCAAATGGCCGCTAGCGGCCTGGACGCCTTCGACGCGCTGTGGTCGCTGAGCGGCGACTGGCACGAAGCCCCTAACGAAAGACGTGGCGGGTGGAGCGGTGTCAGCCGCCACAAGCTGGCCGACGACAGCGCGATTTTCCTGAAACGCCAGGAAAACCACCTTTGCCGGACCTTACGCCATCCGTTTCGCGGCGTTCCGACTTTCTATCGCGAATACCTCAACATCCGGCGTCTACAGCAAGCGCACATCGGGGCCGTCGAAGCTCTGTATTACGGCGACCGGCTGACGGCAGGGTGCTGGCGTGCGATCCTGGTCACGCGCGCGCTGGAAGACTTCGTGAGTCTTGACGAGTGGAACGCCACGCCTGGCCACGACGAGCCGGCGCAGCGCCATGCGCTGATTCGGGCCGTTGCCATGGCCTGCGCCCGACTTCACCATCACCGCCTGCAACATAGCTGCCTGTATGGCAAGCATGTCTTTGTCCGCCGCTCACCACCGACGCTGCGCGCCTACCAGGAAACGGACGTCCGCTTCATCGATCTAGAAAAGTTGCGCCGTGGCCTCAGCCGCGGACGGGTCGGCGCGCACGATCTGGACCAGTTGATGCGCCATACCGCGGACTGGACGGACGACGAACGCGCGATGTTTCGGTCAGTCTACCGCCAGCAGCGAGCGGTTTTGGAGAGATGACCGGGTAAGCGCCGACAGAGCGACGCGTTGCTTGCCGGCGGCGTCGAAATTGGCCGGGTCCAGCCAGCGTACGAAGGCCTTGTCGAGTTCCGGCCAGTCCCGGTCGAGCACGGCATACCAGGCGGTATCCCGATTGCGCCCCTTGACCACCGTTGCCTGTCGGAAGATGCCTTCGAACGACAGACCGAGGCGTAGCGCGGCTCTACGTGACGCTTCGTTGAGGGCATCGCACTTCCACTCACAACGCCGATAACCCAGTTCAAACGCCTGCTTCATCAGCAGATAAAGCGCCTCGGTGGCCGCAGGCGTCCGCCGCAGGCGCGGCGCGAAATTGAGGTGTCCGATTTCGATCGAGCCGCCCGCGGGAACAATTCGCAGGTAGCTGGCAACGCCCAGCGCCGCATTCGCTGACCTTTCGATAACGGCATAGAACAGTCGGTCGCCGTCGAGGCAGGTCGTTTCGACCCACTCTCGATAGCGGTCCGGGCTGGAAAATGGCCCATATGGCAAATAGGTCCACGTACGCCCGTCGACGTCGGCGGCGTTTTCGGCGTACAGACTGGCCGCATGCCGCTCGGCAGCCAAGGGCTCGAGCCGTGAATAACGACCTTCCAGCACTTGACCGGAAGGAGGCGTCGGTTCCCGCCACCCCGTCAACAACTCGCCGACGGGTTGTCCAAGCGCGTTCAATCGGCACATGCCTGTCTGTCCTCAGGCCACTTCGGCGTTGCGCGGCGCGGCTTCCCGGATTGGCAGATTGCACAGTGCCGCTCCCGCCGCAAGTACGATGTCGGCCTGCCACATCCAGGCATAATCGCCGAACCGGGTAAGTGCGATGCCCCCCAGATAGGCCCCGAAGAAGCCGCCTATCTGGTGTGCGAGCAGGCTCATGCCGAACAAGGTGCCGAGATAGCGCACCCCGAAGAGTTTTCCGACGATCGCTGCCGTTGGCGGCACGGTGGCCAACCAGGTAAAGCCTAAGCCGGCGGCAAAAATGTAAAAGGTCAGCTCGGTCTTAGGTGCCGCCAGGTAAAGCGCGACCATTACCGCCCGCGAAGCGTACATCCAGAACAACACGTTCCTGCTGCGATAACGGGCGACGCAGGAACCGGCATAGAGGCTGCCGAGGATATTGAACACTCCGATGATCGCCAGCGCCCAACTGGCTACCGCCGACGGCAAACCGCAGAGGTTGACTTCGCCAGGCAAGTGAGTAACCAGGAAAGCGATATGGAAACCGCAGGTAAAAAAACCCAGGTTCAGAAACTGGTAGCTACGATCGGCCATCGCGTGCTGAACGCTAGGCCACAGGCCGGCCTCACCACTGGTCCGCGGAAGCGGAGTATCGAGCGGCTTCGAAACGACTGGAACAAGGGGTATGGCCGCCAGCGTCATCAGTGCTAGCGACCACATCGCGCCCATCCAGCCGATCGTTTGAATAAGCGCCTGCAGCAGAGGAGCGAAGACGAACTGACCGAACGAGCCGCCAGCGTTGATCACTCCGGACGCGGCACCGCGTGCTTCGAGCGGCAGCCGCTGGCTGGAAGCGCCGATCAAGACCGAGAAGCTGCCGGCTCCCGAACCAATTGCCGAGAGTAAGCCCAGCGAAACGATCAGGCCCCAGGAACTGTTCATCCACGGCGTGATCGCACTGCCGAGCGCGAGCAGCAACAGCCCGCCGAGCAACACGCGGCCCGGTCCGAAGCGGTCGGCCGCCGCGCCCGCCAGCGGCTGTACCGCGCCCCAGGTAAACTGACCGATAGCCAGTGCCAGGCTGATCGACGCGATACCCAAACCCGTGCTGGTATTGAGCGGCGAAACGAAAAGTCCGAGCGATTGCCGGGCTCCCATGGTAACCATCAGTATTCCTGCCGCGGCCAGGGTTATTGCCCACAGGGAGGGTCGATCGAGCGTTCGGAACATCGCAGAGGGTTTCGTAAGGAATGAGCAGGTTTGTGCCAACGCGGATCGCGTGCCGATGAGCCAGTGGCTAAGCCCTCGGGCCGTGGACTTGCTGGCGCCATCCAATCAGCAAAGGACGACGTTGCATTGCGAAGTCCACCAGCACCTCGCCGCGTAGCGTAGCGAACGAGTTGACCCGTGTCTACCCTAGCTGCCGCCTGTCGTTCCAAACACGCCTTTCTCCTCGCCGTAGCCAGGCGATGGGGATGGAGACCGGCGATCAGGGATACCAGTCGAGGCACGGCGGCGAGGAAGAACTGGCCGCACTGTACGGACCAATTGTTCCATCCACAGATACCTACAAGAGGCTTGCATTTCTGGCGACTCTCGGTTCTAATCGAACCTTCGCTTTGGTGACTTTGATCCGGAAACGATGTTTTGCTCCGACGACATTCGCCGTGCCCGACTCGCCGCAACTGACACCGCAGTTGGCGGCGTGCTTGGCGTTTCGGTAGGCGTCGCGTCGGTACGAGTACCGACGAACGCACCGTCGAGGGCAGGAAGCTAAGTCGAAGCGCAATAAAGCACAACAGATTCCAGAACCCCCGCCGGTGAGTGCCGGTCGGGGGTTTTGCTTTTTCTGCCCGACGCCCGGCGACACCGAAATCCGCAGTTTTTTCCTAGGAGAGTCCCTTGTCCACGCAAAGACCCGAAACCATCACCGGTGCGCAAATCCTTGTTCGCCTGCTCGAACGACAAGGCGTTCGGACGGTAGCCGGCATTCCTGGCGGAGCGATTTTGCCAGTGTACGACGCGCTGTCGAAATCGACCATTCACCACGTCCTGGCCCGACACGAACAGGGCGGCGGCTTCATGGCGCAAGGGATGGCGCGAGCCACCGGTGTACCGGCGGTATGTATGGCTTCTTCGGGACCCGGGGCAACCAATCTGTTGACAGCGATCGCCGATGCCAAGCTCGATTCGATCCCGCTGGTAGCGATTACTGGCCAGGTACCCAAACCGATGATTGGAACCGACGCGTTTCAGGAAGTTGATACCTATGGGCTGAGCATCCCGATTACCAAGCACAACTTTCTCGTCGGTTCGGCGGACGAATTGCTGGCGGTCATCCCACGCGCCTTCCGCATTGCCGCTTCGGGTCGTCCCGGGCCGGTGTTGGTCGACATACCGAAAGACGTGCAGAATCAACTGGTCGAGGTCAGCGAGTGGCCGGCGCCGGGCGTGGCCGACCAGATCGCGGCGCCGGATGCCGACCTGATCGCCAGCGCGGCGGCGATGATCAATTCCGCCTCCAGGCCGATACTCTACCTCGGCGGCGGTGTCGTGCATTCGGGTGCGGCGGAGGCCGCCGTCGCACTGGCCGAAAAAGCGGGTCTGCCGACCGTGATGACCTTGATGGCGCTCGGTGCGATGCCGGTCGATCACGCCCTGTCGCTCGGCATGCTCGGCATGCACGGCGCACGCTGCACCAACCTGGCGCTCGACGAGTGCGATTTGCTGGTTGCCGTCGGGGCTCGCTTTGACGACCGCGCCACCGGCAAAGTGGCTGGCTTTTGCCCACAGGCGAAGATCATTCACATCGATATCGATCCGTCGGAACTCGATAAGATCAAAACCGCCCATGTCGGCATCGCCGGTGACGTACGGACGGTTCTGGAACTGCTGCAGCCCGCCATCGCGTCGCCGCAGCGCCAGCCTTGGCTGGAACGAGTGGCCCACCTGAAGACGGAACATCCTCTGCGCATGCCCGGTATCGACGACCCGCGTACGCCCTATGGCCTGATCCGTGCCGTCGCGAGTTGCCTCGACGACGAGGCGACGATCACGACCGATGTCGGTCAGCACCAGATGTGGGTCGCGCAAGCCTATCCTTTACGGCGGCCAAGACAGTGGCTGACTTCGGGGGGACTTGGCACGATGGGCTTCGGCATGCCGGCAGCAATCGGCGCGGCGCTCGCCGAACCGCAACGGACGGTCGTCTGCTTCTCCGGCGACGGAAGCATCCTGATGAATGTTCAGGAACTGGTTACCGCGGCCGAGGAGAACGTCAACGTCAAGATCGTACTGATGAACAACTCGTCGCTGGGGCTGGTTTTTCAGCAACAGACCCTGTTCTACGGCGAGCGCATCTATGCGTCGAAATTCAAGGGCATGCCAGACTTCATCCGGGTCGCCGAGGGTTTCGGGGTACCCGCCATCGATCTGGACAAGGAGAGCGACCCCCTGGCAGCGCTGTCCGCCGCCTTGTCGTCGCGCGGCCCGATGCTGATCCACGCCAGCATCGCCATGCACGAACAGGTGCTGCCGATGGTACCGCCCGGTGCCGCGAACAAGGAAATGATCGGAGGTTGAACAATGAACTCGCTTACAACAACGGAAAACCAGGCACTGGCGCGCGCGGTGCTGGAACTCGACGTCAACAACCACGCGGGCGTCATGTCACACGTCGTCGGCCTCTTTTCACGGCGCGCGTACAACGTCGAAGCCATTCTGGTCATGCCGGTGGGCAGTGGCGCGATGAGCCGCATCTGGCTGCTGGTCAATGAAGACGAGCGCCTCGAGCAGATGGTCAAACAGGTCGAGAAGCTCGAGGACGTCCTGGCCGTGCGCCGGCACGGCGCCGAGCATGAGGTCTTTGTCCGGCTCGAGGAGTTTTTCGTCTAGCCAAAGAAGCGCCTGCCGCGTCAGCGAGCTCGCTGGCGCGGCTCAAAATGGATGATCGATCGCCCGTCGGTCGTCTGTTTCGGACGTGCTCGCCAGGCATGTCCGTAAACCACTTCGAAGGTCGCCGGCAAGCGGCCTTCGCGCGCCAGTTGCGCATAGGCGGCGCGCGCCGCCGCCCAAGTCGAGCGCCCGGCGAGGCCCCGGCGACGCGCCTGCATCGCGCATGCCGAGCCACTCCGGCGCAAGTCGGCGAGCAAGTCGCCAAAGTCCCCATAGGTCATCGTCAATGTCTCCGCATCCATCACCGGATCGGCGAAACCGCATTCGACCAGCATGTCCCCGTAGTCGTGCAGGTCGGTGAAATGCTGCGTATGAACGTAACCATCGGCAAAACTCGCGCGCAGCTCCTTCAGCGTATCCGGCCCGAACGTCGAGAACATCAGGAGGCCGCCCACTTCGAGCAGGCGATTGGCCTCGCGGAACACCGATAGCGGGTCGTCCAGCCAGTGCAGCATCAGGTTCGACCACAACAGGCCGAATGACTGCGCCGGCAAAGGCAGGGCCGTTGCCTCAGCGGCCAGCAACAAGGGTCGATGGGCTCTCAGAAACGGCAGCCACCAACGCCAACGTGCGTGCTGGCGTTGGCCTGCACGCAGCATGCGCTCGCTGAGATCGGCGCCGACCAGGAGGGCGTCAGGGTAACGTTCGTGCAGGGCCGTCAGGCTGGCGCCGGTCCCGCAACCCAGGTCGAGCACTCGCCGTGGCTCGAGGCGTACGTAATCGAGCCGCTCCAGCATGCGTTTGCCGATTTCGCGCGGCAAGATCGCCGCCTCATCGTAACTTGGCGCCGCCCGCGCGAAGTTTCGCTGCACTTGGCGTTGATCGACCAAGCGCACGGGCACTTCCATCAGCCGCTAGATCGGCCGCAGCCCGAGCTTCTCGAAGAGGGCTTGGTCACGGTCGGCTTCCGGATTGCCGGTGGTCAGCAGCTTGTCACCGTAGAAAATCGAATTGGCCCCGGCCAGAAAACACAGGGCCTGCAATTCTTCTGCCATCGCCTGACGGCCGGCGGACAGGCGCACGAAGCTCGCCGGCATGGTGATGCGTGCCGCCGCGATGGTACGCACGAACTCGAAGTTGTCGATCGGCGCGACCTCGGCCATCGGCGTACCGGGAATCGGCACCAGATTGTTGATCGGTACCGATTCCGGTGGCGGATTCAGGTTCGCCAGTTGCACGATCAGCGCGGCCCGATTGCGCCGTGTTTCGCCCATCCCGATAATTCCGCCGGAGCACACCTTGAGACCGGCTTCGCGCACCTGGCCGAGTGTATCGAGGCGGTCGGCGTGCTTATGGGTCGTGATCACCTGCCCATAGAACGAGGCGTCGGTATCGAGGTTGTGATTGTAGTAGTCGAGGCCGGCCTCCTTCAGTTCGTCGGCCTGCCCCTCCTTGAGCATGCCCAGGGTGACGCAGGTCTGCAGACCGAGGCCTTTGACAGCGCGGATCATTTCGGTGACTTTCGTCAGATCCTTATCCTTCGGCCCCCGCCAGGCGGCACCCATGCAGAAGCGCGAGGCGCCCTTGTCCTTCGCCGCCTGCGCCGCGGCGAGGACTTCTTCGAGCGGCAGCAGAGCCTCACGCTCAGTGCCGGTACTGTAGCGTGCGGCTTGCGAGCAGTAGCCACAGTCTTCGGAACAACCGCCAGTCTTGACGGAAAGCAGTGTCGAGCGTTGAATCTCGTTGGCGTCGAAGTTATCCCGGTGCACCTGCTGCGCGCGGAAGAGCAGATCCATCAGTGGCAGTTCGTAAAGTGCTTCGACCTCAGCGACTGTCCACCCGGCGAGGCGCGCCGTCGCGGGCCGGTCGGGAGTGAGCGTGGCGGCTTGCGGTGTTGCGTTCATGAGTCAACCTATGGGTAGGGAAAAGTCAGGAGCCCGGCAATAGGGAATTCTTTGGCGAGCGTTTCGAGGATGTCAATCTTAACTCAAAGCGCCAGGCTGTTCCGCAGATCGTATGAGCGACTGTTCGTGCAGGACTGTCTGCTATGCGGCGGGAACAGTGGGCCAAGCCTGCTCTGTGTTGCCTGCACGGCAGATCTGCCGCGACTTCCAGCCGCCGGCTGCCCACGCTGCGCATTACCGACACCGAATGGCGACGTATGCGGCCGATGCCTGGGAAAACCACCCCACTACGATGCGGCTTTGGCCGTCTACCGCTACGACTTTCCGATCGACAAGCTGATCCAGGCGTTCAAGTACGGACACCGCTTGGCACTCGGACACCATTTCGGCGCATCGCTTGCGGAGATTTCAGCCCGGATCGACGCCAGCCTGATCGTTCCCATGCCCTTGCACCCCTTGCGCCTGCGCGAGCGTGGTTTCAATCAAGCGCTCGAACTGGCACGCCCGCTCAGTCGATACAGCGGAATACCGATCGCGACGCGCGCCTGTAGCCGAATCCGTCACACGACGGCGCAGGCCGATCTGCCTTGGCGCGAACGCGCCAGCAATGTTCGCGGCGCTTTTCACTGCGCGGCGGACCTCACCGGCCAGCGGCTGCTCCTGGTCGACGACGTCATGACCACCGGCGCGTCGCTCGACGAATTGGCCCGGACGGTGAAGCTGCATGGGGCGGCGCAGGTGACGCTGCTGGTCCTCGCTCGCGCCTTGCCGCCCTAAGAGCGCCGGGCCAGACTGACAAAACCTGGGTGTTGAGCTCGCCTGTGCCTGCTCGGTCAGTCGATCAAAGGACCTCGAATTCGGCCAGATCGGCGCCCGGGCTGCTGGCCGAGGCGGCGAAAGCAATAATCCCACTGTCGCGAAGGACGATCTCCTCGCGGCGAACGAGCAACTCCGGGCCGCCGGTGACGGTCACGAAAGTGCCGTTGGTGCTCAGGTCGCGCAGGACGAAGGTCTCGCCTCGCCGTTCGATCTGAGCATGGTGGCGGGAAGCACGGCGATCGCGGACGGTGAGGTCGCAGCCGGAGTCGCGGCCCAACAGCAGTTTTGGCCGGAGGCGGTCGAGCAGCTTGACATGCCCGGCGTAGCGGACGCAAAGCCGCACCTCTCGCTCGCTGCGCGGCAGCGGCGGCGAAGCGACGGCTTCCTTTGCCCCTTGGCTACCGGATTTCGGCCACGAGACTTCGAAAACCCGCTGGTCCGTCGTCTGGCCCTTGATCGACAAGCCCTCCAGGCAGCGGGTCGACGAGCGCCAAAGGGGCGACAACAAGGCCTGTGTTTCCGCCGTGGTCAATATCTGTCCCGGCCCGGCCATTCCCGCCAAACACTCAGCGGCATTGACGCAACTTCCAACGCCTTCGCCAACCACCTGTCCATGGTGAAAACCGGCACGGATGGCGAGCTTGATGCCGGAAACGGGAGGCAGGTCGGCAACCCGCCGCTGCATGGCGATAGCCGCCTGGCAGGCATCGTCTGCGTTGTCGAAGAGCGCGGCAAGGTCATCACGGGTCGTTCTCACGATACGCCCGCGAAAGCCGTCGACACCCCGCAGGATGCGCTTCATGCAGCGCTCGATGGCGTGCAGCGCCTCCGTGCCGCCAAGTTTTTCGAACAGGCGGGAGCTTCCCGACACGCTGACAAACAGGGCCGACAGCATTTCCCCATCGCGACTCATGGCACTAATTCCCCCACCCCTATTGCTCTTTCTCTCCGCCAGCCATGGCGAGTTTGCCGCTTCATGCGCTTCATGCGGTTCATGCCTTCACCACGGAAAACGGCAGCGTCCTCGCTACTTGCCAATTCGGGTCGGGCGCTCGGACGCCGAACAGCGGCCTGCCTTCCAGCGCCAGTTCGTCGCCGGCACGCAGGCCCTGGAAATCGAACAGGGATTGGTCGGCAAGATGCGAGGGCACGACCTTCTGCAACGCGGAGAAAACGACTTCGCTGCGGCCCGGGTAGCGGCGGTCCCAGTCGGCCATCATTTCTCGGACCTTCTGGCGCTGCAGGTTGTCCTGTGAGCCGCAGAGATTACACGGAATGATCGGAAACGCCATGCCACGCGCGAAGCGGGCGATATCGCTCTCGCTGCAATAGGCCAGCGGCCGGATCACGACATGGCTGCCGTCGTCGGTCGCCAGCTTGGGAGGCATCGCCTTGAGCTGGCCAGTAAAGAAGAGGTTGAGAAACAGCGTGTGAACGATGTCGTCGCGATGGTGCCCGAGTGCGATCTTGTTGGCGCCGAGCCGCTTGGCAGTGCGATAGATGGCGCCCCGGCGCAAGCGCGAACAAAGCGAACAACTCGTCTTGCCGTCGGGTATCTTGTCTTTGACCACCGAGTAGGTATTCTGCTCGACGATATGGTACTCGACGCCGATCTGCGCCAAATAGCTCGGCAACACCTCGGCCGGAAAACCGGGTTGCTTCTGGTCGAGATTCATCGCGATCAAGCGGAAATCCACTGGCGCGCGCTGACGCAATGCGAGCAGCAGCGACAGCAGGGTATGGGAGTCCTTGCCACCAGAGATACAGACAAGAACCGTATCGCCGTCCTCGATCATGCGGTAATCGGCGATGGCTTTGCCGACTTGGCACTCGAGGCGTTTTCTCAAGCGAAGCAGGGTGTTCGACAAGGGCACCGGAATCCTCTCCAAAGGCATGACGGTCTAGAGATGAGCGGTACGGCCGCCATCGACGTTGATTACCTGGCCAGTCACATAAGCCGCATCAACCAGCAGATAGCGCACCGCACGGGCAACATCGCGGGGTTCGCCGGCTCGCTGCAACAAGGTATGGCCGACGATCGCCTGGCGCGCGGCCTGATCGAAAACGTCGCTTTCCGGCCAGAAAATTGGACCTGGCGCGACCGCATTGACCCTTACCCGTGGCGCCAGATCGATCGCCAAAGCGCGGGTCAATCCGAGCAGCCCCGCCTTGGCGGCGCAATACAGCGGATAACCGGCAAGCGGTCGTTCGGCATGAATGTCGGTGATGTTGACGACGGATCCGTGTACCGCCAGCAGATGGGGGGCGGCAGCCTGTGTCAGAAACAAAGGTGCTTTGAGGTTGGTGCCAACGAGATCGTCCCAGGCCGCCGAATCGATCGCGCCGAGGCGGGTAGGGAAAAAACTCGAGGCGTTGTTGACCAGCGCGTCGAGGCGGCCGAAACGAGCGACAGTGGCAGTCACCAACTCGGACAAAGCTTCGATGGACAGCAGATCGGCTTGCGCGCAAGCCGCCGAACAAGGTCGCGCCGAATTCAATTCGGCGGCCAGCGCCTCGGCGGCGTCCGATGCCCGCCGGTAATGCAGCATGACCCGAGCGCCCGCGGCGTGCATCTCGCGCGCAATCGCCGAGCCCAATCGCCGCGCCGCGCCGGTCACCAATATCGCTTTCCCTTCCATCTCGAGTTCCAGGTCGGCACCAGCGCGGATTTTAACGGATTCCGCTCGCCGCTCCCGGAAAATCGGGTATCGCCGCGGTAAACTGGCGAACCACTCAATCGCGGGAGAAAGCGCATGGGACAACCGGATCAAGCACTCGACGCCGACGAGCTTTTGGCGCTGGCCGAACGCGCCGCGCAGCTCCCGGCGGCCGACGCCGAGTGGGTCGGCCGTCTGTTCCAGGAAGTGTTGCGCGCACGTTCGCACGAGGCCGAGTTGCTGCGGCAGGCCGCGCGGGTGGCGGAACCGGACGCGGCGGCGACAACGGACGACGACCTCGACGATCGCCTGCTTCAGGTGGCCTTCGACACCGCCGAGTGGCTGCGCACGCTGTGGGAAGTCGGCTACATGGGCGCCGGCAGCTTTCGCTCGGAACCGCGCTCTGCCTTCCCCAGCGTCGATCTGGAAGACATCAGGCGATCCTCCTTGTTCGCCCGGATTCGCTGCGGCAAGCATGTTCTCCCGTTCCCGCCGCCAACCCGCCACGGCGTACCCTGGCATGCGCTGCTCGACAGCGGCGAGCAGACTCACGCGGTCGCCGCAGAAATCATTGGCGACGAGAGCGAGACGCCACTGGGAGCCATCATCGAAGGTTGCCCGGAGTGGAACGTCATTCGCCAAACAACCGAAGATCAGGAATATGTCGTTCAACATCAGGGGAAGGGACCGACCTACCGACTGCACCTGGCCAAAGATGGCGCGGCCCAACTGCGTCGCGAGCCACCGGCGTCGACACGCAAGATCCACCTGGAAGGCCACAGTGGATTCCACCGCTATACGCTCGAATGGCCGGAAGGCGACGGCCAGACGCGGTGCGTGACCTTGCGCGCCGCCACCTGGGAACGGGCGGAATCCGAAGCCGAGCACTGGCTGGCCAACACCCATCCGGAGATGTACGGTCAGATCCGTTTCGAAAAGTGCGACGACTGACGAATGATCGGCGCCGACGGCGAGCCGTGGCCTCATGTTGAGCCGCGGCCCGCACCCGGCCGCGTCGTTGCCCGCGCCGACAGCCGATGCGCTCGAACATAGCCAGGCGCTCAGCGGGCACATTGCGGCCCGGATCGCCGACGCTGACGGCTGGATCGGTTTTGATCGCTTCATGCAGCTCGCGCTCTATACGCCAGGCCTAGGCTATTACTCCGGCGGCGCGCGAAAATTCGGCGCGCCCGGCGACTTCGTCACGGCGCCGGAACTGGGCCCGCTTTTCGGTCAGACTATCGCGGCGCAAGTGGTGCAGCTTCTCGCTCTGGGCGCGCCCCATATCATCGAGGCGGGAGCCGGAAGCGGCCAACTCGCGGTCGACCTGCTGCGCGAACTCGAGCGGCGCGCTGTGCTTCCCGAGACCTACGGCATCCTCGAACTGTCGGGTGAACTGCGCGCGCGCCAGCAAGCCATCCTCGGCCGCGATGCGCCTCACCTGCTGTCGCGCGTGCACTGGCTCGATGCCTTGCCGGAACGCTTCGCCGGGTTGCTGCTGGCCAACGAGGTCCTCGATGCGATGCCGGCCCATCTGGTGTGCTGGAACGAGGGAAGCATTGCCGAGCGCGGGGTCGGTCTCGACGGCGGGCGCTTCGTGTGGCTCGACCGCCCGGCAGGTGGCAGGCTTCTGGAACGTGCGCGCGAACTCGCCGCCGAATGCGCGATACCCCCCGGCTACCTGAGTGAAATCTCGCTCGTCGCACCGGCCTGGGTGACCGAGTGGGCAAGCGTGCTCGAACAGGGCGCGCTACTGCTGATCGACTACGGTTTCCCGCGCCACGAGTACTACCACCCGCAGCGCGATTCCGGAACGCTGATGTGCCATTACCGCCATCACGCCCATGGCGAGCCCTTCTTCCTGCCGGGATTGCAGGACATCACCGTACACGTGGATTTCACGGCGATCGCCGAAGCCGGCTGTGAGGCGGGTCTCGATCTGCTCGGCTACACCACGCAGGCGAACTTTCTTTTCAACTGTGGGTTGACGGAAGTGTTGGCACGTACCCCGATCAGCGACCCCGGGCGCTACCTGCCACTGGCCAACACCGCGCAGAAACTCGTCTCCCCGGCGGAAATGGGAGACATTTTCAAGGTCATCGCTTTCGGCAAAGGCATCAAGGAAGCGCCGCTCGGTTTCCTGGCCGGCGACCGCAGCGTGACACTATGAGCAGTCGGTCGCGCGCCGGCTACGCGTAACTGCTGACGCAACGGCAGGTGGCCGTGGAGATGATGCCATGAACCTCCAGTACGAACGAATGCTCGCCTTGTGCGACAACCTGAGCCTGCCGTTCGGTGGCGCAGAACCACGTCGGCGCCGCGCAAAAGCGCCTACAGCGACTTTCTCGAGGCGCTACGGAAAGCGGAAGTCGTAGGGCACCAAGTGCACAAGCCATACCTGCTGACGCGTCTGGCGGAATTCCCGACGATTCAAGACGCTGGAGGAATTCGATTACGCCTTCGCCGCCGGCTTCAAGAGGAGCCAGATCGACGAGCTGGCCAGCCTGTCTTTCCAGGGGATGGCCGCGCGAACGGGAAGGGCCGCTTGGCGATGTTGGCAGAGATCCGCCAGCATCCCACGTGAAAAGGCCCGACAGGCAAGCCTCTCGGGCCGGGTTCGGTCCATCGCCCGAAGGCGACAACCTTATTGTAGCAACGGCTCTTACCCCGGAAGACTACAATGTGGCCATTGTAGCCAGAAAGGAAGCGACGATACAAACGCGGAACTTGCCCTACACGCTTGGCCTGGACATCGGAATGGCATCCATCGGCGCCGCCCTCCTGTTACCCGACCAACAACGAATTCTGGTACTCCACGTTCGCACCTTCGACAAAGCCGAAACAGCCAAGGAGGGCGAGTCCCTCAACAAGGTACGCCGCGATTCCCGGCTTACGCGTCGCCGCATCCGCCGCCGAGCGCATCGCCTGCTCCGTCTGGCCCGCCTGATGAAACGCGTTGGCTTGATCGCCGAAGCCAACCCGGCAGCCTTCTCCATACCGAGCGCCTCCCCCTGGCTATGGCGCGCCGAGGGCCTCGACCGGCGGCTGGAACCGAGGGAATGGGCAAGCGTGCTCTATCACCTGGTAAAGCATCGCGGTTTCCAGTCCAACCGGAAAGCCGACGGCAAGGCCGACGAAAGGGTCGGACAGATGCTCTCCGGCGTGTGTCGCAACCAGGCATTGCTGAACGAGACGCGCTACCGCACGGTCGGTGAACTCGCCGCACGACATGAGTCGTTCAGCGACGCGAAACGGAACAAAGGCGGCAGCTACCGCCACACATTCGCCCGCTCGGATCTCGAAAGCGAGTTGAAGCTGCTGTTCGAGCACCAGAGGGCGTTCGGCAACGATCTCGCCGAAGCCAGCTTTCAACGACGCGTGCACGATCTGTTGATCGCCCGGCGCCCCACCCTCTCCGGCGACAACTTGCTCAAGATGGTTGGCAAGTGCACGTTCGACGCCAACGAATTCCGCGCCCCCAAAGCGGGCTACCGCGCCGAGCGCTTCGTCTGGCTGAGCAAGCTGAACAACCTCAAGATCGTCGGTGGAAGCGATGCGCGTCCGCTGACGGACAGCGAGCGCCGTGCCATCGTCGACCTGCCGTTTTCGCAGGCGAAGGTCACGTACAAGCAGGTCAGAGGGGCCCTTGGCCTGCTTGCCCATGAGCGCTTCAATCTGCTGTCCTATCGAGCCGATCCAACGGGTAAGGACAAGGACCCGGAAGAGGCGTCTTTCTTCGAGGCGAAGTTCTTCCACCGGCTACGCAAGGCCTACGAAGGCGCCGGGCTGAAGACGGAATGGCGGCGGGACGCACTCGATGCCGACAGGCTTGATGATCTTGCCTACGCACTGACCTGCTACAAGGATGACGCCGAAAGCCGCCAGTGGCTGATGACCAAAGGCATCCAAGGCCCCATCGTCGAAGCCGTTCTCGTGGAGTCATTCGACAAGTTCATCCACCTCTCCACCAAAGCACTGAAGGCCATCCTGCCGTACATGGAAGCGGGACAGCGCTACGACGAGGCCGCCAACTCGGCCGGTTACCATCACAGTCAGCCTGATGCTGACGTCAGCCAGCAGAGCGCGCTGCCGCCGCCCAACCGACAGGCAATCGGCAACCCGGTGGTCCATCGAGCCCTCAACCAAGCACGAAAGATGGTCAACGCGATCGTCGTCGAATACGGCCCGCCAGCCGCGGTGCATATCGAGTTGGCGCGCGATTTGTCAAAGCCCCATGAAGAGCGGCGAGAGATCGAGAAGGGGCAGAAGGAATTCCAGATCCTTAAGGAAAGGCTCACATCGGCGTTCGAGGAAACTTTTGGCCGCGCGCCGAGTGGGCAAGATCTGTTGAAGTACCGGCTCTTCCGCGAGCAACTCGACCAATGTCTCTATTGTCAGAAGGCTCTTGCCGTCGACCGCTTGTTCGAAATCGGCTACTCGCAGATTGACCACGCATTGCCCTACTCAAGAAGCTTCGACGACAGCATGAACAACAAGGTGGTCGTCCATGTCGCGTGCAATCAGGACAAGGGCAATCGGACTCCCTACGAGTTCCTCGATGGCGCCACCGGCAGCGAGCGCTGGCAACGCTTCATCGCCTGGGTGCACACCAACAAGGCGATCCGCCAGGCCAAGCGCAACCGCCTGCTACGCGTTAACTTCGGGACCGACGAAGCGGGCGAATTCCGTGCCCGCAATCTCAACGACACGCGCTACATCTGCCGGGAGTTCAAGCGGACGATGGAAACCCATCTGCGGTGGCATCCGGATAGCTCTGCCGACCACCGTTGCGTCGTCGTTTCGGGGCAACTCACTTCATTATTGCGTGCTCGCTGGGGGCTAGTCAAAGTACGCGACGAAGGCGATCTGCATCACGCGATGGATGCGGCCGTGATCGCCGCCGCCAGCCGTGCGTTGGTCCAGAGAATGGCGAACTATGCACGCCGCAAGGAGCTTGAAGCCGTACGCAAGCGTTACCTCGACCCCGAGACAGGCGAGATCATCGATATTGCTGCGGTGCGCCAGATGGAACTCGACTTCCCCAAGCCCTGGCCGCACTTTCGAGAAGAGTTGCTTGGACGACTGTCGCCGCAACCGAGACTTCAATTGTGCGGCGTGCCAGGCTACGACGACCAAACGCGCGCGGGAGTCCGCCCCATCCGCGTCTCGCGTGCCCCCACTCGGCTCGGCCTTGGGGCTGCGCACCAAGAAACGATCCGCTCCGTTCGAGGCAACAGCCAGTCGGCAGTCAGGACCCTACTGCGTGACCTGAAAATGACGGACTTGCCGGATATCGTCGGATTCGGGCGGGACACAGCGCTCATCGACGCCATCCGCAACCGCCTCGAAGCGTTCGGAGGCGATGGCAGGAAGGCTTTCGACGACAAGCAAGCTCCGCTACGCAAGCCCTCGAGAGACCCGGCACGGGCGCCGGTGATCCGCAGCGTAAAACTGCTCGGCACCCAGAAGAGCGGAATTCCGATTCGCGGCGGCATCGCCGGTAATGGAGCGATGTTGCGGGCCGACATTTTCGCCAAGGGCGAACAGTTCCATGTTGTACCCGTGTATGTCGCCGATGCGGCAAGAGCGGAACTTCCGAACCGCGCCGTAGTGGCTTTCAAACCAGAAGACCAGTGGACCCTAATCGACGAAAGCTACAGCTTCCTGTTCAGCCTTTATCCAAACGACTGGCTAACCATTCGGTTGAGCAAGGAGGTGCGAGAAGGCTATTACGTTGGCCTTGATCGGTCGACCGGAGGGATCGATCTGTGGCTCCACGATCGAAACCAGACTCAAGGCCGGAAAGGGATGCTCAGAGGCAACGGTATCAAGACGGCCCGCGCTGTCGAAAAATACCATGTCGACCTTCTCGGCAATCTGTACCGAGTGCACAAGGAAGATCGCCAGCCAGTCAACGCTCCGCGGACCAGGGGGTAAGCCATGGGCTGGCGCAGCGTGCTCATCGCCAGCCCGGCAGCACTTACGCTGGAAGACCGCGCGCTTGCCATCGCGCAAGGCGGTAAGGCCGCGCGAGTAATGCTGGAGGACATCAGCGTGGTGGTGCTCGACCACGCACAGATCAGTCTCACCGCACCGTTGCTCGCCGCCTGCGCGGAAGCGCGGATTGCGGTACTCACCGTCAACACGTCGCATCTTCCAAACGGCGTGCTGATCCCCTACCTGTCACACAGTCGGGCGCTCAAAGTGATGACGGCACAACTGGAAATGAGCCGTCCGGAGAAGAAACGTCTGTGGCAGCGCGTTGTGCGCTACAAGATTGCGAACCAAGCCGCCGTTCTGGAGCGTGCCTCGACCGCCGACGCCGACCCCGACGCGCGGCATCTGAGGCACCTCGCCCGCAGTGTGCGCTCGGGCGACCCGGACAACTACGAAGCCCAGGCCGCCCAAGTCTACTTTCGCCGCCTTTTCAACGTCCAGTTCAATCGAAGCCAGAAGCGCTTCCATAACGCCGCGCTGAACTACGGATATGCGGTGGTGCGCGCCGCCATTGCCCGCACGCTAGCCGCCCACGGATTCCTGCCCGCCTTCGGACTGTTCCACCATAGCGAACAGAACGCCTTCAATCTTGCTGACGATCTGATGGAACCTTACCGGCCGCTGGTGGATGCGGGCATTCTCGCCCACTATCCCGAGGAGCCCGATCGCGATCTCGCGCCTGCCGACAAGGGCCGCCTCGTGGCGCTGCTGCACAAGGACGTAACGCTCTCCAGCCATACAACGGACCTCGGTCGTGGTGGTTCTTGCACATTGCTCGCGGCAATCGATGCGACCGTTTCCGGTCTATCCGCGATAGCGCTTCAGGGAGCGCCACATGAGCGTCTGGCGCTTCCGCAACTGGACGCCGCATGGTTGAGTGTGATCACCGACCGCGCTGACCAGCGCACATGAGCGAAGCAACGCGTCGATATATGCACCTTCTCGTCTTCTTCGACCTGCCCGTCACCAGCCGAGAGAAGCGACGAGTCTACACTGTTTTCCGGCGCTTCCTAATCCAGGACGGCTACGACATGATTCAGTGGTCAGTGTACGGCCGCATCGTGAATGGGATGGACGACGCCGAAAAGCACCTGAAACGACTGAGCGATAACCTACCCAAGGAAGGTTCGGTACGCTGCCTTCAAGTCAGCGAGAAGCAGTTCGCGAACATGCGCCTGTTAGTCGGCACAAAGAATTTTCAGGAAAAAAAGGTCAATGCGGACCAGATGCTGCTCTTCTAAGACCAAAAAAAAATCGCCCGAACCCAGCTCCGGTCAAGGCTGGAAATGGATTCGGCGCGAGACATTGTAGCCTTCCGGGGTGAGAGAGGGAGCTACAACTCGCAAGGCTGCGCCACCGCCTGCCGTTGGATTGTAGCCTTCCGGGGTGAGAGAGGGAGCTACAACGCTTTACCCATACGCCATGCAAACTCACGCATTGTAGCCTTCCGGGGTGAGAGCGGAAGCTACAACCAGGGGTATCGAAGACTGACGTGGTCTAATTTCCCTGGACACCTCGATAGGTGGATGATCCACCTTTGGAGGAGCAATTGATGGTCAACAACGCAAGACTATTGACCCGAGCTTCAAGCGGCAGGTCGTTCAACTGATCAAAGAGCAAGGGCTGAGTGTGGCGCAGGTATGCCGAGACATGAACCTCGGCGAGACGGCGGTCCGTCGCTGGCTGGCGCAGTGTGCTGCAGAGCAGTCTGGCCAGAGAGCGGCATCGGCAAGCCGCTGACTGCCGAGCAGCAGCGCATACGCCAATTGGAAGGAGAGGTTCGGCAGCTGCGCCAGGACAACGACCTGTTGAAAAAAGCGTCGGCCTTCTTTGCCCGAGAACGGCGATGATCCACCGGTGCATCGATCAGTTGGCAGAGAAGGCCACCACCGGCGTAGCGCCGCTGTGCCGCGTCCTCGGCGTCAGTCGCTCGGGGTATTACGCTGCGGCAGCGCGGGCAAGAAAGCCTGCCTGGTTTGCGCGGCAACGGTTCATCTACAAGCCGCTTTCGCGGCCTCCGGGCGAAGCTATGGCCGCCGGCGCTTGCCGCAGGCCCTGCTTCAACAAGGGCGGCCCATTGGCCGCTACCGTGTCCGATCGCTGAGGCGAATCAATGGCCTACGGCCGGTCTGGAAGCGCAAGTTCGTCCACACCACCGATCGCCGCCATGCCCTGCCGATCGCCGACAACCTGCTCAACCGGCAGTTCGAACCGGCCACCGCGAATTGCGCCTGGGTCTCGGACATCACCGACATCCGCACGGCGAGCGGCTGGTTGTACCTGGCCGCCGTGATGGACTTGTTCTCGCGCAAGATCGTCGGCTGGGCGATGGCGCCGAGCATGCCTGCCGAACTGATCTGTACAGCTTTGCCGATGGCCATTTCCCAGCGGCAACCGCCGGCGGGCTTGGTGGTGCATTCGGATCGCGGCAGCCAGTACGCTAGCGACGCCCACCGCTCCTGGCTTGCACGGCATCGTTTGCGCGCCAGCATGAGCCGCAAGGCCAACTGCTGGGACAACGCCGTCATGGGCGCTTCTTCCTCAATCTCAAGATGGAGCGCGTCTGGCCGAACCAGTATGCCAACCACGCAGAGGCTACTCGCGATGTGACCGACTACATCGTCGGCTTCTACAACAGCGTCCGCTTGCACTCAAAACTCGGTTATCTGCCGCCAAATGCCTATGAACCGCACATGGCAGAAAAACAACCCATCTCGGTGTCCGAAAATACTTGACCACTACACTGAGCTTAGGAAAGGATTTGTCGCCAGGATTTTGAGTGGTCGAGACGACCTGGGGAAGCTGGTAGAGGGAGGTGGCACAGACGAAGGAAGCGTTGGGAATTGAACGGCACGAACGCAGCGAAGATCGACACGGGTAGTGGGCATGGACGCTGTGGAATTTTCAAATACTACCAGTGAGTGCTGCGAGCAGGCGGTTGTTCTTCCCGCCGGCTCACCCTCCCGCACGACTCGCTAGAAGCCATCGGCCGGTTGTTCCGGGATCGGGCCGATGGCGAGAATGGCTTCGGCGAATTGCCGAATCCGTCGGGCGGGGGCGGCGACACCACGCGCGACCTGGAACCTGGCAAGCTCTCGGCGAGGCGAGGCCAGTCCCGCCGAAGCAGCGCCCGACCCCCGGTCAGGGCTCGCTGCCCAGCATCGAGGCGAAGCGCCACCAGCAGCGCGCCACCCGCTCCAGGAAAGCCTGCGGGCGAAAGCGATGGGCCAGAAAGTACATCGGCAGGCGCGTGATGCCGAACTCACCGACCGCCGTCCGGATTCCCGCGTGCCACCACGCGTGGTCGATGTCACACCCAGCGGCCCGCTGCAGCGCCAGGCGGGCAAACTCGACGCAGCGGGTCATCTCGTCTGCCGGCACATCGTGGGGCAGCACGAAACACAGAAACTCGACGATGTCGCGCTGCGGCAGGCCGATCCTTGCCAATTCCCAGTCGAACGCGCATAGCTTCGGACCGAATGCGGTAGCGCGCACGGCGACGTTGCGCGGACTGAAGTCACCGTGGATCAGCGTACAGGACTCCCTGGCGGTCCACGCCAAGGCCTCCGGCGCATGATTGAGCAGGCGCGCATGGCCTTGCAGCCACTCCCCGCCCAGCCACGGATGCAGCCAACGCGCCGCGTGCACCCGTAGCCCGTCCCACCAGGCAAGCGATTCACGGCATGCCGTCAGAGGAGCACCGAGCGGCAACGAGGCAAGCGCCCGCGCGTCGCCCAACGATTGGGCGTGAACCGCCGCGATACCGCTCAGCACAGCCTCGATGAACTCGCTCCGCCACGCCGAGACGTCGTTCGCCGCATCGGCAAGCAAGGTATCGCCAATCCGTTCCAGCACCAGGACCGGCGGATCTTCCGCCGTCACACCGAAGCAAAGGGGCGTGTGTTCGCGCAACACACCACGCGCTGAACGGTACAAGGCACATTCGCGCGCCCGTGCCCCGGAAAACTCGCTGCGCTGGCGGTAAGCGTCGAAAGCCAGCCCCAGTGCGGGATGGCAAAGCGCCGCGACCTCCGCGGTGACGTCCAGCACGACCTCGTCGGGGAGCTTGGTCTTGAGGACGAGATCGAGCGTGGCACGCGAGCCGTCGCCGCGTTGCACGCCCACCTCGACGCCGCGCAAGGCATACCCGGCGCCCGCGCGCCACGAGCCCAGTTCGCCGACGAGACTGGTGTCCGAGCCGATCTCGACACGGCCGGTTTCGGTGGCGCACAGATCCGGATCACCGAAGTAGGTCCGCAATGTCTTTGCCAGCGCCTGGTTGGCGCCTGTCCCGGCGTTTCGAAGCCGTGGCGCCGCAGATCCTCCCGGAGGCGGCACCAAGTCGCGCTCGATCCAGTGGTCGAAATACCGTTCGAGCAGACGCGCGCCGATCCGTTCGCAGCGCAAGCCCATGGCGCCCAACATGGCATCGGAACGCTCGGCCCTCAGTGCCCGCACATTCGGGTACGCGTAAAGTTCCGGCAGGTACCTCGCGTCCTCGCCGTCGGTGCGACGCAGAAGGAAGGCGCGCAGCGCGTACAGAGGATGCTCCGCACGGAGCGTGCTGCGGAGGCGCTCGGCCCAGCGATCATAGGACTCCAGCCGCACGGAATAGCCACGTAGATTCATCCACAACACCGCCTCGGTCCAGTGCGCCGGTCGGGGGTTGCGCAGATGGATGGCTGGCGGCGGTTTGCCGTCGGACGAGGCGACTGCGGCGATGGCAGAGGCAACGAAGTCGACCGGGCAGGCGTCGAGTTGCCAGTCGAGTTCGGGTGCCCAGCCGAGTGCGACACAGCCGCGCAACAGGCGCGAGAAGAGATCGTCGTCGTTGCCGACGCCGGATACGCCATGGCCGGCGATCAGGCTCGGGCGATGTACGGTCGCCGCCAGTCCGCGACCGCGTGCGGACTCCACCAGCCTTTCGGCCACCCACTTGCTCTGCGCGTAGCCCAGAGGCAGTCCGGCGGGATCGGCCGCCGGCGCGTCTTCGTCGAACGACGCGCGCTCGCACGTCGAATATCCAGCCATCACGCTCGACACGAAATGGAAGGACTTGGCGGTCGACCTGCAGGCGAGGCGCAGCAAATTTCGCGTCGCGTCGACATTGACGGCGCGAAGCTGCTCATAGGGTGAGGCCCAGTCGACCTGCGCTGCGCAATGGACGATGGTGCTCACGCCGCGCGCCAACTGCCCATGGTCGGCAGCTTGCAGGCCAAGGTCCGGCGCAGCGATGTCCGCCGGGATCACATGCACCCTTTCCGCGCAAAGGTCGACGCCGTAGCGGCGCAACGCTTGTCCGAGACGGTGCTCCGCGGCGCGAATGTCGGCGGCGCGTACCGCACATACGACTTCGCCTGCTCCACGTACCAGCAGTTCGCGCAGCACGTGGACGCCGAGGAAGCCATTTGCGCCGGTGAGCAGGACTGTCCCCGCCGTCGCGGGCGGCAATCCGTACGGGTCGATGTCGGCGCCCAGTTCGGCATCCGCGTGCATGGCGGCGATCGGCGACTGCCCGGCGGGTTTGATCGGCACCGGCATGAGCAGCCGCAAGACGAGCGTGCGCAGACTGGGCGCCTCGTAAAATGCTTCCTCGGTCAGTTCCAGTCCGGTTTCGGTGCTTATTGCCTCCATCAGTTCGAGTGCCGTCAGCGAGTCGAGACCGTAGCGCGTGAGCGGCGCCACCGGATCGATCTCACTTGGCGGGAGGCTCAGGCAGCGCGCCGCGATGGCGACCAGCACCCGTTCGAGTCCATCGGCCGTGCCCATCAGGCCATCTCCGCCGCGCGTGCGGTGCGGCCGCGCGCAACGAAGCAAGCCAGCAGGGACATGGTCCCGCCAAGATAATCCCGCCGGCAGCGAAAGCGCATCAGCTTGCCGCTGGTGGTTCGTGCAAGCGCACCCTGGCGTACGAAGGCGAGCGTTTCCAGCGCGATGTCGTGCTCACGGTAGACCGCGGCGCGTAGCTCGTCAGCCAGGCACACGAGGCCCGCAAGCCCCGCCTCGGCATCCGACTTTCGCGCCGCGATCTCGACCAGCGCGATGACCTTCTCGTCGGCCCCGTCCTCGCCGCCGACCACCGCCACGGCGGCGATGCGATGCGGATCAAAGCGCTGGATGCTGTGTTCGATGTCCTGCGGATGGAGTTTGCGGCCGCGCACGATGAGTACATCCTTGCGCCGCCCGGTGACGTAGAGTTCGTCAGCATGCATGGACCCCAGATCGCCAGTGCGCAGCCATCGCGCCGGGCCGTCGCCCAGATCGGCGGCGACGAACACCTCGGACGAACGCGACTCCGGCCCATGGTAGCCGGCGGCGACACCGGGCCCGCCGACCCAGATCTCGCCGACCCGGTCTTCGGCCACCGGCCGCAGCGTGTGGACATCGACGATGCGAACACGCACATCGCGGGCCGGTTTGCCGCAGGAAACCAACGTTCTCGCCACCTCATCGCCGTGAGCTACGACGAGCTGCCCGCGTTCGAGATCGGCGCGCACGGCTCTGGTCACTTTGGGTTGGGCGGTATCGGCGTCGGACGCGGTGACGAGCAGCGTTGCCTCGGCAAGACCGAACACCGGACGAAGCGCCGATGCGCGAAAACCGCAGCGCTGGAATTTCGCCGCAAATTGAGACAGCGTCTCGGCATGAACCGGCTCGGCGCCGCAATAGGCGACTTCCCAGTGACTCAGATCCAGCGTTGCGAGGTCGGCATCGCCAATGCGTCGCACGCAGGCATCGAAAGCGAAGTTGGGACCGCCGCTGACCGTGGCTCGCCGCCGTGAGATCGCCTGCAGCCAGCGCAGCGGCCGTTGCAGGAACGCGCCGTGCGGCAACAGCGTCGTCGGATATCCCGCGTAAAGGGGTTGCAGAATGCCTTCGATCAACCCCATGTCGTGATGTGCTGGCAACCAGCTGACTCCCCGGCTGTGCTCTCCGTTGCGCTCGGCCTCCTGAATGGCAGCCAGATTGGCCAACACGTTGGCATGGGTGACGCACACCCCGCGCGGCGTGCCGGTCGATCCGGAGGTGTACTGCAGGAAGGCGACCTCTTCCGGCCTTGGCGAAGCAGGCACGGCGATGGGTTGCCCCGCCGCCTCGAGAGCGGTGTCGACGATACGCAGGCTGCCGCAGACAGCCGCGATGGCAGCGAGCACGCGGCACCCCGCCGTGTCGCTCAGTACCGTCTCGGCGCGGCAGTCGGCGGCGATGCCTGCCAGTCGCTCGACCGGCTTGCGCGGATGCGGCAGCGCGACCGGCACCGGCACCAGACCGGCATACAGGCAGCCGAAGAAACCGACGATGAACGCCGGACCGGGCGGATAGGCGAGGATCACGTGCTTCGACACGGGCGACATCGACTGCAGGCGGGCGGCCAGGACCAATGCCGCACGATGAAGCTGCGCAAAGCCAAGCCTGGCCGTCTCGCGCTCGCCGTCGCCGAGAAAGCTGTAGCCGATGTCTGGCGCGCCGTACTCCGCACGCTGGCAGAGCAGAGAGACGAGGTCGTTGCCTGCCACCATGTCAGTCCGCCTCCCCATGGCCGGCGAACTGTGCGTGCCACCGCTGGTGAAAAGCAGGCAAGCAGCCGCCGCGGTTGATCTCGACATCCTCGACGCGCCAGGTATCGGCGAGCCGGCCGACGTAAGTGTACAACCCGCTCTTCTTCGACAGATTGAACGCCGCACCCGCGAAGAAGGCGCCCCAAGGCAGCCACTTGACGACGCGCAAGCCCGCCTTCTCGACCATGGCGCACAACGTGCGGCGCGTGAACAGCATCGTGTGCCGCAGTGCTTGCAGGCTTGGCCAGCGGTCGCCGAACAGGCGAAAGCTCAGGCTGTCCGGACGCGCGATCCCGATCACCAAGCGCCCGTCCTCTGGAGCAAGCCACCTGTGCGCTGACCGGCTGCCGCCGCGTCTGCGCTTCTGTCCGTGCGCGGCGGACTCGGACCGCATCGGTCCGCCGGAGGCTACCGCGACTGCCCGATCGTCATGGATGGAAGTCACGCGCTGTCTCCCAGGGACGAGCGGACGAGAACGATGATCGCCGCGACCAATGGCCAGTATTTCCTCGCGGGCAGGTGAAGCCGTCCGTGTGCGATGAGCGCGATGCAAAGCGACACGGCGAAGAGGGCGGCTCCACCGGCCAGATCGAGACGCGGCCAGCAGGCCGCGAGCGTGATCACGCTGCCGTGCAGGCCGAGCAGCCTGGAGGAAAGGGGTTGCCCGGCTGGGCTGTCGAGGATTTCGAACAGGCACAGCCCCGAGTACAAGGCCGCCGCCGCCGGGAAGCCGGTCCACGATTCGGTCGCCTCCCCCGAGAGCAGCAACGCAAAAAGCGGATACTTGAGGAGCAAGACATGGGCATGGATGAATCCACGTCCGGAATGCAGGCGATACCAGGCGCCGAGGACGGCGCTCGACGACGCAAGGCCGGCAGCGGCAGCCGCGCCATGCAGCACAAGCATTGCGAGGACATTGCCTAGTCCGAGACCGACGCAGGCAAGAACGAAGGCGCCCAAGTCGGCCGAGCGGGTCATGACCCGCTCCGGATGCCGCGTGCGGTCACGCTCGCGGTCGACGAGATCATCCCAGAGACGAAACTGCACGACGAGAGTGAAAGCAAGAACGAAGCGGCCGACCGCCATAGCCGGTACGAACGGCTGGCCCAGCCCGGCAATCCAGGCGACCGCCAGCGCAAGCGCCGCGAAGCGGGTCCATGGCAGGCGCTCGGCCCGCCAGGCACACAGACTGGCCCAGGCATCGCGATGCCTGGCGTGGCGTCCGTCAGCGTTGGGCACGACCGCCTCCCTGATCGAGCGGTACGAGCGAAGCGCGTGGGCTGGGTTCACGCATCGACACGCTGCACTTCGCCCCGGTCGCCATCGACACGAACGATGCTTCCCGTCACGATGCGTTCGGTGGCGGCGCGAACGCCGACGACGGTCGGAATGCCGTACTCGCGAGCAAGAATCGCTCCGTGCGACAGCATGCCTCCCCGTTCGAGCACTAGTCCGGCGATGGTCGCGAACGCGGGCGCCCAGCCCGGATCGGTCTGGCGCGTGACGAGCACGTCGCCCCGCATCAGCGAGTGCGTCTGCGCCACATCCACCAGAACCTTTGCCTTGCCGGTTACCACGCCACCGCATACGCTCACGCCACACAGTCCTTCGCCGGCCGGCACCTGTCGCGTATCGTCGGGAACGGGATCGGGATACTCGCCCTCGGACGCGACCAGTACATCGGCGGGATGCATGGCCGCGAAGCGTTGATGCGCCGCGCGCCGCAGCGCCGCCAGGGCGCGCACTTCGCCGGGATACATCGCCTGGCCCGAGAGCAGGTGGTCGAGTTCGCTCACGGCGAGGAAGAACACGTCATCGGGCGCGGCGAGCGACCCCGCGCTGGTCAGCCGGCAACCGATTTCGAGCGCAACGCGACGCAAACGGCTGTACAGCAGTGCCTGCTTGAGGCGGGCGCGCTCGCGCAAGCCGATGGACGCCTGCGTCGCGCTCAGCACGCAGCGCAGCACGGGAGCGAGGCTCGGCCACGGCAAGCGGCCGACCAGCGCGTGCCTGCGTGCCGCGGTGAGCAGCCGCGCCGTTGCCGCCTCGCGCTGCACGCGCTGCTGCTCGAGACGTTCGCCGGGTGCGGTCTCGATCTGAGCAGCATAGTTGCGCACGATGTCGAGCAGTTCGGCCGGCCGCTCCTGGAAGCTCGGCACGGTCAACATGAGTTCGCCGGAGCAGCGAAATCCCCAGGTCTCGAGCCAGCGGTCGAAGCGGTCGACGAAAGCGGCATGGCGTCCGCCGCCGCGCAGTCGGACCAGCAATTCGTCACCGCGGTACTGTTCGAACAGAGGGCACAGTCCCGGGTCGTTGCGCACCGCTTGGGCGAGGCGCCAAAGTTCATCCACCGGCTCCGCGCTCTTCAGACCCGTCAAACCCTTCAACAAGTCGTTGTGGGTTGCATTCGCCTCCGCATCTCCCGCCACTCGGCGCACGAGCGCCTTCAACAAACCGTAGCAAACCATCGCCGCCGCATCGGCCAGCGAAGCGTCCGTCCAGTGCCGCAAGCGAATGTCGAGGAAGCTGCGCAGGAGATCGCGCAGTGCGAGGCGGCTGAGCGCGCTCAGATGCTCCGGTTTGGCTGCGCTGGCATACGCATCGATGCGCGCTTCGAAGGTACGCACTCGCCGCCCGATGAACAGATACTGCCAAGTCGTGCGGGCCGCGATCCAGACCAGCTCGATGGCATCGCGCAAGCCGCGCACGAAGCCGTGCGGATTCCTTGGCGACGACTGCGTCGGATCCGCCGCGCCGGTGAATTCGTCGAACCAGGCGCAGAGCCGATCGCCGAAGGGTGCCTGACTCAGTACGGAATGGATGGCGGTGAGGTTGTAATACAAGCGCCCACCATGCACCCCGACGATGCCGGCCAGATCCTTCTCCATGCGTGCGAGCCGCGACTTCGCCAGCCCGAAGGCACGACCGAGATTCCCGAAGTAGGCGCTGTAGCCAGGGCCCGCGACCGAATACAAGAGCGGCGAAATCGGATCCGGAAAGTTCTCGTTGACGTTGGCGTTCGACCAGACGATGCGGCGGCCGGCTGGGGACCGCATGCCGGCGGTGATGGGCCGCGACTGAACCAACCAGAGCTTGCCGGCCCGGTCGACGGCGAACTCGATGTCCTGCGGGCCACCGAACAGATTCTCGGTCGCCAGCGCCGCATCGACCAACTTTCGGCGGACCCCCTCGTCCAGGGCGGGTACGCCCTCGACGAGTTCCGAGGTGAGGACGGTGCCGTCGGAGCGCGCCAGGCGAAGGCGCGCCGGATCGATTTCTCCGGACACCAGACCATCCGCGAGTCCAGCAAAATACTCGCACAGTATCTCGTCGGCACGTTGCGGCTCGGGACTGCGCGAGAATGCCACACCGGCAATCCAGGGTTCGATTTGCCTCTGCACGACCACCGCCATGCTGCCGAGCGATCCATGCCCGGTGCGCTCGTACGCGAGCGCCCTTGCCGACCACCGGGATGCCCAGACCCGCTTGATGGCCTGTTCGAGGGAAGCGCCGCAGCCGACTCCGAGCACGGAATCCATGATCCCGGCACAGGAGGCCCGTTGATCGTCCTCGCCAACGGCGGAGCTGCGAACCGCCCAGACCGAGCCAGCCGGCAGGTAGGAAGCGATGCGATCGAGTAGCGGCTTGATCGATTCGGGCCACTTCGTCTCGGCGAACGCTGCCCTCACGGCGGTCTCGATGGATGTCAGTTCCGGCGGCCCGGCGGAGTTCGATTCGGCGAGCAAGACGTCGATGCGCTCACCGAGGCCGGTGGTGGCAAGAAATGTCTGCAGTACGTCGACGTCGATCACGCCCCCGTCGGGCACGGGCAAGCCGGCGCGCAGCATGCGCCCAAGACTGGCTGCCTTGCCGCCGCACCGCGCCGCCTCGTGCACATCGGCCAGAGGTGTCCAGTCGGACGCCGCGACGCGGCCTCCGGAGACCCAGTCGGCGTGCGGCTGGTTCATGCGTACCTTGCCTTGACGCCCAATGCGCACAGCAGTGCGCTGAACGCGAAATGGACCACGGGGCCGAGGAGCAGCACGGCGGCCCAGGTCTGCCAATGCAGCCCCACGACGAGGCTCACGCCGCACAACAAGGCGAGGGTCGAATCGAGCCGATCGATCAGAAGGCACATCGCGCGCTCCCAGCCGCGCGCCGGAATCTCGCCCGGCACGATGCCGCGTTGGCGCTTGTAGAACGAATTCGGCAACTCACCGGCCATGAAGCATGTTCCCGCCCACACGCCCAAGCAAAGGAGCTTGGCGGACGGCATTTCCCAGAGACCAGGGGCCAGCCACGCCACACCCGCATCGCGCGCCACACCGAGCAATGCGAAGGCCAATCCCGCGGCCGGCAGGATCGCCATCAGCCCGCGTAAGGTCTTGTTGTCGCCGAAGATGCGCCGTCCGCGAAATGAGCGCCCACCGTCGAGCGGTACGGCGAATCGCCGCGACAGTGCCGTGCGCATCCAGAACGTGTGGGCCAGACCGGCAGCACTCATGGCGGTCAGGATGACGAGCGCCTCGATCAAGGCGGCGTGGGTCGCACTCACCGTCGGCATCCCGTTGACTCGCGATTGCCGAGGACGAACCGCTCGCTGCTCAGCCGCTTCGCCGCGCGCAGCCGTGCCCACCAGCGCACTTCAGGCGGCTGCGTGTCCTTCAAGCGGCTCAGTCGGTAGCCCGGAACGCTCGCGTGCAGGTGATGCCGCTCGCGCGCGTTGAAGTTCATCAGCCGCCACTGAGCGAACCCGTGCGGAAACCGCAGGGGCCGCGTGTACGCAAGCGGCTCCTCGCCTGAGTGAGACTTCCTGCGCTTGCCGACGCTCACCAGCGGCGGCATGTTCGTATGCTGAATGAGTAGAATCCGATCCTGCCGTGTGAGCCCGATGAGGAGCGCCAGCCCGCACATCGATAGCGATGCGACGGTGCGGAAGTACGCCGATGCCGTCAGATGGGCGGCAAGCAGCACAGCTACATTCGCCGCCATGGCCCGGCGCTGGGTACTCGCCGGGAACAGGTGCCGCGGGCGTGGCAGATGCCAGTAGTTGTCGAGCTGGTAGATCACCGAGTCGAGCGGCAGCCACGGCCGCCACGCGACGTTAACGGCGGCGATGTTGAATGTGCGTCTCGTGAGCAGGCTCCTGCGGCCGGCCTCGTGCCGCACGACGAACCACTGCGTCAGCGCCAGACCAAGCAAGACCTGACTCGCGGGCCACGTGCCGACATGCCCTGTCAACGGCCGCGCGACACCGGTTGCGGTGTTTCCAAGAACGATGAGGAGAGGCAAGCTACCCATGGCATCAACCGCTCGCCAGTCGCCATCACGGCTCTCGTGGCCCCCCCGTCGGAACGCCAGGGGCCGTCCTTGTGAACTCGCCTGGCCCGTGTGCATCGCATCGTCCTTTCGCCCGGTGTCCTGCCGAGGTGGTCTTATTTATCCCGCGTAATCTCTTGAGGCAATTTCTTCGTTTCGCCAATCGGCCCACAAGCTGAGTGAGCGCGCGTTCACCAGAGAAAGTGCCCGCGTTGGTTGAGGTTGCCGAACTCACCGCAGCGCTGACGCATTCTCTGAAAACCTGGGGCATAACGCATTTGAAGCTCGCACCGCTGCTGGCCGGAGTCAAGCAAGCATCAAGCACCCGTCCTCCTCGGGCGGCTTGACGCGCTAGCGGGTCGGGCGGACCTGCCGCCTCACCTTGTCAAAGGACAGGAAACCCGACCGCGGCAGGGGGAGTATATGAGTGCCCATCGGGCGGGGTCAATCTCGAAATCCACGAAATGCGAAGGTGCGAAGCGGACGGCCAACTGCTCGGGCTGTAGTGTCGCGGTCGATTCCTTGGCGGTGGCCAAAGGCAGCAAGTGAGGGCGGCTTGTCTCCAGGTGCTACCGCCACGGTGTTACGGCAAGACGACGTGTGACCGTCGCTCCGAACCCGGTCCGACGCGGTATGAAAGGGGTCCGGGCCATTGGGCGGTTTCGTCTTGGCCGGTGCGACGTTGGCCGCCTGGGCGGCGGCTGCCCTCCTTCTAGCTGTCGTCAGGCAAGGCTTCAGTGATCAGCCGAAGACGTCGGGAGCAATTGGGCCTCAGTCAGGCGGCGGCATTCCCGTCGACCACCACGTTTCCTGGCGTGAAAACCGCAGGCGCTGACATGAGCAGCACGCACGTGTCAAGGACCGGTTGGCGCCAAGCTCGTGCGGCCAACCGGGCCTGCTCGGCAATACATCCCAGGCGAACTACGTTTTCGCTCCTTGTAGGATTTCGTTGTTCCGCGGCAGATTCTTAGCGCTTGATCCTCATAGCGGAGGACGATGTCAAGCAGCGTCGTCTGCGGAACAAATTCGGTTACGCCCCGTTTCCTTGGCTAAGTAAAGCGCGCGGTCGGCACGCGCATAGACGCTTTCCCAAGATTCGTCGCCAACGTTGGCGCGAGCAATGCCGCCACTGACCGTGATCGCTAACCGGTACCCCCCCACGATGAAGACTCGGTCGGCAACCGCTTGCCGCAACCGTTCGGCCGTACAACCGGCGCCACTCACATCGGGGTCGCCCAGGCAAAGTACAGCGTACTCCTCACCGCCGACCCGTCCGATGAGCTTCCCCCGAAATTTCGTCTTCCAAGGGTGACGTATGATTCAGTCACTTTAGGAGCGAGAAATGAAGATAGCGAAGCCGGCGTTTACGGCGGAGTTCAGGGACCTGGCGGTAAAGCG
>NZ_JAPUVI010000088.1 GCF_029255285.1 Accumulibacter sp.
CAGATAGTTGACCAGACTCGCTTCTGCCGGCGGGGGGCGGCGCCGCGCCCCCAAGGAGAAGAAAATATATAAGAAAAAACCCCCCCCCCCCCCCCCCCCACCCCGCCCCCCCCCCCCCCCCACGCCCCCCGACGCCCCCCCCAGCGAGAAATATGGTAAGAGAGGCCCCACACCCCCCGTATCCACCTTCTTCTCCCCCCCCCCCCCCCCCCCCGGCCACCATCCAGCTCGCGGCGACCGCCGCGGACGAAGACGGCAGGATCACCAAGGTGGAGTTTTATAATGGCGCCACGCTCCTGGCGACCGTGCTGACGCCGCCGTACCAGTTCACCTGGAACAATGTCGGCGCCGGCACCTATAGCCTGACCGCCAAGGCCTACAGCACCCAGGGCCTCAGCAAGACCTCGCCGGCCGCCAACGTGACCGTCTCCGTCAACCAGTTGCCGGTCTCAGCCTGCTGACACCGGCCAACAACAGCGCGGTCGGCCCGCCGGGTAACGTCAGTCTTTCCGCCATCGCCTCCGACACCGATGGCCTGGTAGCCAGAGTGGAGTTCTACCGCGACTCCGCCCGGGTCGCGACGACCTTCGATGCGCCGCATCTTGCCGAGGCCTACGGCCTGGCGCCGGGCGTCTACAGCTTCACGGCGCGGGCGATCGACAAGCGCGGCGGCACGGTCGTCAATTGGCTGCCGCCGCTTTCGTCGTGGCGTCATCGAACGCCGTTTCGGAACTCGTCCGGCAGTACGACATGCCGGTGCGTTCAGCCTGACTGACTATCCCGGCGAGAAAATGCTCAGCGATCGCCATAGGTTCGCCGACTGCCGCTGGCGACGCCGCCGTGACTGCCTTTGGCTGCTTCGTGGTACGCTGCGCGGCCCGGGCCGTCTTGCCTGGGCGTGGCAGGTGAGCCGAAACGCTTGTCGCTTCGTCCGCTCGGTTGACTTTGGCTGCGCTTGTCGCCGCTTTTCCAGGCGGACTTGCCGACCGGCCGAGGCTTGACCGGCGCTGGACGCCGGGTCGGCTCATGACCGGCTACGATTTCGACCGGAATCGACTGTTTGGTAAAGCGCTCGATCTTTCGGACGTTGAAGTGTTCGGCGTGATGAACCAGCGAAATGGCCAAGCCGTTGCGACCCGCCCGGCCAGTGCGACCGATGCGATGCACGTAGTCTTCGGCGAACTTCGGCAGGTCGTAGTTGAAGACGTGCGTGATCGTCGGCACGTCGATTCCGCGCGCGGCGACGTCGGTCGCGACCAGAATGCGCACCTGGCCGCGACGCATCGCGGCAAGCGTGCGATTGCGCGCTCCCTGATGCATGTCGCCGTGCAGCGCCGCGGCATTGAGTCCGGCGATGTTGAGGCGGTCGCTGACCGTGTCGGCGTCACGCTTGGTGGCTGTGAACACCAGAGCCTGGTCGATCGTCGCGTCGCGCAGGAGGTGGTCGAGCAGACGGTTCTTGTGCGCGAGATCGTCCACGAAGTGCATGCGTTGCTCGATGTTGTCGTGCCTCGCCGAGCAGGCATCGACCTGGATGCGCAGTGCGGCGCGTGTCATCCGTTGCGCCAGCTCGCCGACGTTGCCGTCGAGCGTCGCCGAGAAGAGCAGCGTCTGACGTGAAGCGGGAGTTGCCGCGACGATTCTCTCGATATCTTCGATGAAGCCCATGTCGAGCATGCGGTCGGCTTCGTCGAGGACCAGGATCTGCAGTTGTGAGAAATCGATCTTGCCCGAGCTCATGTGGTCGATCAGGCGACCCGGCGTGGCGACCAGAATCTCCGGGTTGCGGCCGAGGAGTTCCATCTGCTTGGGGTAAGGCATGCCGCCGAGGATGGCCACGGCGCGCACTTGGAGTCGACGGCCGTACTTCTCGGTCGCCGCACTGACCTGTAAGGCCAGTTCGCGGGTCGGCGTCAGGACCAGCATTTTCGGTTGCGCCGCCTGGAAGCGCCGACGGTCGTGGCCGTGTGGCCGCGCGGCGCTCCGTTCGGCCGGCCGCGCCGTCGCCGGGCGCTCCGGTGAAGCGAAACGATGCAGCGCCGGTAGCATGAAAGCGGCGGTCTTGCCTGAACCGGTTTGCGACGAAACCATCAAATCGTGGCCAGCGATGGCGAATGGGATGGCTTGGCGCTGTACCGGTGTCGGTTCGCTGTAGCCGGAATCGGTGAGTGCGGCAAGGATGGCCGGGTGGAGGCCGATTTCTGCAAAAGTCATTCTCGTCTTTCGTAGGGAGGTGCGGCGTGCTGCCGTCAGGGCAGGCCACGCGGCAATAGAAAAAGCGCAACGCCAACCAACGAAAAAGCTGAGACGACTCTGATCGATCCAGAGAGTTCAGCACCCATCAGCACGGAAGCTTTGTGCCAGGGCGGTGCTGAAGGAATCGACACCAGGAGGCAGGAGGGCTTGAGAGTTACGGCCAGGTTCGCGATGCTCGTCGCACTTGGCAGTCTCTGCTGCCCGGTGCGGCGCGCATTATAACATTGGTCGTTCCGCGGTCCAGAATTCTTTGCCCGACTCCTCGCTCGACTCGGGCAGTTCCCGCAGCCGCGGCGAAAAGATCTCGCTTACCAGTACGGTTTGTCCGGCAAAACCAAAAAGCGAGCGACGGGCCCAAAGGATGGGCGAATCCGCTTCGGCGAGTTGCAGGGCCGCGCACGCCGGCGTGTAGAGCGCGTGGCGATGATCGAGTCGCTGAAAGGTCATCAGGCCACGCGTGAAGCCGGGGTGCGAAAACAGGAGCGCGCCGAGAGAACGATTGCCCAGGCGCGCCAGCCAGACGCTCAGCGGTCCGCGCGGTCGCCGCGGCAGAACGGTGTGCGCGAAGACGACGAGCCGCTCGTCGCAGGTCAGCGCCACCTCTCGCACCCAGGCGAGAGCGCCGGAATCGAGACCGAGCACGCGCGCTTCGTCGGCCGTCGGGCTGGCCAGCTGCTGGCGCAGCACGCGCACGGCGAAACGGCCTCGCGCCTGGAGGCGGGCGGTCAGCGATCCGCGGTTGCGCAACCAGTCGAGCAGCGACACGTTATCGGGCGTGCGCGGCAGGCTGGAGCGCCAGTCCTGCCGGCGAGCGATGGCCATTCCTTTCGACGCGGGGTGGGCGGTGCTTACCGTGGACGCGGGGACTTGTCGATACCGTTGACGCGCGCGCCCGGTTTGATTCCCTTGCCTGCGAACCAGCCGATATTCATTTCGAGCGCGTAGCGCGCGGCTTGCGCGGCGCAGTGGTTGTCTTCCGTCTGCGGCTGCATGTCCTCGATGTTCAGGATGCGTCCTTCGTTGTCGAGAAATGCCACCGAGAGCGGCAGGTAGGTGTTGCGCATCCACATGCAGTGGCGTGCCGGTTGGCTGAAGACGAAGAGCATTCCCTGGTTGGCCGGCAAGCTGCGTCTATGCATCAGACCCCGCGCGCGATGGGCATCGTTGGCCGCCACTTCGGCGTCGATGCGATAGAAACCGGCCGTCAGCTCGACGCGCGGCAATTCTTCCGCCGCCAGCGGCAGCGCCAGCAGACCCAGGGCGAGCATGACAGATTGGTGCATTGCGGACTCCGGCTGTTGGCGGTCTTGTCTCGGGGGAAATAGCGGTCGGTGCGGCGCGGAACGCTGGCGGCCGGCGTTCTGGCTACTTCTTGCGTGCCGTTCCTCTGGGTTTGGCGGGGGCATTGACGGCGGGCTTGGCGGTGGCCCCCGTCTTGGCCGTCGCCTGTGGTTTCGCGGCCCGGGTTGCCGCCGAGTCGGGTTTTCTCGCCGCCGGCGAGCGTGCGGCCGTTTGCGTCGTGGCGGGCGTCGCCAGCTTGGTAGTGGCCTTGCTCGTCGGCTTCGGTGGCGGCGCGGCCTCGCCAAAGCTGACCGGCGCGTCCTCATGCTCGGCGGCTTTTGGTACCGCCAGGCCGGTAGCGCAGCAGAGTGACAATCCGGCAGCAGCCAGGCACCGCCACGGCGTGGAAACGTTCTTTCTCATGGGCAAGCCTCTCGACATTTCGCTTTCGGCGCCAGTGCCCCGTGTGGGCTGCCGCGCCGCCGGCACGGCCCTGATCGCCGATCGTTGATCAGTGGCTGGTTCCCTCGGAACGCGATATTTTATTCCAGACGTTGTACTTGCCGACCGGTTTCCTGGCCGGAATGCGCTTCACCTCCTCAAGCGTTCGGGCGTCGATCACCACCAGGGCGCCGTCCATCTCCCACAGGCTGGCCAGCGCGTAACGTCCGTCCCGCGTGAACTCGACATGCGCGAGCGTCTGTCCGGGTTCCGCCTTGATCTGCGCGACGACTTCGAGCGTGCGCTTGTCGATCACTTGCAGCGTGTTCTTGTGTTGCGGGCTCATCATCGAATCGGTGAAGGCGTACGGAGTGTTTTCGTGGCTGCGCATGAAGAAACCCGGACCGAGCGTCCGGATCTGCTTGATGTTCTGGTAGCTCTCGAGGTCGATGACGGTGACGACGCCTTCATTGAGATTCGGCGAGGCCATCACCGTTCGTTCGCGGCCGGTCGGATCCTTCCACTTCCAGGTGATGCCGGAACCGAGATGCGGCATTCCCGGCAGGTCGAGGTCGGCGATTTTTTTGCGCCCGTCGAGGAAGATTACCTGGCCGCGGGTCGCCGAGCGCGACGAACCGAGGATTTCGTCGTAGCTTTGGGTGAAGAAGAAGTCATCGAGGTGTTGCTCCAGCATCGTCCGCCGGGGAACAAACATTGCCGGGCGAAATTCTCCCTCTTTGTATTGGAAGTCGTGCACCAGCCCTTCGGCGAGCGGTTCGGCATGCGGGTCGTAACTGATCTCCCAGGCCTCTGGAACGTCCTTGAGCGCCGCGACGAAGCTCTTGCGCGGTGCCGCATCGTAGACCGCCGAGACGCGCGATGTCTTGTCGCCGGCCGCATTCAGCGTCGGGATGATCCGGACCAGCGAGAGATCCCGGGCGTCGAGCAGCACCAGGCTATGTGGCAGGTAGTTGGCCACCATGACCCACTTGCCGTCGCCGGAAACCGCCGCATTACGGGTATTGAGGCCAGCGCGTATCTCGGCGACGACCGCCAGGTGGTAGAGATCGTACTTGGTGATCCAGCCGTCACGCGAAGCGAAATAGACGAAGCGGCCGTCGGGCGAGAATTTCGGGCCACCGTGCAGGGCGTAGCGACTCGGAAAACGATGCAGGCGTTCGAGCTTGTCGCCGTCCAGCACGGACACGTGGTGGTCGCCGGTCTCGACGACGATGAACAGGTTCAGCGGATCGGCGCCCTTCAGGCCGGGGCCAGGGGTCGCGGGCTTTTCGGCGGCCAGGGTGTCGACGACTTGCGATCCGCGAATCTCGGTTTCACCCCAGGCCGGCGAGGGGGTGACTTTGGCATACACCCAGTCGGCCAAATGCTGCGCCTCGTCGGCGCTCAGCTTGTCGCCGAAGGCCGGCATCTGTGTCGCAACGCGCCCGTCACGGATCACTTTCACGGCGTCTGCCTTGCGCAAACGTTCGAGGTTCTCCGGCAACAGCGCCGGGCCGATTCCGCCCAGGCGGGATTCGCCGTGGCAGGCGGCGCAGTGTTCGCGGTACAGTGCCGCCACGTCGGCCGCCGCCGGCCAGGCGCCGCCGGCCAGGAGGCTGGTGAGGCAAACCAGCAGCAGAACTCGGCGCGGCGTCATCACGCTCTCCGGATCTTGATGTAGGGGGTCAGGGGAACGCGTTCGCGACCGGGCGCGACGCCGATCTCTTCGTCGTCGAGATAGCAGCCGGGGTCTTCGGCCCAGGCGTCGCCGGTCAGTTGCTGAGCCCGCACACGGGTGTTGCCGTTGCAGATATCGAAATACTGACACTCGCCGCAGCGTCCGGAGACGCTTCGTGGGTGTTGCTTGAGGCCGGCCATCAGCGGATCCGAGAGGTCGGTCCAGATTTCGGAGAACGGGCGCTGGCGAACGTTGCCGAGGCTGTAGTGCCACCACATGGTGTCGGGGTGTACGTCACCGAGGTTGTCGATGTTGGCCACGTTGACGCCCGATGAATTGCCTCCCCACTGCACCAGACGGGCGCGGATGTTGGCCGCCTGTGGCGGAAAGTTCTTCTCCACCCAGTGCAGGAAATACACACCATCGGCGTCGTTGTTGCCGGTAGTAAACTCCTTGCGCAGACCCCGCCGCTGGTAATCCAGGCAGGTGGCGAAGAGCAGATCCATCGCCCAGCGCGTCAGGCGATGCTGGGCGTCGTCCTGGCGGTTGCGGTTGCCGCGGCCAGCGTAGTTGAGATGCGAAAAATAGAAGCGGTCGATGCCCTCATCCTCGATCAGGGCGAGCAGGCGCGGCAGATCCTGCGCGTTGTCCTGTGTCATCGTGAAGCGAACGCCGATCTTGAGGCCTCGGTCGCGGCACAGGCGAATGCCCTTCAATGACGCGTCGTAGGCGCCGGCGCTGCGGCGAAACTTGTCGTGCGTGGCGCCAATGCCGTCGAGCGAGATGCCGACATAGTCGAAATTGCATTCGGCGATGCGCTCGATGTTCGCGGCGTCGATCAGCGTTCCGTTCGATGACAAGCCGACGTAGAAGCCCATCGACTTGGCTCGCCTGGCGATCGCGAAAATGTCCGTGCGCAGTAGTGGCTCGCCGCCCGACAGAATCAGTACCGGAACGCGAAAGCGCGCTAGATCGTCCATCACGACGAAGATCTCGTCGGTCGTCAACTCGCCGGGGAAGTCCTTGTCGGCCGAAATCGAGTAGCAGTGCTTGCAGGTGAGGTTGCAGCGTCGGATGAGATTCCAGATCACCACCGGCGCCGGCGGGTTGCGCCTTGGCCCGGGTTGCTGCGGCGCCGACAGTTCCTGCACGTACTGGGAGAGGCGAAACATTCTGCTGGCCAGGAAAAGGAAATCCGCTCATTAAAGAATACGGCACGCGGCGCCGCATTGACGTGGATCAAGCCACTGAGCCAGCGCAACGGCAAGACGTCGGCGACGGTGGCGCCAGACGGCCCGATTCTCGCACACCTGGCACGACTGGCGACGACGAGTGACACCGTGCGGCGCGCCACGCCCGATTTGCCCGTGCCCGTGCCCGGGCCAGGGGCTTGCACTGCCTGGGCGACGATGGGAAACTGGCGACTCCCTCAATCCGTCAGGAGCACACCATGAATGCGCAGGACATCTCGCGTTGGCAGGATCTGGCCATCCAATACGCCTCGGATTTCGGCATCAAGGTCGCCGCCGCAATTGCTTTCTGGGTCATCGGCCGCTGGCTGATCGGCCGCGTCGGCAGCCTGATCCAGGGTGCGCTGGAGCGCCAGAAGGTCGATGCGACGATCATGCGCTATCTCGGCACGGTGATCAACGTGACGCTGAACATCCTGCTGGTGATCGGCATCCTGGGTTATTTCGGCATTCAGACGACGAGTTTCGCGGCACTCTTCGCCGCCGCTGGCGTTGCCATCGGGCTCGCCTGGTCGGGCCTGCTGGCCAACTTTGCCGGTGGCGTTTTCCTGATCATTCTGCGGCCGATCAAGGTCGGCGACTTCGTGACGGTCGGCGGCATCACTGGGACGGTCAAGGAGGTCGGCCTGTTCGTCTCGGCGATCAACACTCCGGACAACGTGCTGACGCTGGTTGGCAACAACAAGATCTTCTCGGACACCATCCAGAACTTCTCGACCAACCCGTATCGCCGGGTGGACCTCAAAGCGCAACTGTCGGGAGCGGCCGATCATGTCACGGCGATGGCTCTGCTGCGCGAGAAGATCGCGGCGATTCCCAATGTGACGTCGTCGCCGGCGGTGGACGTCGAAATCCTCGAGTTCAATCTCGTCGGTCCGGTGCTGGCCGTGCGTCCCTACTGTCATAACGACCACTACTGGCAGGTCTACTTCGACACCAACCGCCTCATCCGCGAGTCACTCGCGGCGGCCGGTTTCCCGGCACCGATGCCGGCGCAGGTCGTTTTCGTCAATCAACAGTAGGCCGGACGGCAGCCCGCCGGGCAGGTAACCGGGAAGCGACGGCCCGCTGCGATGACGCCCAAGTTCCTGCCCGGCAACCGGCTGACGCTGCTGAACAGCGGCGCCGAGTATTTCCCGGCGCTGATCGAGGCGATCGACGCCGCAACGCACGAAGTCCACCTCGAAAGCTACATTTTCGAGGACGACGTCACAGGACGCGCAGTCGCCGACGCGATGATCCGCGCGGCGCGACGTGGCGTCACAGTCCGCGTCCTCGTCGATGGGTTTGGCGCGCGCGAGTTCGCCGACCGGCTGCAACCGGGGCTCGTCGCCGCCGGCGTACAGGCGCTCGTCTACCGTCCCGACATCGCGCGCTTCCAGTTGCGGCGCCATCGCCTGCGCCGCCTGCACCGCAAGCTGGTGGTGATCGACGGGGAAATCGCTTTCGTCGGCGGCATCAACGTGATCGACGACCTCAATACGCCGCACCAGGTGCCACCGCGCTACGACTACGCCGTACGCGTCGAAGGCCCCTTGCTACGACCGATCGAGGAGGCGCTGCAGCGGCTGTGGGAACTCGTGCTATGGGCCAGACTCAATCGTCGCTACCGCTTGCGCCGCCGCGCGCCTCGCGAAGCGGCCGCACGCGGCACGCAAACGGCGGCCTTCCTGGTACGTGACAACATCCGCCACCGGCGCGATATCGAAGAAGCGTATCTGGCGGCCATCGCCGCCGCGCAGGAAGACATCATCATCGCCAACGCCTACTTCCTGCCCGGCCGCCGCTTCCGCAAGGCGCTGCACGAGGCGGTGCGGCGCCGAGTACGAGTGGTCATCCTGCTGCAGGGGCGCGTCGAGTACCGCCTGCTGCACTATGCCACGCAAGCGTTGTACAGCAAGTTGCTGGCCGCCGGCATTCGTATCTTCGAGTACCAACGCAGTTTCCTGCACGCCAAGGTGGCCGTCATCGACCGGCATTGGGCGACCGTCGGCTCGTCGAACATCGATCCCTTCAGCCTGCTGCTGGCCAGAGAGGCGAACGTCGTCGTTCAGGACGCCGGCTTCGCCGAGGAGTTGCGCAACAGCCTTCGCCAAGCAATGCGAATTGGCGCGCACGAACTCCACGCCGAAAACTGGAAACGGCTGCGCTGGCCGGCCCGCCTGCTGCGCTGGGCGAGCTACAACCTGGTCCGCATGCTGGTCGGGATCGCCGGCTACGGCGGCAAGCGCTGATTCGCCGCGTCAGCGCGCGGACACGCGCCGCGCCGTGCCGGCACCCGCGCCATCGACCACGCCGCGGTCGCCCAGCCCCAGAAGTTGGCCAGCGGCCCGCGAGCGATTTCCGGTGGCACGGGATGACCAAGAAATTCCAGCGCCGCGGCCAGCGGCACGCTGCCGGCCGCGGGGTCGACGGCGCGGGCGCGTGTCTGCTTGGAAAGTTTCTCGCCGCTCGCCGTGGTAACCACCGGTAGATGCGCATAACTTGGCGTCGGTAGTCCCAGGCGCTGTTGCAGCCAGATCTGGCGCGCCGTCGAGTCGATCAGGTCGGCGCCGCGAACGACCGCATTGACGCCTTGCGCGCCATCGTCGACGACCACTGCCAGTTGGTAAGCAAACTGCCCGTCAGCGCGTAGCAGGATGAAGTCACCGACCTCGCGCGCGAGATTCTGCCGCACAAGACCGTGGACCCGGTCCTGGAAACCGATCTCGCCATCCGGGACGCGCATCCGCCAAGCGCGGGCGACACTTGCGCCGGGCAAGCCGGCACGGCAAGTTCCGGGGTAAACCAGTCCGCCGTCCACCGCCGTCGGCGGTGACAGTGCGGCGATTTCCCGCCGCGAGCAGGCACAGGGATAAACGTCGCCATGCGCCTGTCGGTCGAGCAGGACCGCACGATAGACGGCAAGACGTTGGCTCTGGACGAGCACCGGACCATCCCACTCGAAACCGAAGCCTTCGAGAGTGCGCAGGATGGCGTCGGTGGCGCCGGCGACCGTCCGCGGCTGATCGATGTCTTCGATACGCAACAGCCATTCGCCGCCGTTGGCGCGGGCATCGAGATAGCTACCGACGGCGGCGACCAGCGAACCGAAGTGTAGGGGCCCCGTCGGCGAAGGCGCAAAGCGGCCACGGTAGTGCACAGGATCGCCATGCGTGACAGGTCTCGAAAATCTCATGTCTTCCCGGTAACGGCGGACGTGTGGTCGCTGCGCGGCCGGAAACGCCGACCACGGGCCGCCTTTTTATTTGCTCCGGCGCCGGGTAGAATCCAGCGGTCATCATCAGGACTGTGGCCATGACCGCTCGCTTGATCACTCCCTCCGACGCAGCCGCCATTCTCGCCGAGGCGCTGCCGTACATCAAACGCTTCCATGGCAAGACGATCGTCGTCAAGTACGGCGGTAACGCGATGACCGACGAGAAGCTCAAGCAGTGCTTCGCGCGCGACGTCGTGCTGCTCAAGCTGGTTGGCATGAACGTGGTCGTCGTGCACGGCGGCGGGCCACAGATCGAGAGTCTGCTCGGCCGGGTGGGGAAGAAGGGGCGCTTCGTCCAGGGACTGCGAGTGACCGACGATGAAACGATGGAGATCGTCGAGATGGTGCTCGGTGGTCAGGTGAACAAGGACGTCGTAAATCTGATCAATCAGGCCGGCGGCAAAGCTGTCGGGCTGACTGGCAAGGACGGCAGTTTCATTCGCGCCAGGAAGTTGATGCTGGCCAACCAGGACGACGGCGAAGATCTGATCGACGTTGGCCAGGTGGGCGACATCACACAGATCGACCCGTCACTGATCGGGCATCTCGAAGCGGGCGGTTTCATTCCGGTGGTGGCGCCGATCGGCGTCGGCAAGAGCGGCGAAACCTACAACATCAATGCCGATGTGGTGGCCGGCAAGATTGCCGAAATCCTCAAGGCCGAGAAGCTGGTCTTGTTGACCAACACGCCGGGCGTCCTCGATGAAGCGGGCAACCTGATCACCGGCATGACGCCGAAGCAGATCGACGACATGGTCACCGACGGCACCTTGTCGGGCGGCATGCTGCCGAAAATCTCGGCGGCGCTGGATGCCGCGCGCAACGGCGTGAAGAGCGTACATATCATCGACGGCCGTGTCGAACACGCGCTCTTGCTGGAAATCCTGACCGACCACGGCGTCGGGACGATGATCAAGTCTCACTGATCGGGTAACTGTGCTGAAAGCCGCTTCCCTAGTCTGGCTTTTCGACCTCGACAATACACTGCACGACGCCAGTCCGCACATCTTCCCCCATATCAATCGCTCGATGGCAAGCTACATCCGCGAACACTTGGGGGTGGACGAAAACGAAGCGACCCGTATCCGGCAGGACTACTGGCAACGCTATGGCGCTACCCTGCTCGGCCTGATGCGTCATCACGGAACCGACCCGCGGCACTTTCTCGAGTACACCCATCGCCTGCCCGACCTCGAGCACATGCTGATCTTCGAGCCTGGCCTGAAAGCGATGCTTCGCCGTTTGCCGGGGCGCAAAATCGTCTTTTCCAATGCACCGCTGCACTACAGCGAAGCGGTGCTCGAACTCGGCGGGATCCGCGACTGCTTCGCGGCCGTCTATTCGGTCGAGCGACTCCGCTTTCAACCGAAGCCGGCGATTGGCGGTTTTCGTCGCCTCTTGCACAGCGAGCGACTGCCGGCAGAGCGCTGTATCATGGTTGAGGACTCCTTGCCCAACCTGCGTACCGCCAAGCGGCTCGGCATGAAAACGGTATGGGTGAGCCGCGCCACGCGGCGCCCGCCCGGAGTAGACCTGCGTCTGGTTTCAATCCTTGATCTGCCGCACCATCTGCCGCGTTTGCAAGCGGTGACGTGACGAAAGCGCTCTGATCGCCATGTTAGACCCAGGCTCGCCGGAAAAGAAACTGCTTGAATACAAAGCCATTCTCGACGACGCGGGAATCGCCGTGGTGTGTACCTGCCGCCACAGCGTATATCGCTGCAACGCACGTGCCGAGGAGCTTTTCGGTTGGCCGGCGGGAACGCTGCTCGGTCAGCCGGACGCGGTTTTCCTGCCGAGCAACGGAGCGGGCAATTCACTGCGGCAGACGGTGCGTCCGCTGCTACGCGTTGGCAAGGTTGTCGACCTCGAAACCCGCCTGGCACGTCGCGACGGCAGCACTTTCATCGCCCACCTGATCGCCCGCACGATCGAGCCGGCGAATCCCCGCTTGGGAACCGTCTGGATCGTTCGCGACATCACGCCCGAAGTTAGCGCACGCGACAGCAATGCGCGTTTGCTACGCGAGCAGCAACTCATATTCGAGAACGCCGAAACCGGTATCGTGATCCTGCGCGATCGCATCATCCAGCGCTGCAACCGCCGCTTCGCGGAGGTTCTCGGTTATGCCGCGGGCGAGTTGATCGGCCAATCGACGCGTCTCTATTACCCGAGTGAGGAGGCCTGGCTGGAAACCGGCCGCCAGGCCTACGCGGCGATCGCCGAAACCGGCATTTTTCATGGCGACGTCGTTTTCCATCGCCGTGACGGCACGCCTTTCCGCTGCCACATCACCGGCAGCATGATGAATCGGGAGAACCCCGATGAAGGTTACGTCTGGCTCTACGAAGACATCAGCGAGAAGCACGCGGCGGCGGCGGCGATGGATGCCCTGCTGCGGGAACACACGCTGATCTTCGAAGGAGCGCCGATCGGGATTGCCTTTGTGCGCAATCGCATCATTCAGCGCTGCAATCCGAGTCTGGAAAGGATCTTCGGCTACGCGCCGGGACAATTGATCGGCCAATCGACACGCCGCTTCTTTTCGAGCGAACATGCCTGGCGGGAGAAAGGTGAGCAGGCTCGCCTGATGATCGAGGATTGCGGCAACTTCGCCGATGAACTGGAGTACCGCAAGGCCGATGGAACGCCGATCTGGTGTCAGGTCACCGGCAGCCTGGCCAACCCGGAGAACCGCGACGAGGGGCACGTCTGGCTGTTCGAGGACGTCACCGAGCGGCGTCAGGCAAGCCGGGCGATGGATGCCCTGTTGCGCGAGCAGACCTTGATTTTCGAACGCGCCCCGATCGGCATCGCTTTTCTGCGGGACCGTATCGTCAAGCGCTGCAATCCGAGTTTCGAGAGGATACTGGGCTATCAGCCGGGAGAACTGATAGGGCAGTCGACCCGCATCTGTTTTGCCAGCGAAGCGGCTTGGCGGGAAACCGGCGAGCGTGCTCATGCGGTGATCGCCGAACAGGGAAAATTCGTCAGCGAGGTCGAATACCGCAACGCCAAAGGGCTGCCGATCTGGTGCCAGGTCACCGGCAGCCTGCTCGATCCGGCAAACCCCGACGAAGGCCATGTCTGGTTGTTCGAGGACGTCACGGCTCGCCGGGCCGCCGAAGAGGCGCTGCGACAGAGTCATTTGCAACTCGAGCAACGGGTCGCCGAACGCACGCTCGAGTTGTCGCAACAGCTTCATTTCCTGCGCCAACTCATCGAAGCCATCCCCGGGCCGGTGTTCTACAAAAGCCGGGAAGGGCGCTACCTCGGCTGCAATCAGGCCTTCCTCAGAATGATCGGCAAAACGCGCGAGCAAGTCGTCGGAGCGACCGTCTACGATTTCGCCCCCAGGAATCTTGCCGATCAAGAGCAAGCGGCCGACGACGAACTCTTCGAACGTTCCGGTTCGCACGTATACGAATCTCAGGTGCTCGATGCCCAGGGCCAGGTCCGTGAGGTCATCGTCCACAAGGCAACCTACGGCCAGCGCGGCGAAACCGGTGGCGGATTGGTCGGCGTGATGCTCGACATCACCGAACGCAAACGAATGGAAACGCGCCTCCAGCAAGCGGCGACGGTTTTCGACAGCAGTACCGAAGGCATCACCATTACCGCGCCGGACGGAAACATCATTGCCGTCAACCGCGCTTTCACCGAGATTACTGGCTACAGCGAAGAAGAGGTCATCGGGCGTAACCCGAGAATCCTCCAGTCCGGGCTGCAGGATCGTGCTTTCTATTTGGACATGTGGCAAACGCTGAGCAGTTGCGGACGCTGGCAGGGCGAACTGTGGAACCGGCGCAAGGACGGCCGCTCGTTTCTCGAGTCGTTGACGATCAGCAGCGTCAAGGACAAGGACGGCCGCTTGACACACTACGTCGGCGTCTTTTCGGACATCACCGAACTACGCCGGGCGCACGATCAACTCGATCATCAGGCGCACCACGACCCTCTGACCGGCCTGCCCAATCGCCTGCTGCTTGGCGACCGGCTGCACAAGGCGCTGCAGCGCGCACACCGCGACGGGACCGGACTCGCCGTGCTGTTCATCGATCTCGATCGTTTCAAGAACATCAACGACACACTCGGCCATCAGGTCGGCGATCGCGTGTTGTGCGAAGTCGCCTGGCGACTCAGCCGGCAGATGCGCGAATCGGATACCGTCGGCCGACTGGGCGGCGACGAGTTCCTGATCGTCATCGAGGATATCAGCCAGCCGACGGACGTCTCGCACATCGCCGACAAGATCCTCAACGTTCTGCAGGCATCGCCGGTTACCGTCGAGCATGAGTTCTTCGTTGGCGCCAGCATTGGCATCAGCGTTTTCCCGCAGGACGGAGCGGATGCCGAAACCTTGATGAAGAATGCCGACGTCGCGATGTATCGGGCCAAGGAGCGTGGCCGTAACGCCTACGAATTCTTTACCAAAGACCTGACCCAGACTTCGCTCGCCCGCCTGCAGATGGAAACCGATTTGCGGCGGGCGATCGAGCGTGGCGAACTACGCGTTTATCTGCAGCCGCAATTCTCGCTTTCTGACGGCGAAGTGGTCGGTGCCGAAGCGCTGGTGCGCTGGGTGCACCCACAGCAGGGGCTGGTGATGCCTGGGGAGTTCATCAAGCTGGCCGAAGAGTCCGGCCTCATCGTACCGATCGGTGAATGGGTTCAGGCGACGGCGGCCTGTCAGTGGGCCGCCTGGGTGGCCGCCGGCTACCGGCCGGGAGTCCTCTCGGTCAACGTGTCGGGCGTCGAGTTCGCGCGTGGGCGAATCCAGGAAACCGTACGCCGAACCCTTGAGCTGTCGCGCCTGCCAGCCCGTCTCCTCGAACTCGAAATCACCGAGAGCGCGATCATGAACCAGGCCGAGAATAGTGTCCAAGTGCTGGGCAATCTCAGGGCGATGGGCGTCAGCCTGGTGATCGACGATTTTGGTACCGGCTACTCCTCTCTCGCTTACCTCAAGCGTCTACCCTTGAACAAGTTGAAGGTCGACCAAAGCTTCGTGCGTGGCTTGCCCAACGATACCGAGGATTGCGCCATCGCACGTGCGGTGATTGCCTTGGGCCATAGTTTGCAGCTGACAGTCATTGCCGAAGGGGTCGAGAGCAACGCGCAATGCGTTTTCCTGACCGGCGAAGGCTGTGACGAAATGCAGGGCTACCTGCGCGGCCGGCCGATGCCCTTTGCCGAGTATCAGGCGCGCTTCTTCGATGGCTGAGCCTTTCACGCCCGGCCCGGCGCGGCGACTGGCTTTTGTCGATGCCTTGAAAGCGCTGGCCTCGCAATTGATCGTCCTGCATCACCTGGCCTTTTACGGACCGCTCTCCGATCAGGCCTACCCGCTGCTGCCAGCCCTGATTTCCGGTCTGAGCCAGCATGCACGCCTCGCCGTGCAGGCCTTTCTGGTTATTGGCGGCTTTCTCGCTGCGCAAGGTCTGGCTCCCGCCGGCACGCTGCTGACGACCCGGCCGCTGCGGCTTCTTTGGCAGCGCTATCTGAAACTGGTCGTGCCTTATCTGGCTGCCGTATTGCTCGCCATCGGCTGTGCCGCCGTCGCCCGCGGTCTGATGACGCACGACTCGCTGCCGGGCCCGCCAACGCTGCCGCAGGTCGTCGCGCATGCGCTTCTGCTACAGAGCCTCCTCGGCTACGAGGGTCTGTCGGCGGGGGTCTGGTACGTCGCCATCGACTTCCAACTCTATCTCTTGCTGGTCGGCATACTCTGGCTGGCGCGCCGCCTCGCGCGCGATGCCGCGCGCGTCGCCCTACTTGGCCGCCTGCTGGTTGCCGTTCTGGCGCTGGCGTCGCTGTACCATTTCAATCGCGACCCCGATTGGGATAGTTGGGGTGTCTATTTCTTCGCTTCCTACGCGCTGGGGGCGCTGGTCTACTGGGTGTCGAATCGGTCAGCGGCCGCCGGTTGGCTGTTGCTCATCGTCGCTGCCGTGATCGCCGCGCTGCTTCTGGACTACCGGTCACGCATCGCCCTGGCCCTGGCCGTGGCTTTGGTGCTGGCGCTGGCGCGCCGAACCGGCTTCATCGAAAGCTGGCCCGGTGGGCGCTGGATCGCCCGCCTGGGGAAGATCTCCTACTCGGTATTCCTGGTCCACTTCCCGGTTTGTCTGGTGATCAGCGGCCTGTTCGCGCGCTTTGCCACGCCTGATCCAACGGTCGGCCTGATCGGGATGCTCGTCGCCTGGCTGGCCAGCCTGATCGCCGGCGCGCTGTTCTACCGCCTTGTCGAAAGCCGCTTGCCGAGCGTTCTTCGTCGCTTTGGCCCGACGTTCGCGTTCAGTCGGAAGACTTGAGCCAAGTCGCCGCCGCGAGGGCGAAGTAACTCAGGATGCCGTCGGCACCCGCCCGTTTGAAAGCCAGCAGCGTTTCGAGAACGCAGGCCTGCTCGTTCAACCAACCTGCCTGTGCCGCTGCCTTGAGCATGGCATACTCGCCGCTGACCTGGTAGACGTAGGTGGGAAACTGGAACTCGTCCTTCACCCTTCGAACGATGTCGAGGTAAGGCATTCCCGGTTTGACCATCACCATGTCGGCTCCCTCCGCGATGTCGAGCGCCACTTCGCGCAGCGCTTCGTTGCTGTTGGCCGGGTCCATCTGGTAGGTATGCTTGTCGCCCCGGCCAAGGTTGCCGGCCGAACCCACCGCGTCGCGGAAGGGGCCGTAGAAGTTGGACGCGTACTTGGCCGAATAAGCGAGAATTCGCGTGTGCACCTGTCCAGCCGCATCGAGTTCGCGGCGGATGCGGGCCACCCGGCCGTCCATCATGTCCGAGGGCGCCACCACGTCGGCCCCGGCCTGCGCATGAAGCAGCGCCTGTCGCGCCAGGACCTCGAGCGTTTCGTCGTTCAACACGTAGGCGCGCGGATCGTCGGCGTCGATCAGGCCGTCCTGCCCGTGGCTGGTATAGGGGTCGAGAGCGATGTCGGTGATCACGCCAAGCTCGGGAAATTCCTTCTTCAGCGCGACGACGACGCGCGGCACCAGGCCATCGGGGTTGTACGCCTCTTCGGCTCCCGGCGTCTTGCCGGCGGCATCGATCACCGGAAACACGGCGAGCGCCGGAATGCCGAGGCCGAGCGTCTGCTCGGCCGTTTTCAGCAGCCGGTCGATGCTCTGCCGTTCGATTCCCGGCATCGAAGGGACGGGCTCGCGGCGCCCGACGCCTTCCAGCACAAATACCGGGTAGATCAGGTCATCGGCCGCCAGGCGCGATTCGCGCATCAGGCGACGCGAGAAAGCGTCGCGGCGCATGCGACGCAGGCGCGTCGCCGGGAAGTTTCCTGGATAGTTCATGGATTAGCGTCGTGAATGGTTTGCGTGACAACATAGAGACAATTGATCGAAAGACCGATCCGACCCGGGAACTCCCGGGTCGACGGCCAACTCCTAGTCAACGGATGGCTAGGCCATCTCCCGCTTTACCTCCCTGAGCGGGTGCCTTATCCCCTTAAGGCATGTCTTGCCCCCGGCCCCCCTTGCCGGGGGTTTTTTTTAACGAGCACGGCCGACGCCACGGGCAGTACGAGCGCTCCAGCCGACAGTTCCACGCGGTTTCTGGCGCGCCTTTCGTGCCGTGGCCAGAGCGGTCGGCGGTGGCCGCTCTTCGCGCACCGCCAAGCCGAGCCAGTTGGCCAGAACAGCTTCCGCCTCGGGGACGCCCGACTTTTTCAGGCTGGAGAAAAGCTGCACCGTGCAGTTGCCGCCCAACTCGCGCAGGCCCGATCTTACATCGCGCAGGACCAATAGCTGTTGCTGCCGACTCAGCTTGTCGGCCTTCGACAACAAGATATGAATCGGCTTGCCGGTTGGTGCGAACCAGCCGAGCATTTGTAAATCGAGCTCGGTCAGCGGGTGGCGACTATCCATGATCAGAACCAGACCGCGCAGCGCTTCGCGTTGCCGCAGGTAGGGTGCGATCAAACCGTCCCATTGGCCCCTGACGTCCTCCGGTACCTTGGCAAAACCGTAGCCTGGCAGGTCGACGAAATACTTGCCGTCGGCGAGTCGGAAATAGTTCAGATGCTGTGTTCGACCCGGCGTCTTCGAAACGAAGGCCAACCGCGAGTGATTGGCCAGCGTGTTGAGCGCCGATGACTTTCCGGCGTTCGAACGTCCGCCAAAAGCGACCTCGCATTGCGCGTCCACCGGCAGATCAGTCAGCTCGGCAACCGTCGTGTGAAAGACAGCTTGCTGGAATAGGGGCATGATGGACGAGGGCCGCTAGGCAGGATGGGCTGGGAGCAAGCCCCGGTGGTGGTCCAATACGCCACCGGGGCGTCTGGTCGGCCAACGACCGGGAATGCTCGCCATTATAGAACGTAGAAGGCGAACTACTCGGTCGGGCCAAGCATTTACTCGCCCTCGTCCAGCGAGGCAGAGAAACGTAGCTTCGCACGGCTTATCGGTGAAGGACTCGCTGGTGAACGGCGAGTTTCTTTCTTGCGGCCGAGGAATTTCGGCTTGCCGTTGGCGCGCCAGGCATCTGCCAAAGAATCGGTACAGCCTGGCGCATTGCTTTCTCACGCTATGGTTTGCCACAGCTTCAAGCATCGCTTGGATACGGGGGAGCGCTATGATTCCGGCTGCTTTTTTTGGTCAGCCGGCCTTCCTATGCCAGAATGAGATTGATGCCGAAAGCCATGTCACTTCACCTGCCGCCTATTCTGATTGCCTTCACGCTGTGGTTCGTCGCGCTGGCGGCTGGCGACGCGTCGGCACAAGCCGGTCGGCGCGGCTTGCCGCCGATGCTGGTGACGGCCGAAGTGCTGCAGGCGAAAATCGTCGAGGTCGAAAGCAAGCCTGAACTGGACGCCAAGGGTCGTGCCGCTTTGGTCGCGCTTTACCGCGACGCCTTGAGCAACCTGAAAAAGATCGACGCCCACACAGCGCGCGCGGAGGCTTTTGCCGAAACGGTGCGAACGGCACCACGCGAGACCGAACTCGTTCGCCAGCGGACCGCCGCCTTGCAGTCAGCCACCCCGCCGCCAGCCCCGGCCGCCGGTATCGCCGGCTGGCAGATCGAGCGCGATCTCAGACGCGAGGAGGCCGATCTGGCCGCCGTGCAGGCTCTGGCTGCCGACATCGAGCGGCAACTGGCGTATCAGGAGAACCGACCGACGGCGATCCGTCAAGCTCTCGCCAGGGCGCAGGAACAGCAACGGGCGATCGCTGCCGCGTTGCAGAGCGCCGCCGCGGCCGACGACTCGGAAATGCTGGCCGAGGCGAGGCGCTGGAGCCTGGAAACCCGCTATGTCGCGTTGAGCACGTTGATCCAGGCGCTCGACGGAGAACTGCTCAGTCTGCCGATCAAATGGGAACTGCTCGGCGCGGAACGTGACGAGAAGACGGCCAAGGTCGAACGCATCAGCCAGCGCGTCAAGGATCTGAAGGCGCTGAGCAACGCCTGGCGGCTGGACGAGGCCAGGCGGGCGGAAGGTGCGGCGGAGGAGATGCGGCGGACGACGGCCGACCTGGACCCGACGCTGCTGGCGTTCGCCGAGCGGAACGTCGAACTGGCCAGGGAACTCAGCGCGGCCACCCGGCCGCTGGAAACGCTCGAACGCGAGCAGGCGCAGGCCATCGGGATGGCCGAAAGGATCCGGGCCAATCACCGACGCGAACAGGCGGCGACCGAAATCAGCGCGCTCAGTGCCGGACTCGGGCCGCTGCTGCTCGCGCATCGTCAGGCGCTGCCCGACCTGAAGCTTTACGAACGCCGGGCGGGCGAACTTGCGCAGAGGATTGCCGAGGTCAATGTCCGGCGCCTGCGCTACCTCGACGAGGTGGCGCGCTTCGCCGATCGTTCGGCCGCGGTTGCCGAGCTAGCCGCTGGCGTGGCCCATGCGCCGCCCACTTCTCAGCCGGACATACGGCAGGCCTTGATTGGCCAGAGACAGGCGCTGCTGGACCAGCAACTGGCGACCGACGCCAGGTATCTCGACCTCTTGCGCAAGCTGCGCGCCGCCGAGAACGAAGTGCTCGAGACGGCGCGCAGTTACGACAGCTTTCTCGAAAAGCATCTGTTCTGGCTGGACACGCAATCCAGAACGCAAGTCGCCGATTTCCTTCACCTGCCGGCCGAAATCCGCTTGTTGCTGACACCTGAGCGTTGGTCACATCTGGCGCAGGCCGTCGAGCGGCAGGTCGTCGCCGCCCCCGTTTTCTGGCTCGGTGTGCTGTTGTCCCTGCTCCTCGCGTGGAAGCAGGCCAGCCTCGCCAGCGCCATCGAAGGCACCGCCCGCCAGGCCGGCCAACCCGCGCGCGACGGTTTTCGGCACACCTTGCACGCCCTTGCCTGGACGCTTCTGAAGGCGGCGCCCTTTCCCCTGCTGCTGGGCGCCACCGGTTGGCTGCTGCGCGCACCGGAAAGCGGCAGTGCGCTCGCGCACGCTTTCGGTGGCGGATTGATACGCGTCTCGCTCAACGCCTACGTTCTCCTCGCACTGCGCGAGATTTGCCTTCCCGGAGGGCTGGCCACGGCGCATCTGCAATGGCCGGAGCCCGTCGCGCACCGGCTGCGCGTCGAACTGGGGCGCCTGTTCTGGCTCTTCATCCCGGCGAATCTCGTCGGACGACTGGCGCTCGACCTCAACCCGGCGAGCAGCGGCGGGGTCGTTGCCCGGCTGGCCCTGTTGCTGGCAAGCGTGGGGATTGCCCTCTTCGTCTACCGGATCTTCCACCCGGCGCGTGGCGTGTTGACGGAGCAGCGGCGCAAATCCAACGCGGCCTTGTTCTTCCGTTTGCAGCCGATATGGTTCGCCGCCCTGGTCGCGGCGCCCTTCGTTGTCCTCGTCTCGACGTTCAACGGTTACGTTTACCCGGCGGTGATCATGATGAACTCGCTGCTCATGACCTTCTGGCTGGCCTGCGGCATGGTCCTGTTGCATGGCCTGGCCTGGCGCTGGCTGACCTTGCTGCGCCAACGCGCCGGCCTGAGGAGCGCTGGCCAGGAAGGCACGGGCGGCGCTGTCCCGGACAGCGAAACGGCGACGCCCGGCGATTCCGGCGATGCGCCGGCGGCGGCTTACGCTGAGCTCGACCTGGCGGCGATCACCGAGGACAGCCGCGAGCTGCTCGGCATCTTCACCACCTTGCTCGCTCTGGCCGGCCTGCTCGCCATCTGGTCCGCCGTCTTTCCGGCCTTGCGCATCCTCGACGACGTTACGCTGTGGTATGGCTCGGCGACGATCGATGGCGAAGACCGGCGCCTGCCGATCACGCTCGCCGATCTGGGCCTCGCCCTGATCTATCTGCTCAGCATGCTGACCTTCGCCAGGCGACTGCCGGCGGTGCTCGACGTGATCCTGCTGGAACGCTTTCGCCTGCCCTCCGGCAGCCGCTACACCGTCACCACCCTGACCACCTACGGCATCGTCGCCGGTGGCACGCTGCTCACGCTCAACACGCTGGGTGCCCAATGGTCGCAAGTGCAGTGGCTGGTGGCGGCGCTTAGCGTCGGTATCGGCTTCGGCTTGCAGGAAATCGTCGCCAATTTCATCAGCGGCCTGATTATCCTGTTCGAGCGGCCGGTACGGGTGGGCGACCTCATCACGGTCGGCAACACCGACGGCGTGGTGACCAAGATTCGCATCCGTGCGACGACGATTCGTAACGCCGACCGCAAGGAGCTGGTGGTGCCCAACAAGGAATTCATCACCGGCCGCCTGCTCAACTGGTCGCTGTCGGACCAGATTACCCGGGTCGTCGTCAGCGTCGGCGTCGCCTACGGTACCGACGTCGACCGGGCGCACGCCTTGATGCGCGAAGCGGCGGACGAGCATCCGCACATCCTTGCCGACCCGCCGCCGAGTCTGAGCTTCGACGCCTTTGGCGACAATTCGCTGATGCTGACCCTGCGTGCCTTCGTCGACGACCTCGATCATCGAAGTGTGACGATGACCGACCTGCACAAGGCGATCAATCGCAAGTTCGAGCAGGCCGGAGTCGTCATGGCTTTCCCGCAGCGCGATCTGCACTTCGATCCACGGTCGCCGCTGCGTGTCAGGCTCGAAGACGCCAGACCGGCCAAGCCCGACACCGATACGCGCTAGTTGCCGAGCGGCGGAGAACGGCCGCTACCGACTTGCCGGTCGGCCGGGCATCGGTCGGGTTTTGGCGGCCGGCATTGTCCGGGCACGTCGTTGACCGGCCCGGCGTGGCAGTCTCATACTCCTGCGCATGGATTTCAGCTTTTTTTCCTTGCTGCATGTGCTCGTCCTGCTGGCGGTTTCGCTCCGCGTTTTTTCGCGGCGTAGTTCGCATGGCACGGCACTCGCTTGGCTGCTGCTGATCGTCCTGCTGCCGGCAGTCGGCGTCCTGATCTATCTGCTGATCGGCGAACGCCGCCTCGGCAAGACCTGGATGCGAAGGGCGATTGCCTTGCAGCCGCAGATCCTGAGCTGGGCGCGGCGCATTCCCGCCGAGCATGTCGTTGCACCGAGCACCCTGACGACCGGTGCCGAAAGTATCAGCCGACTGGCCACGGGTTCGGTCGGTCTGCCGCTGATGGGTGGTCATCGCCTGCAACTGCTGATCGACAGCGAGTCGAGCATGCGCACGCTGATTGCCGATATCGACGCTGCCCGCCGTTCGGTTCATCTGGAGTTCTACATCTGGAGCGCCGGCGGCTTTGTCGACGACCTCATCACGGCGCTGGTCGGTGCCGCCCGGCGTGGAGTCTCTTGCTGTGCTCTGATGGATTCCCTCGGCAGCCGGCCGTTTTTCAAGAGCGAGGCCTTCGTACGTCTGCAGGAAGCTGGCGTCAGCATCGTCGAAGTGCTGCCCGTCAATCCGCTGCGCGCGCTATTCGTACGCCTGGACCTGCGCGATCACCGCAAGATCGCCGTCATCGACCGCCGTATTGCTTACACCGGAAGCATGAACATCGCCGATCCGGAGTTCTTCAAGCGGGATGCCGGGGTTGGTGAGTGGGTCGACGCGATGGTCCGCGTCGAGGGGCCGGCGGCCTGGGTACTCGAAGCGGTCTCACTGTCGCTGACGGCTTTGCAGACCGGAGCCAACTTTGCCCCGCCGCCGCCGCCCAAACTGCCCAGCACCGGAAGCAGCCACGTCCAGATCTTTCCGTCGGGACCGCAGGCCGCCACACGGCACATCGAACAGCTTCTGCTGGCCGCCATTTACGCCGCGCGGCGCGAGATCGTCCTCACGACACCCTATTTCGTCCCTGGCGAGACACTGCTCACGGCATTGCGCTCGGCCGCCTTGCGCGGCGTTCGCGTCATCCTGATCGTGCCCGAGAAAGTGGATTCACTGTTTGTCCGCTACGCCAGCGATGCTTATAACGACGACCTATTGGCGGTTGGCATCACGATCCTGCATTTTCACGGCGGCCTGTTGCACACCAAAAGCATGGTGGTGGATGAGGAAATCACCATATTCGGAACGGTCAACCTCGATCTGCGCAGTTTCGAGCTAAATTTCGAGGTGTCGCTGATCGCCTACGACCGGACGTTTGCGGCCACCACGCGGAAACTGCAGCGCGCGTACGAAGCGCGGTCGCGGCCGCTGCATCTGGCACAGTGGCGCGCTCGGCCGAAGTGGCGGCGATTGCTCGAAAACGCGGTGCAGGTCATGGGGCCGCTGCTCTGAACTCTCCGGCCAGGCGAACCCGGCTCGCCAGGGCGAAGGGCCGACCGGTAGGCGGCGGGTTTCCAGCGCAACGCTCGGTCGTCACCGCTTCTTGCGACGCGGCTCGCTACCCTCGTGCCGGCTATCGATTGACGCGGAAAAAGCGTTGGAGTACAAACGTCTTCGGTCTCGACTCGGGCCGATACCGGCGAGCGGGCGAATACAACAAGGAGAAGCAAGATGAAAACCCTCGTCATGTCCTTCGGAAGCGCTTTACTGGCCATGGCCGCCGCGACGGATGTCGAAGCGGTCACGTGCGCCAACGGCGTCTATCGTGCCGGCTGCGCCGGCCCGAACGGCGCTGTCGTGGCGCGCAAACCGGTGGCGGTCGTTGCGCCACCGCCCCCCAAGGCCGTGGTCGTCGCTCCGGCGCCGCGGCCCGTGGTCGTCGCCCCCGCTTGTCGTTACGTCAATGGGGTGCGCGTCTGTCGTTGACTTTGACGGCAGGGCCGCGCTAGACGCCGACCGGCAAACACTGTCGAGCAGGAAAATGGGCCAATCTTTTCAGGGAGAATTCGTCATGTCTTTGCAGGGAAAACTCGTCATGTTCCGGCAGACCGCAGCCTACCTGTCGGCCGGCGTACTGGCCGCCAGTCTTGGCGCTTGCGCCGTGCCCGGGCCGCAACCCGGTGAAATCGAGATACGCACCGGGGTCATCGAACAGATCACCCGGGTTCAGCTACCGAGCAATCATCACGCCGGCGTCGGTGCCGTCGTCGGTGGTCTCGCCGGTCTCGGCATCGGCAGCTTGATCGGTGGCGGTACCGGGCGCGATGTCGCGATGGTGGCGGGCGCTATCGGCGGCGCCGTCGCCGGCAACGAAATCGAGAAGAGGTACGATCAACCGGTGCCAGGGCAGCAGGTCATCGTCCGTACCGGCAACGGCGTTCTGGTGTCGATCACGCAGCCGCTCAATCCGAATCTGTTCCAGGGCCAGCGGGTGTATATCGAAGGCTACGGCGAAGGCGCACGCGTCGTGTCGCGCTAGCCGCCATGACCCTTGCGACGATCGGCGAGGACGCGGCCGCCGCTTCACCAGGCGCCACCCTGTGGTGTCTGATAGGTTTGGCTGTCGCCGCGTGCGCACCCGATGCCTGGCGCGCCGACACACCCTATGAAGCGGCGCTCGACCGGGTGCAGCGGCAGTGCGGCAGTGAACGCCTGGGCGGCCGAGGCGTCGGCGCGGACCTGATTCAGGATCCTTATTTTCTGGATTTGAGCTCGCGTTTCTACCATGGCGAAATCAGCCGCGGCGACTACAGCGCAGCCCTTTCCGGATCCTATGGCGCGCCTGCCGACTCGCCGGGAGTCCTTTGTCTGGTGCGGGCCATGACGCAGCGCGACTTGCCTTCGCCATCGCATGGGGTGGATTGACCGCTTGGCGAGCGGCCGGGAACGCTCTGGCCGCGCAGCGCTTTCGACCGGACAGGTGGGGGGACGCTCAGCCGTCTCGGCGCTTTGCCGCCGTCTGGCCGCCTGGCCGTTGCTGGCGCTGCCACTGGTCGCCGCGGCTTGCGCGCCACAGATCGACGAACAGCCAGGGGCCGATACGGCGTCCTTCCGTCCGCACAGCGACGCCTTCCTGCGCTGCGAAGTCAGCGAATCGACCTATCGGGAAGTGATCGGCCGCTGGTTGCGCGCGCGACCGGCCGACGCCCCGCCGTTGCGCGGCCTGTCGCTCGGGCGAGCCTTCCACTTCCCCTGGATCTCGCGCCACCTCGCCGAGTCGGCACTGAGGGATGGCCAATGGGATGCGCGTCGAGGCCGGCCGCGCCACGCTGGGGAAAACCGATGGGTGGCGTCGACGCTGTCGGAGCCCGACTTCCTGGTGCGCCTGGCGATTCCTTTCGCCGGCAGTCCCTACGCGCCGGTCGGCGTGTCGGTCGAGAAAGTCCTGGTCGGCAAAGCGCAGGAGGTCGCACCCGACCTTGCGGCGGGACAGCGGCGGCTGCCGTTCGACGCCCAGATCTGGCTCACTATCGACAGCCGACGATGACCGTCGGGAACGATCCCGGGCGGGCGGTGGCCAAGCGCTTGACGCCGGCCGCTGGCGCCCGATCCACGTTCGGCCGTCAAGCGGCAGGAAGGCTTGCGCTCGGCCGCAGTTGGCGGCAGCGGAAGGACGGAGCGCGGTGAAGTGGACTCCGGCGTACCTGCTGGATCGCCTCGATATCGTCGTGTGGGGCGGTTCGCCGGAGGCGCTGCCGGCCGGCCGGCGGCACGGCTTGCGGCTGCTGCGCCTGGCCATGGTCCTGTTCCGGGATTTGGCCTATGGACAGCTCACGCTGTGGGCGATGAGCCTGGTCTATACCACGCTGCTTTCCTTCGTTCCTCTGCTCGCCTTGAGTTTTTCGGTGCTCAAGGCCTTTGGCGTCCATAACCAGATCGAACCGACACTGGCCCGGCTGCTCGCGCCGCTCGGCGCGAACGCCGACGAGATCAGTCCGCGCGTCATCCAGTTCGTCGACAACACCAACGTCGGCGTGCTCGGCTCGGCCGGTCTGGCGTTATTGCTCTACACGGTGGTTTCGCTGGTGCAGAAGATCGAGGAGTCGTTCAACGCCATCTGGCACATCGCTACCCCACGCAGCATCGCCGAACGCTTCAGCCTCTACCTGAGCGCGCTGCTGGTCGGACCGATACTGATCTTCGCCGCGGTCGGCATCACGGCCGCTACCCTGGACATGGCCGGCGTGCGCGAGTTTCTGGCGCTCGAACCCATCGGCTGGATGGCCGCGCTGATCGGGCGGCTGGTGCCTTATCTGATCGCCATCGGCACCTTCACGGCGATCTACATGGCCGTTCCCAAGACCCGTGTGGACATCGGCCCGGCGCTCGCCGGCGGCTTGGTCGGCGGGCTCCTGTGGCAGATTTCGGGTTGGGCCTTCGCCGCCTTCGTCGCTTCGTCGAGCCAGTACTCGGCGATCTACTCGGGCTTCGCGGTGGTCATCCTGTTCATGTTCTGGCTTTACCTGAGCTGGTTGATCCTGCTCATCGGAGCCAGCGTCGCCTTCTACCGGCAACACCCGGAGTCGGTCGTGGCCACCGGCGGCGAGCCGCGGCTCAGTAACCGCATGCGCGAGCGCCTGGCCCTGGCGATCATGAGTGCGGTCGGCGCGCACTACCTGGCGGGGCGTCCGCCATGGACGCTGGCGCAACTCTGCCAGCTTCTGCGGGTGCCCAAACACGCCGTCGAAACGATGCTCGCCGCCTTGCAGAGTGGCGGCCTGCTGGTGCAGAGCAAGGACGATGCGGGGGGCTATCTGCCGGCCCGCGACCTCGGTGCGATTTCGCTCAAACAGTTGCTGGACCTCGTCCGCTCGGCCGGCGAAAGCCGCTTTCTCGCCCCGGCCGGTCTGCCGGTCCCGGAGCGTGTCGAGCAGATCCTGCAAGGAATCGACGACTCGCTTGGCGCGGCTTTCGAAGGGATCAGCGTACTCGATCTGGCCGCCGAGGCGTCCGCTGCCCGACCCGCGGCGTGAAGTCTCAGGGAGGCGCCTGGCCAGCCATGGCGGGAACCTCGCGCTTTTCCGTTTCCCGCCGATACCGCTCGAGGATGCGCGCCTGCTCGGCCTGCAGGCGATGCCAGGCCTGCGCCAGCAGAGGCGTTCGCGTCTGGCCGATGCGCTGCGGTGCCTCACGCGCCACTTCGTTCTGTGCCGCCACCCAGCGCCGTCCTGCCGGCGTCCGGAACAGTTTCAAGGCGGCGTCCATGTCGCGCTCGGCCAGTTTTTCCCGCCACAGGTCGCGGTACACCTCACGTAAGGACGCTTCGCTGTGCACGCTGGCGCACAGCCCTTCGGCGTAGCGCTCGTAGGCCGCGACCAGCTCGACCCAATGCGGCGAGTCCGGGCCGAGTCCGCCGAAGTAGTCGGGTTGCGACTTGATCAGTTGCCCTGGCGAAACCAGACTCATCTCGTGCAGGCATTGGCGGCCCAACTGCCGGGCCTGATCGGGAACGGCCAGCAGGCTGAGCAACTCGTCGTACTTGCCGCCGGCCATGGCCGGCGGCTTGGCCTGCGCCGCCGCCGGCTGGGCTGATGCGCTCTGCCGTGCCAGGGCAAAGGCCGCGAGCGGGTGCCGGATGGCTTCGCCAACGAAGAGGCGTGGATTCGATTCCGGGAAATCTTCTCGGATCTCGCGCGCGGCGATGGCCGGCCTCGCTCTTTCGAAGGCTTCGACGAACGAATAGGTCTGGCGCAACGCCTGGTCGAAATAGGCTTTGCCGAAATAGGTGAAATCGGCCTCGTTGCTGCAGCCGAAGGAGTTCCTGTCGGCTGCGGCCGCGGTGATCACCAGCGTGTTGTCGTCCTGCAGGGCGTCGACGAAGCCGCCCGCATAGCAGGCCGAGATAACCACGACGCGGCGCTTGATCCCCGATTCGTCGAGCAGTTCGCGCAGGCGTCGGGGATCGAGGGTGTTGAAACGCATGGGCCAGAAATCGAGCACGAACTTGTGATCCGGCGAGCCGTGCGAGGTGAGGAAAAGGAACAGGATGTCCTCGTCGGGATTCATGATCGCGCCGATCCGCCGCAGCGTCAGACCCAGGCTGGTGACACTGGCGATCGGCGATTCGGCGACGCTCTGCGGATTGTTGATCAGCAGCACCGAACGTCCCTCGGTGGCGAAGCGTTCGCGGAACAGCTCGGCCACCGAGCGAACTTCCTTCATGAAGACGTCCTGCCGGGAATAACCCGCCGCGCCGACGAAATACAGATCGGTGACCCCCGGCCGCCCTGGCTGGAGGGCGGCAAGTTTGCGTTCGAGCAGTCGTGGTTGCAGATAGAAAGTGTCTTCGGCGACCAGCGACAGATATTTCCGCTCGAAGTCGCCGCTCGCCTCCTCGTCGTGCGCCTCGATCCACAGCGAACGCTCGTGGTATACGACGCTTGGCGGCACACCGAGGAGCAATCCGGCCGCGGCGGCGATCGCCAGGCGGCGGCTGGCGTGCGGCCTGAGAAAACGGATCGCCGCACCGGCAAAGGCCAGAGCCACCCACCATGGCGGCAGGTAATGAATGGCCGGGCGCCATTCCCTGGGCAGAAAATCGATCGCTTCACCGGTCGCGTGGAAAAGGAGCAGATAGAGCGCCTCGACTGCCACCTGCACGGCGGCGAGCATGGTCAGCAGCGCCAGCGTCCGCCGCTGACGTCCGGCCAGGCAGGCGACACCCCAGGCGGCGACGAGCATCATCGGCACGTGGAACAAGGCGCCGGGCAATCCTTCCTCGGAAAACACTCCGCGCGAGCCGACACGCAGCAGCGCCTCGACGACCGGCAGGGCGACGCCGAGCGCCGTCAGGGCGATGAACTGCGACCACGACGCCGACGGACGGCGCGACGGCAAGGGAAGGAACACGGCCAGACGCAGCCCCAAGCGCAGATGCCGGAGGAAAGCGTGCCACGCGCCAGGCCTGCCGCTTGACCCGCCGCCGGCCACGGCCGGGTCGCGCGGCGCGTTGCTGGGCTTCTCGGTTGGCACCGGCGCGCTGGCGATTCGTTCCCGCAGCCGCGCCAGGAAATCGGCCAACTCGGCAGGCGACGCGAAGGCGCTTTCCGGGACCGGGATGAAGCTGACCTCGTCGAGGTAGATCAGGACATGCCCACAGGCGGTTTCGAGCGAGCGGATCGCCGGCCAGGCAACGAAGCTCGTGCCGTCGGCGCTTGCCCAGTGCAGGCCGTCGTCCTTGGTTTCCAGGACACGTGGCCCGCGGACGAGACAGCTTCCTTCGGCGAGGCGGCGCAAGATGCCATTCTGAAAGCCTAGCTGCTGAACGCCAAGCAGAACGATCCCGCCAAGCAGCGCCGGAGCCAGCCACTTCCCATCGCCGCCGCTCAGCCAGGCTTCGCTGAGCAGCCAACCGATGGCCGCACAGACCAGTATCACGGTCACCTGATGTGCTGCCCGCTGTGTCCATGACGATCGCTGGCGCATCAGGCGCTGCTGGTTGAATTTCAAGAGCGCCGCATACTGATCGGCGCCGAGTTGGTAGGCTAGGGTGGTCGGCATCCTCGTCCTCGCCGGCTTCTTGACAAATTTTCGCAGTGGCCGCCTCCGGAGCAAGCCGGTATCGCGGCGCCTGGCGCATGGTAGCACGCCGGCAATTTCGTTCTTGGCCGCCGGCAGGGCGACGGCGATACGCCGGTCCAGCCGACGCAGGCAGGCGAGATCGGCAATGGGTCGATGAAACCCGGGCTGGCGGTGATGTCTACGGGAATCCCCGCCGTCCTCATCGAAAGATCACGGCGCCGTGACGGTCGCCCGCAGGCAGAGCCGAAGCAGTGAGCTCGACAAGCACGGCGCGGCCGGGCGAGATAACCGAGCAATTCCTGGCAAACGACCCGCTGAAGCAGGAAGCGCTCGATACCGGACGCGTCTGCTCGCGCCGCTCCAGGTTGGCGTCGATCTGCCCGGCCAATGCCGCAAGGTCCTCGCGCAGTTGGCGTAGGGAAGACTTTGCCATTCGCTATCACCTCTTGCGATCCGGGACCTGATCGATCACCGTGAACACGCTGAGCGTCTCCAGCAGTTGCGCCAACGGTCCCCGCGGTGGGACGCGAGGTATGCGCCCGTTGATGACGAACAACTCACCCGGCCGGCGGCCGGGTGACGAGGCTTGGGCGGTTTCCGAGTGGCTGCGCGGACCGTTCAGGCAGGCTGGCGCTGCGATCGGCCAAACGCCGGTTTTGTCTTGTCTGCGCCAAGCAGCCGAAAGACGAACACGGCGAGAAACAGCGTACCGACGGCGAACAAGATGTCTCCCGGCACGCGCAACCAGACGAAGCTTTCCATCATCGTGCTGTGTACGAATTCCGGCGAACGCGCGTACCAGACGCCGTGCGTGAGGCTTGCCCAGGCCTGGGCGATCCCTGCCGGAACCAGCGACAGGAAGACCATCATCGCCAGGCCGATGTTCAGCGACCAGAAGGTCCAGGCGAGCAGCGTGTCGGACCACGCGGCGTGCGGGAACAGGCCGCGCAGGCAGAAGAGCATCAGTCCGATGCCGAGCATGCCGTAGACTCCGAACAGTGCGGCGTGGCCGTGGGCGGCGGTCATGTTCATGCCCTGCATGTAGTAGAGCGCGATCGGCGTGTTGATCGAGAAACCGAGCAGGCCGGCGCCCACCACGTTCCAGAAGCCGACGGCGATGAAGCAGAAGATGGGCCACTTGTAGGCAGCGACCCACTCTGCGGCCTTCGAGCGCTGGTAGTTCCGGTAGGCGTCGACGCCGAGCATGGCCAGCGGCACCACTTCGAGCGCCGAGAACATCGCGCCGATGGCGATCACCGAAGTCGGCGTGCCGGTGAAGTAGAGGTGGTGCAGCGTGCCGAGGATGCCGCCGAAGAGGAAGATGATCGTTTCGGCGATGATCGCGGTGTTCGCCGTTGCGGCGCGGACGAGGCCGAGGCGGGTGAACAGGAGGGCGATGACGGCCGTGGCGAACACCTCGAAAAAGCCTTCGACCCACAGGTGCACCAGCCACCAGCGCCAGTACTCGATCATCGAATAGTGCGTATGCCGGCCCCAGGCCAGCGAGGTGGCGTAGAAGCCGCCGATGCACATCGCGGACAGAAAAACCATGGCGATCAGGCCGCGCGACTCGGACGGCTTCTTCAGTGCCGGCCACAGACTGCGCCCCAGCAGCGTGACCCAGACGAGCAGGCCGGCGAACAGCAGCAGTTGCCAGACGCGTCCCATGCTGGTGAATTCCAGCCCCTGGTTGCCGATCCAGAAGGCGTACTCGTTGCCCGGGTTGCGCAGGGTGCCGATCCAGCCGGTAACGGTGGAGCCGGCGACGATGAAGAGCAGCGCGTAGAACAGCAGGTTGACGCCCAGCTTCTGATACCTCGGCTCATGGCCGGAAATGGCCGGCGCGATGTAGAGGCCGGTCGCCAGCCAAGCCGTGGCGATCCAGAGAACGGCGAACTGGGTGTGGATGGTGCGGCTGACGATGAAGGGCAGGATCTGGCCGACGGGAATGCCGAACAATGCCGTACCTTCGACCGCGTAGTGCGCGGTGAGCACGCCCATGCCTACCTGCGCCAATATCAGCGCGACGACCACGAAGAAGTACTTGCCGGTGGCCCGCATCGAAGAGGTCGGCGTCAGGCTGAAGAGCGGATCGACCGGCGGCGGCACCGGGTCGCCGGCCTCATGGCGCGCCTGGTGGAAGGCCATGGCGGCGATGGCGCCGATCATCAGGATGATGCTGGCGATCGACCAGATGCCGGTGCCTGCCGTCGGTGTGTTGCCGACCAGTGGCTCGTGCGGCCAGTTGCTGGTGTAGGAAAGGCCCGTCTCGCCCGGGCGGTCGGTCGCCGCCGACCACGCGCTCCAGAAGAAGAAAGCGGCCAGCGCCTCGCGGTCGGCCACTTCCTGCAGCGTCGCTGGCAGCATGGCGTATTGCTCGCGTCGTCCTTGCAGCGACACCTCGTCGCCGAACAGGCCGACGTAGTGCCGGGCGACCTGTCTCACCGCTTCGGCGCGTTCGGCGGAAAGGGTGATGACGTTCGTCGCGGCGTCGTGCGTGTTGCGCCGCATTTCCGCTTTCAGCTGCGCGTCCAGCGCCGCCTGCTGGCCGGCCTGCAGATTGGCGTAGGCGGTGCCGTGAAGTTGCTGTGCCCGCAGTTCGCGCAGGGCGATGGCTTCACGGTGCAGCCAGTCGGCCGACCAGTCCGGTGCCAGGTAGGAACCGTGCCCCCAGACCGAGCCGAGCTGCTGGCCGCCGGCAGCGAGCCAGGCTTCTTGTCCACGCTGGATGCTGCCTTCGGAGAAGACGATATCGCCCGTGGCGCTGGCGACCTGCCTGGGGATCGGTGGTGCGCTGACGTAGATCTCGCTACCCACCCAGCCGAGTGCGGCGAAGGAGAGCACAAAGATCGCCGCCAACCAGGTCCATAGCTTGCGGGTGGCGTGCATGTTGAATGTCCTTTCTCAGTAACAAGTGATTGACGGAGGCCGGGAGGGCCGGGTGAGCGCGATGGTTTGAATAAGATGCATATTATTTGACTCTTTTAAAAGATGCAACAAATATGAATCTTTTTTGGCGCTCGCTTGCCGCCCGGGCGCTCGGGTCGCAGTGAATCAGGTGGCGACGAGAGGAAAGAACTTGAGGACGCGGCGCTCGTGCTGGCCGACGAGATCGGCCAGCGTCATCTCGTCGAGGACCTCGAGGAAGGCGGCCAGCGCCCTGGTGAGCGCGACCTTGAGCTTGCAGTCGGGATCGAGGAGGCACTGGCAGCCCGAACCGAAGCATTCGACGAGATGCATGCTCGGCTCCATCTGTCGCACCACGGCGCCAACGACGATCTCGCCTGGCGACCTCGCCAGCCGCAGGCCGCCGCCCTTGCCGCGCAGCCCCTCGACGAAGCCCGCGCGAATCAGCGCATTGACGACTTTCATCAGGTGATTGCGCGAGACGCCAAAACGCTCGGCAATCTCCTGAATGGTCACCAGGCGGTCCCGGCTGGTGCCGAGATAGATCAGCGCGCGGAGCGCGTAGTCGGTGTGCTGGGTGATGTACATGGCGACGAAGGACGGTGGCAGGCCGACATATCGTACACAGGCGTCGCCACCCTGGCCAGCGGCCAGGCCGCCAGGCCGCAAACTGCTCGACGAAGAAGCGACAGCGGGCTTTCCTGAACGCTCAGGAAGCTTCCCTGACGCGTCAGGGAACTTCACATAGGCGTCAGGGACCTTCCCTGACGCGTCAGGATGCTTCCCTGAGGCATCAGGATGCTTCCCTGAAGCGTCAGGATGCCTCCCTGACGCCTCAGGCAGCTTCCCTGACGCCTCAGGCAGCTTCCCTGAAGCCTCAGGATACTTCCCCGAGGCATCGGGAAGCTTCCGCAGAGCGTCGCGAGCCTCGCCGCGCGCCATCCGAAGAGCGCTGATGCGGCCGCCGTCTCGCCTCGGAGGCGGCTAATCGAGGACCGGCCGGCCGTTCAGGGAAGCTTGGGAGCAAGGGTGCCAAGCCAGGCGACGCTGGCCAGCACGAGGACGGCCAGCGTCGCCTCCGCGTACAAGCTGCGCCGCAGATTTGCCGCGGCCAGAGCACGATGCCCCGTGGCCAGAGAAGCCTCCAGGCTCGGGCCCAGCCGGAATCGGTTCGCCGCCGCCAAGCCGAGCATGCCTCCGAACAAAGCCAGTTTCCCGAGCAGCAGACGGCCATGGAGCGTCGTGAACAGCGGCTCGAGCGATGGCCCGGCGATCAGCCAATAGTTGATGAGGCCACTGGCGGCCAGCGTGACCACGATCAGCGTACCGGCTCGGGCGAAGCCGTTCGCTGTTCGGCTGAGCATCTCGAGCGAACCGTCGGCCTCGTCCGGCTTGCCGAGCGCCAGCATCAGGAAGGCGAGCAAGGCGCCGACCCAGGCGCCGGCGGCCCACAAGTGAGCGACGTGCGAAGCGAGTTGGAGGTATCCGCGCACGCCGTCACTCATTGCCCCGTGCCCGGCCCAGGCGAGCGTCGCCAGCGCCACGCCGCTCGATATCGCCAGCCAGACGAAGCGGGAGGTCGGATTCAGCTTCGACGCCGAAAGCAGCACGCAAATCATCAGCGCCAGGAGGCGAATAGACCAGGCAAGTCCCATGGGCGTGCCCGTGATGATCATCTCGAAGACGTGGATCGACAGCTCGCCATAGCTTTGCGCGCCGGACATCGTCTTGGCCAGGACCGCCATTCCCGCCAGCGACAGCCCGCTGCCGATGGCGGCGGACGCGCCGACGAATAGCCGGTAGCGTCGCGCGATCATCGAGCCTCGCTCATCGCGGCCCAAGGCATGGACGGCGAAGATGGCGACACCAAACGACGCCGCCAGGTCCAGATAGAGCGCCAGGCGCAGTGCGATCGTCAGCCCGTCGTCGGCCATCGGCTCATTTCACCTGGAAAGTCATGCTGCCGCTGACCGGATGCGTATCCGACGAGACGACACGGTATTCCACGCGGTAGAAGCCGGGCGCCAGCGCCTGCGCCGGCGTAACGACCAGGCTCTTGCCGTCGCTGGCGCCCGCCACGCTGGCACTGACCTTCATCGCGCCATGATTCGGCATCCCCGGCATGCCCGTCATGATTAGACTCGCGGCAGAGAACGGCAGCATGAGCTTTTCGGAAAACTTCAGCTCGATGACCGCCGGCGCGGCGACTTGCGATTTGTCGGCGGGTATCGACGAGACCAGCGAGGGATGCGCGAAAGCCAGGCTGGCGAACAGGCTGGCGGCGAGCGGCGCGATGAGTTTGCCGACGAGGTGTGAACGGGACATGAGGATTCCTCGCGAAGTGTGTGATCATGATATGAAGAACAGTGCCCGCGCCAGCCTTCTGTTTCGTCGAGGATACAGAGCGGAACGGACGCCATGCCTTGCGACAGCAAACTCTTCTAGCTTGAAAACGGCCCCTCCTGCAGGCGCTTGCCGCGGAGTCGAAGAGCGTTGCCGACTACCGATGCCGAACTCAGGCTCATCGCCAGCGCGGCGATCAGGGGAGACAGCAGCCAGCCCGTGACCGGATAGAAAACGCCCGCCGCGATCGGGATACCCAGTGCATTGTAGAGAAAGGCGAATGCCAGGTTCTGCCGCATGTTGCGCACCGTGTCGACGGAGAGCGCGCGCGCGACGGCTAGGCCGCGCAGATCGCCCTTGACCAGGGTGACCTGGGCGCTGTTCATCGCCACGTCGGTTCCCGTTCCCATGGCGATGCCGACGTCCGCCCGGGCAAGGGCCGGGGCGTCGTTGATGCCGTCACCGGCCATGGCGACGACCCGACCCTCCTGTTGCAAGCGCTCGACGAGCCTGAGCTTGTCGGCCGGCGTGATTTCGCCATGCACCTCGTCGATCCCCAGTCGCGCGCCGACCGCCTGGGCGGTCGTCCGGCCGTCGCCGGTGGCCATGATCACCCGCAGACCGGCCGCCTGCAGGGCGGCCAAGGCCTCGCCCGTGCTTTCCTTGAGCGGATCGGACACGGCGAGCAATCCGGCGAGCCGGCCGTCCACCGCCAGGTACATGACGCTGGCGCCCTGGCTGCGCAGCGCTTCGGCCTGTGGCACCAGCGCCTCGACCGACACTCCGGACTGTTCCATCAGCGTCGTATTGCCCAGTGCCAATTGCCGGCCATCGACCGTGCCGCGCACGCCGATGCCGGTTTCCGATGTGAACGTCTCCGGCTTGACGAGCGCCAGACCCTGGGCACGCGCCGCCCGCACGATGGCCTCGGCCAGCGGGTGTTCGCTGCCCTGGTTCAGGCTGGCGGCCAGGCGCAAAACCTCGTCGGCCGTGCCGCCGGTGGTTGCCACCGTACGGTCGAAAACCGGCCGCCCTTCGGTCAAGGTCCCCGTCTTGTCGATGACCAGCGTATCGACCTGGCGCAGATTCTCGATGGCCGCCGCATCGCGAAACAGAACGCCCTGCGTGGCGCCGCGGCCGGTCGCGACCATGATCGACATCGGCGTCGCCAGGCCGAGCGCGCACGGGCAGGCGATGATCAGCACGGCGACGGCGTTGATCAGTCCGTAGACCCAGGACGGCTGCGGCCCGAAGAAGCCCCACACGAACAGGGTCGCGACGGCGATGGCGACGACCGCCATCACGAAATAGCCCGCCACCACATCCGCTAGGCGCTGCATGGGCGCCTTGGAGCGCTGGGCCTGGGCGACCATCTGGACGATCTGCGACAGGACGGTGGCCGAGCCGACCCGTTCCGACCGCATGACCAGCGCACCGCTGGTGTTGAGCGTCGCGCCGATGACCTTGTCGCCTTCGCGCTTGCTTACCGGGAGCGGTTCGCCGGTGAGCATGGCTTCGTCCACCGCACTGTCGCCCTCGACGACCACGCCATCGACGGGCACCTTCTCGCCGGGCCGGATGCGCAGCAGGTCGCCGACATGGACGTTGCTCAGCGGCACGTCCTCCTCGCCGCCGTCGGCACGGATTCGGCGCGCCGTCTTGGGCGCCAGACCGAGCAGCGACTTGATCGCGGCCGAGGTCTGCGCACGGGCCTTGAGCTCCAGCACCTGGCCCAGCAAGGTAAGCGAAATGATCACCGCCGCCGCCTCGAAATACACGCCGACGCGGCCCATGGACAGGAAGGAGGCGGGAAACACCTGCGGCGCGACGGTCGCCACCACGCTATAGACAAAGGCCGCGCCCGTTCCCAGACCGATCAGTGTCCACATGTTCGGGTGCCGATTGAGCACCGACAGCCAGCCGCGCGAGAAAAACGGCCAGCCGGCCCAGAGCACGATCGGCAGCGAGAGCACCAGTTCGACCCAGCTCTGCGTGGCCATGTCCATCAGCTGCAGGCGATCGCCCAGCATGGCCAGGGCCAGCACGATGAGCGTCAGCGGCAGCGTCCACCAGAAGCGCCGCGAAAAGTCGCGCAGTTCCGGGTTGTCGTCATCGAGGTCGGGCAGCAGCGGCTCCAGCGCCATGCCGCACTTGGGGCAGGTGCCGGGATGGTCCTGGCGGATCTCGGGGTGCATCGGGCAGGTGTAGATCGTCCCGGGCGCGGCGGCCGCCGGCTGTTGGGATGGACTGGGCGGTCCGTCGCCGGGCACCGGCGTTGCGTTTTTTTCCATGCCGGACGCGCCGCCGCCATAGCGCGCCGGTTCCGCGTCGAACTTGCGCTTGCAGCTTGCGCGGCAAAAGTCGTAGGTGTGCCCCTGATACGTGGAGCGGTGCGGCGACGGCGCGGTGACCGCCATGCCGCAGACCGGGTCCTTCGGCGCCGCAGCGGACGATGGCCCGGCGGAAACCCCGGCATCGTCGTTGCTTGCTCGGTCGGCCGCCGGGTGGTGATGGGCATGTGCGCCGGGGCTCGCGGACCGGCTTGGCGGCTCGCGGTTCGCCGGGACATTCCCGGAAGGCTTGCTGGATGGGTTCATGGTGACTTCCGATCTTTGTCGTGGATCAGTGACGACGCTCCGAGGGAACGGGCTTGGCGCAGGCGGGGGAGGAGGCGCGGTGTCACACGCGCGTAGCGTTCGAATGCTTCGCCGAACCGCGCATGCATGGCGGCTTCCTCCGCCGACGCCAGCCGGCCATGCCTTACCCGCAGGAGCGGGAACATCGCCCGCGTCAGCCGGGCGTGGCGCGAACGCCAGAAGGGCGGTCGGGAGTCGGCGGTCGGCCCGTGTACGTGGCGCATGGCGTGGCTGCGGAATGGGGTGGGCGTCGTCGCCGGTCAGCGGTGCGACTGATAGACCGTGCGGCTGCCGTCGGTACCGATCAGCAGAACGTCGTAAGCATCCCGACGCCCGCCGTACGCCGGGCCATCCATGCCCGGCGACCCGACCGGCATGCCCGGCGCCGCCAGGCCGACGGCACGCGGGGCTTCGCTGAGCAGGCGCCGGATGTCCGCGGCGGGAACGTGGCCTTCGATGGCGTAGCCGCCGATCTGCGCCGTATGACAAGAACCAACCTGGCGCGGCATGCCCAGACGATCCCGGGCGGCGGTATTGCCGGTGTCGAAGACCTGCACGGCAAAACCGGCGCTCTTCAAATGAGCGATCCAGTCGGCGCAGCATCCGCAGTTGGGGTCCTTCCACACTTTCGCGGCCGGACTGGTTTGCGCCATGCCGGGTCCGCCGAGCGACATCATCAGCAGACCGGCGATCAACGTGGAGAACCTGGACGATTTGGCTGGCGGCCAGTGTTGATAGTGTTTCATTGGATACCTTTATGATCAGAATCGATGCTTGCAGGAATGACTAGAACCAGAATCGCAGGCCGGCCAGCCAGCGCGTCTGCTGTGTGCGGTCGCCTTCGGCGCGTAGCTGGCGCGCGGTTTCTCCGAAGCTGCCCGCCCGTTCTACGCCGATGTAAGGGGCGAACTGGCGACTGAACTCGTAGCGCAGGCGCAGACCGACGGACGCTTCGGCGAGGCCGCGGCCGATGCCCCGCTCCGGGTCGTCCTTGCCGAAGAACTGCAGTTCGGTACGGGGCTCCAGAATCAGGCGCTGGGTGAGCAACAGTTCGTAGCTTGCCTTCAGGAGCAGGGCGCTCCGGCCGGCGCTGCCGACATAGGCCGTGGCCTCCACTTCGAACCAGTAGGGCGCCAGGCCCTGCACGCCGAAGGCCAGCCACTGGCGGCCCGGGCCTTCGCCGCTGTCCAGGCGAACTCCCAACTGCGTGTCCCAATACGGCGCGATGGCGTGCCCCCAGAGCAACTCCGTGCGCGCGTCTTCGAGTTTCCCTCGCCCGATGTCGCCCTCGGCCTTGACGACGGCACGGTCAAACGTGGTGCCGACCCAGCCCTGCAGGTCGTACGCCGTGGAGTCGTCGCCGTTACGCGTAAAGCGGCGTTCGAAGGTTTCCGCGCGCAGCGAGGCGAAAAAATGTTCGTCGGCCAAAGTCAGGCGAGGAACGCCGGGCACGGCGTAATCGCCAGCGCCCAGTTGCTGGCCGTTGGCGTAGGCATGGGGGTCGCGCGCATCGGCCGGTGGCGGCCCGCCCGGCATCCGCATGTCGCCGTGATCCATCGCCGGTGGTGCCGCCGCGTCGCTTGCCGAGGCGGCCGGCGCCGCCTGGGCATCGGCGGCATCGGTCTTCGGCGCGGCGGCCGGGGCCGCCGGCCGGGGGTCGGTCTGAGCATGCGCCGCATGGTCGTTCTGCGCCTGCGCGGCAAGGCTCGCCAGCGCCAGGAGGGCGGTGCTCAGTGCTCGGGCGGTGAGTGCTGCGAACATTTTCGATCTTCCATTTGCGCTGAATTCACGACACCACGACTTCGCGGAACATGCCGGCGTCCATGTGGAACAGTAGATGACAGTGCCAGGCCCAGCGTCCGAGCGCGTCGGCCGTCACGAGAAAGCTGATGCGTTGCGCGGGCTGCACCGGCAAGGTATGGCGGCGGGCGAGGAAACGCCCGTCCGGGCTTTCCATCTCGCTCCACAGGCCATGCAGGTGCATGGGATGAGTCATCATGGTGTCGTTGTGCAGGATGACCCGCAGACGCTCGCCATGACGAAAATGCACCGGTGTGGATTGGCCGAATTCCAGTCCGTCCAGCGACCAGGAGTAACGTTCCATGTTGCCCGTCAGGTGCAGTTCGACTTCCCGGCCGGGGCCGCGCGAGTCGATCGGACCCGATGGCGTGTGCAGGTCGGCCAGCGTCAGCACGCGCCGTCTGTTGTTGCGCAGGCCGACGCCAGGGTCGTCGAGGTTGGTGCGTGCCATGTCGACCCGCATGTCCGTACTCGCCCCGTACTCCGTGCGCGCATGGCGCGCGATGGTGCTGGGGACGGCCAGTCCGCCTGCCGCCGCGGCGTGCTGGCGGTGATCCAGCGCCATGCCGCCGTGTTTCGGACGGCCCATCGACCCATGGTCCATCCCGCCCATGCCGCTCATGCCCGCCATCGCGCTGCCCTGGTTCGCCGCGCCATGGCTCATGCTGCCCATCATGTCGCTCATGTCCAGCCACTCGACCGGGTCGAGTGCCGGCACGGCCGGCGACAGACCTTCGCGCACCGCCAGCGTGGCGCGTGCGTATCCCGTCCGCTCCATCGACTGCGCGAAGATCGCATAGGCATCGTCGCGCGGCTCGACGATGACATCGACGGTTTCGCCGGGGCCGAAGCGAAACTCATCGACGGTCACGGGCTCCGTATCCACGCCGTCGACATGCACCACGGCAAGCTTCAGGCCGGGAATGCGCACGTCGTAGAAAGTGTTGCCCGCGCCGTTGATCATGCGCAGCCGTACCCGCTCCCCGGGGCGGAACAATGCCGTCCAGTTGCCAGCCGGAGTGACGCCGTTGGCGAGATAGGTCAGCGTTGCCGACGACAGATCGGCCAGATCCGTCGGATTCATCCGCATCTCGTTCCACATCTGGCGCTTGTCGATCGCGGCGACCAGGCCGTCTCGCGCGGCATCGCGAAAGAAATCGATCACCGTGGGCTGGTGGTAGTTGTAGTAATCGCTCTGCGCCTTGAGTTTGGCGAAAACACGCATCGGATCTTCGTCAGTCCAGTCCGAGAACAGCAGCACGTGCTCGCGATCGGCCCGAATGGTCTCGGGCCCGGCGGGATCGACGACGATCGCGCCGTACATGCCCTTGAGTTCATGGAAGCCGGAGTGGGAGTGGTACCAGTAGGTGCCACTTTGCTGCAACTTGAAGCGGTAGACGAACGTTTCGCCGGGCGCGATGCCGTTGAAGCTGATGCCCGGAACGCCGTCCATCTGAAACGGCAAGAGGATGCCGTGCCAGTGGATGGAGGCGGTCTCGCGCAAGTGGTTGGTGACGCGGAGGGTGACGGTCTCTCCCTCGCGCCAGCGCAAGGTCGGCGCCGGCAGCGAACCGTTGATCGTGATCGCCATTCCGGGTTGACCCGTGAAGTTCACCGGTGACTCGGCGATCAGCAGATCGAATTCATTGCCTCGCAGAACCGGAGGGCTTTCATTGGCCGTCGGGGCCTGCTGGGCGAACGCCCTCGAGGCCGGCGTCGATAGGCCGGCCAGGACGCCGCCGGCGGCCAGGCCTTGAACAAAACGCCGGCGAGACAAGTCGAGCGATGGGGCAACAAGAATGGGCGAACGGCTCGGCATGGCCTCAAGTCTTTCCTGAATAAGCTGAAGGTCGCCGCCCGCCTGGTTCCGCGAGGCACGGTTCGACGTAATGACTTCATGCTAGCGGGCGACCACTTTCGGACGCATGACTCGACGATTACATTCACGTAACCGCCGAGTCATCTTGGTGACCAGCGGCGACCAGGGAATCGCCTCCAGGCCGCCTGCCTCTGCGGCGCCGAAATCGGTGGATAATTGCTTGCCGGCGAGACTGACGCGGCCGGCGCATCGTCGGGGGCAGTCAAATGGCAGCTAATGTGGCAGCAGAGTACGACGTCTTCCTCTCCCATCGTTCGCCGGACAAGCCGATGGTCGAACGCCTCGCCGAGAAGCTCGTCGAGGAGGCGCGGCTCAGCCCGTTCCTCGACCGCTGGCACCTGATCCCGGGGGAGCCCTGGCAGGAGAGCCTCGAGCAGGCACTCAACCGGAGCCGCTGCGTGGCCGTCTTCGTCGGACCGAGTGGCGTCAGCTCCTGGGAAAACGAGGAAATGCGGGCGGCGCTGAGCCGGCGGGTGCAGGAGCACGCCTTTCGCGTCATTCCGGTCCTCCTGCCGGGCGCCGACCAGGAGGCGAAGGACAAGCTGCCGACTTTCCTGCTGCGCTTCACCTGGGTCGATTTCAGTTCCGGCATCGACGATCCGGTCGCCTTTTCGCGGCTCGTCGCCGGCATTCGCGGACAGGCGCCGGGACGCTCCGGCGTGCAGAAGCTGTCCGCCGCCTCGCCGTACGTTCGCCAGAGCGTGCGCGACATCATGGCCGACGTGCTGCGCCAGACGGGCATCGATCTGGCGTCACTGCCGCTCGGCGTCGGCGCGACGATCAGGACGATCATCCGCCGCTGCCAGCTTCAGTACCCGGATTTGCCGCCCGAAGAGGTGGCGCGTCAGGTGAGCGCCGGCCGCGCCGCGGCCTACGAGAAAAAGTACGCGCAGCGCAGCCAGAAGGAAGACGAGCGCTATCGCGCCTTCGAGGAGTGGGAGTCCGAACTGAACGCGCTCTTGCGGCATCTCGGCCTGCGCGACCTTGCCCGTTGCCGGGCGATCAACGTGGGCCTCGGCAACGGCCTCGAGAAGCCGTACTTTTACAAGGACTTCAAACAGTTGGTCGGGGTCGACCTGTCGGCCAAGGCACTCGCCAGCGCAGCGCAGGAAATCGTCAGGCTCGAGACGCACCAGGCCGAGGCCGAAGAGCTGCAAGGCGTGGCCAGCCATGCCTTCGACCTCTATCTGTCGCTGCGTACCTATCAGTCGAGCTTCTTCGATATCGGCGAAGCGCTTTTCGCGGCCTGCCGCGTCCTCGATGACGGTGGCCGCGCGGTGATCTCGATACCTTACGTCTATGTCGACCAGGGGCGACTGCTCAACGGCCTGCTGCGGCCGGGCGGGCACGACCTCGATCCCGATCTGCCCTACGAAATCGCCGACGCGGTCCGTCGCGGGCTGCAGACGCTTGGTTTCGAACAACTCGGGATGCACACCGGACTGTTCGAGATCTACGTCTACGGAACGAAGACGAGCTAGCGCGCCGTCGGCGCCCGCGCGATCCATTATCCCTTGACCGGAGGCACACATGGCCGATCCCCTTGGTGTCAAAGCCATCGCCAGACTTCCCGTGCTCGACTACCAGCAGGTGCGCGAGCAGCTGCGGACCGGCGACCTCGTCTTCTGCTCGGGCACCTATTTCTTCTCGCGCACCATCCAGTGGTTCACGAAGTCCGTCTGGAGCCACATCGGCATCATCTATCGCGACGACAGTCTGCAGCGAATCTTCGTTCTCGAGAGCGAGACCGGGATCGGCGTTCGCCTCGCGCCCCTGTCCAAGTATCTCTCCAACTACCACGGCCGCAACAAGCCCTACAAGGGGCGCATCGTCATCGGCCGGCTGACGCCGCAGCCGGCCGAGGAGCAGCTCAAGCAGGCGATCAGTTTCGGCATGGACGAACTGACCCGGCCCTACGACAACCGGGAGATCCTGCGTATCGCGATGCGCATTCTCTTCCGGCGTGGCGGCAAGAACCGCAATCGCAAGTACATCTGCTCGGAACTGGTCTACGAGGCGTTTCGCAAGGCCCAGATCGGCTTCAAGTTCCACCGCGACTCGATCAGCCCGGACGACATCTGGAAAGACGAGCGCGTGCTGATGCAGTTCCGGATCATGTGACGGCGCGCCGCGCGTCGAAGCGCCGGCGCGTGTTTGACTATGGCCGGCGAATCTTGGCAAAGTACGCGAACCCGCGGCCGGCGCTAGGAAGTGGCGGCGCCTGAAGCGCGAGGACTTCCCGTGCAGCAGGTGACGCGAGCCGGGTGGAGTGGTTGATCGATCGGCGCCGCGCGGGATCGCGTCGCTCTCTTTGGACCAAGGAGCTTGCACAATCTATGAAAACGACCTTTCACCTGCTGACCGGCGTGTGCGGCATCGTCCTCGCCTGTTCCGGCTGCGCGACCAATCCCATCACCGGCCGTTCGCAGGCCAGCGTCGTGAGCGACGCGGAAGCCGCGAGAGAATCGACCCGGGCCTACAGTCAGTTGGTCAGCCAGGCGCAAGTGCAGGGCGCTTTGGAAACCAATCCGCAGACCATTGCGCGGGTTCGCCGCATCACCGAACGACTCGTTCCGCAAGCGGTTCAGCTTCGGCCCGAGACGAGGAGCTGGCGCTGGGAGGTCCACGTGATCCGCTCCAAGGAAGTCAACGCGTGGTGCATGGCGGGCGGGAAAATGGCCGTCTACACCGGTTTGTTGAGCACGATCCAGCCGACGGACGACGAACTGGCCCAGGTCATGGCGCACGAGATCTCGCACGCCCTGCTGTCGCATCAGGCGGAAAAGATGTCTCGCGTGCAGATGCAGAAAACCGGGCTGCAACTCGGCGTGCTCGCGGGAGCGATGGCCGGCTACAACCTGCAGGGCGTCGCCGGCTTGGCCGATACCGCGGCCACCGTCGCACTGCAGTTGCCCAATAGCCGCGAGGCGGAAAGCGAAGCCGACAGCGTGGGCATCCGCCTCGCGGCTCAGGCCGGCTATGACCCCCGCGCGGCGGTCACTTTGTGGGAGAAGATGCGGAGAGTCAGCGGTGCGGGCTCTATGGAATTGCTGAGTACCCATCCCAGTCCGCAGAGTCGTATCGAGGCCATGCGTGTCCTGGCGGAGAAATACCTGCCCGTCTATCAGCAGCGCAAGTTTTGAGCTCGCGCCGGACGTAGGGCATGGCCGATCTTCCGACATGACTGGACTGGCGGACGCTTGCCCTACAATGGGAACGTCAGCCGCCGATGCGGTCTGAACCTTGCGAACAGAGGAGACAAGCATGTTGAAGAAGACTTTCCTGCCGGATTGGCGACGCATCGTCATCCTGACGCTGGCGGCAACCGCCGTATCCGCTTGCTACGTGGTGCCCGAAAGGACAGCCGACGGTACCGTTCAATACAGTTACCATCCCTTGCCGCCCCCAGGCACGCCGATTCCGCCAGCGGCCGGTGGCTCACCATCGGCAACGCTGAGCGTTCGACTGTATCCAGCGAACGAGCAAGCGACGCAAACCGGCGTAGTGAGCGGCACGGTGACCAATCTGATGACCGGCAAGGGGCGTTTCGTGCTCAATTACCTGGGCGAGGTGCTTAGCGGCGAAGCGACTCGCGTTTCCAATGAAGACAAGCGCGGAGTGGCCAGCGCCTTCGGCTCCGGCGGCATGTACATGTCTTGCGAGTACCTGATGAACACCCCCTTCCAGGGAGCCGGGACATGTTCTTTTGCCAACGGCGCCAACTATCGGATGCATATCGGCAATTGATCCGACGCGGCGCCGCTTGCCTGTGGGCGGTGCCGAGGATGGAGTACGGCGCCGGAGTTGGCGTCATGCCCCGCTCAGCGCGAGGTCCACGGCACTGTCGGCATGGATGAGCGTGGTGTCGAAGAGGGGGATGGGCGTGTCGGCGGGCGAGATCAGCAGGGCGATTTCGGTGCAGCCGAGAATGATCCCCTGCGCGCCGCGCTGCGCCAGCCGGCCGATGACCGCCCGATAGGCACGGCGCGAATCTTCCGCCACGACGCCGAGACAAAGTTCCTCGTAAATCACGCGGTGCACCTGCTCGCGGTCGTCGAATTCGGGAATGACGACCCGCAGGCCGTGCACGCTTTCCAGGCGCGCACGATAGAAATCCTGCTCCATCGTGAAGCGTGTTCCCAACAGGCCGACGGTGCGCAGCCCAAGCTGACGGATGCGCGCCGCGGTCGGATCGGCGATGTGCAGCAGCGGAATCGACACCGCGGCTTCGATGGCCGGAGCCACCTTGTGCATGGTGTTCGTGCAAAGCAGCAGCAGGTCGGCCCCCGCCGCTTCGAGCGAACGTGCGGCGACGGCGAGCAGCGTTCCGGCCTCGCACCAGCGAGCCTCGCGCTGCAAGCGTTCGATTTCGGCGAAGTCGACGCTGTACAGGAGGAGGCGGGCCGAGTGCAGGCCGCCGAGGCGTTGCCGTACCCGTTCGTTGATCCGGCGATAGTAGGGAACGGTCGATTCCCAGCTCATGCCGCCGAGCAGTCCGATGGTTTTCATGCGCCGTACTCGTTCAGGCGTCTTTGCTTCGGCCCGCGTCGTGAGACGAACGGCCGGGCACCGCGCTGTTCCCGCTCGTGGGCTTGACGGAGCCTGACGGCGGGTAGTCGAAAAACGACTCGATCAACTCGGCCAGCTTCTCGGGCCGGTCGTGTTGCACATTGTGCCCGCAGTCTTCGATGTGAATGAGGCTGCCCTTGGCAAAGCAGGCCATCCGGCGTTGCAGTTCGTCGGGCTTGTCGGCGAAGCGTTGCGTCACGTAGCCATGGTCGGCCGTCACCAGCCGGACGGGTGCCGTCAGCGCGCGCCAACAGGCCATGACTTCCTCGATCCGGTAGAGATGCGGCGAAGGAACCCGGTGCCAGGGGTCGCAGGCGATGACCCAGCGACCGTCCGGCGTTTCGACCGCGCAGTGCTGTGCCAGAAAGGCGGCACGCTCGGCGGGCAGTCGGGAATTGGCTTGCTGCAGCCGCTCGGCAAGCTGTTCGCGGCTGCCGTAGGTCCGCAGCTTCGGCGTCTTGCGCGTGTTGTCCAGCCACTCGCGGATGCGGCCGGGAGCTTCGTGCGCTTCGTTGGGCAGCAGGCCGATGAAGTCGACCATCAGCAGGCCGGCCAGGCGTTCGGGCCGGGCGCCGCCATACAGGCTGGCCACCGCGCCGCCCATGCTGTGGCCGACGATGCGCGCCGCGGCGTGAGGACTATAGCGCTCGAGCAACGCGTCGAGGTCGGCGTAATAGTCGGCGAACCAGTAGCGGCGGTTCAGCCACTCGCTCTGCCCGTAGCCGCGCCAGTCCGGCGCCACCACGTGCCACGCGTGCTGCAGCGCATCGACGGTGAACTGGAAGCTGGCCGACGAATCCATCCAGCCGTGGAGCATCACGAGCAGCGGTGCGTCGGCCGCTCCCCAGTGGCGGACGTTGTAGGCCAGGCCGTTGATCGCAACGCGCTCGCAGCGCGAGGGTGAGAGTGTTTGCATGATATGGCCTGTTCGGTGGAGAGTGATGGTCATCATTATTGGGCCAGCGGCAGGAAAACGGTGAGCCTTTGCAGATCGCCGAATTGACTCCTGAAATCGCCCCGCGTATATTACTGACCGATCAGTCATTATCTTTCGCCGATGAATTTGCCCCTCTCCCAGGCGCCGCCCGAAGCTCCCTGCGAGGTACTGGCCACGCGTCGTCGTCGCAAGGACGCCCGACCATCCGAACTGACGGCGGCGGCGCTCGCGCTGTTTGTCGACAAGGGCTTCGCCGCCACTCGACTGGATGACGTGGCGGCTCGCGCCGGCGTTTCCAAAGGCACGCTCTACCTCTACTTCAGCAGCAAGGAAGCGCTTTTCAAGGCGGTCATCGAAGAGGGCATGGTCGCCGTACTGGCCGCCGCCGAGGAGCACCTGGCCAATCATCAGGGCTCGGCGGCCGATCTGCTGCGCGAACTGCTGCTCGGCTGGTGGCAGCAGATCGGCAGCACGGCGATGGCCGGCTTGACCAAACTGATCGTTTCCGAATCGAGAAACTTCCCCGAGATGGCGCAGTATTACCACGACGGGGTGATCACGCGTGGCCGGGCACTGCTGCGCCGCGCGCTCGAACGCGGGGTCGGCAGCGGCGAGTTCCGCCCCCTGAACGTCGAGGCGGCGGTCGACGTGATCATGGCGCCCCTGCTGATGCTGGCGATTTCGCGCTTCTCGCTGTGCCTGTGTGGACAACAGGTGGCACCGGAAGCCTATCTCGAAACCCATCTCGATCTATTGATCCGCGGTTTGCAGCGTACCGGCGCGATCAGCGAACGGCCGTCGAACGAAGGCATGCCATGCAACTGAACTCGCATCGATCGGGCCGCCTGCGGCCGTCGCTCCGGCTGCTGCCGATCATCGCGCTGCTCGTCTCCTGCACCAAGGAAGCCCCGCCGCCCGTGCCGCCGCGGCCGGTGCTGACGCGAGTCGTCGGCGAGATCGCCGACGAAGAAGCGCTGACTTACTCGGGAGAGCTTCGCTCGCGCTACGAAACGCCTTTGGCGTTTCGCCTTTCCGGCAAGATCAGCGCCCGGCTGGTCGATGCCGGCGCGGTCGTCAAGGCCGGTCAGGTTCTGGCGAGGATCGATCCGGCCGACAGCGCGCTGTCGGCCGCCGCCGCCACCGCGCAGCTCGATCTGGCCGACGCCGACCTGCAGCGTTTTCGAAACCTGCGCGAGAAGAACTTCGTCAGCCAGGCGGCACTCGAGGCGCGCGAAGCGAGCTTCAAGGCGGCACAGGCACAGGCCGGGCTGGCGCGCAATCAGTCGTCCTACACCGTCCTCAAAGCCGAGCAAGCGGGAGTCATCGGTTTGATCTCGGCGGAAGTCGGACAGGTGGTGGCGGCCGGGCAGACCGTGATGCGACTGGCGCGCGCCGATACTCTCGAAGTCGCCATAGCCATTCCCGAGGGGCGCATGTCCCAGGTGCGCGCGCTCGGTGCCGCCGAGGTGACGCTATGGGCGGACAGCGAGGCGCGCTATGCCGGCACGCTGCGCGAAGTGTCGCCGGTCGCCGATCCGGTAACGCGAACCTACGCGGCACGGGTGTCGATCGACCAGCCGGATGCGCGGCTTCTGCTCGGGATGACCGCCAAGGTCCGCTTTCTTCGCAGCGCTGGCGGCCAGCGCCTGAGCGTGCCGCTGACGGCGATTTTCCAGGACGCGGGTCGACCGGCGCTGTGGGTGGTCGGCGCCGACCAGACGGTCAGTTTGCGGCCGGTCGCCGTCGCCGCCTATCGGGAAGACACGGCGCTTCTCGACAGCGGCGTCGCGGCCGGTGAACGCGTCGTCGTGGCCGGTGTACACAAGCTGAGCGCCGGCGAGAAGGTGCAGCTCATCGCGCTGCCGGACGCTTCGCCCCGGTCGGCGGCCGATCGCTCCGACCAAGCGACACCATGACGCCGCCCAATCTCTCCGAATGGGCGCTGCGCCACCGCTCGCTGATCGGCTACCTGATCGTCGTGCTGATGGTGGCCGGCGTTCTGGCCTATTTCAAGCTCGGGCGGGCCGAGGATCCCGATTTCACCTTCAAGGCGATGGTGGTACGCAGCCTGTGGCCAGGCGCGACGGCACAGGAGGTGCAACTGCAGGTCACCGAGCGCATCGAAAGACGCCTGCAGGATGTGCCCTGGGTCGACGTCCTGCGCTCGCAGACGCGGCCTGGCGAATCGCTGATCACTGTCCTGCTCAAGGACTATACGCCGAAGAAGCAGGTTCCCGAAGCCTGGTACCAGGTGCGCAAGAAGATCGGCGACATGCGCCATACGCTGCCGCAGGGGGTGCTCGGCCCTTTCATCAACGATGAGTTCGGCGACACCTTCATCACCATCTACGCGCTGACCGGCGACGGTTTCGACCTCGCCAGGCTGCGTCACGAAGCCGATCGCATCGGCCGCGAACTGCGTCAATTGCCGGATGTCAAGAAGATCGAGCTCTTCGGCGTGCAAGACGAGAAGATCTACATCGAGGTATCGCACGCCAAGCTGGCGACGCTGGGGCTCAGCCCACTGGCGATCATCGACGCCCTGCAGAAGCAGAACGCGATGACTCCGTCGGGTTTCTACGAGACGCCGTCCGACCGGGTGCGGATTCGCGTTTCGGGCGACTTCGAATCGCCGGCAAGTATTCGCGAAATCGGTATTCAGGCCGGTGGCCGTCTGTTCCGTCTGGGAGACATTGCCACCGTCGAGCGCGGTTTCGCCGATCCACCGACGCCGCGCATGCGGGTTCAGGGTCAGGACGCGATCGGCATCGGCATCGCCATGAACAAGGGGGGCGACGTCATTCGCCTGGGCGACCGACTGCATGCCGAAGTCAAGCGCCTGCAGCAGCATCTGCCGTTGGGAATCGACCTGCACGTCGTCGCTGACCAGCCGCAGATCGTACGCCAGTCGATGAATCTGTTCATGTCGTCGCTCGCCGAAGCGGTGGTGATCGTTCTTGCCGTGTCGTTCATCAGTCTCGGACTGCGCACCGGCGCCGTCGTCGCGCTGTCGATTCCGCTCGTCCTGGCGATCACTTTTCTTCTGATGTATGCCTTCAACATCGATCTGCAGCGTATTTCGCTGGGTGCGCTGGTGATTTCGCTCGGCCTGCTGGTCGACGACGCGATCATCGCCGTCGAGATGATGGTGGTGAAGATGGAACAGGGCTGGGACCGCTTTCGCGCAGCGACCTTCGCCTACACCTCGACGGCTTTTCCGATGCTCACCGGCACGCTGATCACGGCCGTTGGGTTCATGCCGGTGGGCCTCGCCAAGTCGGGTGCCGGCGAGTACACGTTTTCGATTTTCGCCGTCGTCAGCATCGCGCTAATCGTCTCCTGGGTGGTTGCTGTGGTGTTCACTCCCTACCTCGGCTATCTCGTTCTCGACTCCGGCAAGCTGCAGCGCAAGGCGCAGCAGCACGGCGACGACCTTTATCAGACGCCCTTCTACCGCCAAGTGCGGGGCAGCGTCGAATGGTGCCTGCGACATCGCTGGCTGGTCATCGTCGCGACGCTGATCGCATTTGCCATCGCGCTGGCCGGACTGGTGCTGGGCGTGCAGAAACAGTTTTTTCCGGCGGCGAGCCGGCCCGAACTTCTGGTCGACCTGTGGCTGGCCAACGGCTCGTCGCTGAAAGCGACCGAGGCGCAGGCGAGGAAGGTCGAGGCGCTGCTCAGCCAACCCGAGATGCAGCGCTCGATCCGCTATTACGCGAGCTATCTCGGTAACGGCAGTCCGCGTTTCTATCTGCCGCTCGACCAGCAGTTGTTCAACGACGGCTTTGCGCAGTTCGTCATCACGACGCAGGACATCGACGCGCGCGAGGATCTCAAGCGCCGCCTCGAACAGCGTTTCGCTGATGCCGATGGTGAGTGGAGCGGCTTGCGGACGCGAGTCCTGCGTCTGGAAAACGGGCCGCCGGTCGGTTTTCCGGTCCTCTTTCGCGTTTCCGGCGACGATCTCGGCGAGTTGCGGCGGGTTGCCGCAGAAGTGGCGGCGGTAATGCGCACGCACCCGTACCTCAGGGAGGTCAACTTCGACTGGAACGAACTGGGCAAGACGATCCGCATCGACATCGACCAGGATCGCGCGCGTGCACTCGGCATCAGCTCGCAGGAACTCTCGGCTTTCCTCAATTCGATGCTCAACGGCGTCACCGTCACGCAAATGCGTGAAGGCGACCAACTGATCGACGTCGTGGCGCGCGCCCCCGGAGACGAGCGGGCGCGCATCTCCGCCCTGGCCGACATCAACATCCACACTGCCAGCGGACGTTACGTGCCGCTCGAGCAGTTGGCGAAGATCCGCTACGAACTCGAGGAGCCGGTGATCGCCAGCCGCAACCGTTTGCCGACCGTCACTGTGCGGGCCGACATTCGCGACGGCATTCAGGCGCCGGCGGCGACGGCGCAGATCGAGCCCTTGCTCGAAGCGCTGCGCGCACGACTGCCAGCCGGCTTCCGCATCGAAGCCGGCGGTGCCACCGAGGAATCGGCGAAAGGCGAGAATTCGATCAAGGCGGTGATGCCGCTGATGCTGGTCAGCGTCGTCACCCTGCTCATGATCCAGTTGCAGAACGTCGGCCGTACGCTGCTCGTGTTGCTCACGGCACCGCTCGGTCTGATCGGCGTTTCGCTGGCGCTGCTGATTTTCAAGGTGCCATTCGGTTTCGTCGCCAATCTGGGCGTCATCGCCTTGTCGGGAATGATCATGCGCAACTCGGTGATTCTTGTCGACCAGATAGAACAGGACGAGAAAGCCGGCAAGCCGGCCTGGGAAGCGGTCGTCGGCTCGACCGTGCGGCGCTTCCGGCCAATCATGCTGACCGCCGCGGCGGCGATTCTGGCGATGATTCCACTCACCCGCAGTGTCTTCTGGGGACCGATGGCGGTGGCCATCATGGGCGGGCTGGTGGTCGCCACGCTGCTGACACTCGTTTTCCTGCCGGCGCTCTATGCCGCCTGCTACCGCGTGAAGCCGGCAGCGAACGGGCATCCGACGCGAAGTGGCGATCCAACTTGAAACCACAGTGCGTCTAGGGTAGTTTGACCGCTTCGTCAGGCAGCGGCGTGAGGGGAAGAGGATGCCAACGCAGTCAGTTCAGCGTGCGGAATGGCCCGCGTCGGATCAACTCGAGTTGATCCAGCGCATCGGCCGCATCGGTTACTGGGAGTTCCTGCCGGACTCCGGCGAACTTAGGCTGCCGCCCTTGTCGCGCGAATTGCTGGGCTGCATCGTCGACTCGCCGAGTCTGGCTGGCCTGCCTTTCTGCGATCTGATGCCGGAAGGCGAGTGGCGGCGCTTTGCGGCAACGCTGAAAATCGCCGTCGAGCAGCGGCTGCCCTTGGAACTGGAACTGCGCCTGGCGCACGGTCTCGACGGTGGCGCCAGCCTCCTGATGCGCGGCACGCCAGTCGCTACCGGCGACGGCGCGGCACGCTATGCGGGGACCTTCCAGGATGTCAGTAGCGAGCGGCGTGCCGAAACTACCCGTCAGGAAGTGATCAACCAGCTTCACGCCCTGCTCGCCAGCCTGCGTGTCGGAGTGACGGTGTTCGATCAGGATCTGCGCCTGCTGTTCTGGAACCAGCAAATCTGCGAAATCATCGGCCTGCCACGCGAAGCCGTCTACAAGTATGTGCGCTTCGAGGATCTGATTCGCTATCCGGCCGAACGCGGTGAATACGGCCCGGGGGATCCGGCACAACTGGTACGCGAGCGCGTCGATCTGGCTCGGCGCTTCGAGCCGCATCGCTTCGAGCGTCTGGCGCGCGACGGCCGTGTCCTGCTGGTGGAGGGCTATCCGTTCGGCCTCGGCGGCGAAGTCTCCGGTTTCATCACGACTTATTCCGACATCACAGACCAGAAGCGTGTCGAGGAAAAACTGCTGCGCCAGAACAACGTGCTGTCCACCATCATCGAGCACTTCCCCGGTGCGATCTCGCTGTTCGACGCCGACCTTCGTCTGGCGGCGCACAACGATCAATTCAAACAGCTTCTCGAACTTCCCGAAACGCTTTTCGAGAAAGCCGATCTGCATTTCGAAGACTTCATTCGCTACAACGCCCAGCGTGGTGAGTACGGGCAAGGCGATATCGAACAGCAGGTGGCGACGATCGTCGACCGGGCGCGTAACTTCAAACCGCACAAGATCGAACGTGTGCGCCCCAATGGCACCGCTTTGGAGATTCGCGGCATGCCGCTACCGGGCGGCGGATTCGTCACCATCTACATCGACGTCACCGAGCGCCGGCGTGCCGAGGAGCGGATTCGGGTGATGGCTTTGCAGGACGCGCTGACCGGGCTGCCCAACCGCCTCAAGCTCAACGAGATGGTCGAGCAGGCGCTGGAACGTGCGGCGGCCGGCCGGCAGGCCATGGCCCTGCTATTTCTCGACCTCGACGGGTTCAAGAAGGTCAATGACAGTCTCGGCCACGATGCCGGCGACGAGCTTTTGAAGCAGGTGGCGGCAACGCTGAACGCCACGGTGCGGCAAACCGACATCGTGGCGCGGCTGGGCGGTGACGAGTTCGTGATCCTGCTGCACGATGTCGTCAGCGATAAGATTCCCGGTACGATCGCCGAAGGGATCGTGCGTACCCTGGCGCAGCCATTCGCTCTGCGCCAGGGCGAAGCGCGGATCGGCGTCTCGGTTGGCATCGCCCTGTATCCTCAGCACGGCAACACGCGTGAGGTGCTGCTCAAGGCCGCCGACGAGGCGATGTACGCCGCCAAACAGGCGGGCCGCGGCGCCTGGCGGCGGGCGAGCTGAGACAGGTCTCAGACCACCGCGATCGGCGCTGTGTCGGCAGATGGCTCGCGGAATTGCATCGCGTACAAGCGCGCATAGTGACCGTTGCGGGCCAGCAGTTCGGCGTGACTGCCTCGTTCGACGATGCTTCCCTGTTCCATGACCAGGATCAGGTCCGCCTTTTCGACGGTCGACAGGCGATGGGCGATGACCAGTGTTGTCCGGCCAGCGATTACCCGATCCAGCGCGCTGTGGATGTGACGCTCCGATTCGCTGTCGAGCGCTGAAGTCGCCTCGTCGAGAATCAGGATTGGCGCGTCCTTGAGCAAGGCCCGCGCGATGGCCAGGCGCTGACGTTGCCCACCCGAGAGCAGTACGCCGTTTTCGCCGACCAGTGTTTCGAAGCCGTCCGGGAGCTGGTCGATGAATTCACGCGCGCATGCCGCCTCGGCCGCCTGCTCGACGGCCGCGCGTGGCGCCGCAGCCAAATCTCCATAGGCGATGTTGGCGGCCACGGTGTCGTTGAAGAGGACCACCTGCTGCGTCACGAGGGCGATTTGGCGACGCAGATTGCGCAAGGTGTAGTCGCTGACGTCGACGCCATCGATCAAGATTCGACCACAGTCGTGCTGGTAGAAGCGGGGAACCAGGCTGGCCAAGGTGGACTTGCCGCTTCCCGAGCGGCCGACCAGCGCGACCATCTGTCCGGGCTCGGCCGTAAAACTGACGTTGTCGAGCACGCGCTGGGTATGGTCAGGATAGGTGAAAGACAGGTTCTGGACCGCCAGATGGCCGGCGACACGGTCCTTTTCGACGCGGCCATGATCCGGTTCCGGCGCTTCGTCCAACTGGGAAAAAATGCTCTCGGCACCCGCCAGGCCCTTCTGAATCGTCGCGCTGACCTCTGAGAGCTGGCGAATGGGCTTGGGAAGCATGCCGGCGGCGGTAAGGTAGGCGACCAGATCGCCGGCCGATGCTTCGCCACGTAGCAGGAGAACCAGTACCAGTACCACCGCCATGGCTGAGAAAGTGACGAGTTGCAGCGCCGGCGTGTAGCTCGCCGCGGTTTTGACCATGCGCAACTGTTTGGCCTTGTTCTCCGCACTTGCCGTGCGGAAACGCGCCGCCTCATAGTCCTCGCCGCCGAAACTGCGCACCACCCGGTAGCCCTGAATGGTTTCCGACGCGACGTGCGTCAGGTCGCCCATCGTCTCCTGGATTTTCCGGCTCTGCCGACGAAACTTTCGGCTGGCGTGGCTCACCATGACGCCGATGACGGGCAGGATGGCCACCATCACCAGGGTCAGTTGCCAGTTCATCCAGAGCAGATAGCCGAACAGGAAAAGAACCGACATCCCCTCTCGGATGACGACCTTTATCGCTTCGGTGGCGGCGCCGGTAACCATCGTCACGTCGTAGGTGATGCGCGAGATCAGATGCCCCGAACTGTGCTGGTCGAAGTAGACGTTGGGCAGGCGCAGCAAACTGTCGAAAAGCGCGCGCCGCAAATCGTCGATCAGGCCCAGCGAGACCTTCGCCAGATAGTAGTTGCCAAGAAAGGAACCCGTTCCTTGCCAGGTGACGACAACGATCAGAAGCAAGGGCACAGCGTAGATCAGGTCAAGTCCGCCGACCAGAGGAACGGTACGCGGCGTCAGGCCGTTGGCCGCATTCAGTCCATCGACGAAGTACTTCAGAATTCCCGCCATCATGGGCTGCGACGAGGCGAAGATAACGTAGCCCAGCAGGCTGACGGCAAAGGCGCCGGCCAGTGGCCGTAGATAGCCGAGCAGCCGCAGATAGATGCGCAATGAAGAAACGCGAGGAGAGCTGGCGGGTGGCATTCTCGAGCGGGTTGGGCCGAACGTTTGGGGCCCGAGTTTATCACGCTGGCGCCGCCGGCCAGGCGACGCAGGTGGCTGGCTTAGCCGGAGCGGATGCTTGGCCGGCTGGTGCGCGAGCGGCGAGGCGCCATTCGGATCTCCTTCGCGCGACCGCAATGGCCGCGGGCAGCCGCACCGGAGGCATCCTTTTCGCCGCTTGGCGACATGTGGGTCATTTCCAGGGTCAGCCAGCTTGACCCGGTGTGCGACGGACGTTTCAGTCGAGTTCTACCGGCGCTCCTTCGTAATATTCAGCTTCCGTGCTCCGGGCGACGGCAGGCGCCGAAGCGAGCTTCGTCTGGAAACTCCCGATCACTCCGAAGGCCGCCAGCAGCGCCCTGCCTTCCTCATCTTGGGGCTCGATGCGCAGTGCGCAAGCGTCGCCTTCCACCACCATCATCACTTTCATTTCAGCCTCCATGTGCGCCCGACTAGCGCGTCGAGCAGACGGAAAAGATCAACAGCGCCTTGTCATTCGGCCCGGCGTCCGCTGTTTACGTCAGGGTCGAGGGCCAGCAGTCGCAAACGAACCGATGACCTCTGAGGCAAAGTATCGGCATCATTCTCGGGCGCCGAAAGGAATTAGTGCACAGTCCGCCGCTCTCCCGGCGGGTGCTTGGGAAGGTACCGCGCTTGGCCTGTCCTCGTGCGAAGAAATCCGGCCAAGCGGTTGAGCGCGAGTCGCGCTACCCGGGCAGTGCGGCGGCTTAGTTGATAGGAGCTAAGCCGTCCTCAGTCCTCGGGCTTGAGGCTGTCGTCGAGTGGCGGCGGCGCTTCCAGTTCGGCTGGCGCGTTCTCCTGGTAGAACACTTCCTCGGCCGGGCCCTTGCCCGGGCTCGGCGAGGTGACCGTCACGAGGCCCTCGGGGGCTGGGAGAAACGACTCTGGAACGTCCTTCAGTACCTTGGCCATGTAGGCGATCCAGGTCGGCAGAGCGGCCGTGCCGCCAGTTTCGCCGGCGCCCAGGTTCTTCGGTTGGTCGTAGCCGATCCACGAGCAGCCGACGACCGTCTGCTGGTAGCCACAAAACCAGGCGTCTACATGTTCGTTGGTGGTTCCCGTCTTGCCAGCGAGGTCCTTTCGCTTGAGTGTCGCCGAGGCACGCGCGGCCGTACCGTAGAGGGTGACGTCGCGCAGCATGCTGTCCATCAGGTAGGCGTTCCGCGGGTCGATCGCGCGCAGCGTTTCGTCGCCGGCGGTGATGGGTTCGGCCCGCGCCAGCACCTGCCTTTTGTCGTCCTGGATCTCGCTGACGATGTACGGCCGAACGCGGTAACCGCCATTGGCGAAAACGGCGTAGGCCGTGACCATTTGCCATGGCGTGACCGATCCCGCACCGAGCGCCATCGTCAAGTAAGGCGGGTGCCTCTGGGCGTCAAACCCGAAGCGCGTGACGTAGTCCTGCACGAAGCGCACGCCACTCGCTTGGAGAAGGCGAATCGAGACCATGTTCTTTGACTTCGCCAGCGCGGTGCGCATGCGCATCGGACCTTCGTACTTGCCGTCGTAGTTCTTGGGCTCCCAGGCCTGGCTGCCGGTGATCGCCGAGGGAAAGCTGATCGGCTCGTCGTTGATGACCGAGGCTGGCGTAAAGCCTTTTTCGAGCGCGCCGGAATAGATGAAAGGCTTGAAACTCGACCCCGGCTGCCGCCATGCCTGGGTGGCATGGTTGAACTGACTGTGATTGAAATCGAAACCGCCGACCAGCGCACGAATCGCACCGTCACGTGGGTCGGCGGCAATGAAGGCGGCCTCCGCTTCTGGCATCTGGACGATCCGCCAGCCGTTCTTTTCGTCACTCTGCAGGCGAATGATCGCTCCTCGGCGCAGCCTCTTGTTTGGTGGCGCCTTGTCGTCGATCATGCGGGCGGCAAACTTCAGACCGTCGCCGCTGATGGTGATGACTTCGCCACCACGCCGGTAGGCTCGAATCTTCTTGTTGTCGGCTTGCAGCACGATCGCCGGGTGCAGGTCTTCGGCATCCTGAAAGTCTTGCAGCAACTCGTCGAGGGCGTCGTCCTGCTCGGACTTGATCCCGCTGATATCGACATAGGCCTCGGCGCCCCGGTAGCCATGCCTGCGGTCGTAGTCCATGACACCACGGCGCAAGGCGGCGTAGGCGGCCTGCTGGTCGTCCTTGAGGATCGTTGTGTAGACCCGCAAGCCACGCGTATACACGTCGTCGGGAAAGCGCTCGGCGGCGATCTGGCGCGCCATTTCAGTAACGAACTCGGCGTGTACGGGGAACTCGCTGACCTCGCGCTTGATCACCAGCTGTTGCTGCAAGGCGGCTTCGTAGTGTTCGTCGCTGATGTAACCGAGCTCGTTCATGCGGCGCAGCACGTATTGCTGGCGGAGACGCGCGCGCTTGGGGTTGACCACCGGATTGTAGGCCGAGGGGGCTTTCGGCAGTCCGGCCAGCATGGCGGCCTCGGCGAGTGTCAACTCGGCGAGCGGCTTGCCGAAATAGGTCTGTGCGGCGGCGGCAAAGCCGTAAGCCCGCTGGCCGAGGAATATCTGGTTGATGTACAGCTCGAGGATCTGGTCCTTGCTGAGACTGCTTTCGATCTTGAACGACAGAAGCGCTTCGTAGAGCTTGCGACTGTAGGTTTTTTCCGACGAAAGAAAGAAATTCTTGGCCACCTGCTGCGTAATCGTCGACGCCCCCTGGCGCTTGCCGCCACCCAGCAGGTTGGCGTGCAGGGCGCGCGCGACACCGAGGGCATCGACCCCGCCATGTTGATAGAAACGTTCGTCTTCGGCCGCCAGAATCGCCTGTTTCATGATCGGCGGCACGTCTTGGATGTTGACTACGGCGCGCCGCTCTTCCCCGAACTCACCGATCAGATAGCCATCGGCGGTATAGACGCGCAAGGGCACTTTCGGACGATAGTCGGTCAGAATCTCCAGAGACGGCAGGTTCGGGTAAGTCAGGCTGAGTACCACCGCCGCCAGGGCAATGGCGATCGCCAGAAGGCCGACGGCAATAACGATCGGATAGAGGAACCAGCGAAGAGCGGTAGGCAACAGGTCGTCCGGCAGAAGAATCAGAATGCCGGGTATTATATTAGTGCCGCGGCGGAAAGGCGCGAACATCCCGTGCCGCAGCGCCGTGTAGGCCCACTGTCGACGCCGCGCCTCACTGCCCTGTCAGCTCCGGTTAAGACCGGAGAAATAGCTTTACACGCCGGAAGCTTGTTGCTAGCATCTAAAGTAGAATATCTATAAGCACGCTAACTACAAATTATTGAAGGGTTTTTTGGCGAGAGGTGGCGATTTGCAGCTGGATTTTTCGATTTTTAATCCAAAGGCGCGCTCGCTGATCGGTCTCGACATCAGCTCGTCATCGGTCAAAATGGTCGAGCTGGGTGGTGATGGTAAAGGCGCCTATCGCGTCGAACGTTATGCGATCGAGGTTTTGCCGCGGGACGTCGTCTCGGACGGCAACATCGTCAATCTGGAGGCAGCCGCGGAGTCGGTGAAGCGCGCTTGGAAAAAGCTGGCGACATCGACCAGGCATGTCGCCATCGCGCTGCCCGCGTCGCACGTCATCACGAAGAAGATCATTGTCGCTGCCGGACAGCGCGAGGAGGATCTGGAAGTGCTGGTCGAGTCCGAAGCCAACCAGTACATCCCCTTTGCGCTCGAGGAAGTCAATCTCGACTTTCAGGTCGTTGGTCCGGCGCCATCGTCTCCGGACGAGATCGAAGTGCTGATCGCCGCGTCCCGCAAGGAAAAGGTCGAAGATCGGGTCGCCGTGGCGGAGTCGGCCGGACTCAAGCCGGTCGTGCTTGATGTCGAGTCCTACGCCGTGCTGTCCGCTTTCGAGCTCGTTCAGAAGCAGTTGCCCGATGCCGGCAAGGGGCAGATCATTGCGCTCGTCGATGTCGGCGCCAACGTCATGAACCTGACCGTACTGCGTAACGAGCAGCAGCTCTACGTGCGCGAGCAGGCGTTCGGCGGCAATCAACTGACGCAGGATGCCGCCCGTCTGTTCTCGATGACTTTCGAGGAAGCGGAAGGGGAGAAGCGTCGCAACACCTTGCCTGAGAAATACGAAACCGAGCTTCTGCGGCCTTTCCTCGAGGCGCTGGCCCTGGAGCTGTCGCGGGCGCTGCAGTTTTTCTTCACGTCCACCCAGTTCAGCCAGATCAACCACATCGTCCTGGCCGGCGGCTGCGCGGTGATTCCCGGTGTCGACGAAGTCGTCGCCGGTCGCACGCAGATCAACACGATTATCGCCAACCCGTTTACCGGTATGGTGCTTTCCGATCGGGTACGTGAAAGAAACCTTCTGGCCGACGCGTCGTCGTTGATGGTGGCCTGCGGCCTGGCGCTGCGGAGGTTCGACGAATGATACGCATCAATCTCCTGCCGCACCGGGAAGAGAAGCGTCGGGCACGGCGACAGCAGTTCTACGCTTTGCTGGGTCTGATCACGATTCTGGCCGGTCTGCTGGTTTTTCTCGTTTATTCGATTATTGGCGGCTATATCTCGGCGCAGGACGCCAAGAACGACTTTCTTCAGAAAGAGATCGCCGTTCTCGACAAACAGATCGACCAGATCAGGAGGCTCAAGGAGCAGAGCCAGGCCTTGATGGAGCGTAAGCGGGTCATCGAATCCTTGCAGCGTGATCGGGCGGAAGCGGTGCGCCTGTTGAGCGAACTGGTGAAACAGATGCCGGAAGGCGTGTACGTCCGCTCGCTCAAGCAGGAAGGGCAAAAGATCAGCCTCAACGGCTATGCTCAGTCCAGCGCTCGCGTTTCGACGCTGATGCGCAACATCGAAGCCTCTCCTTGGCTGGAAAAGCCGCAATTGATCGAAATCAAGGCGGTGACCGTGGATAAGCGCCGCCTTAACGAATACAGCATGAATGCCTCGATCAAGCGGGCCGCCAATCCGGCGCAGGGAGGAAAAAAATGAAGGCCGTCGCGCTTCCGTCGATCGATTTCCGGGCCGTTCTGCGCGATTTCCAGAATCTCAACCCGCGCGATGTCGGCGCCTGGCCCGTGGCGCCCCGGCTGGCTGTCCTGCTTGGTCTGTTTGTGGCGATACTGCTCGCCGGCTGGTGGTTTGTCTGGCTTGACCAGTGGGACGCGCTGACCAAGAAACAGCAGGCTGAGGAGAGGCTGAGACAGGAGTTCGTGACCAAGAAGAAGGAAGCGGTCAACCTCGATCTGTATATTCAGCAACTGAACGAGATCGATCGATCGTTCGGCGCGCTCTTGAAACAGCTGCCGAACAAGTCCGAGGTGGAATCGCTGCTGGTCGAGATCAATCAGGCGGGAATGGGCCGGGGCTTGCAGTTCGAGCTTTTCAAGCCGGGTGCGGAACAGGTGAAGGATTTTTATGCGGAACTGCCGATCAACGTGCGGCTGACCGGCAACTACCATGATTTCGGTGCCTTCGCCGGCGACGTCGGCAAGCTGTCGAGGATAGTCACCTTGAACAACATCTCCATCGCTGCCAATTCGCAGGCCAAGGATGGTAGCCTGGTGATGGATGCCGTCACCAAAACCTTCCGCTATCTGGATGAGGAAGAACTGGCAGCGAAGAAGAAAGCCGCCCAGGCTGCAAAGGGTGCGAAGAAATGAACAAATTCGCTGTTCTTCTGTGCAGTCTCGTTCTCGTCGCTTGTGGCACGGGCGGCGAGGATGAACTGCGGCAATGGATGGCCACCGTTGGGCAAGATACCAAAGGAAAGATCCCGCCGCTACCGGTGGTCGAACCCTACGAGCCCGTTCCCTACGATGTCGGCGCTTCGATGGATCCTTTCAAGGCGGGCAAGATGGGACCGGACGAGAGTAAGACTGGTGGCGGCTTCCGGCCCGACCTAGACCGACCGAGGGAGCCGCTCGAGGCCTACCCGCTGGAATCTTTGAAGTACGTGGGCGTGATGACCCGAAAGAAGGCATCGTATGCCATCATTCAGGTCGACGGATCCTTGTACCAAGTCAAAATCGGGAACTACATGGGACAGAACTTCGGCGTGGTGGTGAGCGTGTCCGATTCCGAGGTGACTCTGCGAGAACTCATCCAGGATTCGGCAGGTGACTGGGTGGAGCGGACGAGCACCTTGCAGTTGCAGGAGAAGGGAGCGAAGTAGATGAAACAGATCACACAATACCTGCTCGGCCTGATCGGCGGCGTGCTGCTGGCGTTCGGAACGGCCAGTGCCCAGGATGCCAGATCCAATTCGATCGAATCGATGGCTGTCGTGCAACAGGGCCATGTCCTCAACGTCAAGCTGACGTTCAAGGAGCCGTTGAAAGCGCTGCCCCCAGCCTTCAGCGTCGCTAAGCCGCCGCGCATTGCGCTCGATTTCGCCAATACGACGAATGGCCTGGGCCGCTCGAGCCAGGCGTACAACGAGGGCGACCTGAAGAGCGCCAACATCGTGCAGGCCGAAGATCGGACGCGTGTGGTGCTGAACCTGCACAAGGCGATGACCTACGAAGCGTCGATCGACGGCAACACCCTCGTATTGGCCCTGCTGCCGAGTCGGGCTGTCGAAGGTGTCGTGCCGGTGGAACACTTTGCGAAAGCGCTTCCCTCGGCGCAGGGTGTGAACAGCATCCGTGACATCGGCTTCCGGCGCGGCAAGGACGGTGAAGCGCGGATCACGGTAGACCTCAGCGATTCCAATGCCGGCATCGATATCCGCCAGCAGGGATCGACGCTGGTGGTGGACTTCGCCAAGGTGGTTCTGCCGGACAGTTTGCGCAAGCGGCTCGACGTCGCCGACTTCGCCACCCCCGTGCAGACCGTGACGACGACGGTGAAGGGTGACAACGTGCGCATGACGATCGTTCCGCGCGGTCTGTGGGAGCACAACGCTTATCAGAGCGACACCCAGTTCGTCGTCGAAGTCAAGCCGGTCGTCGAGAACCCGAACAAGCTCATTCAGGGGACGCGCGGCGGTTATCAGGGCGAGAAATTGTCGCTCAACTTCCAGAATGTCGACGTGCGTCGCTTGTTGCAGGTGATCGGCGAGTTCACCGGCATGAACATGGTCATCAGCGATTCGGTGAGTGGCGCGATCACGCTGATTCTCAAGGACGTGCCGTGGGACCAGGCGCTCGACATCATCATGCAGCAGAAGGGCCTGGACATGCGCAAGAATGGCAACGTCATCCTGATTGCGCCGCGTGACGAGATTGCCACCAAGGAAAAGCTCGAGTTCGAGTCGAAGCTGCAGATCAGTGACCTCGAGCCCTTGCAGACCGAGAGCTTCCAGTTGAGTTATATCCGGGCCGAGGACATGCACAAGCTGTTCGACAACCCCACTCAGCGAATGCTTTCGAAGCGCGGCAGCGCCGTCCTGGAGCCGCGCTCGAACATGGTCATCGTGAAGGATACGCCGAGTCGTCTCGACGAGCTTCGTCACATTATTACCAAAGTCGATGTGGCGGCACGACAGGTCATGATCGAGGCCCGGATCGTCGAGGCTGGCGACAGTTTTGCCAAGAACCTGGGTATCCGCCTGGGCTGGAACCAGCGCCAGGGTTACGCTTTCGGCGGCCAAGGTTTCGGCGGGAACGCCATGGCTGGAGCGAGAGTCAATACGCCGGGCTTCTATACCGGGCAGATCCGGGACATCCCGAACTTCAATACCGATGCCTTGAACGTCAATTTGCCGGCGACGCCGCGCACCGGTAACGCCGGATTGTTCTCGCTGGTGCTCTACAACAGCGCACTGACCCAGTTTCTGAACACCGAGATCTCCGCGCTGGAAGCCGATGGCCGTGGCAAGGTGATTTCCAGTCCGCGCGTGATGACGGCCAACAACATCGAGGCGCTCATCGAGCAGGGGGTCGAAATCCCGTATCAGCAGGCGACGAGTTCAGGGGCGACCAGCATCTCGTTCAAGAAGGCCGTCCTGTCGTTGAAGGTCACGCCGCAGATCACACCCGACGGCAACGTGACGATGAAGGTCGAGGTCAACAAGGACACGCCCAACACCCGCTTGAATACGGGCGCCGGCGTGGCGATCGACAACAAGCACGTGAAGACCGAGGTGCTGGTCGAGAACGGCGGAACGGTGGTCATCGGCGGGATATACACCCAGGAAGTGCGCAACAACACGCAGCGTATTCCCTTCTTTGGCGATCTCCCCTACATTGGCTGGCTCTTCAAGAGCCGGGAATGGATCGACGACAAGCAGGAACTGTTGATCTTCATCACCCCGCGCATCGTCGCCGAAGGTCTCGCCGTACGCTGATCGTCCGCGCCGGTGTGGCAAAAGCCGGCGCTGCTCGGCTTTGTCGTGCCGGCGGGATGCCCTTGCCGCTGCGTTAGAATGGGGCCGTGAGAATCGAGCACGACAAACGCAACGTCTATCTGGTCGGCCTGATGGGCGCCGGGAAGACTACACTGGGTAAGGCGCTGGCCAGGCGGCTGTCTTACGGTTTCCTCGACGCCGATCGCGAAATCGAAATCCGCACCGGCGTCAGCCTGCCGACGATCTTCGAAATCGAAGGCGAAGAAGGTTTTCGTCGACGCGAGGCGCAACTCATTGCCGAACTGGTCAAGCTCAAAGGCCAGGTTGTGGCCACCGGGGGAGGCGCCGTCCTGCGCCCAGAAAACCGGGAGAACCTCAAAAACAGTGGTCTGGTCATCTATCTCGACGTTCCGCTGCAGACACTTTGCGAACGTACACGGCACGACAAGAATCGGCCGCTTCTGCAGGTCAGCGACCCCCTGCAGAAGTTGAGCGAGCTGCACACGCAAAGAGACCGGCTCTATCGCGAAGTGGCGGACCTGGTAATCAGCGGCAGCCGAATCACCGCGCAGTCTGTCCTCAACCAAATGATCAGGGGAACGGGGGAAGCATGGAAACGCTGATGGTCGCGCTGGGGAATCGTTCGTATCCGATCCAGGTCGGTCGCTCCGTGCTGGGGCGCTACGAATTGCTCGAACCGTTTCTGCGTCAGCCGAAAGCGGTGATTGTCACCAACGCCACGGTGGCGCCGCTCTATCTGCAGCGTTTGGCCAAGCCCTTGCGCGACGCCGGGACGGACGTCGCCGAGGTCGTTCTGCCCGACGGCGAGCAGTACAAGGACTGGCCTACGTTGAACTCGATATTCGATGTTCTTCTCGAGCGACGCTGCGAGCGCTCGACTACGCTGATTGCTCTCGGTGGCGGCGTCGTTGGCGACATCACTGGTTTTGCCGCCGCCTGTTTTCAGCGCGGCATGCCATTCATCCAGGTGCCGACCACCTTGCTTGCGCAGGTTGATTCATCGGTTGGCGGCAAGACGGCGATCAACCACCCGCTTGGTAAAAACATGATCGGCGCTTTCCACCAGCCGCAACTCGTCCTGGCCGACACCGACACGCTGACCACGCTGCCTGATCGCGAATTGCGGGCGGGACTGGCCGAGGTGATCAAGTACGGCCTGATCCGGGACCTGCCTTTTCTCGAATGGCTCGAGCTCAAGCTCGACGACCTGCTGTCTCGGGATCCGACGGCTCTGGCCGAAGCGATCTGCCGTTCTTGCCGAAACAAGGCCGAAGTGGTCGCCGCCGACGAACGCGAGAGTGGCGAACGGGCTTTGCTGAATCTCGGCCACACCTTCGGGCATGCGATCGAAACCGGCATGGGCTATGGCCAATGGTTGCATGGCGAAGCGGTCGCTTCCGGCACGATGATGGCGGCGCAGATCTCGTGGCAGCTTGGCTGGCTCAGCGAAAAGGACATCGAGCGAATCGAGCGCCTGTTTCGACGTGCCCGCTTGCCGGTCTGCGGACCGGCACTTGATGTCGGCCGCTATCTGGAGTTGATGCAGAACGACAAGAAGGTGCGGGATGGCAAGCTCCGCTTGGTCCTCCTGAAACGGCTTGGGGAGGCCGTCGTTTCCGACGAGGTCGAGCTGGTGGACATCCGGCGCGCCATTCTGGCGCGTAGCGCGCATGCCTGAGGCGGCTTGCGCAACTTACGCCGTCTCGGAGGCCAATTCACGCGGGCGCCGCTATCCCGATACCGCGCCCGCGTACCGCGACGAGTTCCAGCGCGACCGCGATCGCATCGTACATTCGACGGCTTTCAGGCGCCTCGAGTACAAGACCCAGGTATTCGTCAATCATGAAGGCGACCTGTTTCGCACGCGCTTGACGCACAGCCTCGAGGTGGCCCAGATCGCGCGTGCCCTGCGAGTCAACGAAGACCTGGTCGAAGCCATAGCGCTCGCGCACGATCTTGGCCACACGCCCTTCGGCCATGCCGGGCAGGACGCGCTGAACGAATGTCTGCGTGAACACGGCGGTTTCGAACACAATTTGTAGAGTCTGCGCACGGTTGACCTGCTCGAAGAGCGCTACGCCGCGTTTCCCGGCCTGAACCTCTGTTTCGAAACCAGAGAAGGAATCGTCAAGCATTGTTCCCTGGACAACGCCCGCCAGCTCGGCGACTTGGGTGAAGGTTTTCTCAGCCGGAAGCAGCCCTCCCTCGAGGCGCAGATCTGCAATCCGGCCGATGAAATCGCCTACAACAATCACGATGTCGACGATGGCTTGCGGGCCGGCCTGATCACGCTCGAACAACTCGCGGAGCTTGACCTGTTTGCCCGTCACATGGCCGAGGTGCGCCGCGCCTATCCCGAGTTGGGCGGGCGCCACCTGGTTCACGAGACGGTGCGACGGCTGATCAATACGCTGGTCTGCGACCTCATCGAGACGACAGCGGGCAGGCTTTCTCGTCAGTCACCGGCGAGCCTCGACGAAGTGCACGCGGCGCCGCCTCTGGTTGCGTTTTCGGACGACTTGCGGGCGGCGCAGCGCCACGTGAAGCGCTTCCTGCGCACCCATCTTTATGAGCACTATCAGGCCATGCGAATGGCCAGCAAGGCCCGGCGCATCGTCGGCGACCTGTTTGCCGCTTTCGCCTCCGATCCGCGCCTGTTGCCACCGCAGTATCAGGCCGCCAGCGCGGGCGATCAGGTGCGCAAAGTGGCCGACTACATTGCTGGCATGACCGACCGCTACGCGATCAAGGAACATCGGCGCCTGTTTGCGATCGACGGAGTTAAATTACCGCCGGCTTTGGCGCCGGCTGGCGGTCAAAACAAATAAAACAAATCGACCGCGCCCTGCTTACGGTGCGGGCCAATCCTTGATGTACGCCTTGAGCAGCTTGTTTTCCATGTTCCGCTCTTCGAGCACCGCCTTGGCGACATCGTGAAAGGAGACGATACCGACGATCGTATCGCCTTCCATCACCGGGACGTAGCGCGTATGGGTGTCGACCATCATGCGGCGCAACTCGTCGACGTCCATGTCCGGATCGCTGGTGGGTGGATTGGGGTCCATCGCCTCGACGACGAGGATCTCGGCGATCGGCGGAGTCGGCCCGACACGGCGTTCGGTCTGCCGTTTGGCGAGTATGGCGAGGACTTCACGGAAGGTCAGCATCCCGGCCAGTTTGCCGCCGTCCATGACGATCACGGAGCCGATGTCGTTTTCGGACATCATGATGACCGCTTCGGAGAGAGGTGAGTCGGGATGCACGGCGAACAGCGCGGAATCCTTGACCTGCAAAACTTCTTTGACCTCCATGTTACCCCCTAGAGATAGAATGGCTGGCACGGCGTTCCGCCAAACCGCTTACCTGAAACAGCACCTTTTCGCACCATGCCGGGTGGCAATTTCTCGCCATCGCGACGGTTGCGGTTTGCGCCTTGCCTGACGCGAGAAGGCATTGATTCATGGGTAAGCTCATTGACCGAACGCCACGCTGGCCGATGTGCTCATTGATCTGTCGGCCGGATTCTATCAGATGTCGATCGACTTCCGAAAACACGGCGGCGCTCGACTGCGGCGCCTGCCGCGCAACCCGGAGGCTGCCCTGCCGCCAGCCCGGGCAGCGGTGTTGTCCCAGCGCGGCAAGCACAACGCCCGCCAGGGCAGGCGTTGTCAGGCGGTCGGGCGTCGAAGGAGCCAGCGCTCAGACCTTCAGCGAGACCAGAACCTCATCCAGCATCTTCTTCGCATCGCCGAACAGCATACGGTTGTTGTCCTTGTAGAACAGCGGGTTGTCTACCCCGGCATAACCGGAAGCCATGCTGCGCTTCATGACGATCGAAGTCTTGGCCTTCCACACCTCGAGTACCGGCATGCCGGCGATCGGGCTGCTGGGATCATCCTGTGCGGCCGGATTGACGATGTCGTTGGCGCCGATGATCATGGCCACATCGGTGGCCGGGAAATCCTCGTTGAGTTCATCCATTTCAAAGACGATGTCGTAGGGAACCTTGGCTTCGGCAAGGAGAACGTTCATGTGGCCGGGCATGCGACCGGCCACCGGGTGAATGCCGAAGCGCACGTTGACGCCTTTCTCGCGCAGCAGACGAGTGATCTCGTAGACCGTGTGCTGGGCCTGCGCGACCGCCATCCCGTAACCCGGGACAATGATCACGTTCTTGGCTTCACGCAACAACTCGGCCGTTTCCGGCGCGCTGATCGGCACCACTTCACCGGCTGGTTGCACTCCGCCGGCGGCCGGTGCGGGAGTTCCGCCGGTCGTTCCAAAGCCGCCGGCGATGACGCTGATGAAGTGGCGATTCATCGCCGCACACATGATGTAAGACAGGATTGCACCGCTCGAGCCGACCAGCGCGCCGGTGACGATCAGCAGGTCGTTCGACAGCATGAAGCCGGTTGCCGCCGCTGCCCAGCCGGAGTAGCTGTTCAGCATGGAAACCACGACCGGCATGTCGGCACCGCCGATCGCCATCACCATATGGATGCCGAAGAGCAGGGCAACGACCGTCATCACGACCAGCGGCGTCATGCCTTCGCTGATCGAGCCGGCGTGCAGGAACTCCCGTCCGAAGTAAATCACCACCAGCAGCCCGGCCAGGTTGATCCAGTGGCGCGCGGGGAGCAGCATCGGATTGCCCGAGATCTTGCCGGACAGTTTGCCGAAGGCGATCACCGATCCGGAGAAGGTGACCGCGCCGATCAAGATGCCGATGTAGATCTCGACCTCGTGAATCGCTTTTTCGGCGCTTGTCAGGCCCGCCGACGCCACCGGGTCGATGTAGTTGGCAAATCCGACCAGCATCGCCGCCAGACCGACCATGCTGTGCATCAGGGCCACCAGTTCGGGCATCTGGGTCATCTGGACGGTGCGCGCGGCGTAGATACCCAGCGTCGCACCGACCGCCATGGCGCCGATCAGCCAGGCATAACCGGCGCTGCCGACACGCGGACCGAAGATGGTCGCCAGGACGGCAATGGTCATGCCGATGATGCCGTAGAGATTGCCGCGGCGAGAGGTTTCCTGGTTGCTCAGGCCGCCGAGGCAAAGTATGAAAAGAATTGTCGCTCCGAGGTAGGAGACGGTTGCCAAGCTTTCAGACATGTTCATCGACTCCTATTTACGGAACATGGCCAGCATGCGCTGGGTGACGGCGAAACCACCGAACATGTTGATCGTCGCCAGTACGATGGCGCCGATCGCCAGCCAGCGAATCCAGTCTTCCGGTCGATCGAGCCCTGCTTCGATCGGTGGCGCAATCTGTACCAGCGCGCCGATGGCAATGATGCTGCTGATCGCGTTGGTGACGCTCATCAGTGGCGTATGCAAGGCCGGCTTGACGTTCCACACGACCATGTAGCCGACGAAGCAGGCCAGTACGAAGACCGTGAAGTGGCCGAGGAAGGCGGGTGGCGCACTGGCACCGATGAACCAGAAGAAAAGCGCCGCCGCCGCGAACAGGATGATCATGCCGCTGCCCGACGCTGGCTCGCTGGCCTTGCCATGGCCGTGCGACTTTTTCGCCGCAGCCACTGGCTGGGCCGCCGCCGGTGCCGCAACTGGCGCTGCCGACGGCTTGGGTGCCGGGGGCGGCCAGGTCACGTTGCCTTCCTTGATAACCGTCAGGCCGCGGATGGCTTCGTCATCCATGTTGACGTCGATGATGCCGTCCTTGGTCTTGCACAGTTCCTCGGCAAGGCGCAACAAGTTGGTGCTGTACAGCGTCGACGACTGGCGCGCCAAGCGGCTGACCAGGTCGGTGTAACCGATGATGGTGACGTCGTGCTTCACAACCGCCTGGCCCGGCTCGGTCAACTCGCAGTTGCCACCCTGTTCGGCGGCCATGTCGACGATCACGCTGCCCGGCTTCATCGAGCGCACCATCTCGGCAGTGATCAGTCTGGGCGCCGGCTTGCCGGGGATCAGCGCGGTCGTGATGATGATGTCGACCTCGCGGGCCTGCTTGGCGTACATATCGCGCTGGGCCTTCTGAAAGCCCTCGCTCATCACCTTCGCGTAACCACCGCCGCCGGAACCTTCTTCGTCGTAATCGACCTTGACGAATTCACCGCCCAGCGACGCGACCTGATCGGCCACTTCGGCACGCGTGTCGTTGGCACGAACGATGGCGCCGAGGTTGGCAGCCGTGCCAATCGCCGCCAGGCCGGCCACGCCAGCACCGGCAACGAAAACCTTGGCTGGCGGAACCTTGCCCGCCGCCGTGATCTGGCCATTGAAAAAACGACCAAAGGCGTTGGCGGCCTCGATGACGGCGCGGTAGCCCGCGACGCCAGCCTGGGAAGTCAACGCGTCCATCTTCTGGGCGCGCGAGAGCGTGCGCGGCAGCGAGTCGATGGCCAGCACGGTCACCTTGCGGGCCGCGAGCTGCTGCAGGAGTTCCGGGTTCTGCGCCGGCCAGATGAAGCTCACCAGCGTACTTCCCTGGCGGATCAGACCGACTTCTTCGGCCGACGGGCCACGCACCTTGAAGATGATGTCCGACGAAGACCAGAGCTTGGCCGCTTCTTCAAGTACTTCGGCGCCAGCCGAACGATACGCATCGTCCGAAATACTCGCCGCGTTCCCGGCACCGGATTCGATCTGTACGGCGAAGCCCAGCTTGATCAGTTTTTCAACGACCTCCGGTACGGCCGCCACCCGCTTTTCCCCGGTGGCCGTTTCTCTTGGAACTCCGATTGTTAGCGGCATGCAATCCTCCATCACTCGTTTTCAGTTCTCGTGTTCAAAAAAGCCGGCTCCCGAAGTGCGGAACCGGCTTCCCCCATTTTGCGAAATCGCCGTGGCTGATCTTGAGGACGTTCCCCGGACGCCGATCCTGGCCGCCACGTGTGCTGGCCACCGCCCTCGTCTGGCCGCGATCGGACAACGCTCAACGATCCCGTCACCAGCTTACCACAAGCCCGACATGCACTTCACCATGCAACTCCATGAAACGGCGTCTTTGTTGGGCGGGAAATGGCCGGCGCCGAAGCGCCAAGGCCGCCGGCCGACGTTTCGTGAGATCGCGCCAACCGCGCTGCCGGTTGCCCTTCGCCGGGCGGCGAGGCTTCGACATTTCGCCAGCGGAACACGCTTGGCATCTTGGCGCGAGTCTTGCTTGCTTTCGGTGGCTGGGCTGAATACCAAAAAAAGCGAGAGATTGCGCGCCGCGCGGCTTCGGGTTGGTGCGGCCGCACACCGCTGACGCACGCCTTTGGTGCGGCGCAGCATCTTGAATGGCCGGGGTATTCGGCGTATAGTCGCGAGTCCCGCGGAGTCGGCTGGCGCTTTTCTGCGCGAGGTTTTCCAACTTCTGGACCTGCGGTCACCCGGGGAACGTCTTTGATTTGTGAGGATTCAAGCGTGATGGATTCGGCCATACCTGAAGGGCAGGGGCTTTACGACCCGGCCAACGAGCACGATGCCTGCGGCGTCGGTTTTGTAGCGCACATTCGGGGCAAGAAGAGTCACTCGATCATCGAGCAGGGGTTGCTGATCCTGAAGAACCTGGATCACCGCGGCGCTGTCGGTGCCGATCCCCTGATGGGCGACGGTGCCGGCATCCTGATCCAGATTCCCGACGCTTTCTTTCGTGACGAGATGGCTCAGCAGGGCGTCCAGTTGCCGCCGGCCGGCGACTACGGTGTCGGCATGGTCTTCCTGCCGAAAGAGTCGGCTTCGCGCCTCGCCTGCCAGGAGGAAATCGAACGGGCGGTGCGCTCCGAGGGTCAGGTGGTCCTCGGTTGGCGCGACGTGCCGGTCGACCACAGTCTGCCGATGTCGCCTACGGTGCGTGCTCGTGAACCCGTGATTCGTCAGATTTTCATCGGCCGCGGTGCCGACATCATGGTTACCGACGCCCTCGAACGCAAGCTGTACGTCATCCGCCGCCGGGCGGCAAACGCCATTCAGGCGCTGGGCCTCAAGCACAGCAAGGAGTTCTATCAGCCGTCGATGTCCGCCCGGACCGTGGTCTATAAGGGCTTGCTGCTCGCCTTTCAGGTGGGAGAGTACTATGCCGACCTGAAGGATCCACGGTGCATTTCGGCCATGGCGCTGGTGCACCAGCGTTTTTCGACCAATACCTTCCCGACGTGGCAGCTTGCCCACCCGTTCCGGATGATTGCCCACAATGGTGAGATCAACACGCTGCGCGGCAACTACAACTGGATGCGCGCACGCGAGAAGGGCACCTCGTCGCCCTTGCTTAGCCACGATCTGGAAAAGATCTGGCCGCTGATCTACCCGGGCCAGTCGGATTCGGCCTCGTTCGACAACGCGCTCGAACTGCTCGTCATGGCTGGCTATTCGCTCGCCCACGCCATGATGATGCTGATTCCGGAGGCCTGGGAATCGCACACGCTGATGGACGACAAGCGCAGCGCTTTCTACAAATATCACGCCGCAATGATCGAGCCGTGGGACGGTCCGGCGGCGGTGGCCTTCACCGATGGGCGCCAGATCGGCGCGACGCTCGACCGCAACGGCTTGCGTCCGGCACGCTATCTGGTGACTGACGACGACCTGGTGGTGATGGCTTCGGAAGCCGGAGTCCTGCCCATCGCCGAGGAGCGTATCGTCAACAAGTGGCGTTTGCAGCCAGGCAAGATGTTCCTGATCGATCTCGATCAGGGCCGCATCATCGACGACGCCGAACTCAAGGACACCCTGGCGCGCGCCAAGCCCTACAAGGACTGGCTGAGTCGGATCAACATCAAGCTCGACGACCTGCCGTCGCCCAAGGGAATCACCGAGCCGATGCCGCGGGCGTCCCTGCTCGATCGGCAGCAGGCTTTCGGTTATAGCCAGGAGGACATCAAGTTCATCCTCGAGCCGATGGCTACTTCCGGCGAGGAGGCGACCGGGTCGATGGGTAACGACTCGCCGCTGGCCGTCCTCTCGAACCGAAGCAAGCCGCTGTTCAATTATTTCCGGCAACTCTTCGCGCAGGTCACCAACCCGCCGATCGATCCGATTCGCGAACAACTGGTGATGTCGCTGGTTTCCTTCATCGGTCCCAAACCGAACTTGCTCGGCATCAACGAAATCAATCCGCCGTACCGTTTGGAGGTTGCCCAGCCGGTGCTCGATTTCGCGAACATGGCCAAGCTGCGCGAGATATCGACCTACACCGGTAAGAAGTTCCATTCCGCAGAGCTGGACATCTGTTACCCCTTGTGCTGGGGCAACGAAGGCGTCGAAGCGCGGCTCGCCTCGCTGTGTGCCGAGGCCGAAGATCACGTCCATAAGGGATCGAGCATCCTGATCGTCTCCGACCGCCGGGTCGACGCCGAGCATGTGGCGATACCCGCCCTGCTGGCCACCTCGGCCGTGCATCACCATCTGGTGACCAAGGGGTTGCGGACGCGCGTCGGACTCGTCGTGGAAACCGGAGCGGCACGCGAGACGCATCATTTCGCCGCCCTCGCCGGTTACGGCGCCGAAGCGGTACACCCCTACCTGGCTCTGGAAACGCTTCGCCAGATGGCGGGCAACGACCCCGAAAAGAGCGACAAAGCGATCAAGCACTTCATCAAGGGCGTCGGCAAAGGACTGCTCAAGGTGATGTCCAAGATGGGCATCTCGACCTACATGTCCTACACCGGGGCGCAGATCTTCGAAGTGGTCGGCTTGCAGAAGCGGATGGTGGACAAGTATTTCACCGGGACCTCGACCCAGGTCGAGGGTATTGGCGTCTTCGAGGTCATGGAAGAAGCGATTCGCCTGCACAAACAGGCCTTTGGCAACGATCCGGTGTTGGCGACCATGCTCGACGCCGGGGGAGAGTACGCCTACCGTGTGCGCGGTGAAGAACACCTGTGGACGCCCGATGCGATCGCCAAGCTGCAGCACTCGACGCGTACCGGCAAGTACGAGACCTACAAGGAGTACGCCAAACTGATCAACGACCAGTCGCGGCGGCACATGACCTTGCGCGGGCTGTTTGAAATCAAGTCAGCGGGGCCGGCCATCGCGCTCGAGGAAGTCGAACCGGCAAAAGAAATCGTCAAGCGTTTCGCGACGGGGGCGATGTCGCTCGGGTCGATTTCGACCGAAGCGCACAGCACCTTGGCCGTTGCCATGAACCGTATCGGTGGCAAATCGAATACCGGCGAGGGCGGTGAGGACCCGGCGCGCTTCAAGAGCTTGAAGGGCGGCGAGATGGTTTCGGACGTGGTCGGCAAGTCGCGCATCGAGCGCGACTACCAACTGCAGGATGGCGACAGCCTGCGGTCGTCCATCAAGCAGGTCGCCTCGGGGCGTTTTGGCGTCACGGCCGAGTACCTGGTCAATGCCGATCAGATCCAGATCAAGATGGCGCAAGGCGCCAAGCCCGGCGAAGGCGGCCAGCTACCGGGTCACAAGGTGTCCGAGTACATCGGCTTCTTGCGTCACTCGGTGCCCGGCGTTGGTCTGATCTCGCCTCCGCCGCATCATGACATCTACTCGATCGAAGACCTGGCGCAACTGATTCACGACCTCAAGAACGCCAATCCACAAGCGTCGATCAGTGTCAAACTCGTTTCCGAAGTGGGCGTCGGGACGGTGGCGGCGGGAGTGACCAAGGCCAAGGCCGATCATCTCGTGATCGCCGGTCATGATGGCGGTACGGGTGCCAGCCCGCAGTCGTCGATCAAGCATGCCGGATCGCCGTGGGAACTGGGTCTTGCCGAAACGCAGCAAACGCTGGTACTCAACGGCTTGCGCGGCCGTGTGCGAGTCCAGGTCGACGGGCAGAACAAGACTGGCCGCGACGTGCTGATCGGTGCCTTGCTGGGTGCCGACGAGTTTGGTTTTGCCACGGCTCCACTGGTGGTCGAAGGCTGCATCATGATGCGCAAGTGTCATCTCAATACCTGTCCTGTCGGCGTGGCAACACAGGATCCGGTGCTCCGCCGGCGGTTTTCGGGCCAACCGGAGCATGTCGTCAATTACTTCTTCTTCGTCGCCGAAGAAGTGCGCGAATTGATGGCGCAGATGGGAGTGCGTCGCTTTGATGATCTGATCGGCCGTTGCGACCTGCTCGAAATGCAGAAGGGAATATCCCACTGGAAGGCCAGAGGGCTGGACTACAGCCGGGTCTTCCAGCGTCCCGAGAACAAGAGCGGGACGCCGGTTTTCCACTGCGAAGTGCAGGACCATGGCCTCGGCAGGGCAATGGACATCAAGCTCATCGAGCTCAGCCAAGCGGCTCTCGAGAGACGTGAAAAGGTCAGTATCGAGCTGCCCGTACGCAACATCAACCGCACCGTCGGTGCCATGCTTTCCGGGCGGCTGGCCGAGCGTTACGGACATGCCGGGTTGCCTGACGGGACGATCGAAATTCATCTCACGGGCACGGCGGGACAAAGCTTCGGCGCATTCCTGGCACGTGGCGTGACGCTGGATCTGGTGGGCGAAGCCAACGACTACGTCGGCAAGGGCCTGTCGGGTGGCCGGATCGTCGTTCGCCCGAATCTCGGTTTTCGTGGCGAGACACCGAAAAACATCATCATTGGCAATACCGTGCTCTACGGTGCCACCGAAGGCGAAGCCTTTTTCGCCGGTGTCGCCGGCGAGCGCTTCGCGGTGCGCAACTCGGGCGCCACGGCGGTCGTCGAGGGAGTGGGCGACCACGGTTGCGAGTACATGACCGGTGGTACCGTCGTCGTGCTTGGCATGACGGGCCGCAATTTTGCCGCCGGCATGTCCGGTGGCGTGGCCTATGTCCTCGACGAGGACGGCAGCTTCGCGACACGCTGCAACATGGCGCAGGTCTCTCTCGAACCGGTCGAGGAGGAGTTCGCCGCGCGCCGCGGCAGCGACGCCGGTGACGACCTCGAAGCTCACGGCAAGGTTGACGTCCGCCATCTCGGCGTGATCGACGAAGTGCTGCTCAAGGGATTGGTCGAGAAGCACTATCGCCTGACCGCCAGCCGCCAGGCGCAGCGTCTGCTCAACGACTGGGAGAAGTATCGCGGCCGCTTCGTGAAGATCATGCCACACGAGTACCGGCGGGTACTCACGGCGTTGGCGGCGCAAAAGCAACTGGAGGCAGCATAGGCATGGGTAAGCCGACTGGATTCATCGAGTATCAGCGCTTGACGGAGGCCTACGAGCCTGCCGGGTCGCGCCTGAAGCATTACCGCGAGTTCGTCCGCGCGCTGACCGACGAGCAGGCCAGCGTGCAGGGTGCGCGTTGCATGGATTGCGGCATCCCGTTCTGCAATACCGGCTGCCCGGTCAACAACATCATTCCGGACTGGAACGACCTGGTTTACCGCGGAAACTGGGAGCAGGCCCTGGAAGTCCTGCACTCGACCAACAACTTTCCGGATTTCACCGGACGCATCTGTCCCGCGCCGTGCGAGGAGGCGTGTACGCTCAACATCAACAGCGACCCGGTTGGCATCAAGTCGATCGAGCATGCGATTGTCGACAAAGGGTGGGCAGAAGGCTGGATCGTTCCGCAGCCCCCGCAGGCCCGTACCGGCAAAAAGGTTGCCGTCGTCGGCTCCGGTCCGGCCGGCTTGGCGGCCGCCCAGCAGTTGGCGCGGGTTGGTCATCACGTCGTCGTTTTCGAAAAGAACGATCGCCCAGGCGGTCTCTTGCGTTACGGCATCCCGGATTTCAAGCTCGAGAAGTCGCATGTCGATCGTCGCATCGCGCAGATGGAAGCCGAAGGCGTCGAGTTTCGCGTCAATCAGGAAGTCGGTGGCAGTGGTCCCGGCGCTGTCCCCGTCGACCGGCTGCTGGCCGAGTTCGACGCCCTGATTCTTGCCGGTGGGGCGGAGTCGCCGCGCGATCTGAACGTGCCGGGCAGGGATCTCGATGGCGTCCACTTCGCCATGGAGTTTCTGCCACAGCAGAACAAGGTCAACGCCGGCGACCGCTTGCCGGCGCAGATCCTGGCTACCGGCAAGCGGGTGGTGGTGATTGGCGGTGGCGATACCGGTTCCGACTGCGTTGGCACGAGCAACCGGCACGGCGCTCTATCGGTAACCCAATTCGAGTTGATGCCGCAGCCGCCGGAGCGAGAGAACAAGAGTCTGACTTGGCCGTACTGGCCACTGAAATTGCGTACGTCGTCGTCGCACGAGGAGGGCTGCGAGCGCGATTTCGCGGTTTCGACCAAGGAGTTCATCGGCGAAAACGGACGGGTCAAGGCGCTCAAGGTGGCCCGCCTCGACTGGCGAAATGGCAGGATGACCGAGCTTGCGGGAAGCGAGTTCGAGATCGCCGCCGACCTCGTGTTACTGGCCATGGGCTTCGTTTCGCCCGTTCGTCAGGGACTCCTCGACCAATTGGCGGTACAGCTTGACTCGCGCGGCAACGTCCAGGCGACGACGGACGAGGTGGGTTGTTACGCCACCAGCGTCGCCAAAGTGTTCGCCGCTGGCGACATGCGGCGCGGTCAGTCGCTCGTCGTCTGGGCGATTCGTGAGGGCCGGCAGTGCGCCCGCGAAGTCGACGCTTTCCTGATGGGCAGTTCCAGCCTGCCTCGCTGAGTGTTGCCAGCGCCGGGCCAAGCCGGCGCGGAACGACGAACGAGTCGGGCCTCGCGTACCGAGTCGGTCGGCCACTCCCCACGTCCCGTCGGAGCGGCCCTTCGATGACCCGTCAAGACTCTGCCGGGTGGTGACGTCGGCTGGCCAAACTGCCCACGATGTCGCCAACGGCGCCGGAAGCGGAGCCCAAGCGTGACATTCTTGTGAGTTTCCGCCGTGCAACCTGTAATAATACGGCGCGTGAAGATCATTGCTTGCCCCGCCCTGCCAAGCCCCTTCCGGCCCTCTGAGGCGCTACGGCTACCGGCTTCCGCCAGCCGGGACCAAGCTTACCGTTTGACTGAGTGTTAGCCCATGAATATCGTCATTCTCGCCGCCGGACAAGGCAAGCGCATGCATTCGAACTTGCCCAAGGTGCTCCATCCGCTGGCCGGCAAGGCTCTGGTTTCGCACGTCATCGATACGGCGCGCGGTCTTGCTCCGCAAACCATCTGTCTCGTTTACGGACACGCCGGCGAAGCTCTGCGAGCCAGCATCGACGCACCGGACCTGGTATGGGTTCTGCAGGAGCCCCAATTGGGGACCGGACACGCCGTGATGCAGGCCTTGCCCCATCTCGCGGCGGGGGGAAGCACGCTGGTACTCTACGGCGATGTGCCGCTGGTTCAGGCGGAGACGCTGCAGCGTTTGTTGCATGCGGCGCGCGACGCATTGGCGATTCTTACCGTAAACCTGCCCGAACCGAGCGGTTACGGGCGCATCGTTCGCGATGCGGCCGGAGACGTTCGGCGCATCGTCGAACAGAAAGACGCCTCGGTCGAAGAGCGAGCGATCCACGAGGTCAACACCGGGATCGTCGCTCTGCCGACGGAAAACCTGGCCGACTGGCTGGGCCGCTTGTCGAATGACAACGCACAACGGGAATACTATCTGACCGACATCGTCGGCATGGCGGTCGCGGCCGGAGTTCCGGTCCGCACCGCGCAGGCGCAGGCGCCATGGGAAGTCCTTGGCGTCAACAGCAAGGTGCAGCTAGCCGAGCTCGAACGCGTCGCGCAGCGGCGAACCGCCGAGCGTCTGCTCGAACAGGGCGTGCGCCTGGCCGACCCGGCACGCATCGACGTGCGTGGTGAACTGGTTTGCGGGCGTGACGTCTTCATCGACATCAACTGTGTTTTCGAGGGCAGGGTCGTTCTCGAGGAAGCCGTCGAAATCGGTCCATCCTGCGTCCTGAGGAACGCGCACATTGGCGCCGGATCGCGTCTGGCGGCGTTCAGCCACATCGACAGCGCAGTCGTCGGTCCCGACGGCGTGATCGGACCGTTCGCCCGTCTCCGTCCGGGAACCGAACTGGCGGCCGGCGTACATGTCGGCAACTTCGTCGAGCTCAAGAACAGCCGCTTTGCTGCACAATCGAAAGCCAATCACCTGGCCTATGTCGGCGACGCTGTCGTCGGCAGCCGCGTGAACATCGGTGCCGGGACGATCACCTGCAACTACGACGGTGCCAACAAGTTTCAGACCGTCATCGAAGACGACGCTTTCATCGGATCGGACACCCAACTGGTTGCTCCGGTCACGGTCGGTCGCGGCGCCACGCTCGGCGCCGGTACGACGTTGACCAGGGACGCTCCGCCGGACACGCTGACCATCTCGCGGGCCAGGCAGGTGTCGATTTCCGGCTGGAAGAAACCGCAGAAAGTCAAAAAATAAAGTCGTCGAGAGGACTTCGACGGTATGCCCATCCCGGCCGCCAACGGCCTTAGAGAAAAGTGACCTGACCATGTGTGGCATTGTTGCTGCGGTCGCCGACCGCGATGTCGTCCCGATTCTTCTCGAAGGGCTGCGCAAGCTCGAGTACCGCGGTTACGATTCGGCTGGCCTTGCGCTGATCAATGCTTCCGGCCTGCACCGCCTGCGTTCCGTTGGCCGTGTCGCCGAACTCACCGCGCAGGTGGAAGGATCGTCACGGGCCTCCGGCCAGACCGGCATTGCGCATACTCGTTGGGCGACGCATGGTGTGCCCTGCGAGCGCAACGCCCACCCACATATCTCGCGTGGCCTGGCCGTCGTCCATAACGGCATCATCGAAAACCACGAATCTCTGCGCGGGCGCCTCAAAGCCCTGGGCTACGAGTTCACTTCGGACACCGATACCGAAGTCGTTGCCCACCTGATCGCCCACGAATTGAAGAGCGCCACCGATTTTCTCACCGCCGTACGCCAGGCAGTCGCCCAGTTGCAAGGCGCCTACGCGATCGCTGTCCTGCGCGAGGCCGATCCGACGCGCCTGGTGGTGGCGCGTGAAGGCGCCCCCTTGCTGCTCGGAGTGACCGACGATGGATGCTACGCCGCTTCCGATGCCGCCGCACTGCTGCAGGTGACGCGCCGCATGATCTACCTCGAGAACGGCGACTGTGCGGAACTGATGCGCGATGCCTATCGCATCACTCGCGTCGACGGGACGCCAGTCGAACGTGCCGAGACCGAATCCCAACTCACGGCCGACGCGGTCGAACTGGGCCACTATCGGCATTACATGCAGAAAGAAATTTTCGAGCAACCGGTTGCGCTGGCGAATACGTTGGAAATGCTGGGTGCCGCCCGCAGCATTCAGCCCGGTCTGTTCGGTGCCACGAGCGAGGCGACGTTGAGCGAAGTCCGGCAGGTTCTGATCATCGCTTGCGGAACCAGTTATCACGCCGGACTGGTGGCGCGCTACTGGCTCGAATCGATTGCCGGCATCCCGTGCTCGGTCGAAGTGGCCAGCGAGTATCGCTACCGCGACTCCGTGCCTGATCCCCTGACGCTGATCGTGACGATTTCGCAGTCCGGTGAAACGGCCGACACGCTGGCGGCGTTGCAGCATGCGAGGTCGCTCGGCATGGAACGGACTCTGTGTATCTGCAACGTTCCCGAGTCGTCGCTGGTGCGCGAGAACAGCCTGCGTTTCATTACCCGTGCCGGACCGGAAATCGGCGTTGCGTCGACCAAGGCCTTCACCACCCAGCTCGCCGCGCTGTATCTGTTGACGCTGGTCCTGGCCAAGCTGCGCGGCCGCCTCGACGAGGCAGCCGAAGCGGCCGAACTGCATGCCGTCCGTCATTTGCCGCTGGCGGTGGCCAAAATCCTCGAACTGGAGCCTGCGATTCGCCAATGGGCCGAGCAGTTCTCGATGAAACAGCATGCGCTTTTCCTGGGGCGCGGCCGTCATTACCCGATCGCCATGGAAGGTGCCCTGAAGCTGAAGGAGATCTCCTATATTCACGCCGAGGCTTATCCGGCCGGCGAACTCAAGCATGGCCCGCTGGCCCTCGTCGACCGCGACATGCCGGTGATTGCCGTCGCGCCCAACGACGCTCTGCTCGAGAAGCTGAAGTCCAATCTCCAGGAAGTGCGGGCACGCGGTGGCGAGCTGTACGTCTTTGCCGACGCCGACAGCGAGATGAAGGAGTCGGACGGCATCCACGTGCTGCACCTGCCGGAGCACTACGGCGCGCTCTCCGCGCTGCTGCATGTCGTGCCCCTGCAACTCCTGGCTTATCATGTGGCGCTGGTACGCGGTACCGACGTCGATAAGCCCCGTAATCTGGCCAAGTCGGTCACGGTCGAGTAAGTCGCCGTCACGTCGCGCCCTGGGCACCGCCTCGCCATTCCTGCCATGCGCTGGCTTGGCGGCGAGGAGGCGCTTGCCGTCTTTCGCGTTCGGTGATGGCCATGCTTCCGGAGTAAACCATGGACATTGCGATTTCCGCCCTGCGCCCGGAGGATGTCGGGCCGGTCGTCGCGCTCGCGCGCTTGGTCTGGCAGCGAACTTATCCAGGAATCATCAGTCAGGAACAGATCGATTTCATGCTCGAGCAGCGTTACAACCCGCAGCGTTTACGCGAGGAGTTGGCGACACCAGGGATCTGGTGGGACCAGATCCGGGTCGATGGCCAACTGGTGGGCTTCGCTTCGGCGCTGACGACCGCGGCTGGAGAAATGAAACTCGACAAGTTGTATGTCGCCCCGCAACATCAGCGGTCAGGGCTCGGTGCCCGGTTGCTCGAGCGTGTCGTCGAGCACGCTTTGGCAAACGGTTGCCGGACGCTGATTCTGGCGGTGAACAAGCGAAATGAGCAGGCCATCGCCGCCTACCGAAAACACGGCTTCGGCATCCGCGAATCGGTGTGTGTCGATATCGGCGGCGGATTCGTGATGGACGACTTTATAATGGCCAAGCCTCTGGTTGCGCCGCCGCCAGAGGCTCGACAACAATGAAAACGACATTTACAAAGATGCACGGATTGGGCAACGATTTCGTCGTGCTCGATGGTGTTCGTCAGTCGATCGTACTGACCGGCGAGCAACTGCGTTGGCTGGCAGACCGCCATTTTGGAGTCGGCTGTGACCAGATCCTGCTGGTCGAGCCCGCCAGCCGGCCCGGCGTCGACTTCCGTTACCGCATCTTCAACGCCGACGGCGGCGAGGTCGAGCAGTGTGGCAACGGCGCGCGCTGCTTCGTACGCTTCGTTCACGAGCAGGGCCTGACCATGCAGCGCGAGATTCGTGTCGAAACGATGAGCGGCATCATCGCCTTGCGGCTTGAGGATGACGGAAGAGTCACCGTCGATATGGGAGAGCCGGTGTTCGAGCCGGCGCGGATACCCTTCGTCGCGGTGAACGACGACTTGCTGCAGAGCTTGTCGCTGGGCGGCGAAGAAGTCGTCATTAGCGCTGTCGGCATGGGAAACCCGCACGCCTTGCAGATCGTTCCTGATGTCGATGCGGCTCCGGTCGGGCGGCAAGGGCCGCTGATCGAATCGCACCCGCGTTTTCCGAAGCGCGCCAACGCCGGCTTCGTGCAGGTGCTCGATCGACACGCCATCCGCCTGCGCGTCTTCGAACGTGGCGCGGGCGAGACGCTGGCCTGCGGCAGCGGTGCTTGTGCCGCGGTCGTGGCCGGTATCGCCCGCGGTATGCTCGATTCACCGGTGCGTGTCGAAATGCGCGGTGGCGAACTGACGATTGCCTGGCGCGGCCAGGGCACCCCGGTCTTCATGAGTGGTCCTGCCGTCACCGTTTTCAAGGGAGAAATCGAGTTATGAAATCGGAAGAAGTAGCGCATTACTTGCAGAACAACCCGCAGTTTTTCGAGCAACACGCGGACCTGATCGCCACCATGGTCGTTCCGCATCCGCACAGCGGGCGGACGATATCGATCACCGAACGACAAATGCTTGCTCTGCGCGACAAGAATCGCCAACTCGAAGGCAAGATGGGCGAACTGCTGCAGTTTGGCGAGGAGAACGACGAGATCAGCCAGAAGATGCACCGGCTGGCGGTCGGAATGATCGCCGCGTGTAGTTTCCAGTCCGTATTGCACACCTTGAACTTTCACTTGCGCGACGACTTCGAGATTCCCCACGTCGCCGTCCGGCTCTGGCATCGCCCGTCGGGAAGCGACGAGCTGCCCCAGTTCGCCGACGTCAGTGAAAAGCTGCAGACTTTCGCCGAAGCTTTGACGCAGCCGTACTGCGGTTCGACGGCGGGCTTCGAATTCTCATCGTGGTTCGGCGAGGCGTCGCCGCCTATCCGTTCGCAGGCGCTGATCGCCATGCGCGATGGCGGCGGAACGATCGGCATGATCGCACTGGGTAGCGAGGATGCGGAGCGCTTTTATAGCCAGATGGGGACGATCTACCTCGAACGTCTTGGCGAAATGGCTTCGGCAGCGCTGGCGCGCGTCCTGCGCTGAACCTTGACCCATGAGCGTCAGCGAATTTGGCGCCGACGTCGACGCTTACCTCGAAGAACTCTCGCGGCAGAGAAGACTGTCACCCCATACGGTCCGCGCTTACCGGCAGGATCTCGCGACGCTCTGCTGCCTGATCGGCGAATTGCCGGGCGAATATCGCCTGCAAAGCATCGAGGCGCACCATGTCCGGCGTTTCGTCGCGCAATTGCACGCGCGCGGTCTCGGCGGGCGCTCGCTCGGCCGCACCTTGTCGGCTTGGCGCGGCTTCTATCGCTGGCTCGGCCAGCGCGGCGCAAGCACCCACAATCCGGTCGACAGCGTACGTCCTCCGAGGAGTCCGAAAGCGCTGCCCAAGGTTTTGTCACCCGACGAGGCGAATCGCCTGCTGGCGGCGAAAGGCGAAAGCCTGCTGGAGATTCGCGACCAGGCGATCTTCGAGCTCTTCTACTCGTCCGGTCTGCGTCTCGCCGAACTCGCCGCGCTCGACATCTCGTGCCTTGAAGACGTGCGCCGTGGCGAGGTCCGCGTTCTCGGCAAGCGCAACAAGCCGCGCATCGTTCCGGTCGGCCGCCAGGCCAGCGAGGCGCTGATGCTCTGGGCTGAGCAGCGTGCTCACCTGGCAGCGCCCGACGAAACCGCCTTGTTCGTCGGAAGACACGGCCATCGCCTGGGTGTTCGCTTGATTCAATTGCGCCTGCTTCGCCGTGGCTTGCAGCAGGGCTTGCCGGCGAGGACGCATCCGCACGTGCTGCGCCACTCGTTTGCCTCGCATGTCCTGCAGTCCTCGGGTGATCTACGCGCCGTGCAGGAGATGCTCGGTCATGCCAGCATCGCCTCGACACAGGTCTATACCCATCTCGATTTTCAGCATCTGGCTACCGTCTACGACCAGTCACACCCGCGCGCGAAGCGCAAGACGCCCTAAAGCGGACTGGCATTGCGCCGTCAAACCGGCTGAAAACTCTCCGGGAATTTTTCGCCTACCGCGCTCAACCCCGCTGCGCCCGACTTACTCAGACCTCCCAGTACCCTGGACCGGTACCCGTTTAATGGATGCCAAGAGGCGAGGAGCGTTATCCACGGCCGGCCGGTTCGGTCGCTTGCGACGAACCGGCCAGTCGGTGGTGGATAACGCGGTGCTGCTCACGGCAAGGCTTCTCCACCGGTGCTGGTCGGCGACGCGGCGCCATGCCAGTGCGGCTCGAATGCGGCCGGTGACAGGTTGCCCAAGGACGAGTGGCGACGTTCGGTATTGTAGTAGCCGATGTATTCGACCAGCGCCTGCTGAGCCTCGGCGCGCGTGCGGAAATGTTTTCCAGGCACGCACTCGACCTTGACCGTGCCGTTGGCCGATTCCATCGGCGCATTGTCC
>NZ_JAPUVI010000089.1 GCF_029255285.1 Accumulibacter sp.
CGGCGGCAATAGCCGCGCCAACACCCGATCCTTTATTGCTTGTCCGTAACGTGCCACTTCTTGTCCTCGCTATCGCCCCCAGGGTTCAGATCCTATCGAGGCGGCAACTAGTCTGACACAGGGGGCAAGGGCGAGAGCTTCGCCTTTGAAACCACGCTTTCGGGCGTGGCGTACCTGCGCCATATCCGCGAATGGCAGCAGGCCGCTTATCACGTCAGCTGGTTTTTCCTTGGTCTGTCCTCCGCCGAAGTGGCAATTGCCCGCGTGGCCGAGCGGGTGCAGCAGGGCGGGCACAACATCCCGGAACCGGTGATTCGGCGGCGCTTTGCTGCCGGCAAGGCCAACTTCGAGCGCCACTACCGTGCGGCGGTGGATGCCTGGGCGCTGTACGACAACTCGGGCGACGAACCCGTAATGACTGAATGGGGAGAACGATGATGACCCGGCATGAACTCGGCAAGGCAAAGGACAAAGACCTCGTGAGCTCGATGGCGGCGATGAAACGGGCGGCAGCGATGGCACGCAAGGCGGCAGTGCAAACCGACACGGCGATTGTGGTCGTGCATGGGGAGAAGATCGTCCGGGTCACTGCCGACGACCTCCGCAAAGAGGCGGGCTCATGAGTCTGGAAAACATCGTTCGTTCGGTCAGTGGCCGCCTGAGTCTGCGCGAGCCACAAGCCGAAAGCCTGCGCCGCCTGCATTGGGCCGTCGATCAGGTGCCCGCGTTGCGTGACGCGAAAGCGCGGTCGCCGGAAGAATTGAAGGCGATGCAGGACGCGCTTGCAGGCCAGTTTCCGACGCTGGCCGACTTCGAGCGCGACTTCCCGTCCTTGTGTTTCGCGCTCGCCACCGGCGTCGGCAAGACGCGCTTGATGGGCGCGTTCATCAGCTATCTGCATGCGGCCTACGGCTACAAGCATTTCTTCGTGCTGGCGCCGAACCTGACGATCTACGACAAGCTGATCGGCGACTTCTCGCCGAACTCGCCCAAGTACGTCTTCAAGGGAATCGCCGAATTCGCCAGCACACCACCCGAAGTGATTACCGGCGACAATTACGAGCAGCGCGGCAGCCTGAGTCTGCTGGGCGGCATCGAGGTCAATATCTTCAACATCTCGAAGATCAATTCCGAGGTGCGCGGCGGCAAGTCGCCGAAGATCAAGCGCCTGTCGGAATACCTTGGGCAAAGCTACTTCGAGTATCTGGCCGGGCTGGACGATCTGGTCCTCATCATGGACGAATCGCACCGCTACCGGGCGAGTGCGGGCATTCGCTCGCTGAACGAGTTGCGCCCCTTGCTCGGCCTTGAATTGACGGCAACGCCCTTCGTCGAGGGCGCCGGCGGCAAAACGACGCCGTTCAAGAACGTGGTGATGGATTACCCGCTGGCCCGCGCCATCGAGGATGGTTTCGTCAAGGAACCGGCGGTCGTCACACAACAGAACTTCGACCCGAGCGCCCACAGTGCCGGGGCGCTGGAAACGATCAAGCTGCAAGACGGTGTGCGGGTGCATGAGGAAACCAAGGTCCATCTACTGACCTACGCGCAGCAGACCGGTGACAAGCTGGTGAAGCCCTTCATGCTGGTGATTGCCCGCGACACCACGCACGCGGCCCAGCTGATGGCGACGATTGAATCCAGCGACTTCTTTGCCGGGCGCTACAAGGGCAAGGTCATTCAGGTCGATTCGAGCCGTTCCGGTGCCGAGGAAGAGGAAATGATCCGGCGCCTGCTGGCGGTCGAAAGCTACGACGAGCCGACCGAGATCGTGATTCACGTGAACATGCTGAAAGAAGGCTGGGACGTGACCAACCTCTACACCATCGTTCCGCTACGTGCCGCCAATGCCCGCACGCTGATCGAGCAGTCCATCGGTCGCGGCCTGCGTCTGCCGTATGGCCGCAAGACCGGCGTCGACGTGGTGGATCGACTGAACATCATCGCCCACGACAAGTTTCAGGACGTTATCGACGAAGCGGGTCGTGGCGATTCGCCGATTCGCATGCAGGCCTTGGTGCTGACGCCGGATACCGGCAGTGGCAGCAGCCTGAAGAGTATTTCGGTGCAGCCCACGGCCAATGCAATGTTGGGAACCGTGACGACGGGCACGCAACAGTTACCCGGTGCCAATGCAGACGGCACGCAATATGGAACCTCCGCGCCAACAACCGTGTTCAAGACCGATGAACAGCGGCAAATTGCCCAAGTCGCCATGGACGTGATCGCGGAGATCAGCCGCGAGCGGCAGGATGGACAACCCCTTGTCGCCAGCACCCAAGCACTGACACAAGCCAGCATCCAGCAGCGGATTACGCAGCGAGTACAGGAACGCATGTTGCCCAAGCAGGGTGATTTGCTGGTGACGGAAGCCTTGCCGGTTGCCGACATTGTTCAGCAGACGGTCGCCGTGCTGGTCGAGCACACGATTGATATTCCGCGTATCTCGGTGGTGCCGAAAGGCCCGGTAAAGAGCGGCTACAAGCTGTTCAAGCTGGATCTGTCGAAGGTGAACTTCCAGCCGCAGGACATGGCGCTGGTCGGCCAAGGCCTGAAAACCGGGAAGCAAGTTCTGTATGGGCAGTCGTCGACGGTGCCGGAATCGCAACTGGAAAACTACATCGTCCGCGAACTCATCAACTACGACGACGTGTCCTACGACGAGCACGCCGAGTTGATCTATGAGCTAGCTGGACAGGCGGTCGCGCACTTCAAGACCTACCTGAAAACCGACGACGAGCTGCACAACATCCTCGGCAACTACGGCAAGACCATCGCCGAAAACATCCATCTGCAAATGGCGAGGCATTACTACGAGGACGTTTCACAATCCGAGGTCGTCGTCAGCCAGGGCTTCACGCCGCTCAAACACTGCGCCTTCACCGCCGAGGGCGACATCCTGCCGTTGCATCAGGCCCCCGACGAGAAGGGCAGGATCGCGCAGGTCGTCTATGGCGGGTTCAACAAGTGCGCCTACCCCTTGCAGAAATTTCATTCCGACACCGAGCGTGTTCTCGCCTGCGTGCTGGAACGCGACGCGTTGCGCTGGTTTCGACCGGTGGCCGGGCAGTTCAATATCTACTACCGATCCGGCGCCAACCAGCCTGAGTACGTGCCGGACTTCGTTGCCGCGACCGCCGACCACAATCTGATTATCGAGACCAAAGCGGCCAAGGACATGGAGGCTGGCGACGTGAAGGCCAAAGCCGACGCCGCGGCGACATGGTGCAAGAACGCCAGCGAGTATTCGCGGGCACAGGGCGGCAAGCCGTGGAAATACCTGTTGGTGCCACATGATGCGGTGGCCCATAGCGCGACGGTGTCCGCGCTGGCGGGCAGGTATGTGGTCGCGGCGGCGTAGCAAAGACTTCAAGGGAGCAGCGAGATTTGAATCCGCCAGTGCAACCGGAAGGGGACAAGAAGAAGCTCGTCCTGAGCCCGCACAAAAAAGTCCCCGTCGATATAAGCGGGCGGACACTCTAGGTCCGTCACTTGTCGGTCGGAGAAACAGACCTGTTGGCCATCATCAAGCAGGTCGAGTGGTGTCTGTAAGCTACCGCACTTGTTGATTTAAGAGAAAAGAGGCGTGCCTATTCGGCGGTATCGGATGCGCCAAGGAGGCGTTCGCAATAGCGTGCGATCAGGTCGACCTCCAGATTGACCCGGCTGCCCGGCGCCAAACCCCCGAGGGTCGTGGCGTCCAGCGTATGGGGGATGAGGTTGATGCTGAACACGGCGCCGTCCACCGCGTTGGTCGTCAGGCTGACGCCATCGACGGTGATCGAGCCCTTGCGGGCGATGTATTTGGCCAGTTCTGCCGGGGCCCGGATGTCGAGTCGGCGGTTGTCGCCCACCGGCTCGAAACGAAGCACCTGGCCGACACCATCGACATGCCCGGAAACGAGGTGGCCACCCAGACGATCGCCCAGGCGCAGCGCCTTCTCGAGGTTGACCGGCCCGGGGCTCGCCAGACCGACCGTGCAGGCCAGCGACTCGGGCGACACGTCGACCGAGAAATCGTTGCCCCGCCGCTCGACGACGGTGAGGCAGACGCCATTGCAGGCAATCGAATCGCCGAGGCTGACGTCGTCGAGCCCCAGCTTGCCGGCGTCTATAGTCAGACGCAGGGTTCCTGCTCCGTCGGCGCGGGGTGTGATGCGCGTGATGCGGCCGAGGGCGGCGATGATTCCGGAGAACATGGTGGTCAGGGTCTTTCGGCAGAAGTAGGTGGAACGGCGACCGGTGCGGCGTCTGGCAAGCGTATGACTCAGGGCGCCGGCGGCTCGTCCGTCGCGTCGGCGACGCTTCTAGGCGGCGATGTTCTGCCGATGTCGCGCGGAATCTCGCTGATCCAGGCTTCCAGCAGGGTGTAGCCAATGGCCAGAACGACCGGGCCGACGAAAAGGCCGACCAGGCCGAAGGCGAGCATGCCGCCGATGACACCGGCCAGGATCAGCAGCAGCGGCAGGTCGGCGCCCTGCTTGATGAGCACCGGGCGCAGGAAGTTGTCCAGCGTGCCGACGAAGATCGTCCACACGAGCAGAAACGTCGCCCAGCCGGTCTCGTCGCCCCAGTACAGCCAGAACACCGCCGGCGCCAGAACCAGGGTCGGCCCAAGCTGGGCGATGCAGAACATGAACATCACCGCCGTCAGAACGGGCGCGAAAGGGACACCGGCGATGGCCAGGCCGATGCCGCCGAGAAGCGATTGCACGATCGCCGTCACGCCGACGCCCAGCGCGACGGCGCGCGCCGCCTGGCCGGCCAGAATGACGGCGCTTTCGCCGCGCTCGCCGCTGAGACGATAGCCGAAACGGCGCATGCCGGTGGCGGCTTTCTCGCCGGAGGAATAGAGAACGGCGGATAGCGCGACGGTCAGCAGGAACTGGACGAAGACCAGCCCGAAACTACCGATTTCGCTGACGAACCAGCGTGTCAGGTTGGCCGCGTAGGGCGCCACCTTGGCGGCCAGTTCGGTGCTGCCGGTGGCCGCGACCTGCTGCCAGGCCTGTTGCAGCCGCGGGCCGACGAACGGCACTTCGCCGATCCAGGCCGGTGGCGCGTTCACCCGCAGCCCGTTCAGTGACTTGCCCCATTCCACGATCTGATCGGCATTGCTGACGATAGTCGCGATCGCCACCGACAAGGGCACCACCAGTCCCAGCAGCACGAGCAAGGTCATGAACACCACCGCCGGTACGCGGCGGTTGCCGAAGCGTCGCTGCAAGGACAACATCAAGGGCCAGGTGGCGACGACGACCATCGTCGCCCAGATCAGCGCCGGCAGGAAGGGGCGCAGGATCCACAGCGAAGCGGCGATCAACACGCAGAGGAACAGTACGGCCAGCGTCGGGCGGGCCATTTCGAAGGGTTTTTCCACGGGGGTCATCGTCCGGTCATCCAGGTTCGCTGGGCACCCGGCCGCGGCAGGTCGGGCGGGCAGCGTCCGCCATCGGCCGCAGGCGCTGGCCCGCAGGTAGGGTGTGCTCGCATGGTAGCCTAATTCGAGTTCACGATGTCTGTTCCGGCCACCGGGCTGTTTGGGAATAGAATGTCGCGCATGCCCCAGCCAACGATCATCCGGCCGCCGGCAGCGCGTCGTCGCCCCCTGCCGAGTCGGGCGGCAGCCGCTGACTGAGCTCGACCGACGATGAACTATGCGCTTCTCTTCTCGGTCTTCGTCATCGCCTCCTGCGGGCTGGCTTACGAGCTGATCGCCGGGGCGCTGGCGAGCTACCTGCTCGGCGACTCGGTGACGCAGTTCTCGACGGTGATCGGCAGCTACCTCTTTGCCATGGGAATCGGTTCCTGGCTGTCGCGCTACATCGACGCGCGCCTGGTCGAGCGTTTCATTCAGGTCGAACTTCTGGTCGGCGTTTTGGGGGGATTTTCGGCCGCGCTGCTGTTCTTCCTGTTCACCTGGTCGTCGGCGCCGTTCAGGTTGCTGCTTTATCTGACGGTGTTCGGCGTCGGCGTGCTGGTCGGCCTCGAAATCCCCCTGGTCATGCGTATCCTCAAGCGCGACCTGGTTTTCAAGGAAGTCGTTTCGCAGGTGCTGACCTTCGACTACCTCGGCGCCTTGCTCGTTTCGATCCTCTTTCCCGTCCTGCTGGTGCCGCACCTGGGCCTGATCCGCAGCGCGCTGTTGTTCGGCCTGCTCAATGTCGCCGTCGCGCTATGGGCGTGGTGGCTGTTTCGCGAACAACTGCCGGGCGCCACCCGACTGCGTAGCCAGGCCGGGATTTCGCTGCTTGCCCTGCTCGCCGCGTTTGCCGCGGCCGGCGAACTGACGTCGCTGGCCGAGACTCAGCTCTACGCCGACGAGATCGTCCATGCCGAGAGCACGCCGTATCAGCGCATCGTCGTCACGCGCTGGAAGGACGACTTGCGCTTGCACCTGAACAACAATCTGCAGTTCAGCTCGCGCGACGAGTATCGCTACCACGAGGCGCTGGTCCATCCGGGGCTGGCAACGCTGCCGAAGGCGCGGCGGGTGCTGGTGCTCGGGGGTGGCGATGGGCTGGCCGTGCGCGAGATTCTCAAGTACCCGCAGATCGAGTCGGTGACGCTGGTCGACCTCGATTCGGCGATGACCAGCCTGTTCGCCAGCGCACCGCCACTGCGCAAACTGAATCAGGACGCGCTCCGCTCGCCCAAGGTGACGGTGATCAATGCCGACGCGCTGCAGTGGCTGGAGGACAACGACGACACCTTTGATTTTGTCGTCGTCGATTTTCCCGACCCGTCGAACTTCTCGCTCGGCAAGCTGTACAGCGCGGCTTTCTACCGCCTGCTCGACAAGCACCTGAATGGCGACGCGCTGGCGGTCATTCAATCGACCTCGCCGCTCTACGCTCGGCAATCGTTCTGGTGCATCGTCACGACGCTGGAAAGCGTCGGCCTGATCACGGCGCCCTACCATGCGCTCGTGCCGTCATTCGGCGAATGGGGATTCGTCCTCGCCGGCCGTCGCACCTACCGGCCACCGCGCGCCTACCCAGTCGACACGCGCTTCCTGAACGCCGAGACGACACCGGGGCTGTTCGTCTTTCCGGCCGACATGGCGCGCCTCGAGGCGGAAGTGAATCAACTGAACAATCAGGTGCTCGTCCGCTACTTCGAGCGCGAGTGGCGGCAGGTCATCCGCTGACCCGATGGACAGGCGGGATTTCCTGATCTCGATCGCGGCGGCCGGCGCCGCCACGCTTGGCGGCTGTCACGACGGGCCTCCGCCCTTACCGCCGGGCGAGCTGCTCGCGACCTCGTTTGACCTCGGGCATCGTCTTCACAGCGCGGACCTCACGCCGCCCAGCGAGACACGCAGGTTGCCGGTGCTCGTCGTCGGCGCCGGCATCGCCGGTCTGGCGGCTGGCTGGAAACTTGCCGGCGCGGGCTTCGCCGACTTTCTGCTGGTCGAACTCGAAAACGAGGCCGGCGGCAATTCACGTGCCGGGCGCAATCCGGTCAGCGCCTACCCCTGGGGCGCGCACTACCTGCCCTTGCCGGGCCGCGGTGCACTGGCCGTGCGCGAACTGCTGGCCGAACTCGGCGTTCTGCAAGGCGACCCGCGTGCGGCGCGGCCGGTCTACGACGAGCGCTTTCTTTGCGCAACGCCGCAGGAACGGCTCTATCGCAACGGCCGCTGGCAAGAGGGGCTGCTGCCCCAGAACGGCGTCGCTGCCGCCGAGCGGCGCCAGTATCAGCGCTTCGCGGAACTCGTCGAAGGCTTCCGGCAACGCCGCGATGCCGGCGGGCGCCCGGCTTTTGCCTTGCCAATGGCCCTGTCGAGCCGTTCTCCCGACCTGCTGGCGCTCGACCGCGTCACCATGCGCGATTGGCTGTTGGCACAGGGCCTCGACTCCCCACGGCTGAACTGGTACGTCAACTACGCCTGCCGTGACGACTATGGCACCGGCAGCGCCGCCGTCTCGGCCTGGGCCGGCCTGCACTACTTCGCCTGCCGCGACGGCGAGGCGCAGAACGCCAGCGGCGAAACCGTGCTGACGGCGCCCGATGGCAACGCCTGGCTGGCTCGTGGCATGCTGCGCTCGATCAGCGAGCGCGTTGGCGACCGTCTATTGACCGGTGCACTGGTATTTCGTGTCACGGGTGGTGACAACCCCGGCGGGCCGCTGGCCGTCGACGTGTGGCTTTCCGCCGAGCAGCGAACGCTGCGCCTGCTCGCCGAGCAACTCATCTGGGCGGCGCCGCTGTTCCTCGTGCCGCACGTCTTCGCCGGTCGCGAGGCGCTCAAGGCGGTGGCCCGCGACTTCAGCTACGCGCCCTGGCTGGTGGCCAACCTCACGCTGTCGCGCTTCCCCGACGACCGAGCCGGCGCGCCGCCGGCCTGGGACAACGTGCTCTACGAGGCGGCCGGCCTGGGCTACGTCGTCGCCACCCATCAGCGTCTGCGCCGCTGGCCTGGGGCGACCGTCCTGACCTACTACCGGCCGCTCGACGAACTGACGCCGCAACAGGGTCGGGCAGCGCTGCGCGACACCTCGCGCGAGGTGTGGGCCGAGCAGATCCTTGCCGAACTCGAGCGACCGCACGCCAACCTCAGGCAGTTGACGACCCGACTCGACGTCTTCCGCCACGGCCACGCCATGGTGCGGCCGCTGCCCGGTTTGATCTGGGGCGAGGCCAGACGGCGCTTCGCGGCCGACGGCGAGCGCCTGCGCTTTGCACACGCGGACGTCAGCGGCTTCTCGCTCTTCGAGGAAGCGCAGTATCGCGGCGTTCTGGCGGCCGAACGGACGCTGCGCCGGCTCGGCCTGCGCTTTCGCTCGTCGCTGGCGTGAGGCCGCGGAATCCGCCGCCAAGGAGATCGCTTGGCGATGACGTAATTGTCATTGTCCGGTCCGGAAGCTGTAAGCTCGCCGAGAGTAGCATTCGAGCTGCAGTACCGGGTCAATCGGTTCAACTCGAGGAGAAAGAAAATGTTGCAAAAACTGTTGATGGTGGTCGCGATGAGCGCCTTTGGCGCTGCCGCATTCGCCAGTGATGCTGCCCGCGCCCAGGCGGATAAGGTCATCGAACTGAAAGACGGTTCGACCGTATATATCTTCAAGGACGGCAAAATGGCCATGGAGGACAAGTTCGGCCGCGCTAGGCGAATGGATCAGGATGTGGTGATGGAAACCAAGGATGGTCAAAAGATCATCATGCACGGCGACGAGGTCGGACGCCTTGATGCCCTGCTCAAGCAGGGCCACATGGGAAGCTGAACGAGTTGCCCAACTGATGGGTGCACAGCGGCTCCTTCGGGAGCCGTTTCCATTGCGCGGTGCGTTTTATCTCTCCGGTATGAAGAAGTTCACCGGCCGAATGGATGCGGCAGGCGCAACGCGCCGGCGCGGACGGCGTCAGGTCCGGCCGGTGGCGGCGGCTGGCGAGCCGTTCCAGCGCAGACGCACCTCGAAACCGCCTGCCGCCAGGTTTTCCACTTCGCAGCGCGCGTCGTGCAATTCGGCGATCCTCTGCACGATTGCCAGGCCGAGCCCGCTGCCTTCGGCGTTTGCCTCGCGACCACGATAAAAGCGCTCGACGAGTCGCGGCAGTTCGAGCGGCGGCACGCCCGGGCCGTCGTCCGCCACGCCGAGCAAGAGCGCATCCTTGTCCCGCCGCGCGAAAACGGTGATCGTGCTGGCGGGTGGCGTGTAGCGCAGGGCATTGTCGAGCAGGTTGCGCAGCGCGATCTGCAGCAGCTCGGCATCTCCCGTGACCGACAGGGGAGAGGCGTCGATCTGCAGCCGGAGTTCTTTGCTGTCGACCACCGGGTGGAGATCGGCGACGCCCTGTCTGGCCACTTCCGCGAGGTCCAGTTCGACCGGGTTGGGAAGCCGCGCCAGCGGATCGAGACGCGCCAGGCGCAGCAGTTGTTCGACTACGCGAGTCGCGCGATCCGCTCCGGCGACGATCTGTCGCAGCGCGTGCTGCCGATCGTCGTCAACGCGGCTCAGCTGGGCGACCTGCGCCTGAATCTTGACGATGGCCAGCGGCGTTCGCAGTTCGTGCGCCGCGTCGGCGGTGAAGCGGCGTTCGTTCGCCAGGGCGTCGCGCAACCTGGGCAGCAGCCGGTTGAGCGCTGCGACGAGCGGCTGGGTTTCGCTCGGCGCACGGCGATTGGCCAGGGGCTCGAGGTTTTCCGGCGAACGCGCGGCGACCTCGGCGGCCAGGTCGTCGAGCGGTTTCAGTCCGCGCCGGATCGAGTAATAGATCGACAGCAACAGCAAAGGCGAGATCAAAGCGATCGGCAAAACCGACTGGCCGGCGACTTCGAGCGCCGCGCGGTCGCGCAAAGCGACCGCCAGGCTGACCTGCACCCGGTAATCGCCCGACGGCGCAAGCAGGTTCAGCATGCGCCACGGACGCCCGTCGTGTTCGACTTCCGAATAGCCGGTCCTGAGTGGCAGGGGAGTGTTCGGCGCATCCGCCGAACGCAGTAACAGGGTTCCGTCCGCACGGCCGACCTGGAAGTCGAGCGGTGGCTCATAAACGTTAACCCCATCGCTGCGTACGTTTGCCAGGCGCGCCGCCAGATCGGCCAGGTGGTCTTCGTTGTCGCGTACCAGCGCCAGCAGGAGGCGAGCGGATTGCGCCAAATGCCCGTCTATCAGTTCCGCCGCCTCGTGCTGCGCCTGCCGGTAACTTAGCAGGCCGCTCAAGGCGAGACTCAGCAGGGCGGCGACACAGACGGCGCAGAGCAGTCGCCAGCGCAAGGACTGAACGCGCCGACACGGCACGGGCTTCGGCATCAGGTGGCGTCACCCAGTTGGTAACCGAGACCGCGGACCGTGCGAATGAAGTCGGCGCCGAGTTTCCTGCGCAAGTGGTGCACATAGACTTCGACGGTGTTGCTGCCGGTTTCCTCGCCCCAGGCGTAGAGACTCTCCTCGAGCTGGCTGCGCGTCCGGATGTGCGTCCGGTGGCTCAGCAAGTCGTGCAGCAGGGCGTATTCGCGGGCCGACAGGGTGACCGGCTGACCGCCGCGCGTGACACGTTTGCTGGCGGGATCGAGGACCACGCCGGCGTGTTCGAGAGTCGGTGTCGCGGCACCGCCGGAACGGCGAATCAGTGCCCGCAGCCGCGCTTGCAGTTCGGGGAGCTCGAAAGGCTTGGTCAGATAGTCGTCGGCGCCGGCGTCGAGCCCGGCAACCTTGTCGGCGCTGCTATCGCGTGCCGTGAGAATCAGTACCGGCAAGTTCCTGCCGCGCTGGCGCAAATCCTCGAGCACCGACAGGCCATCGCGCTTCGGCAAGCCAAGATCGAGCACGCAGGCGTGGTAGGCGTGGTCCAGCAAGGCCAGGCGCGCCGCTTCCCCGTCGCGCACCCAGTCGACCGCGTAATCCGCCAGCTTCAGGCCGGCACGGATGCCGTCGCCGAGCAAAGCGTCGTCCTCCACCAGCAGAATCCGCACCTACCTGTTTTCCTTCCTGAGTTTGGCCAGCAGAACCTGCACTTCCTGCCGGCGCCCACTGTCGGCGAGTTCGCGGCCCGGTCGGGGCGGCGCCTTGAGCGCCTTCTCGAGATGGACCAGCGCGTCGGCCGTTCGCCCACGGTCGGCCAAATACTCGCCGTAAAAGAAGTTCGGGTCAATACCGTCCGGGTTGATCGCGAGTGCCTTACGGAAATACTCCTCGGCCCGCTCCTTGTCGCCGAAACCGACCGGCCAGCCCGGCACCTTGGCATACAGTGTCGCGAGGCTGGTATATGCCGAACCGTTGAGCGCCTTGTCGTTGAGTTTCAAGGCCTCGTCAAGGCGCTGGCGCGCTTCTTTGGCCAGCGACAGGGCGCCGAGACCGCCCTTGGCCCCGGCTTCGCTCGACAGGACGATCCCCTCCCAGATCAGCGGCTCGGGCATTTTCGGGTTGCCTTCGACGATTTTTCTGGCCTGGAGAGCCAGCGCGCCGTAGCTGTCGGCCTGCTGTTTCTCGGGTTGGCGGTACTTGATCTCGGCCCACTGTTCCTGAATCGGGCGAATCAGCTCCTCGGGCGTGGCCGCTAGGGCGGCGGAGGCGAAGGCAAGCAGGAGCGGCAGGCGAAACAGTTTGCCTGCGAAACGGGCAACGTTCATCGGAATGGTCCTTTCACAGTGACTCAGAAGGGGAAGCGTGCTGTTTGATGATCGCGAGTTTGCCGGACAAGGCGCCATCGATGAGCGACGGAGCGACGCCGTTGAGCCACGCGAAAAAACGCTCGGGAAAACCGAAGTGATACTCGCCGGCACCGCGACGAAGGGCCCGCAGGACCTGGCCGGCGACCTGTTCGGCCCGGTCGGTCGAGTTCCCGAGGGCGCGATTGAGCGTATTGACCGGGTCGCTGTTGAGTGGCGTATCGATGGCGCGCGGAGCAATGTGGATCACGGAAACCGAGGAATCCGCCAACTCCCGGCGCAAGGCCTGGGAAAAGCCGCGCAAGCCGGCCTTGGCCGTCGAGTAGGCGACGAAGCCGGGAAACGGCAAGCTGCCGAAAGTCGACCCGATGTTCACGACTGCCGCCTGCGGCTGCGCTCTGAGCCAGGGCAACAGGGCGTGCGTGAGGCGCATCGGTGCCTCGAGGTTGGTGGCCAGAAGCCGCTCGATGGTTTGCCAGTCCTGATTTTCGAGCAGAGCGAAGGCGCTGACGCCGGCATTGTTGATCAGCGTGTTGATGCCGAAGTCGCGCGCCGCGCCGGCCAGCGCGACGATGTCGGCTGGACGCTCGAGATCAGCGCACACGCTCGCCGCGCTGGTGCCGAGCGAGGCGGTCAGCGAAGCCAGGCGGCGATCATCGCGCCCGGTGACCAGCAGCGCCGCGCCAGCGTCGCCGAGTTGACGGGCAAGCTCCTGGCCAAGCCCGCCAGTGGCGCCGGTGAGTAGTATGCGGGAGTTCTTCAATGGCATGACGGCGCCTCGCTCGGCAATGCCCGGAAGACATCGGCGTAGAGTTTGTAGAAGACGTGTGCGCTGCGCAGCACGTCGGCCTGGTCGGCCGGCGTCATCCGCTCGAGCAGATCGGCCAGATGCCGGGTGTGCTCCTGGTCCAACGTACCGTGCGAGCGCAGATAGGAGAAAGCCGCGTCGGGTAGCGCGAGCGCCTGTTGGATGCGGTCTGCCGCGCGCAAGGCGAGAGCCACGCTGCTGCCCTCGAGAACGAATACCATGCCGAAGAACGCCGCCGGATTGCCGCGGTTGAGCAGGTCGTAGGCGTAGGCGACCATGATTTCGGCCGGCAACTCGGGCTGACTGGTGCGTACCACGTCGGGATCGCCGCCCGCCGCCGCGATATCGGCGAGGATCCACTCCTCGTGCCCGATCTCTTCGGCGATGTAGTCGGCAACGGCCCGCCGCAGCCACGACAGACGTTCCGGCAGACGGCCACCGAGAGTCATCAGCAAAGGCGTTGTGTGGCGAACGTGGTGATACGCTTGGCCAAGAAAGGCAAGATAGCTAACCAGGGTGACGCGTCCTTGCAGGCAGTCGGCGATCACCGGCGCCGCGAGCAGATTCTCGCGCGGCACACTCGTGGCCGTCGTCAATTGTTCATAAAACGACATCGGGAACTTCCTCTGTGCAATAGAGTGCCGCCAGGTCGGCGGCGTGGTGGCTGAAGATCGCGTCGCGCAGCGGCCGTCCGTTGCCGGTCGCCAGACCGTTCGTGACGCTGAAGGACGCGACTCGGGCGGCGATCCACCGCCGAACGCGGGCGTAATCGGGCAGCGCGCGGTTGGCCGCGGCCACGGCGGCGGCGAGGCCGGCCGGATCGGCGCCGGGCGCCCCGACCAGTACGGCGCTCAACCATGGTCGACCATCGCCCCCGACCACCGCTTGCGCGATCGCCGGCTGGGCGAGCAGGGTCGACTCGACCCATTCGGGCGCGATGTTGCGGCCGTAGGAGGTGATCAAGAGGTTCCGGCGCCGCCCCCAAAGCTGCAGATGACCTTCGTCGTCGAAATTGCCCAGGTCCCCGGTGGCGAATTCGGTCGCCTGTTCAGGACCCGCCGCCGGCCAGGTCGAAGAATCGCCGACGTAGCCGCGAAAGGCGCGCGTGCCGACCCGGACTTCGTCCCCTTCGATGCGCACGTCAAGATGGCCGAGCGGACGTCCAGCGTTTTCGCCATCGTCACCGGGACGATTGAGGCTAACTACCGAGCCGCACTCGGTCAGGCCGTAGCCCTCGTAGGCCGGCAGACCCAGTGCGCGTGCCCGGCGCAGCAAGGCCGGCGAAACGCGGGCGCCGCCGACGGCGACGTAGCGCAGTCCCGGGTGGGGGCGTTGCCCGCTCGCCGCCAGGTACATGACCCACGCCTTGAGCAGTTCGGGAACCAGAATCAGGCTCTCGGGCGCTGTCGCAACAAGCTCGCGCTGCAAAGCGGCCGGCTCGAAACCAGCCATGCCTCGCCATCCCAGACGTGCCAGAGCGCGCAGGCAGACGGCGCCGCCGCGCAGCAAGGGAGCGTAGATTCCAGCCGTGTTCTCGAGCAGCAGCGCCAGCGGAAGGACCGCCAGATGCCGGCCGACCGGCAAATCGACCAGACGTTCGACGATGGCGCGGGCGGTGTCCACCAGGCCAGTGCTACTCAGGCACACCCCCTTCGGCGCGCCGCTGCTGCCCGAGGTGAAGGAGATCTTGGCCGTCGCCGGCGGTAGCGACACCTTGCTCACCGCCCGTCGCAGGCGAACCAGCCCGTACTCTTCGCCATCGACGGCAAACCCCAGGCGCAGTTCCTCGACACGGGCCGGACGGTCGGTGAGGAGAGTGTCGGCAGCGCTCGCGTCGAGCGCGTGTGCGAGCTGCGCCGGACTGAAGAAATCCGGCAACGGCAGGTGTACGGTGCCAGCCCGCAGGGCGGCGAGGTCGGCGATCACCCAGGCCGGACCGTTGTCGGCCAGCACTGCCAGAACGCGGCTGTCTGCCAGTCGGCCGGCCAAATCGTCGACTGCCGATCGCAGCTCGGCGGCACACCAGGACTGCCGGGTTCCCTGCAGAACGAGGTCGCCCGACGGTCGTGCTGCCAGCGCGGCAAACAGGATCTCGGCGCTCATCGGCGGCGCTGGTCGATCCGCTCGAGCGCCAGGCGAATCCTGCCGGCGACGACGATCGGCTGCTGCTCGTAGTAGTGCCCCCAGGCGCCAGCCGCATCGCCAAGACGAGCCGGATCGGCCGGCGCCAGGGCCAGTACACGAAGCCCGAGGCGACCGAGGATACTGATCAGCTCGCGAGTGGCGGTAAAGACCACCCATTCGTAGCCCAAACGGTCGAGGTGAGCGGCGAGCGCTTGGACGACATGAACGGTCGCGCCGGGTTTTTCGGCCGCCAGATTCGCTACCTCGACTAGGCGCTCGCGGGGCACTCGCCGGTCGGCCAGCCGCGCCATCGCTTTTTCGACCGGCTGGTCCAGGTAGTGCTCGAGAAAAAGCGTCTGCGTGGCGGCCGGGCGCCAACCAGCGGCCGCCACGATCCGCCCCTGCCGTTCGATCCGTATGAGCTGGGGGGCGAACGACACCACTCGGGCCGCGTGGTGGCGCGCGAAAATCGTCCGGATAAAGGCCTCGGTTTCCTCGCGATGCGCCGCACCGACGGCGCAGTGGCGGACGATGACCGGACTGGACAGGCGCTCGAAGACGTCACGTCTGGCGGTTGGCATGGCAAATCCCTGGTGAAGAAGTGCCGGCAGACTACGAAGCGATGCTTAATCTGTTCTTAACGTGCGCTCGTCAAGGCGCTGTCTTGCCGTCGTTGGAATTTCGCCCGCCGCTCTTGCTTCGGCTGTCAGCCGCCAGGCAACGGGAGTCAAGCGATCGCGAGTTGTCGGTGGGCAGTTTGGACCGGGTGCTCGCTCATCCTTCCGCCCGCGCTCTCCGGGCGAACAGACGTTCCAGCCAGAGCCGGAGCCGCAACCACGGCGCGACGCTGGTCGGGCGAATGATCACCGCTTGCACCTTGCTCCTGGCTGACAGCTCGACCCAGCCGGATCGGTTTGCTCGTTGCACCTCCTCGGGACCAAGAAGGCAGGTGTTCGCCACCAGACTTTCCGCCAGCCACTGTGGCGCATCGCGCCAGGCAAGCTGCCCGCTGATGACCAGAATCGCACTGCCCGCGGTCAAGAGAATCTGGCGAACCTCGCCCGAGGCGAGTGTGAGAGGAATTGTGGGCCGATCGTCCATGGCGAATTCTCCGGTTGCGCCCCGGTTCGAGGCTGGAGAAATCGTAGCCGCCGCGCAGGCGACAAAACAGTCACAGGAATGCGCTATCTTTACGGATACAGACAGGTTGATCGAGCAACTGTTGTGGTCCAACTTCCCGTCATCTATATCTGTCTTTCGTCGCCGCATCCGGAGATCATCGCCCATGGACCAAGCCCCACTCTACCGCCGGCTGGTAGATCACTATCGCGTTGCCATCGAGACGGGTTCTCTGGTTTGTGGAGATCGCTTTCCGTCGATCCGGACGCTGATGGCACGGCACCAGGTCAGTCTCTCGACAGCGCTGCAGGTATGCCGTCAACTGGAGAGCGATGGCTGGCTGGAGGCACGGCCACGCTCAGGCAATTTCGTTCGCCAGCCGCTCCGCCTTGCCGCGCGTCCGCTGGCCGAGCCGGTGATCAACCAGCCACTCGATGCTGCCCAGTACGTCGGCATCCACGCCCGCGTTTCCGAGTTCATCGCCCGCTGTCGGCAGGGTCCGGTGCGGGTCAACTTTTCCCGGGCGCGTGGCGCACCCAGTCTGTATCCCGGCCAGGCGCTGAGGAATGCGGCTGCCCGGGCGTTGCGCCGCCACCCCGAATTGCTGGTCGATGTCGGGCCGCACAACGGCAATGCCGTTTTTCGCAGCGTTCTGGCCAAGCGCGCGATGAGTAGCGGCATGCTCATCGGGCCGGAGGAGATTGTCGTGACGCAAGGTTGCATCGAAGCGCTCAACCTGGCTTTACGAGCCGTCACGCAGGCCGGCGACATCGTGGCCGTCGAATCGCCGACCTTTTACGGACTGCTGCAGATACTCGAAAGCCTGGGCTTGCGGGCGCTGGAAATTCCCACCAGCCCGCAAACCGGCATTTCCCTCGAGGCGCTCGAGCTGGCGACCCGCATCCATGCGGGCATCAAGGCGCTGGTCGTCATTCCTCATCTGCAGAACCCGCTCGGCAGCATCATGCCCGATGAATACAAGGCGCGCCTGGTGGCCTTCTGCGAGGAACAGGGGATTCCGCTCATCGAAGACGACACCTACGGCGCGCTGTGCGACGGCGAAACTCCACCGCGAGCGCTCAAGGCGTGGGATCGCGCCGGCAATGTCATTCATTGCGCGTCGCTGCACAAGATCCTGGCCCCCGGGATGCGCCTCGGCTGGATTTCGGGCGGCCGCTGGCAGGCGCGGGTGGAAATGTTCAAGCATGCGCAGACGCACTGCAACGAACAGCTTTCCCAGCTCGCGGCCGCCGACTTCATGTCTTCCAGCGCCTACGATCGTCATTTGCGACAGTTGCGTGGCACCTTGCGCCGGAATCGGCAGCGCATGGCCGATGCGATCAGCGCTTACTTTCCCGGCGGCACACGCCTCAACCACCCGAACGGCGGCTTGACCCTCTGGGTGGAACTGGCTGGGCAGATCTCGTCGCAACGACTTTTCGACCAAGCTTTGCGGGACGGGATTCTCGTGGCGCCCGGGCGCCTGTTTTCAAACTCGGAGCGCTGCGAGCACTTCGTCAGGCTCGGCTGCGGCTGGCCCTACGGCGAGGACGTCGACCGCGCCATGCAGCGACTGGGGCAGCTGTGCCAGCGATTGATCGAACAGGGCGCCAAGAAAGCCGTTGCGGGCTAGGGCGTGTTGACACGTTCACGCGCGCCAAGTCGCCGCTTCCCGCGTCCTGTCACGCTCGAGCACCCGGTCTTGTGCGGGATTGATGCGATTGCCCTGTTGGGTCGAGCCTGGTCCGCCAACTCGGCGCTCGCTCCGACTATAATCCGTGTTTTTTTCTTTCCGAGGACAGGTATGCGCTTACCAAAACTTCTCCCGGCTACGCTGGCGCTGGTTTTTGCCGGTTCGGCTTCGTTTTCTGCGCTGGCCGCAACGGAGATCGACTTGTCGCATCAACTCGACGAGGAGCGCGCCGAGCGGCTCGAGAAGCTCGTCGAGCGCTTCAATTCGGGCCAGAAAGACTATCAGGTCAAGCTGGTCCGCCGCGTTCAGGGCGATGCGCCGCAGGAGCTCAACTTGGTGACGCGCGAGGAACAAGCCAAGTTCGTCACGGCGCGTGCCCGTTTCCTTCCTCTGTTCCAGGTGATGAAGGATGCCAAGGAACCCTTTGACGGCAGCAAGCTCGCTCCCGATCTGCGTGTCGGCCTGGGTGACGCGAAAGGCAATCTGTTCGCGTTGCCGATCGCGTTGTCTACCCCGGTCCTCTACATCAACAAGGAAGCTTTCCGTAAAGCCGGTCTGGACCCCGACAAGCCGCCGAAGACCTGGGCCGAAGCGCAGAAGGCGGCCGACAAACTGTTCGATTCCGGCAGTACCTGCCCGTACACGACATCGTGGCCATCGTGGGTGCATATCGACAACCTGAGCTCCTGGAACGGGGTCGAAGTGGCCGATGCGAAGGGTAAGCTGAATTTCAACGGTCTGGTCCAGGTCAAGCACACGGCGATGATGACGACTTGGGCGAAGGCCAGGTTTTTCACCTACTTCGGCCGGCGCGACGAAGCCGACCGGCGTTTTGCTGCCGGCGACTGCGGCATGTTGACGAGTTCGTCGTCGCTGTTCGCCGCGCTTCCCGAAGCCCGCAAGGCGCAAACCGGTGTTTCTTCGCTGCCCTATCATGACGATGTGCAGGGGACGCCGCAGCAGACGCTGGCGGCCGGGGCTTCGCTGTGGGTCGGCGCCGGCCGTAAGCCGGCCGAGTACCAGGCGGTGGCGAGTTTCGTCAGCTTTTTGCTAAAGCCCGAGACACAGGTCGAACTGACCGCGGCCGACGGTTTTCTGCCGATGACCGTCGCCGCCCGCGCAGCGGCCGAAAGCAAGCTGCTGAAGAGCGATGTCGTCGCGCTCAACGTCGCCCTGCGCCAACTGCAGGGGCCGGCGGCCATGCGCGCGCTGCGCGTTTCCGAGATCGAGCCGGTGCGGATCATCGTCGAAGAGGAACTGGAAGCCGCCTGGTCGGGCAAGGTGCCGGCCAAGCACGCGCTCGATACGGCCGTGCAACGTGGCAACGTGGCGATGCCGGCGGCGCTCAAGGCGGCTGCAGTGAAGTGATCCGCCCGCCTCTCGGCTGGCCTTTGCCGCGCATCTTCGCGCATCGCGGCGGTGGCGCGCTGGCGCCCGAAAACACGCTTGCCGGCCTGCGCCTGGCGGCGCGCCTGGGCTTGCGGGCCGTCGAGTTCGACGTGATGCTGTCGGCCGACGGTACGCCGTGGCTGATTCACGACGAAACCCTCGAGCGTACGACCAGCGGCTGCGGCCGGGTGGGCGAGACGAGCGATGCTGTGTTGCGTGTCCTCGACGCCGGTGCCGGTCAGCATCCGGCGTTTGCCGGCGAGCCGCTGCCGACTCTCGAATCGGCCGCCGGCGTATGCCGCCAGTTGGGTCTGTGGGTCAACGTCGAAATCAAGCCGGCTAGCGGTTGCGAGGCGCTGACCGGCGATGTCGTGGCTCGTCACGTCCGACGACTCTGGGCCGGCGACGATCTGCCGCTGGTGTCATCCTTCTCGGAAACCACCCTCGCGGCGGCGCGCGCGGCCGTTCCGGATCTGCCGCTCGGCAGTGTTTACGAGCGCCCGCCGGCGGATTGGCTGACGCGCGTCGATGCGCTGGCGGCGCTGACTCTGCATTGCGCCGCGAGCAGCCTGGACGATGAACTGCGGTGGGCGGCGCGGCGGGCGGGAATTCCGCTGCTCTGCTACACGGTGGACGATCCGCACCGCGCCGCTGCACTTTTCCGGAGCGGGGTAGCGGCGGTGTTCAGCGACCGCATCGACCGCCTGGGCGAGAGCTGAACCCCGTTTCACCGGGCAACCGGTTGGCGTCGCCAAGCGGGCGCGGCGGCGGACTTCGGAGACCGCGCGGCAAGCGCCGGGGGTTTCGCCGGTTGCCATGCCGACTTTCACGTTAGAATCGAAGCTCCTTGAACGAGCCCTCTGCGGGCACCGACGACGATGGAAAGCATGCCGATGAAAAGCGCAGAAATCCGCGACAAGTTCCTCCAGTTCTTCGCGTCGAAAGGCCACCAGATCGTCGCCTCGAGTTCGCTGGTGCCGCATGCCGATCCTACGCTGTTGTTCACCAACGCCGGCATGAACCAGTTCAAGGATGTCTTTCTCGGTTTCGACAAACGGCCTTATCTGCGCGCGGCGACGTCACAGAAATGCGTGCGCGCCGGCGGCAAGCACAACGACCTCGAAAACGTCGGCTATACCGCGCGCCACCATACGTTTTTCGAAATGCTCGGCAATTTCTCGTTCGGCGACTACTTCAAGCTCGACGCGATCCGCTATGCCTGGGAACTGCTGGTCGAGGTCTACGGGTTGCCGCCCGATCGGCTGTGGGTGACCGTCTATGCCGAAGACGACGAAGCCTACGACATCTGGACGCGGGAGATCGGGGTGCCGGCCGAGCGGGTGGTGCGCATCGGCGACAACAAGGGCGCACGCTACGCCTCCGACAATTTCTGGATGATGGGCGACACTGGACCCTGCGGTCCGTGCACGGAAATTTTCTACGACCATGGTGAAGGCATCGCGGGCGGCCCGCCGGGCTCCGCCGACGAAGACGGCGACCGTTACATCGAGATCTGGAACAACGTCTTCATGCAGTTCAATCGCGATGAAGCAGGCGTCATGCATCCGCTGCCCAAGCCGTCGGTGGATACCGGCATGGGGCTCGAGCGTACGGCGGCGGTTTTGCAGCACGTGCATAGCAATTACGAAATCGACCTCTTCGTCCGGCTGATCGAAGCGGCGGCGCGCGAAACGGCGTCCAGCGACCTCGACAGCCCGTCGCTGCGCGTGCTGGCCGATCACATCCGCGCTTGCTCGTTCCTGATCGCCGACGGTGTGATTCCGGGCAACGAAGGTCGCGGCTACGTCCTGCGGCGCATCATCCGGCGCGCCATACGTCACGGCTACAAGCTCGGTGCGCGGTCCGCCTTCTTCCACCGCATGGTGCCCGATCTGGTGGCCGAGATGGGGTCGGCGTATCCGGAACTGGTCGCCAGCCAGGCGCGCGTCGGCGAGGTGCTGCGACAGGAAGAAATGCGCTTCTTCGAAACCATAGAGCACGGCATGAGCATCCTCGAAGGCGAACTGGCCGAACTCGGCGGCAAGGGCGTTTTCAACGGCGCCACGGCGTTCAAGCTGCATGATACCTTCGGTTTTCCGCTCGACCTGACGGCCGACGTCTGCCGCGAGCGCGGGGTGAGTGTCGACGTCGCGGCTTTCGACGCGGCGATGGCGCAGCAGCGGGAGCAGGCGCGCGCGGCCGGCAAGTTCCGGCTGGCGACAGCGCTCGACTACAGCGGTCCGGCGACCGCTTTTTACGGTTACGAGACGCTCGATTTCGATGGCCAGGTCGTGGCGCTGTATCGCGACGGCAGCCCGGTCGACGAACTCCGGGAAGGGGAAATCGGCGTCGTCGTTCTCGACCAGACGCCGTTCTACGCGGAATCGGGCGGCCAGGTGGGCGATCGTGGGGTGTTGCAGACGGCGCGCGGCATTTTCGCCGTCGAGGACACGCAGAAGATCCAGGCCGCGGTGTTTGGTCATCAGGGGGTCGTGCGGACCGGCGTGATCGGCCTTGGCGACGGCGTTGCGGCGAAGGTCGATGCCGTCGCCCGCGCGCGCATCGTGCGCAACCACTCGGCAACGCACCTGATGCACAAGGCCTTGCGCGAAGTGCTGGGCAGCCATGTGCAGCAAAAGGGCTCGCTGGTCGATCCCGAGAAGACGCGCTTCGATTTCGCGCACAATGCGCCGATGACCGCCGACGAGATTCGCCGCGTCGAGCTCATGGTCAACCGCGAGATTCTCGCCAACGTCGCGAGCGAGGCGCGGATCATGCCGATCGAGGAAGCGAAGCGGTCGGGTGCAATGATGCTGTTCGGCGAAAAATACGGCGACGACGTGCGTGTCCTGACGATCGGTTCGTCGAAGGAACTGTGCGGCGGGGTGCATGTCAAGCGCAGCGGCGACATCGGCCTGTTCAAGATCGTCGCCGAAACCGGCGTCGCTGCCGGTGTCCGGCGCGTCGAGGCAGTGACCGGCGACAACGCGCTGACTCTCGTGCAAGAACAGCAGGCGCTGCTCTCTGCGGCGGCGGCCGCTGTCAAGGCGCCGTTCTCGGAGGTGCCGGCGAAGCTTGCGCAGACGCTGGACAACGTCCGCTCGCTTGAAAAGGAGCTCGCTCGTCTGCGCGCCAAACTGGCCTCGGCACAAGGAAGCGATCTGCTTGCCCAGGCGGTCGAGGTCAGGGGGGCCTACGTCCTGGCGGCGGTCATGGAAGGCGCCGACGTCGACGCGCTGCGCTCGACGATCGACAAGCTGCGCGACAAGCTGAAGAGCGCGGCCGTCGTGCTGGCTTCGGCCGGCGATGGCAGGGTGACGCTGATCGCCGGCGTGACCGCCGACCTGACGGGCAGGATCAAGGCTGGCGAACTGGTCAACATGGTCGCGCGACAGGTCGGCGGCAAAGGCGGCGGACGTCCGGACATGGCGCAGGCCGGCGGCGGCGATCCCGCCAAGCTGCCGGCGGCTCTCGCCACGGTGCGTGCCTGGGTCGAGCAGCGCCTTTGATCGATTCGGCAAGTGAAGCCCGCGGCCGCGATACCGCCGTCGATTGGTTCGGCCGGCCGGGCTTGAGCCAGCCGCTTGCCACGGCAGCGTCGGTTTGTCCCCGGCGAGGCCGACTTTCGGAAGCCGTCGATGCAACACTTTGCCAGTGACAACTACGCCGGCGTTTGCCCGGAAGCCCTGACGGCAATGCTCGCGGCCAACGAGGGCCACGTTCGTTCCTACGGCGACGACGAGTGGACGCGGCAGGTGGCCGATCGTCTGCGCGAGCTGTTCGAGACCGCTTGCGACGTCTACTTCGTTTTCAACGGCACGGCGGCCAACTCGCTGGCGCTCGCCGCTCTCTGCCAGTCGTATCACAGCGTGATCTGTCACCAGGTGGCGCACGTCGAGACCGACGAATGCGGGGCGCCGGAGTTTTTTTCAAACGGCGCGAAGTTGCTGGCGGTGAGTGGCGAGCAGGGCAAACTGACGCCGGCGGCGATCGTCGATGCCGTGACCCGACGTTGCGACATCCACTACCCGAAGCCGAAAGTCGTGACGCTGACGCAGGCGACCGAAGTCGGCACCGTCTATCGCCCGGACGAGTTGCGCGCCCTTGCCGATGCGGCGCGCGAACACGGTCTTCGCGTCCACATGGATGGCGCCCGCTTTGCCAATGCGGTGGCCGGCCTCGGCTTGAGTCCGGCCGAATTGAGCTGGCGGGCCGGTGTGGACGTGCTGTGCTTCGGCGGCACCAAGATGGGCTTGCCGGTTGGCGAGGCGGTAATCTTCTTCGACCGCCGCCTGGCGGAGGATTTTTCCTACCGCTGCAAGCAGGCCGGCCAGCTCGCCTCGAAAATGCGCTTTCTTTCGGCGCCGTGGCTGGGTATTCTCGAAAACGGCGCCTGGTTGCGTCATGCCGCCCATGCCAACGCGATGGCCAGGCGGCTGGCCGCCGGGCTGGCCGAAGTCGCCGGTTTGCCGGCGCTTTTTCCGGTGGACGCCAACGGCGTCTTCGTCCGCCTGCCGAGCCGGGTCGAAGAAGGTCTGCGCGCGCGTGGCTGGTTGTTCTACAACTTCATCGGGGCCGGCGGAGCGCGCTTCATGTGTGCCTGGGATACGACGCCGGAAACCGTCGATCGCCTGGTGGGAGACATCCGCGAATTGGCACGGGAGACATGACGAGCCGCTGGCAGTTCTGTCCGTGTTGCGGCGCGCGCTTGGTCGACAGCGAACTGGCCGGCAGGCGGCGGCTGACTTGCGCCGCCGCCTGCGGCTTTGTGCACTGGGACAATCCCGCCCCAGTGCTGGCGGCGCTCGTCGAATACGATGGCCACATCCTTCTCGCGCGCAACCACGCCTGGGCGGTGGGTGCTTTCGGTTTGATCACCGGTTTCCTCGAGCGAGACGAGGATCCGGCAGCCGGGGTGGCGCGTGAGGTCAGGGAGGAACTGAACCTCGAGGCGGTCGCCATGACTTTGATCGGCGTCTATCCGTTCGCTCGCAAGCATGAGGTGATCATCGCTTATCACGTCGTCGCTGGCGGCGAGATCCGTCTCAACGAGGAACTCGCCGAGTTTCGGCTGATCACGCCGGACAAGCTCAAAGCCTGGGATTTCGGCACCGGTCTGGCCGTTGGCGACTGGCTGGCGAGACGCGCCGCGGCCTAGCCGGTTTCCGCGTTCGTCCGGGATCGCTCCCCGGCGACGTGCCGGCAAGGTCCGTCCTCGAGTTGTCTGGCGAAACCTTCGCTCGGTAGCGGCCGCGCCTTGTCGAAAAATCTTACACTCATCCCGCCATATTCTCGTTAACCTGACTTAAGTTCATGTATAAATTGTCGAATCAATAAATGGCGTAGTTTTTGCTTGAAGATTTGTAACGGCGCAATTCATGACCATCCGACCAATTGTCGTCTCGTCGGCGAGACCAGGAGAACCTGACGTGAAACACTCTGCAAAACCCGGCTTGTTTGCCATGGCTGCCGGCGCTGCCCTTGTCGCCTTGACGCTCACTCCGGAAGCCGGTTTCGCGGCACCCTTGACGGTCGCCAGTTACGCGATGAACAACGGCGCGCACGGTACCTTCAACTATCGCGACTTCAGTTATTCCGCTTGCGCCGGTGTCTGCGACACGACCAATGCCGCCTTGAGCGGCGGCACGGGCAAGTTGACCGATGGCGTCCTGCCGGGACTCAACTGGAATCAGTATGGCGAGAACACGCCGTGGGTTGGCTGGGACAGCAACCAGAACGCGCTTTACCCGGGCCAGACCAACCCGCAGGTCAGCTTCAACTTTGGCCGCACGGTTTCGGTGAATTCGATCACGGTCTGGGTCGATGCCTCGCTTGGGGCGGGTGGCGTCTGGCATCCCGCGTCGGTCGTCATCGATGGCACCAGCTATGCCATCCCGCTGGATGGCAGCGATCCGGCGCCACGCGCCTACACGTTTTCCGGTCTCGGCATCACCGGATCGAGCGTCAACCTGCAGTTTTTCCAGCAAACCTTCGAACCGTGGATCATGGTCGGCGAAGTCTCGTTCGATGGCACTCCGGTGCCGGAACCTGGATCGCTGGCCTTGCTGGGCCTCGGCTTGGCCGGTATCGGTCTGATCCTGACCCGTCGCCGGGCGGACTGACCGATTCCGCGCACTCTCGATGGAGGAGTGGGGGAGGCGGCACCTTCGGGTGCCGCCTTTTTCTAATTCCCGTCGCCCTTGCCCAAGCGCGCGGTTTCCAGCATGGTCAGCAGTTCGGCACAACTGCGCGGTCGCTGCTCGACGGCCAGCAGCCCACGTCGCATCAGTCCGTGTTGCAGGGCAATGACCGCGGGCAGCGGCAAGCCCAGCGCCGACAGTTGGCCGGCGTAGTCGGCGAGGCGCGGCGCGTCGAGCGACGCGACACAACGGCCGGCGCGCATCAGGTGGATGTGATCGGCCCAGCGGTAGGCGAAGTCGATATCGTGCGTGGCGAGCAAGAGGGTGATGCCGCGCGCGTGCAGTCCGTCGAGCACGGCCAGCAACTCTTCCTGCATACGGTAGTCGAGGCCGGCCATCGGTTCGTCGAGGATCAACAGTTCCGGCTCCATGGCCAGCACGCCAGCGATGCAGACGCGCTTTTTCTGGCCGAAGCTCAGGTGGTGAACGGCCTTGTCGGCGAAGCCGGACATGCCGACGGCCAGCAAGGAGGCGGCCACCCGCTCGCGTACCGTGGCGTCATCCAGACCGAGGTTGTACGGACCGAAGGAAACGTCCTCCTGCACGCTGGCCGAGAAGATCTGGTGGTCGGGATTCTGGAAGACCAGGCCGACCTTGCTGCGTAGCCGGCGCAATCCGCTACGACTGTAATCGATCGCCTGTCCGGCGTACCAGATCTGTCCGGACTGCGGTCGCAGCAACCCGTTGGTGTGGTGAAACACGGTCGTCTTGCCCGAGCCGTTGGCGCCGAGCAGCGCGTTGCGGCTGCCGCGCCGGATGGCGAGCGAACAGCCGTCGAGGCCGATGCTGCCGTCGGGATAGGCGAAACGGATCTGGTCGAGGGCGAGTAGCGTGGCCGTCGGCCGCTCGTTCATGGTCGACATCATCTCAGCCACAGACTGAGCAGAACCAGCGCCGCACCGGCGGCGAAGGCGATTTTCAGGTCGCGAGCCGCGTTGTCGAATGACGCCTGCAGGAAACGCAACGGACCATCGTTGTTGCGCGCCTGCGCGGCGACGTGCAGGGTGTGCGCACGCTGCCAGACTTGCAGCGTGAGATTGGCCACCAGTCCGCCGAGCGAGCGGATGACAAGGCGCGGCGTCGCATATCCCAGGCGCGCCGACTGAGCCGTCACCGTGTCGTGTACCGCCGTCGAAAAGACGAAGAGCATGCGGTAGCAGAGGACCATGATATCGAGCAGCGCCTCCGGGGTGCGCAGGCGGCGGAGCAGGGCGACCAGGTCGATCAGCGGGGTCGTCAGCGCCAGGAAGAGCAGTGCCGCCAGCGCACCAAGCGAACGCGCGCCGACTGCCGCCACCGTGTGCAGACCGTCCGGCGCCAACTGGATCAGGAGGTCGCCGCGCGTGATGTTCCAGTCGATAGAGAAGGCAAGCGACAGACAGCCCGCGGCAAGAAAGATCAGGGCCGGCAGCGCGACGCGGAAATAACGGCCGGGCGCTACCTGCGCGCCGCCGACGGTGGCGCCGGCGACGAGAGCCGCGATGATGAAGGCCGTTACGGGCGTCGCCGCGGCAAAGGCGGCGACCAGGGCGGCGAGCGCAAAAAGCCCCTTCGCGGCGGGCGACACCTTGCGCCAGCGGTTACTGTAGGCAGACTCTTCGATCAGCACGGCGTATCGTCAGTTGCCGCCTTCTCCTTCGCGGCGCGCTGCATCTTCTCGCGGGTTAGCGACACGCCGAGGTAGTAGCCGATGAAGCCGGCCCCGATGGCCGCCTGCAGGGCGAACAGCAGTGCCGCCACTTCGCCGCTGGCGGGTTCCATCAGCGGCTCGAACCACGGCCGATAAGTGGGGGCGATTTCGCCAACCAGCGCCTTGGCCTTCTCGTCCGCGCCAGTAAAGATTGCCGCCACCTTGCCGTCCGGACCCGCTTCCGGCCGCTGTATCTGCCACAGCGGCAGGGCGGTCAGCAGGGCGACGGCGACGATCAGGAGCAGGTTTCGATGGCCTTTCACGCGCGCAACTCGCTCGGCTCGGTGACCTTCATCTGCTGAAGTTCCTGCGGGTTGAAACGCGCCAGCGCGTTGAAAATGACGACCGTCAGCAAGCCTTCGCTGATTGCCAGCGGAATCTGGGTGAGCGCGAACACTCCGGCGAACTTGACGAAGGAAGCCGCGAAACCGCCAACCGGGTCAGGGAAGGCCCAGGCGAGTTGCAGCGAGGTGGTGATGTAGGTCATCAGGTCGGCCAGGCTGGCGGCGAGAAAGACACCGACGGCAAGCGAGACCTTCAGGCGACGCGCCAGGCGGAACACCGCAGCCGCAGCAAACGGGCCGACGACGGCCATCGAAAAGAGATTGGCGCCAAGCGTCGTCAGTCCGCCGTGTGCCAGGAGAAGGGCCTGAAAGAGAAGCACCACGCCACCGATCGGCGCCATGATCAGCGGCCCGAACAGGATGGCGCCCAGGCCGATGCCGGTTGGGTGCGAGCAACTGCCGGTGAGAGATGGCAGTTTGAGGGCCGAGAGCACGAAGGTAAATGCCGCCGCGACGCCGAGCAGCATGCGCTGCTCCGGTCGTTCGTCGATTCTGCGCCGGACGGCGCGCAAGCCGCCGATGACGAAGGGTGCCGCGGCCAGCGTCCAGCCGACGGCGTGTTCGATGGGTAGAAAGCCTTCCATGATGTGCATGACGTCCCTCCTTCGCGCGACAGGCAGGCAGCACCACGCGGCGGGGGATGAGGGAAAGCCGGACCACCGGGCAAGCCGCGCTGCGGCAGGTCGACAGAACCGTTCCCGTGCCCCGGGGATTGGCGCTACCAGTAGTTCAGGCCGGTCTTCTGGCTCGCCTTCCTTCTCCTTTGCCGACCTTCCCGTGTCACCGACACAGTGGCATGAGGCAAACTCGTCAGGCTGACAGCAGCGGGGGCTGCGCCGGACTGATCCGAGTCCTTGACTCGCGACGTCACCGGCTTCCCGTTTCACCCGCCGCGCGGCCGCCCGGCAAGGCACCTAAACTTCGTGCAGTATAAGCGAAGCCGGCGCTCGGCCAAAGCGCCGCGCCGAGGCGGCAGATTCCGGTCGGGGTCGATCGCCGACTTGGGTATACTGTCGCCCTCGTCACCCCGGGTAGGCTGTCGGGCGGCCGGTTCTGAGCCGTACGCCGCGCCGTGTCCGGTCGTTATCGTCCTCCTCACAGGAAAGAAGAATGAAAATCAAGAACGTCATACTGCCGATCGTTTTGCTGGCCAGCGTGTTGCTCACGGCTTGCGGCAAGAAGGAAAGCGCTTCCGAAGCCAAGCCGGCGGCACCGCGCGCGGCTATTGTCGTCGGCCTGGATGACAATTTTCCACCGATGGGTTTTCGCGACGAGAAGAATATGCTCGTCGGCTTCGACATCGATCTGGCCGGCGAGGCCGGCAAGCGGCTCGGTGCCGAAGTAACGTTCAAGCCGATCGACTGGAACGCGAAGGAAGCCGAGTTGAATAGCAAGCGCGTCGATGTGCTGTGGAACGGACTGACGATTACCGAGGCGCGCAAGGAAAAGATTCTGTTCACCGCGCCCTACCTGGAAAACCGTCAGATCATCGTCGTCACCGACAAGTCGCCGGTCAAGAACAAGGCCGACCTGGCCGGCAAGGTGGTCGGCGTGCAGGACGGCAGCAGCGCCATCGAGGCCGTCGAGAAGGATGCGGCGACAGCCAAGTCGCTCAAGGAACTGAAGAAGTTCGGCGACAACGTGACGGCGCTGATGGATCTCAGCGCTGGCCGACTCGACGCGCTGGTGGTCGACGAGGTCGTCGGTCGCTACTATACGACCAAGAAACCGGGCGACTACCGCATCCTCGAAGAGAACTTCGGTACCGAGGATTATGGCGTCGGCACCCGCAAGGACGACACCGAACTGATGGCCAAGTTGCAGAAGACGCTCGACGAGATGAAGAAAGACGGGTCCGCGGCGGCCATTTCGACCAAGTGGTTCGGCAAGGACATCGTCAAGAAGTAGCCGTGCGTGAGCTATCTGCTCGAGATTCTCGGCCCTCTGCTCGAGGGCACGGCGGTAACGCTGCAGGTTTTTCTGATCAGCTTCGTTCTTGCCGTCCCGCTCGGCCTGTTGCTGGCGCTCGCCCGAATTTCGCGCTGCACGGCGCTGGGCGGCCTGGTCAATGGCTACCTCTGGCTGATGCGCGGCACGCCGCTGATGCTGCAGATGCTGTTCATTTATTTCGCGTTACCTTTCGTCCCGGTGATCGGCGTCCGCCTGCCGGACTTTCCGGCGGCCATCGTCGCCTTCGTCCTCAACTACGCGGCCTACTTCGCGGAGATCTTCCGTGCTGGCATCCAGTCGATCGATCGGGGTCAGTACGAAGGTGCACGGGTTCTCGGATTGACCTACGTGCAGACGATGCGACGCATCGTCCTGCCGCAGGTGCTCAAACGCATCCTGCCGCCGATGAGCAACGAGACGATCACGCTGGTCAAGGATACTTCGTTGATCTACGTTCTGGCCATGAACGATCTGCTGCGTGCCGCGCGTGGCATCGTCCAGCGTGACTTCACGACGATGCCCTTCGTCGTTGCAGCCGCCTTCTATCTGCTGATGACGCTGGTCCTGACGGTCGGCTTCCAGCGTCTGGAAAGGAAGTTGGCGGTCTACGATGGCTAGTCCGATGATCGAGGCACGCGACCTGCACAAGCGCTTCGCCGCGGTCGAAGTGCTCCGCGGCGTCTCGCTCGACGTGGAGCGAGGCGAAGTGGTGGCCGTGATCGGTCCGTCGGGCTCGGGGAAAAGCACTTTCCTGCGCTGCCTCAACCACCTCGAAACGATAGACCGCGGCCGTATCGACATCGAGGGCGAAACGCTGGTCGCCACCGACGCCGACGGAGTCTGCCGCTACTCGTCCGACGCCACTAGCCGGCGCATTTGCCGCCGGATGGGAATGGTCTTCCAGCACTTCAACCTGTTTCCCCATCTGACGGTGTTGCAGAATGTCATCGAGGCGCCGATCACGGTCAAGGGCCTGCGGCGCGACGAGATCGTCCCGCAAGCCGAGGACTTGCTACGCAAGGTGGGCTTGCTCGACAAACGGGAAAGCTACCCGTCGCGACTTTCCGGCGGCCAGAAACAGCGCGTCGCCATCGCCCGCGCGCTGGCCATGGAACCCGACATCATGTTGTTCGACGAGCCGACGTCGGCACTCGACCCGGAACTCACCGGCGAAGTTCTGCGCACCATCCGCGAACTGGCGGAAGAACACATGACGATGCTGGTCGTCACCCACGAAATGGCTTTTGCGCGCGAGGTGGCGAGCCGCGTGGTATTCATGGACGGCGGCGAGATAGTCGAAGCGCGGCCGGCGAGAGACCTGTTCGCGTCTCCAGCGCACCCGCGCACCCGAGCGTTTCTCGACCACATGCTGTAGTCGGGCACGGCGGGCGCCGACCCTATGGAGCGGACGGTGAGCCGCTTTCGGTCAGGGCGAGTCGCGCTATGGCGTCGAAATAGCTGGCGCCGACGACCAGCGCCGTTTCGTCGAAATCGAACTGCGGACTGTGCAGTGGCAGGTTCGGCGCATTCGGCCCGCGCCCGCCGAAGCGCACGAAACAACCCGGTACCCTTGCCAGGTAGAAGGAAAAGTCCTCGGCGCCCATGCTCGGCAACTCGTTGGTCAAGACGCTATCGCGGCCCACCACCGAGGCCGCGGCCCGTCGCGCCAGCGTGGTCTCACGTGGCGTGTTGACTACCGGCGGATAGGGTTCCGAAAACTCGACCTCGATTCGCGTCTGGTAGGCCTCGCCGAGCGCCCGGCACATGCGTTCTAGTCCGGCCACGAGACGCTGCCGGGTTGCGGGTCGGGTGCTGCGAATCGTGCCATCGAGCACGGCTTCGTGAGCGATGGTGTTTGCCGCGCTACCCGCCTGCAGCGTGCCGACGGTGACGACCGACGGGTCGAGCGGGTTGGCTTCCCGCGAAACCAGCGTCTGCAGGCCTCCCACCAACGCGGCGCTGGCGACCAGCGCATCGCTTGCTTCGTGCGGGCGCGCCCCGTGACCACCGCGGCCGTAGACACGGATGCGGAAGCGGTCGGCCTGGGCACAAACCGGTCCGCAGGCGGCCATGACTTGCCCGGTGGCATAGTGGCACGTCAGATGGCCGCCAAAAATCATTGCTACGCCGTCGAGAGCTCCCGCTTCGATCATCACTTTGGCGCCGCAACCCCCCTCTTCGGCGGGTTGGAAAATCAAGACGACATCGCCCGCTGGCGGGCTTCTCTTGAGCAGCGTGGCGGCGCCAAGCACCATCGCCATGTGGCCGTCGTGACCGCAGGCATGCATGCGTCCGGGATGCCGCGAAGCGAACGCGAGGCCGGTCTGTTCGGCGATCGGCAAAGCGTCCAGTTCGGCCCGCAAGGCGACCGCCGGCGTCGGGGAGTGGACGCCGCGCAGCCGCGCGACGATCCCGCCGCCGACCCCGCCGTACTCGTAGGGGATCTCCAGGCGGCGCAGTTCGTTCATCACGAAACGGGCGGTCCGCCGCTCCTCGAATGCCGTCTCGGGGCGCTGGTGCAGGGCACGACGCCAGCGCAGCAAGTGTTTCCGAATACTTTCGGCCGCCAACATCACCCGTTCACCTCGATACCTGACACGTTTTCGTCCGCTTCTTCACCGCCGCCGACCGGCCGGGGCACGCCCGCTGGCACGAGCTTGATTGTCCGTCGCATCCGAGTTTGGCACAAGGGCCGGGACGGCGTTCGCCGACACGGCGATCGTCCACGCTGCCTGCCAGGCGATACCTTGGCTGGCAATTGGCTTAGACTGTCGCGTGTTAGACCACGAAAGGAGAGACGAATGATTGGCTACGTAACGTTGGGAACCAACGACCTGCCGCGGGCGGCGGCTTTTTACGATGCGTTGTTGGGCGAAATCGGCGCCAGGCGACTATGGGAGTTTCCGCGCGGCATTGCCTGGGGGGTCGCTCAGAACAAGCCGAGCCTCTGCGTGATGACCCCCTTTGATGGCGCAGCGGCGACGGTTGGTAACGGCGTCATGGTGGCGCTGATCGTTGACTCGCGCGAGAAGGTGCAGCGCGTCCATGCCAGGGCGCTCGAACTGGGCGGCAAGGACGAGGGAGCGGTCGGGCCGCGCGGCGAGGGTTTTTATGCCGGCTATTTTCGCGATCTGGATGGCAATAAACTGGACGTCTTTTGCTTCGAATAGGAACGGCGGTCGCCCGGCGAGGCGGTGGGAAGAGGACCGCTAAGAGTGGCGCTGCAAAGGAAGAAACCGAGGAAAGATCGTGCCGACCACCACACTCAAAATCATCGGGATGACATCCGACGACTGTCTGCGCAGCGTCATGAATGCTATCCAGGATCTGCCCTGCATCGCTTACGTCGAGGTTTCCTTGGCAACCGGCGAGGCGACCATCGAGCACACGGCCATGGTCGCCGAAAGCGACATCCGGCAGTGTATCGAGGATGCCGGGTTCCCGACGGAATAGCGACGCCGTGCGGGACTTTGCCAACCGGGCAGCCGCAGGAAAGCTGCCGTTCTTCTGGCTTGTCCCGGCCAAGCTCACTGTCGCCTAGCGTCGGCGCGCGGGCGAGTTGCGCGCGCGGGCGTCCGGAACGAGACCTTGCCAGACTGTGCCCCGGGGTGCTCCTGGCGCTTGCGCAACCCTTGGGTCAGCGGCCGACGGACCAGGGGAAGGGGCCTGTTCGTTGTCGCGGGCGAGGTGGAAAAAAGGTGTCGCCGGTCGTACTTTCGGGTCGCGTGCCACATCGCGTGCATTCCCCTGCCGCGCCACGCACAATTGTTGCTCTCCTCGACGCCTGTTTGTTGTACTCTGTGCGCCGTCTTCGCCGACGCGGTTGGGCCAGCATGATGGCGTATGGTGACGGCGATGTCTTGTTTGCGACGTCTGATCTTTATCAACAGAGGAGGTGTCATGCGTTTTCTCGCCAGGTTGTTGAGTGCCGTCATTCCGTTCTCGCTGATACTTGCCGGTCCGACCGAGGCTCGCGAATGGAATGCCATCAAGCAGTCCGGGACGCTCATTGCGGCTACAGAAGGGGGATTCCAGCCGTTCAATTACTACGACGGCCCGAAGCTGACCGGCTTCGAAGTCGAACTGGCGGAAGCCATCGCCAAGAAGCTCGGACTGAAACTCGAGTGGCGGGTCGTTCCCTTCGACGGACAGATCGCGGCGCTCAAGCAGGACCGTTTCGATTTCGCCATCGCTTCGCACGGTTACACCGAAGAGCGCGCCAAGTCGGTCGATTTTGCCAATCCCCACTACTGCACCGGCGGACAGATTGCCGCCCACAAGGACGGTCCGCTGACCGTCACCGCGTTGTCCGGCAAGACGGTTGCCGTGCAGTTGGCCACCAGCTACGCCGACGCCGCCAAGAAAGTCAAAGGAATCAAGACGATCAAGACCTACAAGGGCGATCCGGAGGCGTTCGCCGCGCTGCGTGCGAACAAGGTCGACGCGTGGATCTCCGACAAATTCACGGTCAAGGCGACACTCGACAAGAACCCGGAGGCCGGCATCACGGCGGGCGAACTGGTATTCGTCGAGCGCGTCTCGATGATTCTGCGCAAAAACAACAAGGATCTGGCCGCGCAGCTCAACCAGGCGCTCGGCGAGGTGATGAAGGACGGCACCTACAAGGCGCTGTCGGAGAAGTATTTCAAGGAAGACGTTTCTTGTCGTTCCTGAGCCCGGTGAGGCGACTTCCCGCCGCATGAACTGGACCAAGCGATACCCCGGCTGGGCGATGTTCGCCGCCATGATCGGCCTGCTCGTCTTTCTTTGGGGAATGGCGGTGCCGCTGTCCGCGGCACCGGCACCGATCGGTCCGGCGGCCGATCAGTTCGTCGAAGGGGCGCGGATTACCGTTGGCCTGACCCTGATTGCCGGCAGCGTCGGCGTCGTGATCGGCGTCCTGGCCGGGCTGGGCAAGCTGTCGCGCTTCGGGCCGCTGCGCTGGTTGTGCGACAGCTACGTCTGGCTGATTCGCGGCACTCCTCTGCTGCTGCAGATCCTGTTCGTCTGGCTGGCCTTTCCGCTGCTCATGCCGGAGGGCATCGAACTGTCGGATTTCGCCTGCGCGGCGATCGCCCTGTCGCTCAACGTCGGGGCCTACAACACCGAGTGCGTCCGGGCCGGGATTCTGGCCGTTCCGCACGGCCAGGTGGAAGCCGCGCGCGCGCTCGGGCTGACACCGATACAGACCTTCATGGACGTCGTCCTGCCGCAGAGCATGCGCGTCGCACTGCCGGCGCTGGCCAACAACCTGGCGTCGCTGGTCAAGGATTCGTCGCTCGCCTACGCGATCAGCGTCGTCGAACTGACGATGGTCGGTTACCGGGTGCAGGCCGAGAGCTATCAGCCGATACCGGTTTTCATCACTGTCGCCGCGATCTATCTGATACTGACCACGGCCTTCACCACGCTGACGGCCGCCCTCGAGGCTCAGCTCGATGTCGGCCAGAAACGTTAGCGAGGCCTGACGAATGAACGGCGAACTCCGCCCGATCATCGAGGCACGGCGGGTCGACAAGCGTTTCGGCGCTTTTCATGCGTTGAAGGACGTTTCGGCGACTTTCTACGAGGGGCAGGTGACGGCGATCGTCGGTCCGTCGGGCTCCGGGAAATCGACTTTCCTGCGTACCCTGAACCGCCTCGAGATGCATGACTCGGGCGAGATCGTCGTTGACGGGATCGTCCTCAACGACAACCTGAAAAATCTCGATGCCATCCGGCGCGAAGTCGGGATGGTCTTTCAGAGCTTCAACCTGTTCTCGCACCTGACTATTCTGCGCAACGTTTCGCTGGCCCCGATGCGGGTCCGGAAGATGCGACGGGAGGACGCCGAAAGCAAGGCGATGAGCCTGCTCGAACGGGTCGGCCTGAAGAACCAGGCGGCGAAATACCCGGTCCAGCTCTCGGGAGGCCAGCAGCAACGGGTGGCGATCGCGCGCGCGCTCGCGATGGACCCGAAAGTTCTGCTGTTCGACGAGCCGACCTCGGCGCTCGACCCCGAAATGGTCAATGAAGTCCTGGCGGTGATGCGCGAACTGGCCTACAGCGGCATCACCATGCTCGTCGTCACGCACGAGATGGGCTTTGCGCGCGAAGTCGCCGATCGCATCATTTTCTTCGACGAAGGAGTGATTCTCGAGGACACGACTCCCGAGCGCTTCTTCGCCAATCCCGAGCACGATCGCGCCAAGTCCTTCCTGTCGCAGGTGCGGCACGGCTATTGAGATGGCCCCAGCCGGGGGCGGTGTGCCGACACCGGCGAGCTACGGGTGACGGGATCGAGGGCGGCAATCCAGCACCGTCGATTCGCCGGTCGATCTGCCGGCTACCGTCAACGGCGCGATCTGCACAATGATGATGCAGACCAGAATCAGCGCACAGCCGGCAAGGCCGCTCGCGTTCAGTCGATCGCCCATGAGCAGGAAGCCGAATAGTGCCGCGAAGACCGTTTCGGCAGACAGGATGATCGCCGCGTCGGCGGCTTGGGCGTAGCGCTGCCCGACCACTTGGGCGGTAAAGCCGATGCCCACGGACACCACCCCGGCATAGACGATGGCCAGCGCCGCCTGGCGCAGTCCGGTGACGGTGATCGTTTCGCTGAGCCCGGCGCAGACCAGGCTGATCAGCCCGCAAACCAGGAACTGCCCGCAGGCGACCAGGAATGGCGCCGCCAGGCGTTCGGCGACGCGTCCGACGAGCAGGACGTGCAGGGCCCAGAACAGGCTGCTGGCGATTACCCAGGCGTCGCCGACGACGGGCGCCAGCGTCGCCGCCCCCGACAGCAACCAGGTGCCGCCCAGGCAGCCGATCGACGTCGGCCAGACCGACCAGTGCGGCCGGGTGCGCAGGATCAGCCAGGCAAGGAGCGGCACCAGCGGCACGTAGAGCGCGGTCAGGAAGCCGGCGTTGGTTACCGTCGTACTGGTCAGGCCGACCTGCTGGAAGACCGCGCCGAGCATCAGCAGCACACCCAGGGCGGCGACCTGTAGCGCGTCGCGGGGCAGCGGTTGCGTGCCGCACGAGGACAGCGCGTACCACTCGCGCCAGGCGAGCGGGGCGACGATCGCCGCCCCGAGAAGGAAACGAACGCCGGTGAAGGTCAGCGGTTCGACGCCGGCCATGCCCTCGACCTGAGCGACAAAGGCCGAGCCCCAGATCAGGGCGACAGCGAGCAGCAGCAGATTGGCGCGCGAGCGCTTCAAGATCGGGTCCTCATCAGGAAACCCACCAGTTTAGCCTCCCGCGCCGGCGAACGCCATCCCCGGGCAGCGTCGTCGCCGGCAGTGGCGCGGTCCTCGCCGGGCTTACAACCCGAGCGTCGTCGGACTCAGCGGATCGCCGCCCTCGCCGAGGATCTCTTCGAAGCGTTGCTGGTAGGGCGCGACCTCCTCGCTGTCGTCGATGATCAGCCGGGCTCTGGGATGATCGCGATGGAAGCGCACGAGGGCGTGCCGGGAGTCGGCGATGAGCAACGAATCCTTGAGCGAATCGAGATGCGGTGGCGCTTGAAGGATGGTCAAGGTCGGCGAGTAAATGGTCAGAAGTTCCATCAGTTGCGGGCTGTACTGACGAACGAAGTCCGGCTTCTGGACGACGAAGGTCAGTCGTGTCGCGGCTTGCCGCGCACTCAGCAGGCGTTGCAGTGCGGCGATCCGCGCGCGGCGTTCGAGCTTGAGAGGCGACAGGCTTTCGTCGAAAACGAGCAGCGCGGCCGACGACAGGTCGAGGATTTCCTGAACTGCGCTGTCGTGCTCGCTCCAGGTGGTAATCAGTTTGCTGGGCATCGATCCGCTTCCGTTACTTGCTCCCCGAAGATAGCAGGCTTGCCGCCGATCGGGCAAGCGGTGGCATGCTACAATCGCCGTCCCTTCAAGGCTTGCGAGGTGCACGATGTTTTCTGCTAAAGATACCCTGGCGAAAATTGATCCCGAGATCTGGCAGGCGATCGAGCACGAAAATCGCCGCCAGGAAGGGCATATCGAACTCATCGCCTCGGAGAATTACGTCAGCCATGCGGTCATGGCCGCGCAAGGTTCGCAACTGACGAACAAGTACGCCGAAGGCTATCCCGGCAAGCGTTACTACGGCGGCTGCGAGCATGTCGATGTCGTCGAGCAACTGGCGATCGACCGCCTGAAGAAGCTGTTCAACGCCGAGGCGGCCAACGTCCAGCCCAACTCCGGGTCACAGGCCAACCAGGCGGTCCTGATGGCCTTCGCCAAACCGGGCGACACGATCATGGGAATGAGCCTGGCCGAAGGCGGGCATCTGACCCATGGCATGCCGCTCAACATGTCGGGCAAATGGTTCAAGGTGGTGGCCTACGGTCTCGACCACAACGAGGCGATCGATTACGAAAAGATGGCGGCGCTGGCGCGTGAGCACAGGCCGCGCATTCTGATCGCTGGTGCCTCGGCGTATTCGCTGCGCATCGACTTCGAGCGTTTCGCCAAAGTAGCCAAGGAAATCGGCGCCATCTTCATGGTCGATATGGCGCATTACGCCGGCCTCATCGCCGCCGGCTGCTACCCGAACCCGGTGCCGCACGCCGATGTGGTGACCTCGACGACGCACAAGACACTGCGCGGGCCGCGCGGCGGTGTCATTCTGATGAAGGCCGAGCATGAAAAGGCGATCAACTCGGCGATTTTTCCCGGTCTGCAGGGAGGGCCGCTGATGCATGTCATCGCCGCCAAGGCCGTCGCCTTCAAGGAGGCCCTGTCACACGACTTCCGCTCCTACCAGGAGCAGGTCGTCGCCAACGCCCGCGTCCTGTCGCGCGTGCTCTCGGAAGGGCGCGGGCTGCGCATCGTTTCCGGCCGCACCGAATCGCATGTCTTCCTGGTCGACTTGCGCGCCAAGGAGATTACCGGCAAGGACGCCGAAGCGGCGCTGGGTGCGGCGCACATCACGGTCAACAAGAACGCGATCCCGAACGATCCGCAGAAGCCCTTCGTCACTTCCGGCATCCGCATCGGTTCGCCGGCGATGACGACGCGCGGTTTCACCGAGATCGAATCCGAGCAGGTGGCGCACCTGATCGCCGACGTGCTCGATGCCCCGGGCGACGAAGCGGTCCGGCAACGCGTGCGGGCCGACGTTGCGGCGCTCTGCCGCAAGTTCCCGGTTTACGCTCCGCCGGCGGGATGAAGTGTCCGTTCTGCGGCGCTGACGAGACGGCTGTCGCCGACACGCGGATCAACGACGATGGTGACGTGGTCCGGCGGCGGCGGCGCTGCCTCCGCTGCGACAAGCGCTTCACCACCTACGAGCGGGCCGAGCTGCGAATGCCGCAAGTGATCAAGAAGAACGGCTCGCGTGCCGACTTCGAGCGTGACAAGCTGGCGGCGAGCCTCTGGCTCGCGCTGCGTAAGCGGCCGGTCAGTGTCGAGGCGGTCGAGGCGGCGATCGTGCGTATCGAAGAAAAACTGCTGGCCCTTGGTGAGCGCGAAGTCTCGTCGGAAAAAATCGGCGAGATGGTCATGCGCGAGTTGAAGAAGCTCGACAAGGTGGCCTATGTTCGCTTCGCCTCGGTGTACCGGAATTTCGAGGACGTCGACGAGTTTTCCAAGGTCATTCGCGAAGTCTCTCTTTCGCCGCAGCCGCTTGGCCGTTGATGGCCCCGTCGTTCAGCGCCGCCGACCACGACTTCATGGCGCGCGCGCTTCGTCTGGCCGAACTGGGCCTGTGTACCACCCGGCCGAATCCGCGCGTCGGTTGCGTCGTCGTCCGTGCCGGACAGATCGTCGGCGAAGGCTGGCACCGGCGGGCCGGCGGCCGGCATGCCGAAGTCCACGCCCTGCAGGCGGCCGGTGACAGCGCGCGCGGCGCCACCGTCTACGTCACGCTCGAACCCTGTTCCCACCACGGACGCACGCCGCCTTGCGTCGACGCCCTGCTGGCGGCCGGCGTGGCGCGCGTCGTCGCCGCCATGCCGGACCCCAATCCGCAAGTCGCCGGGCGAGGGCTGGCCAGCTTGCAGGCCGCCGGGCTACGCGTCGACTGCGGCTTGCTGGCGGCCGAAGCGGCTGAAGTCAATCTCGGTTTCGTCGCCCGCATGACACGTTGCCGGCCGTGGCTGCGCCTCAAGCTGGCCGCCAGCCTCGACGGCAAGACGGCGCTCAGGAATGGCGCCAGCCAGTGGCTGACCGGTTCGGCAGCCCGCCAGGACGGGCATCGCTGGCGCGCGCGCGCGTGCGCCATTTTGACCGGCATCGGTACCGTCCGCCACGACGATCCGCAACTCAATGTGCGTGGCGTCGACGAACTGGACGCCGGTTTTCACCCGCCCATGAAAGTCGTGGTGGATAGTCGGCTCGAGTTGTCACCCGAGGCCAGGCTGCTGCGCGACGGCCGGGTACTGGTCGCCGCCGCCCTGGACGATCCGGCGAGGAGCGACGCGCTGGCTCGGCGGGGTGCCGAAGTGCTGCTGCTGCCCGGGCCGCAGGGGCGGGTCGATCTGCCGTCACTGCTCGTCGAACTTGCCCGGCGCGGCGTCAACGAAGTACATGCCGAGGCCGGTTTCGGACTCAGCGGTGCGCTGCTCGGGGCGGGTCTGGTGGACGAACTGCTGCTTTACCTGGCGCCCTGCCTGATCGGTGACGCGGCGCGCGGGATGTTCGATCTGCCGCCACTCGAAGCGCTCGCCGGCCGGCGCGAACTGTCGATTCGCGATCTTCGTCCAGTGGGAGCCGATTGGCGACTGCTGGCGCGCTTTAGCTGACGCACGGCGGGGAACAGACCGCGCACGCCGGATCGCGGCCGTACTTCACGCTGCGCCATTCCATCGACAAGCCGTCGAGCAGCCACAAGCGTCCCAGGGCCACTTCGCCGGTACCGACGAGGATTTTCAGCGCTTCGCCGGCTTGCATGGCGCCGATGACTCCGGTCAGCGGCGCGAAGACTCCCGTCACGGCACAACGCGGCTCTTCGACGTCGTCGCCCTCCGGAAACAGGCAGTTGTAGCACGGCGACCGGTCGCGTCGGCTGTCGAACACGGTCAGTTGTCCGGCAAAACGGATCGCTGCTCCGGAAACCAGTGGTTTTCCGTGTTCGACGCAGGCTCGATTGACCGCGTGTCGGGTGGCGAAGTTGTCGCAGCAATCGAGCACCACATCGGCTTCGGCGACCCGTGCCGCCAATTCCTCGCCGGACAGGCGGCGGGTGAGTGCGACGACCTGTACGTCCGGGTTGATGCCTCGCAATGCCGTCTGTCCGGACAGGGCTTTCGCCTGGCCGACGCGGTCAAGGGTATGCAGGATCTGGCGTTGCAAATTGGTCAGGTCCACTGTATCGCCGTCGGCCAGCGTGATCCGCCCGACACCGGCCGAAGCGAGATAAAGCGCCGCCGGCGACCCCAGGCCGCCGGCACCGACGACCAGTGCGCTGGCATCGAGCAGACGTTGCTGGCCCGCAATGCCAATTTCGTCGAGCAGGATGTGGCGGCTGTAGCGCAGCAACTGGGCGTCGTTCATCCGACGGCACTACTTGTACTCTCGCCACTCCGGCGGCGTATCGTCGTGGTCGCCATGCGGATGGCGCTCCCAGGCGTGAGTGTAGGCTTCCGATTGCGAGCGCTTGAGCGGCCGGCGAGGAGCATCGAGATTGTGCAACTGCGTCTCCTCGACATAGTAGACCAGCGCCCGCAGCATCTTGCTGAGCAGCGTGTTGTCGAGGTGGTAGCCGCGTTCTTCCAGCGCGTGGTCGATTTCCTGCAAACAGTGATGGTGAAGATCGTAGGCCACGCCGACCGTTCGCGGCTGATCGCGTGGTTCGACCTCCAGCTTGTCGATCGTGGTGAGGAAGGCGGAAGCCTCGGGAACTTGCCCCGGCGGAAACTTGGCAAACAGGATACTCCTCTGTTTTCGGATCGGCGGCGGTGCCGCCGCGGCCGCTCGTTTCACCGCTTCTCTCCGCGCTTCCGGCTCACTGGATCTTTTGCATGATCTGCATCCCCTTGAGAAGGTTCAGCGCCTGCGTGAGCTGATAATCCTTCGGGGAAGCCAGTTCGCGGCTTGGTGGTTCGGATGTCTCGTCGGCCTCGTCCCGGGGCGCGCTGCTCTTCGGTTTGGCGGGTGCCGCCTTGGCCGGCGGTTTGGCCGGTGTTTCCCTTATCGGCGGCGTTCCTTCCTTGCTGGCGTCGAGGTGGTGATCGAGGTTGGCCTCGCGCAAGCGCTGGGTCGAACTGCCGTTCGCGCTTTCCTCGACGACGATGTCGGGAACGATTCCTTTGGCCTGGATCGAACGACCCGACGGCGTGAAGTAGCGCGCGGTGGTGAGCTTGATCGCGGTATTTCCGGGCAGCGGCAGAACGGTTTGTACCGACCCTTTGCCGAAAGTCGTCGTGCCGAGAACGAGTGCCCGCTTGTGGTCCTGCAGCGCACCGGCGACGATTTCCGAAGCCGAGGCAGAGCCGCCGTTGACCAGCACCACCATCGGCACCTTGCGTGCCTGTGATGGCAGGTTCTTCAGGTAGTCGTCCCGGTTGCCGCGCAGGTAGTCGGCCGGCGAGGCCGAGAAACGATGCTTGGCGTCGGGCGTGCGTCCGTCGGTCGAGGTGACCAGCGTGTCCGGCGGCAGAAAGGCCGCAGCAACACCCACGGCGCTGTTCAGCAGGCCTCCCGGATCATTGCGCAGATCGAGTACCAGCCCCTTGAGCGGGCCTGGCTTCGTGAGATCGTTCAAGTGCTTGACGACAGCCGCGCCAGTATTCTCCTGGAAGGAGGTGATACGCAGATAGCCATACCCGCCGTCGACCAGCTTCGACTTGACGCTCTGCACCTTGATGATCTCTCGCATCAAGGTGAGTTCCAGCGGTTTGCTCTCGCCCTTGCGCAAAATGGACAAGCGGATTTGCGACTTCGGTTTGCCGCGCATTCGCTTGACCGCTTCGTTCAGCGTCAGTCCCTTGACCAGCGTGTCGTCGATCTTGAAGATCAGATCTCCCGGTTTGACGCCGGCTCGGTCGGCCGGCGTGTCCTCGATGGGAGAGACGACCTTGACCAGCCCGTCTTCCATGCCGACTTCGATGCCGATGCCGCCGAACTCGCCTTGCGTACCCACCTGGAGGTCCTTGAAAGCGTCGGCATCGAGGTAGCTCGAGTGCGGGTCGAGGTTGGAGAGCATGCCGCTGATCGCGTGCGTGATCAGCTTCTTGTCCTCGACCGGCTCGACGTAGCCCTGCTTGATGGCGTTGAACACTTCGGCGAAGGTCCTCAACTCTTCGACCGGCAGGCTGGCGCGAGTTTCCTTATCGGCGATGGCGGAAAACTGCAGGCTGAGCAAGACGCCTCCCAGCATTCCGGCGCAAACCAGCCCAGCCTGTTTCAACTTACCCATAGTGGTCTCACTCCAGTGCGCTTCTCATTTCAGGTTGAGCCAGGCCAGCGGGTCGAGCGGCCTTCCCTGATGACGAATCTCAAAGTATAAACCGGAATCCGGATTGCCACCGCTGTTGCCGACGGTAGCTAGAGCCTCGCCGGCACCGACCTCCTCGCCGACCTGTTTGAGCAGGGAATCGTTGTTGGCGTAGATCGACAGGTAGCTGTTGCCGTGGTCGACGATCAGCAGATTGCCGAAGCCGCGCATCCATTCGGCAAAGACGACGCGGCCGCTGGCGACGCTTCTCACCTCGCTTCCGGTCGCGGCCCGGATGAAGATGCCTTTCCAGGTGCTGCCTTCCTGGCGTGGGGTGCCGTAGCGATGGATCACCGTGCCGCGGGTCGGCAGTTGCGCTTCGCCACGTGGGCGCGCCAGATGGCCTGTGGGTGGGGCTGCCGGCGACGCCAGCGCCGGACTGGCGGCGAGTGCTTTGCCCGGGCGCTCCGCGTCGGGCGCCTGAGTGCCCGGGCGAGACGGTCTTTCGTGCCGCTCTTCCGGTTTCGCGGCTTCCCGGCGCAGCGCCTCGCGGCGTGCCGCCTCACGAGCTTCCGCGGCGCGCGCGGCAATGACCTTGGACAGGCGGTCGATCAGTTCCGTGAGTCGCTTCTCGTCGCGCTGCAGATTGCCGATCTCGCGTCGTTGCGTGGCGATCTGGTCCGCCACCCGGTCGAGCGTCGCCTGGCGCTGGGCGCGTTGCGCCAGCAGCCGCGCGTGTTCTTCCTGCCGTCTGCTTTCGGTGGCGGCCAGTTGCTCGGCCTGCTGGCGTGCCTCGCCGGCCAGCGCCTGCTTGCGCTGCCAGGTGGACTGGACGTCGCGCAGCAACTGGCGGCGTGCCCGGCCGATCGCTTCGAAGTAGTGCAGATCGCGTGCCGACTGGTTGGGATCTTCACCGTTGAGCAGCAGGCGCAGCGGGTCCGGGTTGCCGCGCAGGTATTGCCGGTAGAGCAGCCTTTCGAGCTGGCTCTGCTGCGCGTTGAGTCGCTGTTCGAGTTCGCGTGACTCGGCGTCGAGGCTGCGCAGCGCCGCCTGATAGTTGCCGATCTGTATCGTCAGTTGCTGCAGTTCGCGCTGTGTTGACGATATCGACCGTTCGGCCTCCTGCAACTGGTCTGCCGCCTCGCGGCGCGAACCTTCGGCGGCGGTCATTTCGCGGCGCAACGCGTCGATCTGGTTGCGCAGCGACTTCAGGTCGCTCTGCCTTTCGGCGACTTCGCCCGTCGCGGCGTCGGTCGGGCGTCCACCTCCCTTGCTGTCGGCCGCGAAACCGGGGCCGGCACCCAGCAGGGCGAGCGGCAACGCGAGCGCGACGCCGGCCAGTCGTCGACGGTCAGGCCAACGGCGGCCGCGCCCGGCCGCCGGACTCATAGCCTACCGCCGGCGCGGCTGGCCGAGTGGCCTGGCGGATGTGTCGCGGGCCGCGCCCGAATCGGCGCCGAGCGCTGCCGGTCTTGCGTAGTGGTCAGGATGTCCAGCGTTTCTCGTCAATCAGCCGCACGTGCCGCGGCGGCCAGGACGCGCCACCATGCAGCACGCCCATGCGCCAGGGGTTTACACTATAATGGCAGATTATATGATAATTGGCGAGTTTGGCGAACGTGCCCGTCCGGACCAGCATCATCGACAAGCAGGAGCATATCGAACAGGCGGCGCGAGCATTGAAGTCGATATCACACCCCTTGCGGCTCAAAATCCTGTGTGTAATCGGCGACCAGGACGCTTGCGTGCAGGAGATCGTCGAAGCGGTTGGCACTTCGCAGAGCAACATTTCCCAGCATCTGGCCATCCTGCGCGAGAAAGGCGTTCTGCTTGCCCGTAAGGAGGCCAATCGGGTCTATTATCGGGTCGGAGACGCGCGCACGCTGCAGTTGATCGGCATGATGCGCGAGGTGTTCTGCGGCGAGTAGTGACGGCGCGGGCTTTCGCCCTTGGCGCGAGAAACGGTGCGTTGCCCGGCCGTCTCAGTTTCTGGAGCTTCGCTTGGAATTCATACAGCAAAACCTGCTTCTGGTTGCCCTCGCCGTGGTCAGCGGCACGCTGTTGCTGACTTTTTCGGTGCGTCGCCCGGGTGGTGCGCGGTCTTTGACCGCGACCCAGGCAACGATGCTGATCAACCGCGAGAATGCCCAGTTGATCGACGTTCGCGAGCCCAATGAGTATGTCAACGGCCATCCGTCGGATGCTCGCAATATTCCTGCCGGATCGCTGGCCGAACGTGCCGTCGAGTTGGCCGAGTTCAAGGACAAACCGCTCATTCTGGTCTGTCAGTCGGGTGCCCGCTCGTCGCAGGCCTGCACGACTCTGAGCAAGCTCGGCTTTTCGCGCGTGCATACGCTCGACGGCGGCATCGTGGGCTGGACCGAGGCAGGTTTGCCGCTCAAGAAGGGGGCGCGCAAGTGAGCGGCTTGCCGCGCGTGTTGATGTACTCCACAGCCGTCTGTCCTTTTTGCGTGCGCGCCGAGCAACTGCTGCGCGCCCGTGGGGTCGCCGAGATCGAGAAGGTGCGCGTCGACCTCGACCCCGAACGCCGTGCCGAAATGCTCGACAAGACCGCGAGACGTACCGTCCCGCAGATCTTCATCGGCGATACGCACATCGGCGGTTGCGATGAACTGATGGCGCTCGATCGTGCCGGCAAGCTGCTGCCCCTGTTGGCGGGCGAAACCGCCTGACGCCTGTCTTTCCTGCCTCACCACCCTTTCACCCACCAAGAAACGACCATGAGCGAACAAGAAACCCCCATATTCGGAATCGAGAAGATCTACGTCAAGGATCTCTCGGTCGAAGTACCCAATGCGCCGCAGATCTTCCTGGACCGCAATCCTCCGACGATCAACGTCCAGTTGCGAACCAACGCGGAGGGGATCGGCGAGGGGGTCTTCGAAGTGACCCTGACGACGACCGTCACTTCCAAGATCGAGGAAAAAACCGTCTTTCTCGTCGAGGTGGGTCAGGCCGGCATCTTCCGGGTACAGAACGTGCCCAGCGAGAACATGGAGCCCCTGCTGTCGATCGCCTGTCCGAACATTCTCTTTCCCTATACCCGCGAGGTGGTTTCCGAAGCTGTGACGCGGGCGGGGTTTCAGCCGCTCATACTGCAGCCGGTGAATTTCGAGGCGCTCTACATGTCGCGTCTGCAGGAAGGCGCCGCGGATGCGTCCGGCGCGGCCACAGTTCAGTAAGCGCTGCCGATGCTCGGCCGGCCGATGAAGCGACGAATGTTGTGCCTGCTGCTCGCCGCCGGAGCCGCCGGTGCGGCGTCGGCCATCGAGTACCGTAGCGTCGAGGCGGCGACGATCCTCTACGACGCGCCGTCACAGAAGGGCAGCAAACTGTTCGTCATCAAACGCGGGACGCCCGTCGAGTTGGTCGTCAACCTCGAAGGATGGTCGAAAGTACGCGACGCCGATGGCAGCCTCGCGTGGATCGAGGCGAAGTATCTCGGCAAGCGGCGGACGTTGATCGTCACCGCCCCGCGCGGCCAGATCCGGCAGGTGGCCGACGACTCGGCGGCGGTCGTTTTCGAAGCCGAGAAGAACGTTGCTCTGGATTTTGTCGAAGTGGCGCCCGGTGGCTGGGCCAAAGTCCGCCATCGCGACGGTCAGTCGGGTTTTGTGCGCGCCAACCAGGTCTGGGGTCTCTGAGGGCGTATGCGACTGACCGTTCTCGGTGCCGGCGCTTGGGGAACGGCGCTGGCCATCGCGTTTAGCGCACGGCACACGGTGACGCTCTGGGCGCGGCGCGCCGAAGTTCGTCGCCTACTGCGCGAAGAGCGCGAAAACCATCGTCTACTGCCTGGCCATCGCTTTCCCGACACGCTGCGCATCGGCGACGACTTCGCCGCCGATGCCGCCGATGCCGACCTGCTGCTGATCGCCACGCCGATTTCGGGGCTGCGCGCCAGCGTCGGCCGTCTGCGCGACGCCGGCGTGGCGAAGCCGTTGCTCTGGGCATGTAAGGGACTGGAGGCCGAAACGGCCAAGCTGCCGCACCAGATCGTCGCCGAGGAACTCGGAGCGCAGGCCTTGTGCGGCGCCCTGTCGGGCCCGAGCTTCGCGGAAGAAGTCGCTCGCGGACTGCCGGCGGCGGTCACTTTGGCGGCCAACGATGCCGACTTCGGTCATCGTACGGCGCGTTCCCTGCACAGTCCGCGTTTCCGGATATATGCCAACGACGACCTGCCGGGGGTCGAAGTCGGCGGTGGCGTAAAGAACATCATGGCCATCGCCACCGGGGTCTGCGACGGCCTCGGTCTCGGCCTCAACGCACGCGCCGCCCTGATCACGCGTGGTCTGGCGGAGATTGCGCGTTTTGGCGTGGCGCTGGGCGGTCATCCGCAGACCTTCATGGGGCTGGCGGGAATGGGCGACCTGATCCTCACCTGCACCGGCGACCTGTCGCGCAATCGGCGTGTCGGTCTGGCGCTCGGACAGGGCAAGACGCTGACGCAGATCCTGACCGAGCTCGGTCATGTCGCCGAGGGTGTCAGCACGACGCGCGAAGTCGCCCGCTTGTCGGCGCAGATGGGGATCGACATGCCGATTACTCGCGCCGTTGACGCCATTCTCTATCGTGACGAGCCCGCGGCGCTGGCCGTCGAAACCTTGCTCAGCCGCGACCCGAAAATCGAGGCCAGCTAGCCGCGACCGTCGTCCGGCCCTGCGCGGCCGGACGACGTGGACGAGCCCGTCAGGGGGCGGGCCAGGGGGTGGGTTTGCGGCGCTTCTCGAGCGCCAGGCAGTGCATCAGTTCCTGTTCCGCGACGCTGCTTTCCGCCGCGTCGTCGAGCGCCAGAAAGTGCCGGCGGAACGCGGCCCGTGCGGCGACCGGGTCGGCCATGTCGTAGCCGATGGCCTGGAGCGCCAGTTGAGGATCGGCGAGGAGGGGAACCGGCGTGCCGGCCGGATCGTGGCACCACAGACCAAACCCCGCTTCCGCCAGGCGCTGCCAGGGGAAATGACGGCTCGGATCGACCTTGCGGCCAGGTGCCACGTCGCCGTGTCCGAGAACGTTGTGCGCCGGGATCCGGTAACGTTCCTGCAGGTTTTTCAACAGATCGAGCAGGCGGACGATCTGCGCGTCCGGGTAGGGTTCGCTGCCCGTATTGTCGAGTTCGATGCCGACCGACGCCGAGTTCAGGTCGGTGTTGCCTCCCCAGTAGGAAGCGCCGGCATGCCAGGCGCGCTTTTCCTCGTCGACCAGTCGGTACAGCGTGCCGTCGCGGCCGATCAGATAGTGTGCGCTGACTTCGCGGGCCGGATCGGTGAGCGTCCTCAGGGCCGGTCCGGCTTCGCTGTTCGTCGTGTCGTGAAGAATCACGAAGTTTGGCCGGCGGGCGTTGTAATTTGGCGACGGAACCCAGACCGTCCGCTCGGCTGGCGGCGCCGGAAGGTCGCCGCAGCTGGCGAGCGCCAGGCACGCGAGAGCGCCAAAGACAGCCAGCAGAAGGCGAACGGCTAGCCGGAAGCGTGGCAACCCGGCCGGTGGCGCGGATTTCAGGCAGCGGAAAAGGCGGGTTGGCCGAGACAGTTGCCGACCGAGGCAGGGTTGGTTCTTCGGCGCCGAGAAGAACGTCGCGCGCTCCGCACGAAGCGCGACGAACCGCTTCCGCAGAAACTCCGCCCGCGGCGCTGGTCGGTGCGTGGTCATTTTGCTCAGCCTAACGCTCGAGGACGACAATGCTGTCGCCCTTGCGATTGGCAAAGCGAGCCACGACCCGCCAGTGCCGTTCGATCAGCGACCGGTACAGCGGGTCGTCGGGTTTTGGGTTGAGAACCAGGTAGCGGAACTGAGCTGCCGGATCGGCAGCCATCAGCGCGCCGCGCTCGACCGGCATCGACGGGTAGCCCCGGCCCGCGTAGTAGGCGATCCGCACATCGTCGTAATAAACCGCGTCGCTCGCCTGGGTATTCTGCGACAACCAGCCGGCCGCTTCGAGATAGTGCGTCTTCCGGGGTCCGAACGAGATCACGTTGCTCAACATGACGACCACGGCGACGGCGACCAGGGCTTTCGCCAAGCGCGGGAAGTGTCGTGCGAACGACAAACAGGCCAGGCTGAGCAGGGGCACGGCGAGCAGGTTGAGAAGACTCATGTAGCGCGAGTTGGTGAAGCGCTGCTGGAAGAAGAAGAGCAGCAGCACACCGAAGTAGAGCACAGCCGTCCACGCGAAAGGCCGCAGGCGCGACCAGTAGACGACGACGCTGCGCCAGCTTGCCGGCCAGAGCAGCGGCAGACAGAAGGGCCCGTTGAGCGTCAGGAACTTGACCAGCAAGGCCGAAGTCACGCCGAAAAGAACGATCTGCCGCGCATCGTCGGTCGAATACTTCTCGAGCGCCGCCGCGGCGAAGCGGCTGGCCATCGTGTCGAGACCGGCGAAAAGATTGCGCGGATCGAGCAGCGTCAGGTAATAGGCGATCCTTTGCTGTGCCGAGAGGTCGGCACCCGACCACAGGGAGAGCAGCGCGGCCGCCAGTCCGGCCAGCGGCAGCGCGCCGAGTTGCAGCAGGTTCAGCCAGCCCTGCCGCCGGGACAGATCGCCGAGTAGGCAGAGCAACACGGCCGGTGCCAGGAGAACGGCCTCGAGGCGAAAAAGGCTGGCGGCGGCAATTGCCAGCTGGACGAGCAGCGCTCGCCGCCAGCCGCCGTGTTCGCGCCAGGCGACCGCCAGCCACAGCGCGAGCAGGCCAAAGAACCAGAAACCGAATTCGCGGATGATGTCGCCGCGCAAGTGGTTGTAGGCGGGAACCGACAACACGATCAGGCAGGCCCAGTAGCCGCTGCCGGCGGCGCATCGTTGGCTGACGACGACCAGCAGCGCGCAGGTGGCGGCCAGAAAGAGGGCGCACCACAACTGCGCCGCCCATTCGAGCGGCAGCGCCGAAAGCCGGTGGGTGGCGGCGATCAGGAGAGAAAACCACGGCCAGTCGAAGGCCAGAAACGCCGCTCGCAGACCGTGGTCCACCGCTTTCTGGGCGGTATCGAGATAGAGCGCGCCGTCGCGGCCGACGATCAGCGTGCCGGAAACGGCAATCCCCGAGAGCAGCAGGCTGCCGGCGAAAGCCAGGGTGGCCGGCGGAATCCGGCGCAGGCGGGCAAGAAGGTCCGGCATCGATATCCTTTTCAGCATGCGGCGGGTCGCCGCGTCAGCGCCAGGCAAAGAGGCGGATCGCCTTGCGCAGGTAAGTCCAGCGCAAGGCCTGCCAGTGGCTCAGCCGCCAGGCGGCCAGATAGAAGCGCCGGGCCGCCGCCTGGTCGCGGGCCAGCAGGGCGGCGCGGAAGAGCGACAGGTAGCGTTGCGCCGTGTAGCGGCCGCACAGCGCCTGGCACGGCGCCGGCAGCGCCGCGAAAACCTCCTGCACCATCGTCGCGGCGCGTTCCTCTTCGTTCTCGCGGTCGTGGCGCAAGCTGTCGGCGTGCTTGTGGATGCGCGCCAGCGCCTCGCCGGTGGTGACCACCGGCGCGCTGACCAGCAGGTAGGCGAAGACCGGAACGTCTTCGCCGGCGCGCAGCGTTTCCGGGTAGGGCCGCTGCAGCAGCAGGTCGCGGCGAAACAGCGCCGCGCCGTGCGAGATCGAGATCCGCTTCTGCAGCAGGTAGCGCCTGGCCAGGAGCAGCGGTGGGCCGGCCGGAACCGCGGTCGGCGGGCGCAGCCGCTGGCGGCCGTCGGGATACACGCTGAGCTGCGCGCCGAGAAACATTCCCGCCTCGGGGTGCGCGGCGACCAGCCGGCGCAGCGTCGCCAGGGCGTCGGGCAGCAGTTCGTCGTCGGCGTCGAGCAGCAGCACGTGCGAGCCGCGTGCCAGACGTATTCCCCGATTGCGCGCCGCCGCCGCGCCGGCATTCGCCTGCTCGGCGACGCGCACGCACCGGTGGCGGGCCGCGTAAGCCGCCAGTACGGCGGCGCTGTCGTCGGTCGAGCCGTCGTTCACCACGATCAGTTCGACATCCGCAGCCTGCTGTGCGAGCACCGAATCGAGCGCGCGCGGCAGCAGATGCGCGTAGTTGTAGGTCGGAACGACGACGCTGATCACGGTTTCGGCGGGCTCGGTCATGGTCCTTCGGCTTCCTGTCGAGTGCCGCGAAACCTTCCTCCGGCGGGGCGGACGGCGGCCACCGGACGCTGCCCGTCGACGTCGCTGCGGCGACTGCTCGCCGGCCGGCCCGGTCAGCCGGCGCTCGGCGAGCCGGCGGCGATTCCGGCATTGTCCGGGATCTGCATCGAGATGCAAGCCTTCGCCGGCGGATCGGCAATCGATGTACATTGACGCCTTTTCGACTTCGGCAAGGGGGGCAGCAATGAGGCGGGACGAGCGACCGGCAGCCGCCGGACGAACTGCCGGACGGCCGCCCGAAGCCGCCGGCCGCCCGCGCGCCCGGCCGTCGCCGGATGGCCCATGCTGAGCCTGCTGCGTGCCTGGCGGGAACGCGGCTGGAGCGAAATCGACGGCGCCGCCTACGCGCAGGCCTGGCAGCGATTCGGCGGCAGCGTGGCGACGCATCCGCAGGTCGTCGAGCGGCTGGCCGGGCTGGCCGGAATCCCCGTGCGCTACCTCGGCTGGTTCGCCGGCGGCGAACTGCTGGCGGCGATTCCCTGCTGGGGCAGCCATCTGGCGCTGGCCAAGGAGGTCCTGAAGAAGCGCCGGCGGCGCGGCGTGTTCGATCTCGGCAACGCCGAAGTCATCCTGCCCATCGCCGAGCACGCCTGCGTCCCGGTGCGCCAGCGCCTGCGCTATGTATCCGAAATCAATGCCGGGCGCATCGCCGGCCTGCAGCCGCAGCCCGAGGGACTGGCGCTGGCGCGGTCGCCCGACGAGTACTCGCAGAAATTCCGCTACAACCAGCGGCGCGAACTTCGCCTGCTCGAAGCGGCTGGCGGCCGCCTGCGGCCGATGCTCGATTACTCGCCGGTGCAGCAGGCCAGGATCTATGCCGACCTCTTCCAGCGCCGCTGGGGCTTCGCGCCGCGCGGCAAGGCCCATCTCGGCGAAGTCTTCGCGCTGCTGCGCGAGTTCATGACCGGCTCGCTGCTGCTGCGCGACGAGCAGCCGATCGCCATCCAGATCCTCTACCGCGTCGAAGCGCCGAAATGGATTTCGCTCGAATACATCAATGGCGGCGTCGACCCGCAGACTCGCGACTTCAGTCCCGGCAGCGTGCTCAGCTTCGTCAATACGCAGGCCGCCTGGGCCGAGGCGCGCGCGCTCGGCAAGCCGCTGCGCTATTCTTTCGGTCGTGCCGACCGCGAATACAAGGACCGCTGGTGCCACCGGGTGGCGGTCTATAGAATCTAGCCTCGCGCCACACCGGTCTTCGCCGCCTCGCCAGCGGCTTCATCGTCCGAGTCAGCCATGAGTTCACGCAAACAACAACTGCTGCAGCGCCATCGCCGGCAAAAGCGCCTCGTCCTGCTGGTCACCCTGCTGGTGCTCGCGCCGCTCGGGATATTCGTCGACTGGTGGTGGGTGCCGTTGCTGCTCGCGCTGGCCTGGGTCGCGCACGCCGCCTGGCTGGCCGACCACCTGTTCTACTCGCCGCGCGACGACTACCACTACGACTTTCCGCCCGACACCGCCGCGCAAAACGTCGTCCTGGCCAACGGCCGCCTGCAGCTCGGCGCGCCGCTCGCGGCCGGCGACACGCTGATCCTCGAAGTCGAGCTGCGCAGCACCTGGCTGGGCCGCTTCCTCGACCCGCACGTCTGGATCGGCGACGACCGGCAGGACTTCGAACGCGGCGTGCATGGCCGGCGCTTCCTCAATCTCTCTGGCCAGGCGCTGGCCGTCGGCATGGGCGAGCTGCCGATCGAAGGCCGCTTCTGCCGGCTTTCCACGAGCGCCATGCTCTACTCCTTCCAGCACCCGGACTATGCCGCGCGCCGTTTGATGATCATCGCGCCGCATGCCGACGACGCCGAGCTGGCCGCCTTCGGACTTTACAGCCGGGCGCCCGAGGCCGTCGTGGTAACGCTGACGCAGGGCGAAATCGAGGCCGAAGCCTACCGCCGGCTGGGGCTGGACGCGGCGCAGGCGGCGCGTCTCAAGGGCCGCCTGCGGAGCTGGGACAGCCTCGCCGTGCCGCTCTGGGGCGGCGTTCCGCAGAGCCGTTGCGTGCAGCTCGGCTACTACTGTCTGCAACTGCCGGCCATGCTCGGCCAACCCGACCTGTCCTTCGCCTCGCGCCAGTCCGGCGAGCACGACATACGCAGCGTCCGCCGGCACAATCCGCTGACCCTGCCGGCCGACGCCGACGGCCTGCCCTGCGGCCGCAACCTGCTGGCCGACCTGGTGGCGCTGCTCGAACACTTCCGGCCCGAAGTGATCGTCACCCCGCATCCGGAGCTCGACCCGCATCCGGATCACTTCGCCGCCTCGCTGGCCATCGACCAGGCCGTCCAGTCGGCGAGCTGGAAACCCGAAATCGCCCTGCTTTACGCCAACCACCTGCACGACAACGACCGCTGGCCGATGGGCCCGGCCGGCGACGGCATCGCGCTGCCGCCGGCGTTGGCGCCGCTGCCCGCCGACAGCCTGTGGAGCCCGACGCTGGGCCACGAAACGCAGCTCGACAAGGCGATGGCGCTCGCCATGCACCACGACCTGCAAGGCCGCCCGCCGCTCAAGAAGCGCCTGCGGCGCCGGATACAACAGGTGCTGGCCGGCCGCCGCTGGCCGCCGACCGGCGAAAACGAATTCTTCCGCAAGGCCGTTCGCCGGCACGAGCTGTTCTGGGTGCGCCGCTTCGATGCCTGAGCGAAACCCGCCCCCGCCCCGGAACACCGCTTCCTCGCCGGCGCCTGCCGGCCGTCCCTGCCCGAGCTGCCAGGCGGCGATGGCGGTGCATCGCTTCCCGCGCCAGCTCAACGGCGAAGTCGCGCTCGACCTCTGCTTTCCCTGCCAGGGAATCTGGTTCGACGAGTTCGAGAGCGCCCAGCTCGCGCCGGCCGGCGTGCTCGAACTCTTCCGCCTGCTGCACCAGCACCAGGCCGACCAGCGCCAGCCCTGGCGCGACCCCCTGCATTGCCCGCGCTGCCGCGAACCGCTGCTGCACTGCCTCGACAGCACGCGCAGCGGCCGCTTTGCCTACAGCCGCTGCCCGCAAGGCCACGGCCGCTACAGCGCCCATTCGGCGTTCATGATCGAAAAAGGCTTCGTGCGCCAGCTCGCGCGCGCCGAGGTCGAAGAGCTGGCGCGTCAGGTACAGATCATCCGCTGCTCGGCCTGCGGCGCGCCGGTCGACATCCGCCGCGAGCACGTCTGCGCGCACTGCCGCTCGCCGATCGTCATCCTCGATCCCGACGCCGTGCAGAACGCGCTCGACGACTTCGGCCGCCAGGCCGTGCACCAGCAGACGCTCGACCCCTTGGCCGTCGCCGACGCGCTGATCGCCAACGAACGCGCCCGCTCGCAGACCCGCCGGCGGCAGCGTCAGGAACTGCTCGACAGCGGCCTGGCCGACCTCGTGCTGGGCGGCATCGAAACGGTCTGGAATCTGCTGCGGCGCTAGCGTGGCGAGCGGCGCCGACGACGGAAAGCCCGGCTGGCCCGGCATCAAGCGCCGTCTGGCCGAGCGCCGCCGGAAGAGGTAGACTCGCGACCACACGGCGCCAGGCGGCGCCCCGGGAGAGAGCGGCGATGGATATCTGGGACTACCGCAAGAATTTCGCCTACGACGAGCCGCTCGGCCCGGACGACGAGCGCCGGGTGGCCTTAAACGATGCGCGCGGCGACTACAGCCGCCAGCGCCTGCTGCGCGAGCTGGGGATCGATCTCGTCGACCAACGGCTGCGCGACATCCCGTCCGGCAAGTGCGTTCTCTTCGGCGGCCATCGCGGCTGCGGCAAGAGCACCGAGTTGCGCGCCATCGCCGCCCAACTCGCCGGACCCGAACGCTTCTTCGTCGTTTTCATCGACGCCCTGCAGGTTCTCGACATCAACAATCTGACTTACGCCGACGTCGCGCTGGCGCTCGCCGAAGTCCTGGCCGAGCGCGTCGAGCAGGCCGGCATCGCCGTCCCCGAGGTTTTCCTGACCCCCTTGCGCGAATGGTTCAACGAGGTCACCCGCCACACGGCCTTGACGACCAGCCTCGGCGGCGAGATCAAGGCCGGCGCCGAGGCGGCCGGCGGGCTGCCCTTCGTCGGCCGGCTGTTCGCCAAGCTGACGGCGGCGATTCGCAGCAACGCCACTTACAAAACCGAGATTCGCGAGAACGTCAGGAACTCCTTTTCGCGGCTCGCGCGTGGCTTCAACGGGCTACTGTCCTTCGTCGAAAGCGAGGTCGGCAAGCAGGGCAAGGGACGCTCCGTGATCTTCGTCGTCGATGGCACCGACCGCCTGCGCGGCGGCGAGGCCGACGACTTCTTCATTCGCGACAGCCACCAGCTTCGTCAGTTGCGCGCCAACTCCATTTACTGCGCACCGATCGGCGTGCTCAACGAACAGGGGCAGGTGGGCCAGAACTTCGACGCCATCGTGCGTCTTCCGATGGTCAAACTGGCCGAGAAGGGCGACTCCGCGCCGCTACCCCTGGCCTGGCGGATCCTGCGCGAGTTCGTCCACAAACGCCTGCCGGTCGACAACTTCGACCAGCCGGAGACGCTCGATCGTCTCATCGCGCATTCCGGCGGCCACCCGCGCGACCTGCTGCGGCTGGTCAAGCTTTGTTTCCAGGAAATCGACCGCGGACCGATCAGCGCTCAGGTCGCCGCCACCGCAACGCGACACCTGACCAACGAATACCGGCGCCTGGTGCAGCCCGAAGATTTCGCGTTGCTCGTCCGCATCGACCGGGCCGGCCCCGAGTACGCGCCGGTCAGCGAGCAGAGCAGACGTCTGCTCTACGATCTCGCGCTGCTCGAATACAACAGCTACTGGTGGCAATCGCATCCGGCGGTTCGCGCACTCGACGCCTACCGTGCCGAAGCGGCGCGGCCCGCCGTCCCCGGCGATGGCTCTCCCGGCGCCTAGCCTGCCGGCGGCGACTTTCGGCGAGGACGACGTCGACGGCCGGCACAGCGGCGACCTGTTGCGCCTGCAACGCCTGCTCGAGCACGGCGACGGCTTTCAACTGGTGTTCGCCGCCTGCCTTTCCTTTGCCTACCGGCAACGGCTGATCGCGCTCATCGGTCTCCGCCACCCGTCGGCCGCGATCGTCGATCTCCAGTCGATGAGCGAGACGTCGGCCCTGATCGACGCGTTGCGGCGCATTGGGCCGCAGCACAACCCGATCCACCTCGTTGGCGTCGAGGCGTGGTTGCGCCAGGCGGGCCCGACCGCGCTGCAGGCGCTCAACTACCGCCGCGAAGCGCTGGCCGCCGATCTGCCCAGCACCCTCATCCTGTGGCTCGAACCCGGCGTCATCGCGCGCTTCGCCAGCGAAGCCCCGGACCTCTGGGCGTGGCGCACGGCGGTGCTCGATTTCTCCCATCCGCCGGCGGAGCGTCAGTCCGTACACCGCGAGTCGATTTTCCTCGGCGGCGCCGAGCGCGCGTCGCGCGAACGACGACTCGCCGAGATCGCCGACTATCTGCGAACCCTGGGCGAGCCGGGCGGACCGGACGCCGAACTGATGCTCGAGGCGAGCGACATCGAGCGCTCGCTCGGCCGGCCCGAGGAGGCGCTGCGGCAAGCCAGCGCGGCGCGCGAGGTTTTCCGCCGCATCGGCGATCGACGCGGCGAAGCCGTGGCCGCCGGTCGCCATGCCGACATTCTGCAGTCGCGCGGTGATCTCGACGAGGCGCTGCGGATCCGGGTGGAAGAACAGCTTCCGGTCTATGAGCGGCTGGGCGATGTCCGTTCGAAGGCGGTGACGCAGGGCCAGATCGCGGACATTCTGCAGTCGCGCGGTGATCTCGACGAGGCGCTGCGTATTCGGGTGCAAGAACAGCTACCGGTCTATGAGCGCCTGGGCGACGTCCGTTCGATGGCGGTGACGCAGGGCCAAATCGCGGACATCCTGCAGTCGCGCGGTGATCTCGACGAGGCACTGCGTATTCGAGTGGAAGAACAGCTACCGGTCTATGAGCGCCTGGGCGACGTCCGGGAGAAGGCGGTGACGCAGGGCAAGATCGCGGACATCCTGGAGTCGCGCGGCGATCTCGGCGAGGCGCTGCGCCTCCTGGCCGAAGAAGTGCTTGGGGCCTTTGAGCGCTTGGGCGACGTCCGTTCGAAGGCGGTGACGCGGGGCCAGATCGCGGACATTCTGCAGTCGCGCGGGCAGCTAGCCGAGGCGCTGGCACTGCACGAAGAGCGGCTGCCGGTGGCCGAGCGCCTGGGCGACATCGAGCTGATCGCGCACATCAGGTACTCGACGGCGAGGCTTCGCCTGGAGCTCGGCGAACACCGGAGCGGCGGGCTGCCGCGCATCCGCGACGATCTGGCCGAGGCTTTCGCGCTCAGCCGCCGGCTCGGCCGGCCGGATTTCATCGGCGTAATCGGCGCCTTGCTGGCGCAGGTGCTGGCGCTGGGCGGCGAGCGCGCGGCGGCGCGCGAAGTCCTGGCGCTGGCCGAGGAGGCCTTCGCCAGGCTGGGCCACGCGTCAGGCGTGCAGGGGGTGCGCGCGCTGCGGGAAGCGATCGCCGGCGCCTGAGAGGCGGCCGGCCGAGCGCCGTAAGCGTCCGGCGCCGCGCCGCCGCCAGCGCGCAGGCTTCCCGCTTGCCGTCGGCGGCGCGCGCCGGCCGGCGAAAAGACCACTTGCTTTGCATGGATACGCGACGCCGCCGCGCTCGCCGGCCAACGTTCCACCCAATCTCCGCCGATGCGCGCGGCGCCCGGCCGGCGACGCCGCCGGCGTGTTAGAATCACGCGCTCGATCAAGACGACGACATTGCTCCGAGGTCGCGTCATCAGCGGATGGAAGATGGAAGCTTTCGCCAAGGAAACCCTGCCGGTCAGCCTCGAAGACGAGATGCGGCGCTCGTATCTCGACTACGCCATGAGCGTCATCGTCGGGCGTGCCCTGCCGGACGCGCGCGATGGCCTGAAGCCGGTGCACCGGCGCGTCCTGTTCGCCATGCACGAGCTGTCGAACGACTGGAACAAGCCCTACAAGAAGTCGGCGCGCATCGTCGGCGACGTCATCGGCAAATACCATCCGCACGGCGACACGGCGGTCTACTACACCATCGTGCGCATGGCGCAGCATTTTTCGCTGCGCTACATGCTGGTCGACGGGCAGGGCAACTTCGGTTCGGTGGACGGCGACAACGCCGCGGCGATGCGCTACACCGAAGTGCGCATGGCGCGCATCGGGCACGAGCTGCTGGCCGACATCGACAAGGAAACGGTCGATTTCGGCCCCAATTACGACGGTTCGGAAGAGGAACCGCTGGTTCTGCCGGCGCGCATCCCCAACCTGCTGATCAACGGTTCGGCCGGCATCGCCGTCGGCATGGCGACCAACATCCCGCCGCACAACCTCGGCGAGATCGTCGATGCCTGCCTGGCGCTGCTCGCCAACCCGGACCTGACGATCGACGAGCTGATCGATCGCGTGCCGGGTCCGGACTTTCCGACCGCCGGCATCATCTACGGCGTCGCCGGCGTGCGCGAGGGCTACCGCACCGGCCGCGGGCGCGTCGTGATGCGCGGCCGGACGCACTTCGAGGACATGGACAAGGGCAACAATCGTCAGGCGATCATCATCGACGAGCTGCCCTACCAGGTGAACAAGCGGACGCTGCTGGAAAAGATCGGCGAGCTGGTCAACGACAAGAAGATCGAGGGGATTTCCGACCTGCGCGACGAGTCCGACAAGTCGGGCATGCGCGTCGTCATCGAGCTCAAGCGCGGCGAAGTCGCCGAGGTGGTGCTCAACTGCCTGTACAAGCAGACGCAGCTTCAGGACACCTTCGGCATGAACATGGTGGCGCTGGTCGACGGCCAGCCGCGGCTGCTGAACCTCAAGCAGATGCTCGAGTGCTTCCTGTGGCACCGGCGCGAAGTGCTGACCCGGCGCACCGTCTTCGAGCTGCGCAAGGCGCGCGAGCGGGCGCACATCCAGGAAGGCCTGGCGGTGGCGCTCGACAACGTGGACGAGATCATCGCCCTGATCAAGGCTTCGCCGACGCCGGCCGAGGCGCGCCGCGGGCTGATGGCGCGCCGCTGGACCTCGCCGACGGTGACCGAGATGTTGCGCCGCGCGGCGCAGGACGCGACGCGCCCGCCCGGGCTGGCGGCCGAGTACGGGCTGTCGGCCGACGGCTACGCGCTCTCGGAAGCGCAGGCGCAGGCCATCCTCGATCTGCGCCTGCAACGGCTGACCGGCCTCGAGCGCGACAAGATCGTCGCCGACTACGCCGAGCTGCTGGCGCGCATCGCCGACCTGATGGACATCCTGGCGCGCCCCGAGCGGATCAGCGAAATGATCGTCGAGGAACTGACGGCGATCCGCGCGCAATTCGGCGACCCGCGCCGCTCGGAGATCGTCGTCAGCACGCAGGATCTCGGCATCGAGGACTTCATCACGCCGCTCGACATGGTCGTCACGCTGTCGCATACCGGCTATATCAAGTCGCAGCCGCTGGCCGACTACCGCGCCCAGCGGCGCGGCGGGCGCGGCAAGCAGGCGGCGGCGATGAAGGCCGACGATTTCGTCGATCGGCTGTTCGTCGCCAACACGCACGACTTCATCCTCTGCTTCACCAACCGCGGCCGGGTCTATTGGCTGAAGGTCTATGAAGTGCCGCAGGGGACGCGCAGCAGCCGCGGCAAGCCGATCGTCAACGTCTTCCCGTTCGAGGACGGCGAGAAGATCAGCGCCATTCTGCCCATCCGGGAGTTTGTCGACGACCGCTATATCTTCATGTGCACCGCGCAGGGGACGGTCAAGAAGACGCCGCTGTCGGATTTTTCGAATCCGCGCAAGGCAGGCATCATCGCCGTCGCGCTCGACGACGACGACTTCCTGATCGGCGCCGAGATCACCAACGGGGCGCAGGATGTGGTCCTCGTCTCGGATGCCGGCAAGGCGGTGTGGTTCGACGAAGAAGAGGTGCGGCCGATGGGGCGCACGGCGCGCGGCGTGCGCGGCATGCGGCTGGCCGACGGGCAGCAGGTGCTGTCGCTGCTGGTGGCCGACAATGCGCAGCAGACCGTCCTGGTGGCGACCGAGAACGGTTTCGGCAAGCGCACGGCGCTGGCCGATTTCCGCCATTCGGGGCGCGGCACGCAAGGCGTCATCGCCATCGCGGCCAGCGAGCGCAACGGCAAAGTGGTCGCCGCGCGGCTGGTCGGCGACGAGGACGAGATCATGCTGATCACCACCGGCGGCGTGCTGATCCGGACGCGGGTGCGCGAGATTCGCGGCATGGGCCGGGCGACGCAGGGGGTGACGCTGATCGCGCTCGACGCCGGCGAACGGCTGGCCGGTCTGGAGAAGATCGTCGAGAGCGAGGACGACGCCGAACCGGCCGACGCCGCGGCACCGGGCGAATCGTCGGCCGAATCGCCCACCGAATTGCCGGGCGACTCGCCGGCCGGGCCGGAAACGGAGTAGCGCGCGTGCCGGGCGTTCGCACGATCCGGGCGCGGCCCGGTCGATGGCCGGCGGGAGGCGCGCGATGAGCGACGAGTTGCAGCGCGAGTTGGCCGTCGTCCGCCGGCAGATCGACAGCCTCGACGGCGAACTGCTCGCCTTGCTCAACCGGCGCGCGAAACTGGCGCAGCAGGTCGGCGAGATCAAGGCGCGGCACGGCGAGGCGGCGTTCAGCTACCGCCCGGAACGCGAGGCGCAGGTGCTGCAGCGCATCCAGGAGACGAACCCGGGGCCGCTCGCCAACGAGACCGTCACCTGGTTCTTCCGCGAAGTGATGTCGGCCTGCCTGTCGCTCGAGCAGCCGCTGGCCATCGCTTTCCTGGGGCCGCTCGGCACCTTCTCGGAGAGCGCGGCGACCAAGCACTTCGGTCACGCGGCGCGCCTGATGCCGCAGTTTTCGATCGACGACGTTTTCCGCGAGGTCGAGGCGCTGCATGCCGACTACGCCGTCGTGCCGATCGAGAATTCGACCGAGGGCGCGATCGGACGGACGCTCGATCTGTTGCTGACGACGCCGCTGAAGATCTGCGGCGAGGTCGTCCTGCGCATCCATCAGCATCTCTTGTCGAACGAGGCGTCGCTCGGCGAAATCCGCAAGGTGTATTCGCACGCCCAGTCGCTGGCGCAATGCCACGAGTGGCTGAACCGCTCGCTGGCGCAGGCGCAGCGCATTCCGGTGGGCAGCAACGCGCAGGCGGCACAGCTCGCGGCCGGCGAAAGCGGCGCTGCGGCGATCGCCGGGCAGGCGGCGGCCGACCGCTACGGCCTGCCGCCACTGGCGAGCAACATCGAGGACGAGCCGAACAACACGACGCGCTTCGTCGTCCTCGGCCGGCACGACGCGGGCGCGTCGGGGCGCGACAAGACTTCGCTGGTCATGTCGGCGGCCAACCAGACGGGTGCGCTGAGCGGCCTGCTGGCGCCGTTTTCGGACGCCGGGGTGTCGATGACCCGGCTCGAGTCGCGGCCGGCCCGCCACACCTTGTGGGAATACGTCTTCTTCGTCGATCTCGAGGGGCATCGCGACGATCCGCCGGTCGCCCGCGCGCTCGCCGAACTCGGGCGGCGGGCGCCATACCTCAAGCTCCTCGGTTCCTACCCGATGGCCGCCTACTAATCAACGCAAGTCTTTCGAGGATCGCCGATGGCACTCAGCGAGCAGTCGTTACCCTACGTCCGGGCGATTTCGCCCTATCAGCCGGGCAAGCCGATCACTCAACTGGCGCGCGAGATGGGAATCGCGGTCGACGAGATCGTCAAGCTGGCGTCCAACGAGAACCCGCTGGGAATGAGTCCGAAAGCGCACGCCGCGGCGCAAGCGGCGCTGACGACGCTGGCCCGCTACCCGGACGACTTCGAACTCAAACAGGCGCTGGCCGAGCGGACCGGCCTCGGCAGCGAGTGCATCGTTCTCGGCAACGGTTCGAACGATGTTCTCGACCTGGTGGCGCGCGTCTTCCTGGCGCCGGGCCGCTCGGCGGTTTTCGCGCAGTACGCGTTTGCCGTCTATCCGCTGGCGACGCTGTCGGCAGGCGGCGAAGCGATCGCCGTGCCGGCGAAGGATTTCGGTCACGACCTGGCGGCCATGCGGGCCGCGATACGGCCCGATACGCGCCTGGTGTGGATCGCCAACCCGAACAACCCGACCGGCACCTTCGTGTCCTACGACGAACTGCGGCGCTTTGTCGAGGCCGTTCCGCCGGATGTCGTGATCGTCCTCGACGAGGCCTACAATGAGTATCTGCCGCCGGGCGAGCGGGTCGACACGACGGCCTGGCTGGCCGAGAGGCCGAATCTGGTGATCACCCGCACATTCTCGAAGATCTACGGCCTGGCCGGTCTGCGCGTCGGTTATGCGCTGACCTCGACCGAGATCGCCGACCTCATGAACCGCGTTCGTCAGCCTTTCAACTGCAACAATCTGGCGCTCGCCGCGGCGGCGGCGGCGCTCGACGACCACGAGTTCGTCGCCCGCAGCTATGCGCTCAATCGCGCCGGTATGGAGCAGATCGTCGGCGGGCTGAAGCGACTGGGCTGCACGCACATTCCGTCGCACGGCAACTTCGTGACTTTTCGCGCCGCCGCCGCGGCGGCGGTCAATCGGCGGCTGCTCGAACGCGGCGTCATCGTGCGCCCGCTGGCCGGCTACGCCATGCCCGACTGGCTGCGCGTGACGATCGGCACGGCGAGCGAGAACGCCCGCTTCCTGACCGCGCTCGAGGGATCCCTGTGAGCCGGCCGGCGATCGGCGGGTGCCGGGAACGGCGGTTGTGAGCACGCCGCCGCGCTTCGCCAAACTGGTCGTCTTCGGCGTCGGTCTGATCGGCGGTTCCTTCGCGCTGGCGCTCCGGGCGGCCGGCGAGGTCGGCGAGGTGGTCGGCTTCGGGCGCCGCCTCGGTTCGCTGACGCAGGCGCTGGAACTCGGCATTCTCGACCGCGCCGGTTTCAACGTCGGCCAGGAGGTGAGCAACGCCGATCTCGTTCTGATCGCCACGCCGGTCGGTACGACACCCGAGGTGATGGCGCGCATCGTTCCTTGCCTCGGTCCGCAGACGGTGGTCACCGACGCCGGCAGCACGAAGGAGGATGTCGTCGCCGCGGCGCGCGCGCACTTCGGCCAGCGGCTCGGGCAGTTCGTTCCGGCGCATCCGATCGCCGGCGCCGAGAACAGCGGCGCGCTGGCGGCGCGCGCCGATCTCTACCGCCACAAGCAGGTGGTGCTGACGCCGCTCGCCGAGAGCGATGCGGCGAGCGTCGCCCGCGTGCGCGCCGCCTGGGAGTGCTGCGGCGCGCAGGTGCGCGAGTTGTCGCCGGCCGAGCACGATCGCGTTTTCGCCGCGGTCAGCCATCTGCCGCACCTGCTGTCCTTCGCGCTGGTGCATGAGCTGGCACGGCGCGACAACCGCGACCTGCTGTTCGCTTTCGCGGCGAGCGGTTTTCGCGACTTCACGCGCATCGCCGCCAGCCATCCGGAAATGTGGCGCGACATCTGCTTGGCCAACCGCGGGGCACTGCTCGACGAGCTGGCGCGCTACCAGACGCAGCTCGACGAACTGCGCGATGCCCTGCAGTGCGCCGACGGTGCCCGCCTGGAGACGACTTTCGCCGTCGCCCGTGCGGCACGGCGGGCGTGGGCCGAAGGGAGGACGGACGCGTGAGCACCGAACATATCGATTTGCCGCAGCTCGTCGCGGCGTGCGGCACGCTGAGTCTGCCGGGCTCGAAGAGCCTGTCCAACCGGCTGCTGCTGCTCGCCGCGCTGGCCGAAGGCGAAACCGAGCTGCACGACCTGCTGCTGTCCGACGACACGCAGCGCATGCTCGACGCGCTGGCGACGCTCGGCGTCGGCGTCGAGCGGCTGGCCGGGCGGACTTTTCGCGTGCGCGGGGTGGGCGGTGTTTTCCCGGTGCGCGAGGCCGATCTCTTCCTCGGCAACGCCGGTACCGCTTTCCGGCCGCTCACCGCGGTGCTCGCACTGGCCGGCGGGAACTACCGGCTGGCCGGTGTGGCGCGCATGCACGAACGGCCGATCGGCGACCTGGTCGATGCCTTGCGGCAGATCGGAGCCGATATGGACTACCTCGCCGAGGCCGGTTTTCCGCCGCTGGCGATCCGTCCGCCGGCGCCGGAGCGGAATGTCTCGGCCAGCGTGGTGCGCTTGCGCGGCGACGTGTCGAGCCAGTTTCTGAGCGGCCTGTTGATGGCCCTGCCCTTGCGCGCCGGCGCCACCACGGTCGAGGTGGTCGGCGAGCTGATTTCGCAGCCTTACGTCGATCTCACGCTGGCGACGATGGCGAGTTTCGGCGTGCCGGTCGAACGCGACGGCTGGCGGCGCTTCACGGTGCCGGCCGGCAGTCGTTATCGTTCGCCGGGCCGGTTGCAGGTCGAGGGCGATGCGTCGTCGGCCTCGTATTTTCTCGCTCTCGGCGCCCTCGGCGGCGGGCCGCTGCGCGTCACGGGGGTGGGCCGCGATTCGCTGCAGGGCGACGTGCGCTTCGCCGACGCGCTGGCGCGGATGGGCGCACGGGTGGCGGTCGGCGACCGCTGGATCGAGGCTTCGGCGCCGGCCGGCGGCGGCCGGCTGCGCGGCATGGAACTCGATTGCAATCCCATTCCGGATGCAGCGATGACGCTGGCCACGCTGGCGCTGTTCGCCGACGGCCCGACGACCTTGCGCCGTATCGCCAGTTGGCGGGTCAAGGAGACCGACCGCATCGCGGCGATGGCGTGCGAACTGCGCAAGCTCGGGGCGACGGTCGACGAAGGCGACGACTGGCTCCGCGTCTCGCCACCGCCGGCGGGGGATCTGCGGCCAGCAACGATCGATACCTACGACGACCACCGCATGGCGATGTGTTTTTCGCTTGCCGCTTTCGGCACGCCGCTGCGCATCAACGACCCGGCCACCGTCGGCAAGACCTTTCCCGACTATTTCGCGCGCTTCGTCGAGCTGACGCAGCCGGTACCGGTGGTCGCCATCGACGGCACCTCGGCCTCCGGCAAGGGGACGATCGCCGCCCGTGTGGCGGCGGCACTCGGCTGGCACTACCTCGATTCGGGCGCCCTCTACCGGCTGACCGCGCTGGCCGCCAGGCGGGCCGGCGTAGCCTGCGACGACGAAGCGGCAGTCGCGGCGATCGCCGGCCGCCTCGACGTCGAGTTTGCCGGCGACGCGATCCGGCTCGCCGGCGAGGAGGTCGGCGACGCCATCCGGCACGAGGAAATTTCCGTTGCCGCGTCGCGCGTCGCGGCGCTGCCGGCCGTGCGCGCGGCGCTGCTCTTCCGGCAGCGCGCCTTCCGTCGGCCACCGGGACTGGTCGCCGATGGACGCGACATGGGATCGGTGGTCTTCCCGGATTCGCCGACCAAGGTCTTCCTTACCGCCAGTCTCGAAATACGCGCGATGAGGCGGCATAAGCAGTTGATCGACAAAGGAATCGCTGCTAATATTGCGGACCTCGTGCTGGATCTGCGCGAACGCGACGAACGGGATAGCCAACGCAGCGTCGCGCCGATGCAGCAGAGTAAGGATGCCCACTTGCTCGATACGAGCGATCTGACCATTGTCAGCGCCGTGGCACAGGTGCTCGACTGGGTCAGGGGGTGTCCGCAAAAAGGGTGAACGGCAGCCGCCGTTGACCGGAGGTGTCACCAGTTCGACGCGTCGTCGGCCCGGCAGCCGTTCCGCCCGGGATCAGCCGGCGCAAAGTCCTTGCTTCGCTGCGAAGTATCCGGAACGTCCGGATCTGGTGATCGTTTATCAACTCACCCCGCAAGCTTGCGGTCAGGTAACTCACTACATATGTCAGCCAATCCCACCATGTCAGAAAGCTTCGCCGAACTTTTCGAGGAAAGCCTCGGACGCCAGGAAATGCGTCCCGGAGAGGTCATCACTGCGGAAATCGTTCGTATCGACCAGAACTTCGTCGTCGTCAACGCCGGCCTCAAGTCGGAGAGTTATATCGAGCTCGAGGAATTTCGCAACGACCAGGGCGAACTCGAGGTCAAGGTCGGCGATTTCGTCCAGGTCGCCATCGAGCAGCTCGAAAACGGTTTCGGTGAAACACGCCTGTCGCGCGACCGTGCCAAGCGCGTCGCGGCGTGGAATGCGCTCGAACAGGCGCTCAACGACGGCAGCCTCGTCGTCGGCACGATCACCGGCAAGGTCAAGGGCGGGCTGACGGTGATGACCAACAGCGTGCGCGCCTTCCTGCCCGGCTCGCTGGTCGACATGCGCCCGGTCAAAGACACCACGCCGTACGAAGGCAAGACTTACGAATTCAAGGTCATCAAACTCGATCGCAAGCGCAACAACGTGGTGGTTTCGCGGCGCGCCGTCCTCGAAGCGAGCGTCGGCGAAGAGCGCGACGCCTTGCTGGCGGCTCTCAAGGAAGGCAGCATCGTCAAGGGCGTCGTCAAGAACATCACCGACTACGGCGCTTTCGTCGATCTGGGCGGCATCGACGGTCTGCTGCACATCACCGATCTGGCGTGGCGCCGGGTTCGTCATCCGTCCGAAGTGCTCGCGGTGGGCGACGAAGTGCAGGCCAAGATCCTCAAGTTCGACCAGGAAAAGAACCGCGTTTCGCTCGGCCTCAAGCAGCTCGGCGAGGATCCGTGGGTTGGCATCTCGCGTCGTTATCCGCCGACCACCCGCCTCTTCGGCAAGGTCACCAACCTCACCGACTACGGCGCGTTCGTCGAGATCGAGCAGGGCATCGAGGGTCTGGTGCATGTTTCCGAGATGGACTGGACGAACAAGAACGTCCATCCGTCCAAGGTCGTCCAACTGGGCGACGAGGTCGAAGTGATGATCCTCGAGATCGACGAAGACCGGCGGCGGATTTCTCTGGGCATGAAGCAGTGCGCCGCCAATCCTTGGGACGACTTCTCGATGAACTACAAGAAGGGCGACCGGGTGCGCGGTGCGATCAAGTCGATCACCGACTTCGGCGTCTTCATCGGCCTGCCCGGCGGCATCGACGGCCTGGTGCATCTGTCCGACCTGTCGTGGTCGCTGCCCGGCGAGGAAGCCATCCGCAACTTCCGCAAAGGCGACGAGGTCGACGCGGTCGTGCTCGCCATCGATACCGACAAGGAGCGGATTTCGCTCGGCATCAAGCAACTCGACGGCGACCCCTACACCAGCTACATCGCGACGCACGACAAGAACAGCATCGTGCGCGGCGTCGTCAAGTCGGTCGACGCGCGCGGTGCGGTGGTCATGCTCGACGGCGACATCGAAGCGTATTTGCGCGCTTCCGAAGTCTCGCGCGAGCGGATCGACGATCTGACGCGGGTGTACAAGGAAGGCGACGCGATCGAGGCGATGATCATCAACATCGACCGCAAGACACGTTCGATCAGCCTGTCGATCAAGGCCAGGGAGCAGGCCGAGCAGCACGAGGCGATGCAGAAGCTGTCGGCCGACAGTAGCGGCGCCAGCTCGGGTACCACGAATCTCGGTGCCCTGCTGAAAGCCAAGCTGAACAATCCGCAGTAAGGCCGAGCGATGACCAAGTCGGATCTCATCGCCCAATTGGCCGAGCGCTTCCCGCAACTGGTCGCCAAGGACGCGGACCTGTCGGTCAAGATGATTCTCGAGGCGATGGCGGACGCCCTGTCGAGGGGCGACCGCATCGAGATCCGCGGATTCGGCAGCTTTGGCTTGAACTACCGGCCGCCGCGCGTCGGGCGTAACCCGAAGTCGGGGGAAAGGGTCGATGTCCCCGAAAAATGGGTACCGCATTTCAAGGCCGGCAAGGAATTGCGGGAGCGCGTCGATGGCTCCGTGGAATCTCACTGAGTGATCGGCCGGTAAGGGTCGAGGACGGGCGGCACGATGCCGCCCGTTTTCCTGTCGGGGAATCGATTGGTGCGTGCAGCGCCGTGGGCTTCGAGGCTTCTCCGGGTCGTTTTCGCCAGCGAGAACGCCGGTCCGCCGTCCCCGCGCGCCTGTCTCGGCATCGCGTTCCGGAAAGCGTGACCAATGGTTGACTTCGAGTACTGGCAGCTACTGCTGTTCCCGCTCTTCTTCGGACTCGGCTGGGCGGCGGCGCGCGTCGATATCCGGCATCTGGTCAAGGAGTCGCGAGCACTGCCGCGTTCGTATTTCCAGGGGCTCAATTTTTTGCTCAACGAGCAGCCGGATCGTGCGATCGAAGCCTTCGTCGAGGCGGTCAGGGTGGACCCGGAGACGATCGAGCTGCATTTCGCCCTGGGCAGCCTCTTTCGCCGGCGCGGCGAAACCGAGCGCGCCATCCGCATGCACCAGAATCTGCTCGAACGCGAGGATCTGAAACAGGATCTCAAACTGCAGGCGCTGGCCGAACTCGGCCAGGACTATCTGAAGGCCGGACTGCTCGACCGGGCCGAGGAGATTTTCGACAAGCTGCGCCACTCGGATCTGGCGGAAGAAGCCAAGCGCAAGCTGCTGGAGATCTATCAACTGGAAAAGGATTGGGAAAAGGCGATCGCCATCGCTTCGGAGTTGCCGGACTTCGCTTCGCACAAGGAGATCGCCGAGTACCATTGCGAACTGGCCGCCGCCGAGATCATCCGTTCGCGCCGCGACCTGGCGGCCAATCATCTACAGACCGCCCTCGAGCGTAACCGTAAGTGTGTGCGGGCGAGCCTGCTGCAAGGCGACATCGATTTTCAACAGGAGCGTTTCGCGGCGGCGATCGAATCCTGGCAGCGCATCGAACAGCAGGAACCGACCTATCTGGCACTCGTCGCGCAACGCCTGCTCGAAGCCTTTCGCAAGCTGGACCGGCGCGAGGAGGGGCTGCAACTCCTGCGTGGCTATCTCGAGCGTTATCCGTCGCTCGACCTGCTCGACGTGGTGTTCCAACTGGTGCTCGAAGCCGACGGGCCCGAGGCGGCGTACCGGCTGGTGCGCGACGAATTGAAGCGCAATCCGACACTTCTCGGCTTCGACAAGTTGCTGGAAGCCAGGATGTTGTTCGCCTCGACCGAGCATCGTCCCGATCTCGACCTGGCGAAGGGCATCGTGCAGGGCTATACGCGGCGCCTGGCGCGCTATCGGTGCGATAATTGCGGCTTCAAGGCGCGCCAGTTCTACTGGCGCTGCCCGGCTTGCGGCGGCTGGGAGACCTATTCGCCCAAACGCACCGAAGAGTTCGACCTGACACCTTAGGAATCCCATGTTCGCCGTTCATCCGTTTGGCCGCCGCGGTGCCGGTCGCCCGCCCGGTGCGCCGGGTTTCGGGAGCGCCACCGATGCCGCTGCCTGACTTGTCGGCCAGCAGACTGCTGGTGGTCGGCGACGTGATGCTCGATCGCTACTGGTTCGGCGATGTGGCACGCATCTCGCCCGAGGCCCCGGTGGCGGTGGTCAAGGTCCAGCGTTGCGAGGAGCGCCCGGGGGGGGCCGCCAATGTGGCGCGCAACATCGCCTCCCTTGGCGCGCGCGTTGGCCTGCTCTCGGTTGTCGGCGACGACGAAGCGGGACGCAGCCTGCTGGCGCTGCTCGCCGCGAGCGGAATCGATGTCAGCCTGCACGTCGACGCGGCGATCAGCACGACCGTCAAATTGCGCGTCATCGGGCGCCAGCAGCAACTGTTGCGCATCGATTTCGAAACCTCGCCGTCGCACGAGGTTCTACGCGCCAAATTGCATGAATTCAAGACGCGCCTCGCCGATTGCGACGCCGTAATCCTGTCCGACTACGGTAAAGGCGGCCTGACGCATATCGGCGAGATGATCCGTCTGGCACGCGACGCTGGCAAGAAGGTGCTGGTCGACCCCAAGGGCGACGACTTCTCGAAGTATGCCGGCGCCACCGTGGTGACGCCGAACCGTGCCGAGTTGCGGGCCGTCGTCGGTCGCTGGCACGATGAGGCCGAACTGGCGCGCAAGGCCGAGGCGTTGCGCGGCGACTTGGGGCTCGAGGCCCTGCTGGTGACGCGCTCGGAGGAAGGGATGTCGCTCTTTCATGCCGGCGGCGCCTGGCACGAAACCGCCGTGGCGCGCGAGGTGTTCGACGTTTCGGGGGCTGGCGACACGGTCATCGCCTCGCTCGCCGTGATGCTGGCCGGTGGGGCTTCCTGGGGAGAAGCGGTGCATGCGGCGAATGTCGCCGCCGGTGTGGTGGTTGGCAAGCTCGGAACCGCGGTGGTCAGTCGCGACGAGCTTGCCGCGGCCTTGATGTGAGGTGAGCATGTACATGATCGTTACTGGCGCGGCCGGTTTCATCGGCTCGAATCTGGTGCGCGCGCTCAACGAACGCGGTGTGCGCAAGATCATCGCGGTCGACAATCTGACGCGAGCCGACAAGTTCAGGAACCTGGTCGACTGCGAAATCGCCGACTATGTCGACAAGGCGGAATTCCTCGACCGACTGATGGCCGGTGACTTCGACGGCGATGTCGAGGCCGTTTTTCATCAGGGCGCGTGTTCGGATACGCTGGAGAGCGACGGCCGCTACATGATGGACAACAACTACCGCTACTCGCTGGCCATCCTCGACTGGTGCCTCGACCAGGAAGTCCCCTTGCTCTACGCGTCGAGTGCGGCGACCTACGGCGGTGGCGGCGTTTTCCGCGAAGAACGGCAGTGCGAGTCGCCGCTCAACGTCTACGGGTATTCCAAGTTTCTCTTCGACCAGATCGTTCGCCGGCGTCTGGCGGAAATCGGTTCCTTCAATTCGCAGGTCGTCGGTTTTCGCTACTTCAACGTCTATGGACCGCGCGAGTCGCACAAGGCGCGCATGGCGTCGGTCGCCTTCCATCACTACCATCAGTTTCGAACGCGTGGGAAAGTAAGCTTGTTCGAAGGCTGCGACGGCTACGCGGCCGGCGAACAGCGGCGTGATTTCGTTTTCGTCGGCGATGTGGCGCGGGTCAACCTCCACTTCCTCGATCACCCCGAGAAATCGGGGATTTTCAACGTCGGCACCGGTCGGGCGCAGAGCTTCAACGAACTGGCAGCGGCCAACGTCAACGCCTGCCGCGCACTGAACGATCAGCCGCCGCTGCCGCTCGGCGAACTCGTGCGGCAGGGGCTGATCGAATACATTCCGTTTCCGGCCGAACTCAGGGGCAAGTACCAGAGTTTCACCGAGGCCGACCTGTCGAAGCTGCGCAAGGCTGGCTACGAGGCGTCCTTCACCGGCGTCGAGGAGGGCGTGGCGCAGTACGTCCATTGGTTGAAAGAGCATGGATAAGACGCTCGAAGACTATGTCGGCGCGACGCCGCTGGTGCGGCTGCAGCGTCTCCCGGGAGCGCTCGGCGAAGCGCGCGGCAACCGCCTCCTGGTCAAGCTCGAGGGCAACAACCCGGCCGGTTCGGTGAAGGACAGACCGGCGCTGTCGATGATCGTGCGCGCCGAGCGACGTGGCGACATCAAGCCCGGCGACACGCTGATCGAGGCCACTTCAGGCAATACCGGGATCGCGCTGGCGATGGCGGCGGCCGTGCGCGGTTACCGGATGATTCTCGTCATGCCGGAGAACCAGAGCGCCGAACGGCGGCAGACGATGCAGGCTTTTGGCGCCGAACTGGTCTTGACGCCACGCGAGGGAAGCATGGAACTGGCGCGCGACGTCGCCGAGGCGATGCGCAACGAGGGGCGCGGCATCATCCTCGATCAATTTGCCAACCCGGACAATCCGCTGGCGCACTACGAGGGTACGGGCCCCGAACTGTGGCATCAGACGGCGGGACGACTGACGCATTTCGTCAGCAGCATGGGGACGACCGGAACGATCATGGGGGTTTCGCGCTACCTCAAGGAACGTCAGCCGGCGATCTGCATCGTCGGTTGCCAGCCGGCGGACGGCTCGCAGATTCCCGGTATCCGGAAGTGGCCGGAAGCCTACCTGCCGAAAATCTTTGACCGCCGGCTGGTCGATCGCATCGAATCGGTAGCCCAGGACGAGGCCGAGGAGATGACTCGTCGCCTGGCCCGCGAGGAAGGTATTTTCGCCGGCATCTCCTCCGGCGGCGCGCTGGTCGTCGCCCTGCGCCTGGCGGCCGAAGTCGATAACGCGACCATCGTCAGCATCGTCTGCGATCGCGGCGACCGCTATCTCTCGACCGGGGTCTTTCCGGCTTGAATTGGCGATGAAGCCGGTGCTCGTTTTCGACATCGAGACGATTCCCGACGTCGGGGGGCTGCGTCGCCTGCATGATCTCGACCCGGCCTTGTCCGACGACGAAGTCGCCGAAATGGCTTTCCAGCAGCGGCGCGCGGCGACCGGCAACGACTTCCTGCCGCACCATCTGCAGCGCGTGGCGGTGATTTCGTGCCTGCTCAGGGTCGGCAGGGATCTGCGCGTCTGGTCGCTGGCCGAGCCGGAACAAGGCGAGGCCGAAATCATCCAGCGCTTCTACGATGGCGTAGAAAAGTTCACGCCGCAGATCGTTTCCTGGAACGGCGGTGGCTTCGACCTGCCGGTGCTGCACTATCGCGGCTTGGTACACGGTGTCGTCGCGCCCCGCTACTGGGATCTTGGCGACGGCGACTACCCCGACAGTCGCGATTTCAAGTGGAACAACTACATCGGGCGCTACCACACGCGCCACCTCGATCTGATGGATCTGCTGGCGATGTACCAGCCGCGGGCCAGCGTGCCGCTCGACCAGTTGGCCAAACTGATCGGTTTTCCCGGCAAGCTCGGCATGGACGGCGGCAAGGTCTGGCAGGCTTGGCAGGCGGGCAGGGTCGGCGAAATACGCGACTACTGCGAGACGGACGTTCTCAATACCTATCTGGTGGCTCTGCGCTTTCGCCTGATGCGCGGCGAACTCACGCGCGCCGAGTATGTGGGCGAGATTGCTTTCGTGCGCGGCGAACTGGCCAAGATCGGCAAGCCGCACTGGCAGGAGTTTCTGGCTGCCTGGCGTTAGCTTGGCCCTTGGCGCGCCGGGGGCCGACTCTTGGCGCCATTCGTTCGGGGGCGCCTGGCGCCCAGGCGATTTCAATAATTGCCGTCCGCGTGTCAGAATCGTCGGCGGCCTGATTAGGGGAGGAATTCGATGAGCTTGGATCGCTGGCTTCTTTGTGTTGCCACCGCCCTGTGCCTGTCCCCGTTGGCGCAGGCGGCCGGGACGCTGGACAAGATTCGGGCGTCGAAGACCATCTTGCTGGGCTATCGTGAGGCATCGATTCCGTTTTCTTACTCCGGCGAAGACAACCAGCCCTGGGGCTATTCGGTGGAATTGTGTACCAAGGTCGCGGCAGCGATCGTCAGGCACTTGGCGCTCGATGAACTGCAGTTGCAGTGGGTGCCGGTGACACCGGAGACGCGCATTGCCAAGCTGAAGTCGGGTGCCATCGACCTCGAGTGCGGGTCGACGACGAGTTCGCTGTCGCGCATGAAGGAAGTCGATTTCAGTCTGCCGACCTTCGTCGATGGCGGTGCCTACCTGACCCGCCGGTCTGCCGGGATCAGACGCCTGGCCGATCTGGCCGGCAGGAAGATCGCGGTTGCCGCGGGAACGACCAGCGAGCGGGCGATCGCCGGGGCGCTGAAGCAGGACAAGGTGAGTGGGGAGTTGATCAAGGTGAGCGATCACCAGCAGGGGCTGGTCGCGCTGGCGCAGGGTGTGGTGGACGCCTACGTCTCCGATCGCTCCTTGCTGATCGGCCTCGCCCTCGACTCGGGTAAGCAAACGGACTGGATCCTGGGCCCGGAGACTTTTTCCTATGAGCCGTACGCGCTGATGATGCGTCGCAACGATGCGGACTTTCGCCTGGTGGTGAATGGTGAACTCGCTCGCCTGAGCCGCAGTGGCGAGATTTTCACCATTTACGACCGCTGGTTCGGTTTTCTCGCCCAGCCGGGAGAACGCTTGGAGAATGTCTATTTCCTGAACGGCCTGCCCGAGTAGCGCTCAGCTTCCGTTTGCCAAGGCGCTCTTGCGCGCTTCTGCTTCTTTGTCGGTCTCGACGAGGTCGCGGTAGGCGTGCCAGGTGGCATGCCCGACCAAAGGCATGGTGATCGTCAAACCGACGAAGACGGTGGCGAAGCCGATGCCGACCAGCAGCACGATACAGGCGGCCCAGAGCAGCATCGGGCCGGGATTGCGGACGCAGGCGAGCAGGCTGGCGATCGCCGCGGTGATCGCATCGGTCTTGCGATCGAGCATCAGGGGTACGGCGACGACACTGATCGCGAAGACGAAAACGGCGAAGAAACCGCCAACTGCAAAATAGACGATGGCAAAATCGGCCTGCTCGAAGGTCAGAACGGTGCGCACGACATCCGCGAAACTCGGTAGTCCGCCGGCGAAGAAAAGGGCAAAAACGACGATCGATGCGCGCGCCCAGACCAACAGGACGACAGCCAGCAAAGCGGCAAACAGGCCGACATTGGCCAGATTGGGGCGCCACGCGGCGAGGCTGGGGGTCAGCCTGGGCGGCTCCCCGAGTTCGCGGCGCCGGCTCAGGTCGTAGAGGCCGAGAGCCAGGAAGGGGCCGAGGAGCAGAAAGCCGGTGGTCAGTCCGGCAAAAAGCGCATACGCTTTGGCGAAGACAGCTTGCATCAGCCAGCCCGCGGCAGCGAAACACACACCGTAGAAGAGGCTGGCCACGCCGCCTTGACGAAAGTCCTGCCAGCCGGCGTGCAACCAGAGTGGGATGGCGCTGGATCCGATTCGCCGGATGACCGGGAAACGGCTGGCCGAGGTGTCGCTCGCGGGTTTGTCGTCGTCTGTCATGGATCGGCTCCCTCGTGACTATGGCGGACAAATCGTAACATGTTAGCCGTCCGCGGTTGTGCGGCCTGCCTGCGCCGCTGTCCGGTCGGCCGACCCTCGGCTTGCGACGGGCGCTTGACTGTCGTCTGCTGTCGCTTACAATCCGGCGCAGAGGGCTCGCTGGTGCGCGGGTTGACGCATTCGTTTTTCATACATAAGGGCAAGAAATGCAGACTCTTTTTCTGTGGTTGGGACGTCTCGCCGGCATCGGTGGGCTGGCGCTCTGCGCCTTCGCGGCAATCACTCGGCTGCTCGGGCAGTTCTACGTCGGGACGCTGCAGGTGGGGACGCTTTTGCAAGCCGGCGTCGCGGCGATCGTCATCGCCTGTTTCTTTCTGTTGCTGGTGCTGGTCGCACAGAACAAGGCCGCCCGCTTGCCCTGAGCGTGCCGCTGGCCAAGCGGCAACATCCACCGGTGCCAGGCCGGGCAGTTGCCGCGCCGGCGCTTGCCTGGCGACCGCCGCGGCGTCGGACCGGCCGTACGCAGTATACTGGCGGGCCTGTCACGAGAGCGCTACCTCATGCTTCCACCGAAGAACGTCGGCTTCGTTTCGCTCGGGTGCCCGAAGGCAACCGTCGATTCGGAACAAATCCTCACTCGGCTGCGTGCCGAAGGCTATCTGATCTCGCCCTCGTACGAAGGTGCCGACCTGGTGGTCATCAATACCTGTGGTTTCATCGATGCCGCCGTCGAGGAGTCGCTCGACGCCATCGGCGAAGCTTTGGCCGAGAACGGCAGGGTGATCGTTACCGGTTGTCTGGGCGCCAGGCAGGATCTGATTCGCAAGGCGCATCCGCAGGTGCTGGCGGTGACCGGTCCGCATGCCACCGACGAGGTACTGCAGCACGTGCATGCGCATCTGCCACAGCCGCACGATCCATTCACCAGCCTGGTTCCAGCGCAGGGGATCAAGCTGACACCGCAACATTTCGCCTACCTCAAGATTTCCGAGGGTTGCAACCACAGTTGCACTTTCTGCATCATTCCTTCGCTGCGCGGCCCGCTGGTCAGCCGGCCGATTGGTGATGTGCTGCAGGAGGCGCGGACGCTGGCCGAGGCCGGCGTGCGCGAATTGCTCGTCATTTCGCAGGACACCAGCGCCTACGGTGTCGACCTCAGGTACCGGACTGGCTTTTTCGGCGGGCGTCCGCTGCGTACCCGGTTGCGCGAACTGTGCGAGGCGCTGGGTGAACTGGGAATCTGGGTTCGTCTGCACTACGTCTATCCGTATCCCAGCGTCGACGCGCTGCTGCCCCTGATGGCCGACGGCCGGCTGTTGCCCTACCTCGACGTACCTTTCCAGCATGCCAGCCCGCGCGTTTTGGCGGCAATGAAACGTCCGGCGAGTGCCGAGAACAATCTCGAGCGGATCAGGGCGTGGCGCGCCGCGTGCCCCCAGATCACGATTCGCAGTACCTTCATCACCGGTTTTCCGGGAGAGACCGAGGCCGAGTTCGAGGAACTCCTGGCGTTTCTCGCGGCAGCGCGGCTCGACCGCGTCGGCTGCTTTGCCTATTCCCCGGTCGACGGTGCGGCCGCCAATGCGCTGCCGGGCGCGCTTCCGGAGGAAGTTCGCGAGGCGCGGCGACAACGGCTGATGGCTTTGCAGGAAGACATTTCCGCGGAGTTGCTGGCAGCCAAGATCGGAACGGAAATCGACGTCCTGGTCGATGAAGTCGACGACGAGGGAACGATCGCCCGCTCGGCAGCCGACGCACCGGAAATCGACGGACTGGTATTCATTAACGATCACTTCGACGCGCAAGCCGGCGACTTTCTGCGCGTTCGGGTGGTCGATGCGGACGAGCACGATCTGTACGCCGAACTTGCCGTCGGTGCCTGAGTTCCCGCGGCGACCGGGAACGGCGGCGGCTCAATGAAAATCCCGGCTCGCCGTCGGCAAGCGGCCGAGTAGCGGCGAAAGGTCCACGAGGCGCTTGGCGACCAGATGGACGACTTCGCCCTCGCGCTGTACCTGGCCGAGGACGCCGAGCAGGCGAGCGCCGAGCAGTTCGCGGCGCTGTCTCTCGACAAGCCGCGAGTGCACGACGATGTTGGCCAGCCCGGTTTCGTCTTCGAGCGTGACGAAGACGATGCCGCTGGCCGTTCCCGGCCGCTGGCGGCAACTGACGATTCCGGCGGCGCGCAGAAGCTGGCGGTCGGGAGCCGTCTGCAGTTGACTGGCGGAAACGAAGCGTTGTGCGGCGAGGCGCTGGCGCAGCAGGGTCAGCGGATGGCGGCCGAGGGTCAGGCCGGTGCTGGCGTAGTCGGCGATCAGGTTTTCCCCCTCGGATGGCGCGGCGAGTTCGAGCGGGCTTTCCGGTGACGGCGCGCTGCTCAGCAAATCGAGCTGTACGGCGATTCCGGAGGCGGCCCAGGCCGCTTGCCGACGATGGCCGGCGAGACTGGACAGCGCGTCGGCAGCGGCGAGCAGGTCGAGATCGCGCTGCGTCAGACGGCTTCGTGTCGCGAGGTCGGCAAGGCTGGCGAAAGGCCGTTGCCGGCGGGCTTCGAGCAGTCGAACGGCGGCCGTTCGCGACAGGCCGGCGATGCTCGCCAGTCCCAGGCGAACGGCCGGCTGGCCGGCGGCGGCGTCCGGCGCGCTGTTTTCGAGCTTCGCCTCCCAGTCGCTGGCGCTCGCCGTCACCGGCCGAACGTCGACACCGTGCCGGCGCGCGTCTTGAACCAATTGCGACGGCGAGTAGAAGCCCAGCGGCTGGCTGTTGAGCAGCGCACAGAGAAAAGCCGCCGCATGGTGGCGCTTGAGCCAGGCCGAGACGTAGACCAGCAAGGCAAATGATGCGGCGTGCGATTCGGGGAAACCGTACTCGCCGAAGCCCCGAATCTGCGCGAAGATGCGCTGCGCGAAGGCTTCGTCGTGGCCACGCTGGCGCATGCCGGTGATCAGCTTCTGTTCGAAGGGTTCGAGCCCGCCCTTGCGTCGCCAGGCGGCCATCGCCCGGCGCAACTGGTCGGCTTCGCCGGGGGTGAAACCGGCGGCGACGACGGCCAGTTGCATCACTTGTTCCTGGAAAATCGGCACGCCGCAGGTGCGGCCGAGGACGGCCTCTATTTCGGGACGCATCGCTTCGCTACGCTCCTTGCCATGGCGGCGGCGCAGGTAGGGGTGCACCATGTCGCCCTGAATCGGGCCCGGCCTGACGAGTGCCACTTCGATCACCAGATCGTAGAAGTTGCGCGGCCTGAGGCGCGGTAGCATGGCCATCTGCGCGCGCGATTCGATCTGGAAGACGCCGACCGTATCGGCGGCGCAGATCATGTCGTAGACCGCCGGGTCTTCTGGCGGAATGTCGGCCAGACGGCAACCGACGAGATCGAGTGCGCGATGGATCGCCGAGAGCATGCCGAGCGCCAGTACGTCGATCTTCAGCAGGCCGAGGGTATCGAGATCGTCCTTGTCCCATTGGATCACGCTACGTTCCGGCATGGCGGCGTTTTCTATCGGTACCAGCCGGCACAGTGGGCCGCGTGCGATGACGAAGCCGCCGACATGCTGCGACAGATGGCGAGGAAAACCGCGCAGCGCGTCGGTCAGGGCGAGCCATTTGGCGACCCGCGGCGCGGCCGGGTCGAGACCGACGGCGCGCAGGCGGTCGGGGAGTTGGTCGCGCTTGTCCCACCAGGCCAGCGAGGCGCTCAGTGCGTCGATCTGGGTGCGGCCGAAACCGAGCGCGCGGCCGACGTCGCGCAGTGCTCCGCGTGTCCGGTAGGTGATGACCGTTGCCGTCAGCGCGGCGCGCTCGCGTCCATATTTGGCGTAAAGATACTGGATCACCTCCTCGCGCCGTTCGTGCTCGAAATCGACGTCGATATCGGGTGGTTCGCCACGTTCCCGGGAGATGAAGCGCTCGAACAGCAGGTTCGAACGTGCCGGATCGACTTCGCTGATGCCGAGGCAGTAACACACGGCGGAGTTGGCCGCTGAGCCGCGTCCCTGGCACAGAATGTTGCGGCGGCGGGCAAAATTGACGATGTCGTAGACCGTCAGAAAGTAGGGCTCGTAGGCGAGTTCCTCGATCAGCGAGAGTTCGTGCTCGACGCGTTCGTGCACAGCGGGCGGGACGCCGCCGGGGTAGCGCCGGCGCAGCCCCTGTTCCACTTCGCTGCGCAGGAAGTCCGACGGCCTCTGGCCGTCCGGAACCACTTCGTCGGGGTACTCGTAGCGTAGTTCGTCGAGCGAGAAATGGCAGCGTGCCGCGACGAGAAGCGTCTCGGCGAGCAGTTCGAGCGGATAAATCCGCGCCAGCCGCAGGCGCGCGCGCAGGTGGCGCTCGCCGTTGGCGAAGAGTGCGCGTCCGGCAGCGAACAGAGTGCTGTGCAGGCGGATTGCCGTCAGCGTGTCCTGCAAGGGGCGGCGGGCGCGCAAGTGCATATGCACATCGCCGGCGGCGACGGCCGGCAGGCCGCTCGCCTGCGCCAGTTCGAGCAGTCTTGCCAGCCGTTGCGCATCGTCGGCTCCCGAGTGAAGTTCGACGGCCAGCCACGAACGATTCGGAAAACGGCTTGCCAGCCAGCGGCCGTCTGCCGCGCTGGCGCCGACGTCGGCTATCCAGAGTGCCAGGCAGTCCGGCACCGCACCCTGGCCGAAAGCGAAGTGACCGGGCTTTTCGAAGTCGTTGCGGTACAAGCGGTACTCGCCTTTGGTCGCGCGCCGCCGCGCCAGCGTGATCAGCGCGGACAGGTTGCCGTAACCGGCCCGGTTCTGCGCCAGAAGCACCAGCCGGAGGCCACCGTCCGGCTCGCCGGCGAGCCGGAACTGGGCGCCGATGAGCAGCTTCAGGCCAAAATCCTTCGCCGCTTTGTGCGCCCGCACGACACCGGCCAGCGAAGCCTCGTCGGTCAGCGCCAGCGCGCTGTAACCCAGCGTCTGCGCCCGTTCGACCAGTTCCTCCGGATGCGACGCGCCACGCAGGAAGGAGAAGTTGGAGCAGCAGTGCAGTTCGGCGTAAAAGGGGAGGGCGTCGTCCACGGCATTATAGTGTAAATAAATACAGTATAATATTTCGCGGCAGATTTTCCCAGGCCAGCGCGCCGCGTCGGGAGGTGCCGCGCGCAGGGCGGCGCACGGTCAGCGATCGAGACGTTTGCCAGTTCGGCGCCGTTCGTGCGTAGGCGCCGCCGGTCCAGTGTGGCGCCGCTTTCCTCTCGACGCTATTGCTGTTTCAGGTCGAGTTGCGCGAGGTCGATGCGCTTTCGGTAACCGCGCCAGCGCAGCCATGCCTTGTGTGACAAGTGCTTGATCAACAGACCCGGCGGCATGCGCAGCCAGTGCGCACGCAGGTACAAAAGCCAGCGGGCGAGGGTCGCCGAAGGCGACGGGTGGTCCGGATGTCCGGGCAGCAGTGCGAGCGGAATCAGCCGCTTCATGATTTGCCGGACCGGCCAGGCCGGCGCTGCCGCAGCCAGTTCCTGCAGCACGCCCGGCGGCACCGGGGTGGCGAGCAGTTCTTGCGCCTGCTGCAACCCGTAGAGCAGCGGACGCGTGAAACCCAGTTCGCGCGCGCGCGGCACCAAACCCTCCCAGAAGCCCGGCTGCTGGCCGAAATAACCGAGCAGATCATGCACATCGACCAGATCCCGCAGGCGCAGTCCTTCATCGGGATCGCCCTCGAGAAACAGATGGACCAGCGAGTGGAGCACCATGTCAGCCGGGGCGAGAATGCGCAGGCGCGGGTCGCTGAGCGGCTGGGCGGCGGCAAAGAGCGGCGCGGGAGCGGACTTGAGGTGACTGGTTTTCGGCAGGAGTCGGTGGTGGATGTCGATTTCCGTGCCTCGTTCCAGGTGCCTGAGGGGCGGAATCTCGTGCATCCAGACGCGGTAGTAGCGGTCGTCGTAGGGGTCGATCTGGGTTTTGAACCAGCCGCGTGCGCTGAGTCTTTCCTCGATCTCGCCTATCCTGTCCTCGGGCACCAACAGATCGACGTCGGCGAAGATGCGTCCGCGTGCCGGCGGCAAGTCCGCCAGGAGATAGCCCGTTCCCTTCAGCAAGATCAAGGGTACTTCCATCCCCTCGAGCGCCCAGAGAATGCGGTTTACCTCCCAGGAAACCAGCGTCCTGCGATGCTCGATGACGTTATGGGCGGCCCTCAGGTGGTCAGCGGCGCGCGGCGGAACTTTCTCCAGCAGTCCCGCTCGCGACAGTTCGGACTCCAGCCTGCCCAACAGCCTGACGCGCCGGGCGACGCGTAGCAACAACTCCCAATCGGCTGGCGGCAGGGCGGACAGCTTGTCCGGTGTCCTGAGGGCGTCGAGGAGAAGGCTACGCGCCCGGTAGGTTTCTCTGTTCACTCTAGTCATCGACGTCGTTAGATAGATCGTCGAGCGCGCTGATCGCCTGGTCGAGATCGGAGTAGACCAGCGAGTAGGAATCGCAACGGCGAACGAGGTCGGCGACGAGTCGAAAAGCGGTTTCGTCGAGCACCTCGTAGTTGAAAGCGTTGGTCGCGATCATCAGGAAGGCTTGGCTCTTCGGCAACGGTTCGAGCGAGAGCGGCGCGTTGGCGATCCAGCGTGGGAAAACAAACCAGCGTGGCCGGGCGGTCTCCTGCATTCGCGCGATGCTGTCCGCCGGCGGCCGCACATGCGCCACGGTTCCCTTACGGGTAGCGAGGAAAGATGGGCCGACGATGGCCTCGGGACGAAAGCGCCTGATCACCTCGATCGACTCGTTCTTGAGTGGAATCAGGCGAGGCAGCGGCAGCAGCATGCCGTCCTCAGGCCGTAGCAGTCCGAATTCGTCGGACATCAGGCGCCATCCCGAATGGATCAGCGCGGTGCATAGGGTCGATTTGCCGTCACCCGGTGAAGCAGGAAAGAGCATCGCCCGGCCATGGCGCTCGACTCCTGCCGAATGAAGCATGAGCAGATGATGCGCGCGCGTGGCGACACACCAGTTGATGCCCCATTCCAGGGCCGGGAAAGCGTGTTCGGCGGCGTAGGGAGCGAAAGGCGATTGTCCGTCTACGGTAAAACATGCTTGGCGTCGCAGCCAGCGGCGCAGTCCGCGCGGGCGGCTGATGCCAACGTGAAAGTCGGTTATTTCGCCCGTCTCGGGCAACGGATAGGGTTGGTAAAGCCGATGGACGAGTGAGGAAAGCGATGCCAGATCGGAGCGAATCCTGAGATGGAAGGGGCCGAAGCGGACGACGAGACCGGTGCCGGCCAATCGCCGTTCGATTTCCCGGCGACTCAGGTCACCGACGATCATTGACCGGCAACGACGTCATCCAGGCGCTCGATGAGGCCGAGTTCCTCGATCCGCGCCATGGCGAAGGCGAGATCATCCGCGTCGAGATCCTCAGTGGCGATGCCAAGCTCGCTCGCCGTGAACTCCCTCAGTTCATCGAGCGACTTCGCGCTCTGCTCGAGTCCTCTCAGGATCAATGCCGTAGTCTCGTTGAAGACGTGCGTTTCCGCAGAGGAGGGCTGGTAGACGATGAACACGTCATCCCATTTCTGCCAGCTCAGCTCGTGACCGGCTCGCGTCAGGGCAATCACGATGTGGCCAGGGAAGGGGAAGGATTGGCCGACGGGAACACAGCACGCGATGCTCTATTGGCTTGCCAAGGGTTTTGAGCGAGCAGGCCGGACATTCCTCGCGCGCACATGGCGCAGGCTCTGCCGGACCAGCCAGGCCGGCCTGAGAGCCGCTGCACAGCGAACCGCCGGTCCGAGTCTGTCTGTTCCCCCATTACCGCATGCGCCGAAATCGCGAATCTATCACAGTTTCGCTCGCCGGATCGAACAGTGTCGGCTGTTCGAGTCAGGGACCCGACGGCATCGAGACGCGTTCAAGCGCCGCTTGCGCCGACGCTCTTGCGAACGGCGGGTAGCCGCTTGGCGTCCGTTGGCGCGGGGGGAAGGAAAGATAAAGGCGGCGCTGCTCGGTGGCGAGACCTAGCCGGCGTTGATCAGTGACGTTGCGCTGGCCGAACTCAGGATCGCAATGTTCTGATTACGGAAGTCGGCCGGCCCACGGAGCGGGTCGCCCGACGGGGTACCACAATAATAATTGGTTCCACCACCCGAGCCGGTGCGATAGACATGTATGCTTTGGTCATTCATGTCCTGGGTGCTGATCTTGTCGACCATCGAGGTATCCGGGCAACTGTCTATGTTCTTGAAGCAGTAATCCGGAGTGCTTGGATTGTCGTTCGAACCGATCAAGCCGCTTCGGATACGGTCGCCACCAACCGTCTCGATTCTCCCGCGGTCGTCGGTCGTGGCGGCACGGATCTTCGTGCCGGTACACGAGGCTGCCGCCAGCGCACCGCTGCGCAAAGTCAACACCAAGGGCGCGAAAGCCGCTGCGCCACGAACCAGCCGCCGCCGGCGTTGGTCCAGTGTCGAACCCCCGTCTGCGCTGGCGGGGTCACCACCAGCGAGCGCCAAATCGGTCGCTTGCCCCGCCTCGTCGATTGCTTCCGTTCGTCTCATCTTTGCCGCTCTCCAAAAATTCCGACCCGGGTCTCGGTGTTTCCAAGCCAGTTCCTGCGTCTGTTCGCGCTCCCTGCGCACTCCGTCTGTCGACCTGCAAGACGGTTTTCGCGGACTCGTCGTTCTGGTGACCGATGACTGATTCACCATCGTGGATGTTAGCCTTTACAACGCAGAGGGCCTGCGAAGTAAGTCACGGTGCGGACCAGAAATCACAAGTCGTTCGAGTGCTCCTACGGTAGCGCGATTGGCACCGCCGAATCACAGTCCAACAATGATTAGCAAATTCTATACCAGTCCCATGGAACAAACAAAGTGCTCGCTAAAGCAATGGTTTGCAATTTTCTACCCGATCCTTGGCGGGGTTGTCCACACGGTAGTGTAAAAAAAACCGACATCCTCGTAGTGGCCGTTCCGGCTGGTCCCAGCACCCGTGCCGGGATCGATTCGGGAGTCGCGCGGCACTTTTCCGGCAATTCGACAAATCGACCGCCCGACCGCGGGAAGTTCCCTTAGAGTTTCAGGCGCTCCAGCAGCTCGGTTTCGAGCTTGATTCGGCTTGCTGCTTCTCCGAGGTCTCCGCCGCTGAGCAGGAAGGTGTCCTCGACGCGCTCGCCGAGCGTCGAAATCTTCGCTGTATGCAGGTTAGCACCGTGCGCCGCCAAAGTCATGGCGATTGTGTAAAGAAGCCCCGGGCGATCGGCGGCGTTAACCGAGAGCACGTAGTGCGAGCCTTTTTCGTCGGGCTCGATGGTCACCACCGGCTGCATCGGGAAGTGTTTGACTTGCCGCGAAAGGCGGCCGCTGCTTGGCGCTTCCGGAGGATTCTGGCGGCTGAGGCGCTCGGTGAGTTCGTGCTCGATATAGCTGATCATCGCCCGGTCGCTGTCGCGATCGCTCAGGTCGAGCAGCATGAAGCTGTCCAGTGCGTAGCCGTGACGGGTCGTGTGGATCTTGGCGTCGACGATGGTGTAGCCGGCGCGACCGAAAAAGCCGACGACACGGGCGAAGAGGTCGCGCTGATCGCGCGTGTAGATCATCACCTCCAGCCCTTCGCCCTGCGGATTGACGCGCGCTTTGACCACCGGTTTTTCGACACCGGTTCGATAGTGCAGAGCCTGCGTGTGCCAGGCGATTTCTTCGGCCGAATGGCGCAGGAAATAGACCGTGTCGAGCTGCTTCCACAGACGCTGGTGCACGGCCTCGGAAAGCGCAAAGTAGCGCAGCAGGCGCAAGGCTTCCTGCTGGCGCTCCTCGATCAGTCCCTGCCGGACCGGTGCCTGGCCGCCGGCCAGCAGGGTGCGGCAGGTACTGCGGAAAAGCTGTTCGAGGAGCTGTCCTTTCCAAGTATTCCAGACTTTCGGGCTGGTGCCCCGGATGTCGGCGACAGTGAACAGATACAGCGCCGTCAGGTGGCGCTCGTCCTTGACCTGCGCGGCAAAGGCACCCAGGACGTCCGGGTCGGCGAAGTCCTGCTTCTGCGCCACCATGGACATCAGCAGATGCTGGCGGACCAGCCAGACGATCAGTTCGCTGTCGTCTTCGTCGAGGCCGTGCTGAGCGCAGAAAGCGGTGGCGTCCTGGGCGCCGAGTTCGGAATGGTCGCCGCCCCGTCCCTTGGCGATGTCGTGAAAGAGAGCGGCGACGTAGAGCACCCAGGGGCGAGGAAAGCCGCTGATCAGCTCGCTGCACAGCGGATACTCGTGCGTGAACTCGTCGGCCAGGAAGCGCCGCAGATTGCGCAGAACCTGCAGAATGTGCTGGTCGACGGTGTAGACGTGGAACAGGTCATGCTGCATCTGGCCGACGATCCTGCCGAAGTTGGGCAGATAGCGGCCGAGAACGCCGAACTGGTTCATCCGTCGCAGTTCATGCAGCACACCCCGCGGTTGCTGCAAGATATCGAGAAAGCGGGCGCGATTGGCGGGATCGCCGCGGAACGTATCGTCGATCAGCGTGCGCGCATGCCACAACGCGCGCAAGGTGCGCGCCGTCATCCCCTGCAGCTCCGGATGTACCTGCATGAGCCGAAAAGCTTCCAGAATGACGCCTGGCTCTCTTCTGAAGATTTCCTCGTCTACCACGTCGAGCAGGTCGTGCACGTTCTGGAAGCGTTCATTGATCGCTTGCGGCGGCTGGTTGGGCGGCGGCGAAATCGCCGCACCGATGTTGAGCAGCAGTATCGTGTTGATCTGCGTAACTTCCTTCGCTGTGCGATAGTACTGCTGCATCAACAGCTCGCTCGCCCGGCGGGTCGGCGTCGCCTGAAAGCCCCACTGTTCAGCCAAGGCGTTCTGGTAGTCGAAGAGCAGCCGGTCCTCTCGCCGACCGGCGTGCAGGTGCAAACGCGTCCGCAGGCGCTGCAGGAACGCGACGCAGCGCCGCAGTTGCGCTTCCTCTTCGCGAGTGATGAAGCCGTGTTGGGCCAGATCGTCCCAGGTGTCGCCATAGCCGGCCGCGCGGGCGATCCAGAGGATCGTCTGCAAGTCGCGCAAACCGCCTGGCGCTTCCTTGCAGTTCGGTTCGAGGCTGTAGGGCGACCCGTAGTGGCGCAAGTGCCGCTCGTCCTGTTCCTTTCTTTTCGCGTCGAAGAAGGTGTGCGGATCGAGGACGCGGGCGAGTTCGGAAGTGAGTTCCGTGAACAGTTCTTCGCTACCGGTCAGCAGGCGAGCCTCGAGCAGTGCCGTCTGAATCGTCAGATCCTCGGCGGACGCCTGCGAACATTCTTCGACCGTTCGCACACTGGGTGCAATCTCGAGGCCGATGTCGTAGAGAATGGTCACCGCCTGCTCGAGCTGCGCGGTCAGGCCTTCGTCCGGCGAACCCGGCAATAGCAGCAGGACATCGACGTCCGAGGCGGGATAGAGTTCGCCTCGGCCATAGCCGCCAACAGCAAGCAGCGCCAGAGACGGCGGCGCATCCAGTTCCCGCCAGAGGTCGCCGAGAACGCCGTCGATCAGTTCGCAGCGCTCGCGCAAAAGGCGTGACGCGTCGCCCGTCGCCAGGTAGCGCGCGCAGATCGCCGCCTGCTCGCCGCGCAGAAGGGAGCGGTAGCGGGTGACCAGGGGCTGTCGATCGACGTCGACGCTTGCCATCGGCAATCAGCCGATCCAGTCGGGTCGAGCGCTCGTACCCGCCGACATAGTAAGGACTTCGTAGCCCGTCGTGGTGACCAGGATGGTGTGCTCCCATTGTGCCGACAAGCTGTGATCCTTGGTGACGATCGTCCAGCCGTCGGCCATGGTCCGGATCGCCGCCTTGCCGGCATTGATCATCGGCTCGATGGTGAAAACCATTCCAGGTTCCAGCCGAATGCCGGTGTGCGGCCGGCCGTAGTGAAGGACTTGCGGTTCCTCGTGGAAGCTGGCACCGATGCCGTGACCGCAGAACTCGCGGACGACCGAGAAGCCGGATTTCTCCGCATGTTGCTGAATGGCATGGCCAATGTCGCCCAGGTGCGCACCGGATCTGACCTGTACGATACCCAGCCAGAGGCATTCGAAAGTCACTTCGCAGAGTCGCCTGGCCTGCAGCGAGGTCTCGCCGACCTGAAACATGCGACTGCTGTCCCCGTGGTAGCCATCGCTGATCACCGTCACATCGAGGTTGACGATGTCTCCGTTCTTGAGCTGCCGGTCACCCGGGACGCCATGGCAGACCTGGTGGTTGACCGAGGCGCAAATCGACTTCGGGTACGGTCTGTAGCCGGGTGGCGCGTAATTCAGGGGGGCTGGGATGCCGCCCTGGACGCCGACGATGTAGTCGTGACAAAGCCGATCCAGCTCGCCGGTGGTGACTCCTGACTTCACGTAGGGCGCGATGTAGTCGAGTACTTCCGCCGTCAGGCGGCCCGCGACGCGCATTTTCTCGATTTCTTCGGGGGTCTTGATGAAAATACTCATGGCTTGACGTCGGCGCCGGGGTGAGGACGAGCAAGGATAAAGTAAGCGAACAGCTTAGGCAATTTGACCGGCTCAAGGCGGATAAAGCTTCGCAGCGCAGGATTCGGCCCTCGAGCTGGCACGCGCATTGAATTTCCACGCCTCTTGGTGGTACTATCGCCGACTTTTGCTGGCTTGTAAGCCAGCGACAAAGAAAGGCGTGGCCCGGTCGGCGCGCCGGGCGTGCCGACCGGGCCACGCCTTATCACGCACATTCGCCTGTTCAAGGGTGTCGGCCGGGATGGCCGGCTGTAGGTGGGCGGATGGTGGTCCAACCCTGATAGTGAAGGTAATCCAAATGTCTACAACGATGCGTCAGATGCTTGAGGCCGGTGTTCACTTCGGCCATCAGACACGCTTCTGGAACCCCAAGATGGCACCGTACATTTTTGGTGCCCGCAACAAGATCCACATTGTCAACCTCGAGCAGACGCTTGCCAGATACAACGAAGCGATGAGCTTCGTGCGCAGGCTGTCGGCCAACAAGGGCACTATCCTGTTCGTCTCGACCAAGCGCCAGGCGCGCGAGATCATGGCCGAGGAGGCGACGCGCTGTGCGTCGCCCTATGTCGAACAACGTTGGCTGGGCGGCATGTTGACCAACTTCAAGACGATCAAGCAGTCGATCAAGCGCCTCAAGGACATGGAAACGATGTCCGAAGACGGGTCGCTGGCGCGTCTCGGCAAGAAGGAGGCGTTGATGATGACGCGCGAACTCGAGAAGATGCACAAGTCGATCGGCGGCATCAAGGATATGGTGTCGCTGCCTGACGCCTTGTTCGTGATCGACGTCGGGTATCACAAGATCGCCATCACCGAAGCCAACAAGTTGGGGATTCCGGTCGTTGCGGTGGTCGATACCAACCACTCGCCGAGCGGCGTCGACTACGTCATTCCCGGCAACGACGACTCGTCGCGCGCCATTCGACTGTACGCCCGCGGGGTGGCCGACGCCGTGCTGGAAGGGCGCAGCCAGTTCGTCGAGGAGATTCTCGAGGCGGTTTCTGGCGACGAGTTCATCGAGGAAGCCGACGACGACTGATGAGCGCGGCAGCCCTGGCGACAGGGGCGGCGGCCGCGCGAGTAGAATCGAATGTATTGAAACCGGCACGGCCGCTCCTGTCGGCTGTGTTCGCAAGTGGAGAATGAAATGGCGGAAATTACCGCAAGCATGGTGAAAGAACTGCGCGAGAGGACCGACGCGCCGATGATGGAGTGCAAGAGAGCGCTGACCGAGGCGGCTGGCGACATCGACAAGGCGGAGGAAATTCTGCGCGTCAAGCTGGGCTCGAAAGCCAGCAAGGCGGCCAGCCGGATCACCGCCGAGGGAGTCGTAGCGGTGCACATGACCGATGACGGCAAGCTCGGCGCGATCGTCGAAATCAACTGCGAGACCGACTTTGTTGCCAAGAACGAAGAGTTCCTGAAGTTGGCTGCCGACTGCGCGGCGCTCGTCGTCACGCATGACCCGGCTGACGTCGCGGCGCTGGCCGCTTTGCCTATGGCCGGCGGAACCGTCGAATCGACGCGCACGGCACTGGTTGGAAAAATCGGCGAAAACCTTTCGCTTCGTCGCTTTGTCCGCATGACCGCGACTGGACGACTCGCCGCTTATGTGCACGGCGGGGCCAAGATCGGCGTTCTGCTCGATTGCCTCGGCGGTGACGCGCAACTGGGCCGGGATCTGGCGATGCACATTGCGGCGGCCAAGCCGAAATCGCTCGACTCGTCGGGCGTCGCCGCCGATCTCGTCGAGAGCGAGCGCCGCATCGCTACCGAAAAGGCCAGGGAAGCCGGCAAGCCGGAAGCGATGATCGAGAAGATCGTCGAGGGGTCGGTACAGAAGTTCCTGAACGAAGTGACCTTGCTCGGTCAGGTTTTCGTGAAGGCCGAAGACGGCAAGCAGACCATCGCGCAGTTGCTGAAGGCCCGAGGAGCGTCGGTTGCCGGTTTCACCCTGTTCGTTGTCGGCGAGGGGCTTGCCAAGCGGTCGAACGATTTCGCGGCCGAGGTCGCCGCACAAGCCGCTGCTGCCATGCAGAAATAGGCCGCCACGGGCTGTCGTCGCGACCAGCAAGCGAAGCCAGCCCGACGACCATGACGCTTCCGGAAAAGCGCCGGCAGCATGAACTTTTTTCCGCCCAGCCCCTGATCCGCAAACGGGTCGGGGGAGGTTCGCGAGTCGCCGACGCGACTTCACCCTAGCTCAAGGAGCCCAACGCCAATGTCAGCGAACTCGCCGCGCTACAAACGTATTCTGCTCAAGCTCTCCGGTGAAGCACTGATGGGAGCCGACGCGTACGGCATCAACCGGCAGACGATCTCCGGCATCGTTGCCGAGATCAAGGTGATCGTCGATATGGGGGTACAGGTCGGCGTGGTGATCGGTGGCGGCAATATCTTTCGCGGTGTCGCGCCCGCCGCGACGGGGATGGACCGCGCGCAGGCGGACTACATGGGAATGCTGGCGACGGTGATGAACGGTCTGGCGCTGCACGATGCCATGCGCGCCGCGGGAATGGTTTCCCGTGTGCAGTCCGCCTTGAACATCGAACAGGTCGTCGAGCCGTACATTCGCGGCAAGGCGATCCGTTACCTGGAGCAGGGGCGGACGGTCATTTTTGCTGCCGGTACCGGCAATCCATTCTTCACGACCGATACCGCCGCGGCCTTGCGTGGCGCGGAAATCGGTGCTGAAATCGTTCTCAAGGCAACCAAGGTCGATGGCATCTATTCGGCCGACCCCAAGCACGATCCGCTGGCGATCCGTTACGACCGGATCAGCTTCGACGAGGTCATCGCGCAGAACCTGGCGGTCATGGATGCCACGGCGTTCGCCTTGTGCCGCGACCAGAAACTGCCGATCAACGTGTTCTCGATTTTCAAGCCGGGTGCTCTCAAGCGGGTTACGATGGGTGAGAATGAAGGCACTCTGGTGTCTTGCTGACGGAGATGGAGATGAGCCTAGCTGACGTTAAGAGAGTCACTGAGAGAAAGATGGAGAAGTCGATCGAGGCGCTCAAGGCCGACCTGGCCAAGGTGCGCACCGGTCGTGCTCATACCGGTTTGCTCGATCATGTCCAGGTCGAGTACTACGGGTCGCTGGTGCCGATCAACACGGTCGCCAACGTCACCCTGATCGACGCCCGCACTCTCGGCGTGCAGCCGTGGGAAAAGGGTATGGCGGCGAAGGTCGAGAAAGCGATCCGCGACTGCGATCTGGGGCTCAACCCGGCTTCGCAGGGCGACTTGATACGCGTGCCGATGCCGCCGTTGACCGAAGCCAGGCGTCGCGAACTGATCAAGGTCGTGAAAGCCGAAGCCGAGGGCGCCAAGGTGGCGGTGCGCAACCTGCGACGTGACGCCATCGCGACGCTCAGGGAGATGCTGAAGAACAAGGAATGCTCCGAAGATGAGGAACATCGGGCCCAGGACGAGATCCAGAAACTCACCGACCGCTATGTCGTGGAGATCGACAAGCTGCTCGGCCACAAGGAAACCGAGTTGATGGCCATCTAGCGGCGACTGGACGAAACATCCATATGGCGCGTTTCGCCAGTTCGACCCGCGATATACCGGCTACCTCGGCGGTGCCGCGACACGTCGCGATCATCATGGACGGCAACGGACGTTGGGCGAGGAAACGTATGTTGCCGCGTTTCGCCGGGCACCGCCGGGGTGTGGAAACGGTTCGTGCCACGGTCCGGAGCTGTCTCGAGCGAGGCATCGAGTACCTGACGCTGTTTGCTTTCAGTTCCGAGAACTGGCGCCGTCCGCCGGAGGAAGTGTCGCTGCTCATGCAACTCTTCGTTCGCGCGCTCAGAGAGGAAGTGGTCAAACTGGATCGCAACGGCGTTCGTTTGCGGGTGATCGGCGATCTGTCACGCTTCGAACCCGAGTTGCGGACACTGATCGAGGCGTCGGAGCAGCGGACGGCCGCCAATACGCGCCTGGTTTTGACCATTGCGGCCAATTACGGCGGGCGCTGGGACATCCTGCAGGCGGTCAACCGCTTGCTGGTCAGCGGCGGAGCGGGACGATGCGGGGAATTGACCGAAGGCGATCTGGCGTCTTGCCTGGCCATGAGCTATGCGCCGGAACCCGACCTGTTCATCCGTACCGGCGGGGAGCAGCGGATCAGCAACTTCCTGCTCTGGCAACTCGCGTATTCCGAGATTTACTTCACAGACGTACTGTGGCCCGAGTTTGACGCCACCGCATTCGATGCGGCGCTGCTGTCCTACCAGCAGCGCGAGCGTCGCTTCGGGCGGACGAGCGAGCAGCTGACGGGTGATTCTCCGGCCGTCGTGGCGCCGACCGGTACGCGGCGAGATGCTTAGGACGCGGGTGATTACGGCGGTGATTCTGTTTGCCGCTTTTTTCCTGGCGCTCTTCTACCTGCCTTCGCTGGGTTGGCTGGTATTCGTCACCGCAGTGGCCGCTACCGCCGCCTGGGAGTGGGGCGGCCTGATGCAACTGGGTGGACCGGCACGCTGCCTGCTCGCCGCCGGCTTGGTCGGACTGTGCGCCCTGCTCGGTTTCTTCCAGCCGGCCGCCCTGGGTCTTGGGGAAGGTTTTCCAGCCGCTGCGTGGCGCCTGGGCGCTTGGTTTTATCTTCCGGCCGCGGTTTTTTGGCTGGTCGCGGTACCGCTCTGGCTTTATCGACGGTGGCCGCTGGCCAATCATCCCCTTGTCGGCCTGGCGACCGGCGTCGTCTTGATCCTGCCGGCTTGGCTGGCTCTGGTGCAACTCAGGCAAGCCGGACCGCTGGCCTTGCTGGCCATCATGACCGTCGTCTGGCTGGCCGATATCGGTGCGTATTTCGCTGGACGAAGCTTCGGCCAGCACAAGCTGGCACCGGCCATCAGCCCCGGCAAGACCTGGGAAGGCGCGATCGGCGGTGGTGTCGTCGTTCTGGTCTACGGTTTCCTGCTCTCATCGAAGCTGCCGGCAGCACTGGCCGGAAGCTCTGCGCTGCTCCTGTTGATACTGCTTCTGCTCACCGCGATCAGCATCGTCGGCGATCTGTTCGAGTCGTTGCTCAAGCGCCAGGCGGGCATCAAGGACAGCAGCAACGTCCTGCCAGGGCACGGCGGCGTGCTCGATCGCATCGACAGCCTGACGTCTACGCTGCCCTTGGTGGCCCTGGTCTGGCTGGCGACGCGACCTTGAGGTCTTGCCCAATGGCCGTGCAGAACCTGACGATCCTCGGGTCCACCGGGTCGATCGGTGTCAATACGCTCGACGTCGTCCGCCGCCATCGCCGGCGCTACCGCGTCGTCGCTCTTTGCGCACATCGCCAGGTCGATCGTCTTTTCGAGCAGTGCCTCGAGTTTCGGCCACGCTACGCCGTCGTCGGCGACGCCACGGCGGCCGCCGATCTGGCGGCCCGGCTGGCGGCTGCCGATTGCTCGACGGAGGTGGCGCATGGCCCGGCGGCGCTGGTGCGGATGGCGGAGTTGCCGGAAGTCGATTCCGTTATGGCAGCGATCGTCGGCGCAGCCGGCTTGCCGCCAACCCTCGCCGCCGCCCTGGCCGGCAAGAAAATCCTGCTGGCGAACAAGGAAGCCTTGGTCATGGCCGGCTCGGTCTTCATGCGTGCGGTGCGCGAGAACGCGGCCACGCTGTTGCCGATCGACAGCGAGCACAATGCGATTTTTCAGTCTTTGCCGAGCGACTATGCCGGCGATCTGGAGGATAGCGGTGTGCTTGGCCTTTTTCTCACCGCCTCCGGTGGTCCGTTTCGGCGGTTGCCAATCGACGACTTCGAGGCGGTGACCCCCGAGCAGGCTTGTGCTCATCCGAACTGGGTAATGGGGCGCAAGATATCAGTCGATTGTTCGACGATGATGAACAAGGGGCTCGAGGTCATCGAAGCGCACTGGCTGTTCAACGTCCCGGCCGACCGCATTCAGGTGGTGATTCACCCGGAAAGTGTCATCCACTCGCTGGTCCAGTACGCCGATGGTTCGGTGATCGCCGAGTTGGGAAATCCGGACATGCGCACGCCCATCGCGCACGCCCTGGCCTATCCTCGGCGGATCGCCGCCGGAGTTGCGCCGCTCGACCTGTTCGAGGTGGCGTCGCTGCATTTCGAACGACCGGATCTCGAACGTTTTCCCTGCCTGGCGCTGGCCTATCGCGCGCTCTGCGATGGTGGAAGCGCGCCGACGACGCTGAACGCGGCCAACGAAGTGGCGGTTCAGGCGTTCCTCGACGGCAGGATCGGTTTTATCGCGATTAGCCGGGTCATCGCCCGTGCCCTGGACCAGTTGCCGGCCAGCGGTGCACTTGGTTCACTGGAGGATGTCCTGCTGGCGGACCGGCGGGCGCGTCAGGTGGCCGAGCAGTTGGTCGCCGAAATGGCGACCAGATGAACAATTTTCTCTACTACGTCGCTGCTTTCGCCCTCGTCCTGGGGATTCTGGTCGTTGTCCACGAGTTCGGGCACTATCTCGCGGCGCGCTGGGCAGGCGTCAGAGTCCTGCGTTTCTCGGTGGGCTTCGGCCGGCCACTGTGGGCCAGGCGGTTTGGCGAGGACGGCACCGAGTGGGCGATCGGTGCCTTTCCGCTCGGCGGTTACGTCAAGATGCTCGACGAGCGTGAAGGGGAGGTGGCGGTCGAGGACTTGCCTCGCAGTTTCAACCGGCAACCGGTGTGGCACAGGATGATGATCGTCGCGGCCGGACCGTTGGCCAATTTTCTGCTCGCCATCTTCATCTATTGGGGGCTATTCTGGCAAGGCACCGAGGAGTTCCGACCCATTCTTGGAACACCCGTCGCGGCGAGCCCTGCCGCCGCCGCCGGGCTGGAAAACGGCGAACGAGTGCTCCGGGTGGCTGGGCAAGCAGTCCAGACCTGGCAGGAAATGCGTTGGCTCTTGCTGCAATCGGCGGTAGACCAGGATGAGGTAGAACTCGAGGTCATCAACTCGCGTCAGGAAATCGCGCTGCGCCGCCTGGCCATGTCGGCGGTTCGGCAGGCGGGTTGGGAGGGCGATGCGCTCGACAGGCTCGGCCTGAGTCTCTTCCGTCCCCGGCTGCGCCCCGTGCTGGGCCGGGTCAGCCCGCATAGCGCCGCCGCCGCCGCCGACCTGCGGCCGGGAGACGAGATTCTGTCGATCGACGAGCAAGCGATCGACAGTTGGGCAGAGGTCGTGGACCGTGTCCGCCGGTCGCCCGGCAAGCCGCTTGCACTGGACCTGCGGCGCGGTGGCGAGACGATGCGGGCGACGGTTATCCCGGCGGCGGTCGAGGAGCGCGGCCGGGAAGTCGGCCGCATCGGTGCGGCGGTCGACGACCACGGCGTGGCGCGCGCCGAACTGATGGTTACCGTCAGCTACGGCCCGTTTTCGGCGCTCGGCAAGGCGGTTGCCGAAACCTGGGACAAGTCGGCCTTCACCCTGCTGATGATGGGCAAGATGATCACCGGCGAAGTGTCGTGGCGGAACATCAGCGGGCCTGTGACCATCGCCGATTACGCCGGCCAGTCGGCCCGGCTGGGAATCGATTACTACCTCAAGTTCTTGGCCCTCGTTAGCATCAGCTTGGGGGTTCTGAACCTGCTGCCGATCCCGATTCTGGATGGGGGGCATTTGCTGTATTATCTCGTCGAAATCATCAAGCGTGGGCCGGTTTCCGAAAGAACGATGGAAATCGGCCAGCAGATCGGCCTGGCGCTGCTGTTCATGCTTATGGCGTTCGCCTTCTACAACGACATCAATCGATTGCTTTCCGGCTGAGGATATGAAGAGACACCTGCTGGCAGGTCTGCTGGCTACCCTTTTTGCTTCTGGCGCCATGGCCATCGAGCCCTTCGTGGTCAAGGATATCCGGGTCGAAGGGATACAACGGGTCGAGGCCGGAACGGTGTTCAGCTACCTGCCGGTCAAGGTCGGCGAGACGATGAACGACGAGAAGGCGGCGCAGGCGATCCGGGCACTGTTCGCGACCGGTTTCTTCAAGGACGTCCGGATCGAAATCGACGGGGACGTACTGATCGTCGTCATCGAGGAGCGTCCGGCGATTGCGCAGATCGATTTCGTCGGGCTGAAGGAGTTCGACAAGGACCAGTTGCTCAAGGGGCTCAAGGAGGTGGGGATCGCGGCTTCGCGCACCTTTGACCGCGCGACACTTGAAAAAGCTGAGCAGGAATTGAAGCGTCAATATCTGTCGCGCGGCCGGTACGCGGTGACGATTACGACGACGGTCACACCGCTCGATCGGAACCGCGTGGCGATCAATTTCACCATCGACGAGGGTGAAGCGGCCAGGATCAAACAGATCAACATCGTCGGTGCGCAGGCGTTCAAGGAGAAGGAACTGATCGGCGTGCTGCAGCTCAAGACGCCAAACTGGATAAGCTGGTACACGAAGAGCGATCAGTATTCGAAACAGAAGCTCTCGGCCGACCTGGAGACGCTGCGTTCCTACTACCTTGATCGTGGTTATCTGGAGTTCAGTGTCGAGTCGACGCAGGTATCGATCAGTCCCGACAAGAAAGACATCTACATCACCATCAGCATCAACGAGGGTGAGCGCTACATGGTTTCGTCGGTGAAGCTGGCGGGTGAGCTGATTCTCACCGAGGATGAGTTCAGGAAAGCGGTCAAGATCAAGGCCGGCGACGTTTTCTCGCGCGAGAAGCTGAACGAGAGCACCAAGGCCATCGCCGACAAACTCGGCGCGCAGGGCTATGCATTCGCCAACGTGAACGCGGCGCCGGATATCGACAAGGAAAAGCGTCAGGTCGCGTTCACGATTTTCGTCGACCCCGGCAAACGGGCTTACGTGCGGCGGATCAACATTACCGGCAACACGAAGACGCGCGACGAAGTCATCCGCCAGGAAATGCGCCAGATGGAGGGGGCCTGGTACGACGCCGATCGCGTCAATGCGTCGCGAGAGCGCATCGACCGAACCGGCTACTTCGCCGAAGTGAACGTGGAGACGCCGCCGGTTCCTGGGACCATCGATCTGGTCGATGTCAACGTCAACGTGGCCGAAAAATCGACTGGCAACATTTCGCTTGGTGCGGGTTATTCGAGCGCGGAAAAAGTCATCCTCTCGGGCTCGATCTCGCAGTCGAACATTTTCGGCAGTGGCAAGTTTCTGTCCCTGCAAGTGAACACCGGCAAGCTCAACCGCACTTTCGGGATCAACTACACCAATCCGTATTTCACGGTCGACGGGATCAGTCAGGGTTTCGACCTCTACGACAGAAAACTCAATCCGACCTCGCTGGGCTACGAGTTCAAGTCACATTCCACCGGTGGCGGAATCCGCTTCGGCTTCCCGATCGACGAGAAGGACACGATCAGTGTCGGCTTGGCGGTCGACCAGACGACGATCGACATCACCCCGATTACTCCGGGCATCACGCCGATCCAGTACATCAAGTTCCAGGCCGAGCACGGTGACTCGAACGTTACGGTGCCGGCGACCGTCGGCTGGGTCAGGGATACCCGGAACAGTTCCATCTACACGACCACGGGCGGCATCCAGCGCGCCGGACTGGAATGGGCGATTCCCGGTGCAGACCTGTCGTTTTATCGGCTCACCTACCAGAATCAACAGTACTTCTCTCTTGCCAAGGACGTCGTCCTGATGCTCAATGTCGAACTCGGGTACGCGGATGGCTTGCAGGGGCAGACCTTGCCGTTCTACAAGAACTTCTTCGCCGGCGGCGTCAACTCAGTGCGTGGTTACGATACCGCCAGCCTTGGCCCGGTGGAAGTCACCAATCCCGACACGCGGTTGGGCGGTACGCGCAAGGCGGTGTTCAATGCCGAGCTTCTGGTACCGATTCCCGGGCTCGACAAATCCTTCCGTATTGGCCCGTTTTTCGATGCCGGCAACGTCTTTACGGACGATAAGGCCGTACCGTCCTACACCTTCGCAAAAGAGGGGTTGCGCTATTCGACCGGCGTGACGGCAGCCTGGATTTCACCGCTCGGGCCGCTGAAATTCAGCTACGGTCAGCCGATCAACGAGAAAAGTAATGATAAAATCCAGAAGTTTCAGTTCCAGTTGGGGACGACCTTTTGAGCCAGGAGAATTAGCTTGAATAAGACGATTGCCACGCTGCTGGTGGCCTTGCTGGGATCGCTGCCGCTGTCTTGTGCGTTGGCGGTGGAGCCGCTGAAGATAGGGTACGTCAATACCCAGCGTCTGTTTCGTGATGCCCCGGCGGCGGTGCGAGCGGCCAAGAAGATCGAGCAGGAATTCTCCAAGCGCGACCAGGATTTGCAGCGCCTGGCCAAGCAGGTCCAGGGACTGCAGGAGACGCTCGAGAAGGGCGGGCTGACGATGGCCGAAGCGGACCGTCGGGCGAAGGAGAAAGATCTTGCCGAGTTGTCACGGGAGTTTCAGCGAAAACAGCGTGAGTTCCGCGAGGATCTGAACCTGCGCCAGAATGAGGAGAATGCGGCGATCATCGAAAAGGCCAACAAAGCGATCAAACAGCTCGCCGACAGCGAGAAGTATGATCTGATCGTACAGGATGTCGTCTGGGTCAGCCCCCGACTGGACATTACCGACAAGGTCGTCAAGGCGCTGTCCGATTCCAAGGACGCCAAGTAAGCTGTCGCCAGAGCGCGGGAGGTCATGTGCCGTTAGGTCTGCGGCTGGACGAGATCGTTGCGCGTCTCGGTGGGGTGCTGCATGGCGACGGATCGGTCGTCGTGTCGCAGGTGGCCACGCTGCTCTCGGCCGGTGACGGACAAATCGCGTTTCTTGCCAATCCGAAGTACCGGGCGCAACTGTACGAGACGCGCGCCTCGGCGGTGATCGTTACGCCACCGTTTGCCGACGAGACCGCGCGACCCCGCATCGTCCATCCGAACTCCTACGCTTACTACGCACGCGTCGTTTCCTTGCTCAATCCTCCGGCGCTACGGCCGGCCGGTGTCCATCCCGGAGCCGTGGTGCGTTCCCCCTTGCCGCCGTCGGCGAGCATCGGCGAGAACGTGGTCGTCGGCGAGCGCGTCAGATTCGGGGAAAACGTCACGCTGTATCCCGGTTGCGTGATCGGCGACGGTGTCTCGATCGGCGACGACTCGCTGCTCTACCCGAATGTGGTCGTTTACCACGACTGCGTGATCGGCCGGCGGGCGGTCCTTCACTCCGGCGCCGTCATCGGCGCCGACGGCTTCGGTTTTGCCAAGGAAGGCGAGCGCTGGGTCAAGATTCCCCAGATCGGTCGCGTCGTCATTGGCGACGATGTCGAGGTCGGCGCGAACACCTCGATCGACCGTGGCGCCCTGGATGACACTCTGATCGCCGATGGCGTCAAACTTGACAACCAGATCCAGGTGGGTCACAACTGCCGTATCGGCGAGCACGCGGCCTTGGCCGGCTGCGTGGGAATCGCCGGCAGCGCCCGAATAGGCCGTCGATGCACGATCGGTGGCGCCGGAATGATCTCCGGCCACATCGAACTGGGTGACGACGTGCACATCTCGGCCGGGACCCTGGTGACCAAGTCTCTGACCCGGCCCGGGCAGTACACCAGCATCTTTCCGCTCGCGGCGCATAGCGAGTGGTTGCACAACGCACCACAGATCAGGCGGCTGGCGAAACTCGCGGAACGCGTCGCCGAACTCGAAAAGAAACTCGAAATCAGGGAGAGAACGTCTTGACTGCAATGGACATCCACCAAATCCTGGAGCATCTGCCTCACCGCTACCCTTTCCTGCTGGTGGACCGGGTGATCGATTGCGAGCCCGGGAAGGCCATCCATGCCTACAAGAATGTGACTGTCAATGAGCCCTTTTTCAGCGGCCATTTCCCGCATTACCCGGTGATGCCGGGAGTGCTGATTCTGGAAGCTCTGGCCCAAGCAGCCGGCATCCTGTCGTTCAGGACGCTCGGCGAAAAGCCCGACCTGACGTCGCTGTTCTACTTCGTCGGAATCGACAAGGCACGTTTCAAGAAGACCGTGAGCGCCGGAGATCAATTGCACCTGAAGGTTCGCATCCAGCGTCAGTTCAGGAATATCTGGCGCTTCGAAGCGGTCGCCTCGGTCGACGGTGAGACCGTTGCCGAGGCCGAACTGATGTGCGCCAAGAGCAACCTGGTTTGAAACCGGAGGTGGCGCGGCCATGATCCATCAGAGTGCAATTGTCCATCCGGGCGCGCAACTTGGCGTCGACGTCGAAGTCGGCGCCTATTCGATCATTGGCGAGCACGTCGAGATTGGCGATCATACGACGGTCGGTCCGCACGTGGTGATCAGCGGGCGAACGCGTATCGGTCGTGACAACCGCATTTTTCAGTTTTGTTCGCTGGGTGAGGCGCCGCAGGACAAAAAATACGGCGGCGAGCCGACGCGCCTGGAGATCGGCGATCGCAACACCATCCGCGAGTTCTGCACCTTCAACCTCGGCACTGTGCAGGATGCGGGAACGACGCGCGTTGGCGACGACAACTGGATCATGGCCTATGTTCACATCGCTCACGATTGCCAGGTGGGCAACCGCACGGTGTTTGCCAACAACGCTCAACTGGCGGGCCACGTACACATCGACGACTGGGCGATACTCGGAGGCTTCACCGGGGTTCACCAGTTTTGCCGCGTCGGGGCGCATGCCATGACTGCCGCCGGGGCGGTCGTCGTGCAGGACGTCCCGCCCTACGTGATGGCCGCCGGCAATACCGCCGGACCCTATGGCATCAATGCCGAAGGACTCAAGCGTCGTGGTTTTTCGGCGGCCGCCCTGCTGGCTTTGAAGCGCGCGTACCGGACACTCTACAAGTCTGGCCTGATGCTGGAAGACGCGCGCGCCAAACTGGAGCAGGACGTTCTCGAGCACCCGGAGATCCAGCCGTTGATCGACTTCCTGGCGATGTCGAAACGCGGCATCATTCGATGACCGTCGCCGGGGTGCGAATTGCACTGGTCGCCGGCGAGGCGTCCGGCGACCTGCTGGCCAGCCAGTTGATACAGGCGCTTCGGGCGAAGCTGCCGGACGCGGTTTTCTTCGGTGTGGGTGGTCCGAGAATGCTTGGTCAGGGTTTCGATGCTTGGTTCCCGCTCGAAACGCTGGCCGTCCGCGGTTACGCAGAGGTCATCGGGCGCTTTCGCGAGATTGCCGCCATCCGTCGTGGCCTCAAGCGTCGCTTGCTGGCCGACCCACCCGACGTGTTCATCGGTGTCGACGCGCCGGACTTCAATCTCGGCCTGGAAAAGTCGCTCAAGAAACGGGGTATTCCTACCGTCCATTACGTCAGCCCTTCGATCTGGGCTTGGCGGGGAGGGCGCATCCACAAGATCGGTGCCGCCGTTTCGCGTGTCCTCGCCCTCTTTCCGTTCGAACCCGCGCTCTATGAGAGGCAGGGCATTCCCGTGAGCTATGTCGGCCATCCGCTGGCCGACATGCTGCCGCTCGCCGACGGGCGCGACGCGGCGCGGACGCTGCTCGGGCTGTCGCCGCACGAACCGGTCTTCGCGCTTCTGCCGGGTAGTCGCCAGGGCGAACTGACGTACATGGCCGATACTTTTATCGAGACGGCGCGCCGGATTCATCGGGAGATACCGGATGCGGTCTTTCTTACTCCGCTGGCGACCCGCGAAACGCGCACCCTGTTCGAAACAGCTCTGCACCGCTGTACGGCGCAACAGTTGCCGATTCGCCTGCTGTTCGGCCACGCCCATCAGGCGATGATGGTCGCCGATATCGTACTCGTCGCGAGTGGCACCGCGACGCTCGAGGCGGCCCTGCTAAAACGGCCGATGGTCATGGTCTACAAAATGTCGCCCTATTCGTACTGGCTGATGAAACGTATCGGCGGCTATCTTCCCTACTATAGTCTGCCGAACATTCTGGCTGGCAGGTTCGTCGTTCCCGAATTCATCCAGGAGGATGCGACGCCCGAGAACATTGCGCAGGCGATGCTCAACCTGTATGACGACAAGGTGGTGTGTGCGCGAATCAAGGCCCTCTTCCGCGACATGCATCTCGAGTTGCGGCAGAACGCGGCCGAGAAGGCCGCCGCGGCGATTCTCGGTCAGTTGCCGTCGGCGCTTGCCAAGCGTGTCGCTACAGCCGCCTGAAATTCTCGTCTGCGGTGTCGACGAAGCGGGTCGTGGCCCGCTGGCCGGTCCGGTTGTGGCGGCCGCGGTGATCCTTGATCCGGGCCGACCGATTGTCGGCCTGAACGACTCGAAGAAGCTCTCGGCCCGGCGGCGCGTGGTGCTGGCCAAAACGATACGCGCCAGCGCCGTGGCCTGGGCGGTGGCCGAGGCGAGCGTCGAAGAAATCGATCGGCTCAACATCCTGCAGGCCAGCTTGCTGGCCATGCAGCGCGCCGTAGCGGCACTCGCCGTTCGTCCGCGGCATGCGCTGGTAGACGGCACGCATTGCCCGCCTCTGCCGTGTACCGTCGAGGCCGTCGTCGGCGGTGATGGACGGATCGCGAGCATCGCCGCGGCGTCGATCCTCGCCAAGACGACGCGCGACGCCGGCATGCTGGTGTGGCACGCCAGCTACCCGCAGTACGGCTTCGACCGGCACATGGGCTACCCGACGGCGCTTCATCTGCAGGCCCTGCGCGAACACGGAGTGACGCCGCAGCATCGCCGCAGTTTCGCGCCAGTGGCCCGCCTGTTGCGCTCATGAAAAGAATTGCGGCGCGCGACAACCCACATTACAAGATGCTCGCGAGGCTGTTGCGGAGCAGCAGGGAACGGCGCCGGAGCAATTTGGTGGTGCTCGACGGAATGCACCTGATCGCGGCCTACGCCAGACACTGCGGGGCTCCCGAAGAGCTGGTCGTGAGCGACAGCGGCGCCAGCCGGCCGGAAATCGAGGACTATCTGGCGGACGGCGAGGCGAGCGCGACGATCACTGTCCTGTCGGACTCCCTGTTCGCTGCGCTGGCCGTAGTCGACACACCGAGCGGCATCATGGCCATCGCGCCGCGTCCGAGGGCGCAGTGCCCGCTGGCCGCTACTGTCGACACGGTGCTTCTCGACGGCGTGCAGGATCCGGGAAATGTCGGTTCGATTCTGCGTAGCGCCGCGGCGTCCGGGTTTCGTCAGATCCTGCTGTCGACCGACTGTGCGCAAGCCTGGTCGCCGAAGACCTTGCGCGCCGCGATGGGCGCCCATTTCCAGCTCGACATTCACGAAGGCCGCGACTTGCCGAGCTTTCTCGCGGCTTTTAGTGGCCAGGCGGTGGCGACCGTCGTCGATGCGCCGACCAGCCTCGACGACGCCGATCTCGGTGCGCCGCTGGCCTGGATCTTCGGTAGCGAAGGGCAGGGTGTGCGGCCGCCGGTGGCCGCCGCTGCCGCTCTGCGAGTGCGCATCCCGATGCCCGGAGCGACCGAGTCGCTGAATGTCGCCGCGGCTGCCGCGGTCTGCCTGTTCGAGACGCTCAGGCGCCGCCGCGTGGCCGCCCGATCGGACCCGGCGCGAAGCGGCTAGAATTTCGCAGGGAGGTGTTCATCGACCGCGCAGCAGGCTATCATCGGCCTTTTTCCTACGCACTCGGGAGATTCCATGCCTTCGATGCCGAGAATTCTGCTGCGGGTTTTTCTCGTTCTTCTTCTCGCGTCGAGCCATGCGGCGGCGTCCGACGTCGATCCCTTCGCGGCCGATCGCCAGGCGCTGATCAAGCTGTTCCGGGAAATGGAAGCGAGCATCAACGCCCAGGATGTCGACCGGATGGTGGCCCAGATGCACCCGCAGGCGACGGTTACCTGGCTCAACGGCGAGGTCTCGCGCGGCCACGACGAGATCAGGGCGTACTACCAGCGGATGGTCAAGGGTGAGCAACGCTATCTCGACCGCTACCTGACGACGGCCAAGCTTGGTGCACACGCGCAGTTTTTCGGCCATGGCGAGGTGGCGGTGGCCGACGGCACGATGGAGGACGAGTTCTTTCCGGTGGCCAGGGGGCCGTTCCGACTGAGTTCCAACTGGACCTCGACGTCGGCCAAAATCGACGGACAGTGGAAAGTCGTGTCCATGCATCTGTCGTCGAACGTGTTCACCAATCCGCTGATCGACGAAGCGAAAGCGGCCATCTGGTACGCCGGAGCGGCGGCCGCGGCGCTTGGCCTGCTGCTCGGCTGGCTGCTCGGCCGGTGGCGGCGGCGCTAGCACGGCCGCCTCAGGCCACCCAGCCGCTACGCAGCAGGTAGTAGAAGGCCGGTGCCGACAGAACGAGCGAGTCGACCCGGTCGAGCATTCCTCCGTGGCCGGGAATCAGCCGACTCCAATCCTTGATTCCGCGGCGACGCTTGGCGGCCGACATCGCCAGGCCGCCGGCGAAGCCGAGCAAGGTCAGCAGCAGCGAAATCAGACCGGCCTTGAGCGGGGAGAACTTCGTCAGCCAAGATAGCCAGGTGCCGAGGGCGATTGCGCTGGCGATGCCACCGAGCGTCCCCTCGATGGTTTTCGACGGTGACAAGCGTGGCGCGATGGGGTGGCGTCCGGCGAGTTTCCCCCACACGTATTGCAGTACGTCGCTGACCTGCACGACGAGCAGGAGAAAGATCATCCGCCGGGCCGCCGCCGCCGGGTCGTCGCCGGCCGGCAGGGTGAGCAGCGCCGGGATGTGCGAGAGACCGAAAACGCAGGTCAGCAGCCCGCCGCCCAGCGTCCGCGTAGCGCCGAGGAACGCGCCGCAGTCGCCCGACAGCAGGCCCAGCAACGGTCGTCCGACGAACACCAGCAGAGGGATGAGAGCGCTGTAGAGCCAAGGCTGGTCGGTCCATACCAGCAAGTACTGCAGCGGCACGATGAGCACGAAGCTGCCGACGACGAGTGTACGTGGGCAGTCGGCGACGAGTGCTTCACCGGCGAGAAATTCGTGCAGCGCGACCAGCGACACCAGAGCAAAGAGCAGCGTCACGGCGCCTCTTCCGGCCAGCAAAGCGAGGCCGACGAGGGCGACGATTCCCCACCAGGAAGCGATGCGGCGGTTGAGATTATCGATCAGCGCATGAGGCGTGTTTCCGGCGACGAAGGTCTTCAACAACTGCCCTGCCAGCGAGGCGATCGCCAGCACCGAGGCGACGCCGGCGGCCAGTCGCCAGTCATCAGCGCCCAGCATCGGCCGCTTCCGGTCGTCGCTGCCGCTTCTGCCATTGAAGGAGAATATCGATGTTGCCGGTGCCGAGGCGAACGGCCGGACGCGCCCGTCGGAGGTTCGCCGCCGCCGCTGCCGGTGAGGCGGCCGCCGCAGTGTGCAGCAGCCAGGCAGCGACCGCCAATGCGCTGCGCTCGACGCCGAGCGCGCAGCAGACGAGGACCGGGCCTGTCCGGCGTGCCTGATCGATTGCCGACACGGCACGTTCGAGTTGGGCCAAGGTCGGCGTCACGAGGTCGAGTAGCGGTATCACGACATGGGGAATGCCGGGCGTGCGGCATGGCAGCTCAGCGCACAGGTCCACGACCGCGGCGACGCGCAGACGCCGCAGTTCGCTCACCGTTGGCAGCCGGCCGAGCAGGATGTCGCTCGCCACCGGATCGGCGACCGTCAATCGGCGTGTCCACCAGCGCGAGTTCAACCAGGCGGCAAGCAGATAGGGTCCGAAGAGGCAGCGTACGGCGCCCGGCATCGACCCGTCGGCCCGTTTGCCGAAGGCCGCGGCGTCGAGCAGCAGATAGATCAGCCCGACCAGGAGCAGCGAAGCGGCCGGCCAGAGCAGCCACAGCCAGGCTCCGGCGGCGTTCGTGGCGAGCAGAGCGAGCGCCAGGGCGCCACCGCCGTAGGCTGCCGCGAGGAGCAGGCGCCGCCGGTCGCGCGTCAGCGTCGCGTGGCGCAGTGGCGAGGGGGCATCGGATGGTAGCAGCCAGATGACGAAACAGCCCAGCCACAGGCCGGTCGGGACGTCGAAGAAATGGTGTTGCCAGGTCGTCAGCACCGAGACGCCGATCAGCCCGGCGCTCACGTAGACCAGAACCCGGCCGGCGCGCGGTATAGCGCGCAGGTACGGTTCCAGCAGAACGACGAGCAGGGCCATGTGCAGCGATGGCGCTTGGTTGAACGGCTGGTCGAAGCTCATCAGGAGGTCGAACAGCCAGCCGAAAGGACCTGTCACTGCGCCTCGTTCGAAAGTGCAGCGCAGCGGGAAGAGCAGAAAGCATGTCACGGCCAGCAGTTGTGTCAGCAGCAGCCGCCACGCGTGCGTGTCGAGCTCGCGGCGCGTCGCGCATAGCAGCAGCGAGGCCCCGTAGAGCAGGTCGACCAGCCAGTAGGGAAGGATGGTCCAGGGCAGCAGCGGAATGTGCCGCTCCCAGGCGAACAGGATGAAACCGACATCGGAACGTTGTGCCGTCACCCAGGTCGCGAAACCGTAGCTGGCGAAGAAGAAAGGCCCGAGGAAGAGCAGCCAGAGCAATGCCCGCTGCCAGGGACGGGGCTCGGCGCTAGCGTTGTCGGGCCGCTCCTCGTCGCGCCAATTCACCTCCGCCGCGCCAGCGAAACGGTGAACATCCCCCAGTCGTCTATCCACTGTTCGATCTTCGAGAAGCCGGCCGCGGTCACCAGTTCGTCGAGTTCCGCCTGCGTACGGCGGCGCATCACCCACGCCTGATGCCCGCGGTGACTGGTCAAGGTGCGCGCGATGAACTCGATCTGCGGGTGCCAGGGCTGGCCCGTATAGATCAGGTAGGCGCCCGTGCTCAGTGCCTGGGCCAAGCCGCGCAGCGAGCGCTCGACCAGATCATTGTCGGAAAACAGTTCGTACAGTCCCGAAACGATCGCCAACGTGGGTCTTGGCCTTGTCGTCGCCAGCGTGCCTTCGTCGAAGGCGTCGCCAGCTTCGAAGCGGGAGATGTCGCCGAGTTGCCTTTCGGCGATCAGCGCCTGGCCGTGTCGCACGTTGAGTTCGCTGTAGTCGCGCAGGACGACCGATTGCGGGCGTTCGGGCAAGCGCTCGATGGCGTCGAGCAGATAACGCCCATAGCCGGCCGCGATGTCGAGCATGTGCAGTGGCTGGCCGCTCGTACGCAACTCCTGCGCCGCCTGGGCGACTGCCAGCATCAGGTGTTGCCGGCGGACGCGAATCCCGCGCCAGCCGATGGCATCGAGATAGCCACGGTCGATCAGCTTGCCGATCAGCAGCTTGCCACGTGCTTCGTTGCGGTACACATGATCCAGGCTGCTGCCGGAATCGAATCCCGTGGTCAGGCCGATGTGAATTCCTGTCGACAGTCGACCGACGCTGCGCATGCTCAGGCGAGTCAGTGCGAACGGGATACGGCGTGGCGAAAGCGCCGGCAACGCTTGGCTGAGACGGATTTCCTCATCGCGCGTGTAGCCGTGGCGATGCGCCTGGCGTAGCGAGTCGGTCGCTGGCGGCTGGCGGAACATCCGTTCGATGAACTCGCGCACCTTGTCGAGCGCAAGCTTCCGATCACGCTCGCCGAGGGTGTCGTGCAGGAAGCCGTCGAGCACGTGGCTTTCCTTGATCGGCGAGCCCAGTCGCTCGAAGAAGACGTCCTGTGGCCGGCGGTCGACTACCCAGTCCTTCTCGGAGATCAGCAGTTGCAGCGGCAGGCGGATCGCTTGCGCGTCAGCGACGACGCGATCGGCAGCGTCCTGCAGACCGAGCAGGACGCGCGCCGAGATGGCTCGGGTGACCAGCGGATCCTGGTCGTAAGAACGGATTCGCTCGGCATCGTGGGTCAGGAACTTGGCCTTGACATACGAACGGATGAAAAAGTTGCCGAACAATCGCCGGATCATCGCCAATCCCGGCCGGGCCAGTGGAACGTAGAGCTTTACCTTGAAGGCGGGTGCGGTCAGCACCAGACAGCGCACCCGCGGCGCGAAATCGTGCGCCCAAGTGGCGGCCAGCACCGCGCCGACGCTCTGGCCGATGAGCGCGATGTTGGTGCTCTCGATGCCGTGCATGCGTTCGATGTGGCGAACGAAAAAGTCGACGTCCTTGACCAGGGCGGCAAAACTCGGGCTGTCCCCGCGTGGCCCGGGCGAACGGCCGTGGCCGCGCGCGTCCCAGGCGAAGAGTGCGAAGTCGTCGAGCCCGAGTTCGTCGACGACATGTTGCAGCCGACCCGAGTGCTCGTGGCCGCGGTGCAACAGAACGATGGCGCGTTCGGCGCTTGCCGAAGCCAGCGCCGGCCAGTGCCGGTAGAACAGCGTGCTGCCGTCGTGCGTGCTGAATTGCCGTTCCTGCGCGATACGCATTCGTTCTTTCTCTCTTTAAGGGATCGGGCTATGGTCGCCGCCGCTTGCTGGCTGCGATGCCGTAGCGGATCCGGTTGGCGATCGTCACCAGCAGCAACAGCGCGACGATCGACAGCAGCCCGGTCAGCCACCAGCCGGGAGCGCTGCCGGTGCCGACGAGAAGCCCGAGCAGACCGAAAACCAGCGCCCGGTCGCTCTTGCCCATTGGCCCGTCGTTACGCCTTTCTCCGGTCGCCGGAATCCCCAGGACGCCGGCCATCTCGGAGAGATTCGCCAGGAAGATGACGAGCAGGGTCAGCGCAGCGCCGCTTTCGTCCAGCCAGGCGAAAGGCAGGTAGAGAGCGGCATCCGACAGCAAGTCGGACAGTTCGTTGAGGTAAGCGCCGAGCGTCGACGACTGCCCGAATTCGCGGGCAAGCATTCCATCGATGGCGTTCAGCGCCATGCGCAGGAAAAACCAGACCGGCAACAGCAGAAAGAAATGCGCTTGGCCGGTCCATGCGGCGGCCGCAAGCAGCGCGCCAAGCACGACCGACCCGGCGGCAGCCGCCACCGTCACCTGGTTGGCAGTCACACCGCGCCGCTGCAGAGCGCCCGCCGCAGGGCGCAGCAAGGCTTGGAAACGCGGTTTCAGGGTGTAGAGGCTCATCGACGCCTCACTTGTCCGGCTCCTTGGGTGGCGGCAGCATCTTCTCCAGCACCGCTTGGTAGGGTTCGGACGACACGCTGATTCCCCCCTGGAAGGGGTGGTCGCTGACCGCGATGAAATACAGGACGAGAGCGATCGGTGCCGCGACGAGCAGGGTGATCGTGGCGTGCAGCGCAAAGCTGTCGACCCGCAGCAGGAAACACGAGGAGATGGCGATCGCGCCAAGCAGAATCACCACGACCCAAAGCTCGGCCGGCAGGGCGGTGTACTTGACCGCCTGCACGCGCAGCCAATGCGCCTGCAGGAGTTGGTTATACGCCTGCAATACCTGCGCCTGGATGATCTTCTCGCCATCATTGGTCGGCTGAAAAGTGAGAATGGCATGTTGCGTCTCCTCGATCATCCGCATCGTGTCCTTCGGCACTTCGCCCTTCTGGTGCAACGGCCATTCGAAGTTGATGACGTACCGGGTGTAGGCGATCAGCGCTCGTTTGGCCTTGTTCTGCAGCGGCTGAGGATAGCCATTGAGGTCGTGGTAGAGAACAGCAATGGCTGCTGCTTCCCGGCTCACGTCGCTCGCGGCGTCGTCCATGTTCTGCCACACGGCTACCGCGGTCAGGCCGGCAGCTACGGCATAGACGCCAATCAGCGCGGAGAGCAGGCCGGCGATCGTACCGTTGTCGAAATGTCGGTGCAAGGTCGATGAGCGCGCGCGCGGCGCGACCAGAGCCAGGCCACTGAGCGAGACGAGCAGGATGACGCCGACGACGACGGTGGCGAGTTCGAGCGAAGGAAGTTCATGGAACCAGTTCACGAGTCGGGATACCAAAAAAGGCACAGGCCGGCATTCTAGCCGCTTCAGCCCGTGTCGATGTTCTCTCGTCGATGGGCGGCCTAGGAAAGCGGTCGTTTTCCCGGTATTCTCGCCGCAGCGGTGCGCCAGGCGCCGCCGCATGCCAGGGGGAGCCTGCCGTGACTGAACGACCAGCCGTAGTCTACGAAGACCAGGGTGAGATCAGCCCTTTCTGGCAGCGCATGCCGTGGTTCTTCCGCTTTCCCTTGCAGGCCGACGTGCTGTTCGGTCTGCTGTTCCTGTCGCTGGCGACGCTCGTTGCTTACGTGCTTCCCCTGCCGACGCCGCTGGCTATCGCGCTGGTCGTCGGCCTGGTCTGGCTGGCCGCACTGCGCCAGGCTTTCGCGGTCATGGAGGCGGTATCGCAGGGACGGCTGGCAGCCAGCGAGCGAACGACCTTCCGGCCCGATCGCGAGAGACGAAATCTCCCCTGGAAGCTCCTTGCCATCTTCCTGATCTGGGGCCTCCTGATCAGCTTCGTTGGCCGCATCAGTATCACTCTGCTTTGGCTGGTCTTCGCCTTTTTCAGCCTCGGATTGCCGGCCAGCGTCATGGCGCTGTCGGTCACCAACAGCCTGCGGCAGGCCGTAAACCCGGCCAAGTGGCTCTTCATCATGCAGCAGGTGGGCAAACCGTATCTGGTGCTGCTGTGCTTCTTGTTCCTGCTCTCGAATGGCGCGCCGCACGCCACGCGGCTGCTCGCCCCGCTGCTCGGCGGCTGGCTGATCCTGCCGGCGCTGACCTTCATCGTGCTGTACTTCAACCTGATCATGTTCGCCATGATGGGCTACGTCCTTTATCAGTTCCACCAGGCCCTCGGGCTTTCGGTGCGCATCAGCTTCGCTCGCTCGTCGAGCAATCCGGCGGCTCGAGCCGGCACCGACGCACTGGCCGATGCGGTGGCGGCGCGGGTCGCCGACGGTGAGATAGACGCCGCCATCGATCTGGCCTATGAACAGCAGCGGCAGTTTCCGGAGGATCTGGCGATCCAGGATCGCTATCACAGGCTGCTGCTCGCGGCGGACAGGAAAGACCGCGCGTTGACGCATGGCCAGCGCTATCTGGAACTGCTGCTGCGCCGTGGGCGCAGCGAAGCCGGGCTTGATCTCCTGTTTCGCTTGCGTGCCCTGCAGGCGGATTTTCGACCCGAACGGCCGGAGGCGATCCTGCCTCTCGCCGAGGCGGCATTCCGCCGCCGCGACGCGCCGACCGCCGTCGAGCTGCTGCGTGGCTTCGACAAGCGGCATCCGCGCCATCCGGACATTCCGGCCATCTACTATCTCTCGGCCCGCCTGATGAGCGAGTTGCTGCGGCAGGACGACACGGCACTGAGAATTCTGCGTGGCTTGCGCCTGAAGTATCCCGGGCATGCGGTGACGATCGCGGCCGAACCGTACCTGATGGCGCTGGAAAAGCTGCAACCGGACGTTGCCTAGCGTAGCAGGCCGGCGGCTACGCGCGCCTCGCTGGAGCCCGGAAAGCCGGCGCTCAAGCGGTCGGCGTATTCGCTTGCCCGCTGCCGGCCGTGCCGTCGCAGTTCGCCGTGAACGACCGCCAGCCACAGTCCTGGCAGGGCGTCGTGGGCCGGTGCCGCTGCCTGCAGGAGGTCGGCGAGGCGCGCGGTGTCGTCGATCCGGTTCATGCGGGCGAAACGCTGACCGAGGCGGGCGAGGAGGTCAGGGCTCAGGCGCGGCCGCGGTATGGCGGTATTCCAGTAGGTGGCGAACGAGGCCTGGACCAGATCGTCGGTTCCCGGATCGCTGTCACCGAGCGCGAAGATCCGTTCTGCGGCGAGCTGGAAATCGGCGTCGGCAGGAACCAGCTTGGCGAGGTTGAAGAATTTCGTCAACGCTTCGCGGTCGTTCGGACGCAGAGCGACCAGGCGGCGATAGGCGGCGCGCGCCGCATCCACCTGCATCCGGCGCAGCAAGTCCTCGGCCCTTGCCTTCTCGGCGGCGAAGCCGTCGTCCGCCGGGGCGGCCGGCAGTTTCAGCGTGGCCGCCGGATGACGCCATTTGTACCAGGCGATCAGAAGCGCGCCGCTCACCAGGCCGCCGGCGTGCGCCATGTACGCCACGCCACCCTCACCGTCGAATTTTTGCTGCACCACCTCGTAGACAATCCAGAGCGGCAGGAGGATGATCGCCGGCGCCTTTACGTAGTCGAAATAGAACAGGAACTGGTAGAAAAAGCGGATGCGCTGGCGACCGTAGAGGGTGACGTACATGGCCATCAGTCCGGCGATTGCGCCCGAGGCGCCAAGGCCGATGCTCGGTGAACCCCAGCGCGCGGCCAGGTCGACCAGCTGGGCGCCGACTCCCGCCAGCAGATAGTAGGCCAGGTAGCGCCAGCGGCCAAGAGTCACTTCGACGGTGTAGCCGAAGAGGAAGAGGAACACCATGTTGCCGATCAGATGGGCTGCGGATGCGTGCAGGAAGGCGGCCGTAAGTGTCGTCAGCGGCTGCCAGTCGGCCGGATTGGACGACCAGCGAGCGGTGAAACCGTTTCCCTTCAGGCGTTCGAAAGTGCTCCGCTGGCTAAGCCACAGGGCGTATTCAGGCTCCTCCGGGCGGACGATCCTGCCGCTGTGCAGGGCCGTCTGGAAGGCCCGGTCACGCTCCATCAGGCGCAGCAGCGACTGGCCGTCACGTACCTTGGGCTGGTGTGCGATCTTGTCGGCGATCTCGCGTTGTTGCCGGTTGCCGTTTTCGCGCAGCCAGGCGGCGTAACGCGGCAACTCCACTGCGGGCAGCGAGGACTGCGCGTAGAACTCGGCGGCGCGCCGCCAAGCCTGCTCGTCGGCACGCTGCGGGCCGAAGTAGACGACGACATTGACCAGGATGAGCAATATGGTGAACCATGGTGGGTCGCGCCAGTCCGGCTGGCCGTTGAGAGGGAAGACGATGAACATGCGGCGATTATGCCATGCGCGCGCGCCGCTCGCCGCCCAGGCCGAAGCGGCGTCGAGTGGCGACAAGCCGCGCGCTAGTTCGGGCGGCGACCGGGTGGCCTCGCCCCTCGATGCCGTCACCGCCCCGGCCGCCGCCGCGAGTCGGGCGGCGCGCGCGGGCTCGTCTTCGCCCGACCTGCCGGCACAGGCGCGCCTGTTTCTCGCGCTTTGGCCGGCACCCGACGAGACTGCCGAACTCGTTCGCCACCTCGCGCAATGGCGATGGCCCGCCGGAGCGTCGCTGGTCAGGCACGAGCGCCTGCATCTGACGCTGCACTTCATCGGTGCGCTGGAGCGTCGGCGGCTGGCCGAAGTGAGCGCCGGGCTGCGGGTGCCGAGCGAGGACTTTGCCCTGCCTCTGAGCCTGGCCACGATCTGGCCGCGCGGAATCGCCGTGCTGCAGACGACCTCGCTTCCCGAACCACTGATGCGACTGCATGGGCGTCTGGCGGAAGCGCTGCGCGTCCTCGGCCTGCCGGTCGAGGCGCGCGACTTCCGGCCGCATGTGACCCTGGCACGGCGTGCTTCCGGGGCCGTCGCGCCACTCGCCGCGCCGCCCTTGTATTGGCAGGTCGGCGGCTACGTGCTGGTCGAGTCCCTGCGCGGCGCCGGCGGTGGCTACGTGATCCGCGAGCGCTACAGTTGACGTGCTTCGCCGGGCGGTCGACAGGCGCGGTGTGGCGGACGAAATGAGGCACAATGGCGCCCTTTTCAATCGCTGTGGCCATCTGATGGCAGAAAGCCGCCCATGTCGCACCGCCTTGCCGTCGCCCTGATGGTGCTGGTCACGCTGCTCTGGAGCATCGCGGGCGTCGTCGCGCGCCATCTCGATAGCGCGGCGGGTTTCGAAGTCACTTTCTGGCGCAGTCTGTTCAATGGACTGGCGCTGGGTGTCGCGCTGAGCGTCATGCGTGGACCGGAACTCTGGCGCAGCCTGTCGCACGCTCCCTGGACCGTCTGGCTTTCGGGTATTTGCTGGTCGGTCATGTTCACCGCTTTCATGCTCGCCATCACGCTGACCTCGGTCGCCAACGTGCTGGTCACGATGGCCATCGGCCCCCTGATCACCGCGCTGTTCGCCCGCCTCTTCCTGCAACACCGCTTGCCGGCGAGAAGCTGGCTGGCGATCGCGGTCGGCGGGCTGGGAATCGGCTGGATGTTCTGGCAGGAAGCGCGCAGCAGCCTGTCGTTCACCGGTACCGTCGTCGCCCTGGCCGTGCCGTTTGCCGCCGCGCTGAACTTCACGACACTGCAGCACGTCGGCCACACCGCTTCCGATACTCCTGCCGGGACTCGCCAGGACATGTTGCCGGCGGTCCTCATCGGTGCCGCGTTGTCGTCGTTGTTTACCTTGCCGATGGCTTATCCTTTCCATGCCTCGGCGCACGATGTCGGCTTGCTGGCGCTGCTCGGCGTCGTTCAGCTGGCGATTCCCTGCCTGCTGCTGGTACGCCTGTCGCGCGTCCTTTCGGCGCCGGAGATCGCCCTGCTCGGCCTGCTCGAAGTCGTTTTCGGCGTCACCTGGGCATGGTTGGGCGCCGGCGAGCAGCCCGGCACCGGCACGCTGGCCGGCGGTCTACTGGTGCTCGGCGCCTTGGTCGGCAACGAGGCGCTGGCCCTGCGCTGCCGCGACAAGGGCGCAGCAAGGGCGGGATCGTCCTGAGATCGCCGCGCGCCGTTTATTGCGACGGACGGCGGCGCGGGTCGGCAGCCGGGCGGGCGGCGCCGACCGGCAAGTCGGCCACGCGCCGCATTTCGGCGGTCGACACGATTCGCGGGTCGGCCAGGTAGGCCTTGGCGAAGTCGGTCGCGTCGGCGCCCCAGAACAACTCGCCATCGATCGCCAGCGTCGGTACTCCGAAGACGCCGGCGGCGATCGCCTGTTGCGTCGCACCGCGTAGCGCTTCCTTGACTTCCGGGTGCGATGGTCGCTTCGGGTCGACCGCGAGCGCCTGCGCCAGATCGGCCAACACTCGGCCGTCCGCGGGGTCGGCGGCAGTCGTCCATAAGGCGTCGAAAATCAGGCGCACGGCCGGCTCGCTGTTGCCGGCGGCAATCGCCAGCCGCAGATAGGGCAGCGAATTGAAGGGATGCGTCGCCGGAAAGCGAAACGGCACCCCACGTTGGCTCGCCATCCATGTGCAGCTACGATAAGTCCACAGGCGCTTCGGTGCGATCTCGGCCGGCCCCTTTTGCTGCCAGTAATCGAGCAGGCCGGCGAAGAGCACCGGCCGGTAACGAATGGCGACATCGGGCGGCAGTTCGCCGAGGCGGGCCAGGCCAAGGTAAGCGTAGGGTGAGATGAAGTCGAAATACCAGTCTGCCTGCCGCATGCCATTCCTCTCGTCAGTGAGCGTCGGTCGGCCGCCGCGCCGCCGCGCCGCAGGCGCGGACGGTCGACCATGGCCAGACATTAGCACAGGAAGCAAGGCGTGGAATGAGGGACAATGCTTAACCTGCATCAAGGCTGTACAGTGCAGGCGACGCGACAATGCCTGACCCCCGGGACGTCGCACCCGGGGCGGTCGTTGCCGCCGAACACCGACCGTTGGCAACTAGGCGAAAGACCATGAAACCGCTCACGACGCTGATTCTTCTCGTCAGCCTGCTGCTTGCCGGCTGTACCAAGCCGCCTGCTTTCACATCGACCGACATTACTGGTTCCGAGTGGGGCAAGGATTTCGCCCTCAGCGACGCGCAGGGCCAGCTACGTCGCCTGGCCGATTTCAAGGGCAAGGCGGTCGTCGTCTTCTTCGGCTACACGCAGTGTCCCGATGTTTGTCCGACGACGCTGTCTTCGATGCGCGAAGTCCTGACGCTGCTCGGCGAGGACGCCAAGCGTGTGCAAGTGATTTTTGTCACGCTCGACCCGGCACGCGATACGCCGCAGGTTCTGGCCGCCTACGTTACCGCCTTCAACCCCGGCTTCATTGGCCTGCACGCCGACGACGCGACGACGGCGGCGCTGGCCAGGGAGTTCAAGGTCTTCTACGCCAAGCAGGCCGGCAGCACGGCGGACAGCTACAGCATAGACCACTCGACCAGCAGCTACGTCTTCGATCCCCAAGGTCGGCTGCGGCTTCTGGTGCGCCACGGCGAAAGCCCCGACCGCGTTGCCGCCGACCTCAAGCTGTTGCTGGCCGGCAAATGATCCTTGGTAAGCTGAGACACGATGAAACTCCCCTTCCTGCTCTTCCTCCTGCTTTCGCTGCCGCTTGCTGCCGCGCCGACCAGCGATCAGATCAATCTCGATATCGGCACGCCGCCGGTGGTGATCGTCAAACACAGCCTGGCGCAGCGGGCGTCGCGACTGGTCCGCTTCTACGAAGCGGGCGTCATCGGTCTCGGCTACGACGGCATGGTCAAACTGCGCGACGGTAGCCGGCTGACGTTGGCGCAGCGCCAGATCGCCGAAAAACTCATCGACAACGAAAACCCGGACCGCAATTCGCTGATCTATGCGCTTGCCGAAGCACAGGGTGGCCAGGCGGCCGAACCCGCCGCGCGTGCGGCGCAGGTCAGGCGCTGGAAGGAGCAGTTCCGTTCCGGATGGTGGGTAGAGGACGCCGGCGGTCGCTGGAGCCAGAAGCCCTGAGACTGTTCGGCGTACGCCGCCCCCGCTGCGGCATCTTGTCGCAGAAGGGCTGGCCGGATGGCCGTTTATAATCAACTTCCCTAAACGAACGAGGAGTAGGATGTGAAAGGACTACGCACCTGGCTGGCCATGGCCATCCTGCTATGCGGGTCGGCGACGGCGGTTTTCGCCGCCGATGTCGAGGTCAAGAATGCCTGGGTACGCGGCACGGTTCCCGGCCAGCAGGCGACCGGTGCCTTCATGGAAATCGTCAGCCAGTCCGGCGCGACCCTGGTCGGCGCGGCCAGTCCGGCGGCCGCGATCACCGAAATTCACGAAATGAAGATGGAAGGGGGCGTGATGAAGATGCGCTCCATCCCACGCCTTCCCCTGCCGGCTGGCAAGCCGGTGCAACTCGGGCCGGGCGGCTACCACGTGATGCTGATCAAGCTGAAACAGCCCTTGCAGAAAGGGGATTCGGTGGCGTTGACGCTGCAGGTCGAGGGTCAGGACAAGAAAACGGAGGCCGTCGAGGTCAGGGCCGAGGTTCGCGATCTCGCGGCGGTCGCCGCGCCGTCGGGCGAACACAAGTACTGAGTGGCAACCATGCCGCGCTGGCGAATGGAAGGCTAGCCCTGCTCTTTTCCGGCCAGTCGTGTTGTCTTGCGCAGTCCAATCTCTGAGCAAGATCCCTTGACACAGCGTTTGCCGCACCGAATAGCCGTGCCACATGATTTAACCTGATTAGCAACAATCCTTAGCCACACGCACCCATGGGGGCCCGAACGCGCTATTTTGTACATATTTACAGTTTTAGGCGAAAGGATCCCCTCATGGCAATGAACCGACTGCAGTTTCAACCTGGTCTGTCGATGCCCGACGTAGGACCGGTCCAAGTCGACGACGCCTACCTTGAAGGCGAGCACAGCGGTGGCAAGGCCGGTCGTGGCTCCGAGAACAAGTTCCTTTTTGTCGCCGCGCTCTCGCTCATCGACGACGGGCATTCCTTGCGCGTTACGCTCTCGCCGTGCCCGGCTTCACCCTCAAGGCCATCGCGGCTTGGGCCAAGACGCATCTGGTCCCGGGCAGCACCGTGTCTTCCGATGGTCTGGCCTGCTTCAGCGCGGTCACCGAAGCCGGGGGCATCCATCAGCCAAACGTCGTCGCCGGACGAAAGCCGAAAGACTTGCCAGAGTTCCAGTGGATCAAAACCGTCCTGGGCAATCTCAAGACCAGCTTGACCGGTAGCTATCAGGCTTTGTACTTCCGAAAGTACTCCGCTCGATACCTGGCGGCATTTACCTACCGCTTCAACCGTCGATTCGACCTCAGTACTTTGCATCAGCGGCTCCTCGTCGCCGCTGCTCGCTGTGGCGCCCACCCTGAGCAGACGATTCGCTTGGCTGAGATTCATTGCTAATCAAGATCGCCTTTGAGCGCTATTGGGCGAAATGCGGTGCTGAATGGTAAGGAAGTGAGCTTTTCGTCTTCCTGCGCTGGGCTTGATCAGTGCTTTGTGCTGGAAGGATTTCAAATGAGTCTTTCTGGGGCGAAAGCTGAGAAAATGGCGCTAGATAAGTCTTTCCCGCATCAGTTGCCGTTTCATAAAGCCTGAGCGATTACTTGCCATCTGCTGTGACTTCACTCGCGATCCTGCTTTCCGGCTTCTCGATATTCAGTGCGATGATCATTGTTCTGACCCACTTTCGGGGTGAGAACTATCAGAATCAGGGGATGTCGAGGGCCATGGGGCTGATCCTCCTACTCGCGCTGAGCGCCTTGCAGCTTGCGCATTTTGCCTGGCTCTATCTCGATCAGGCATGGGTTGTTACGCTTCCTTACCGGATGACCTTGTTTGCCGTGGCACCGGCCTTCTTCCTGTTCAGTCAGCCGCTACTGCGTCCCCAGGCGCTGTCGCCGATCAGGACGGGGCTGGTCGGACATGCATTGCCGGTCCTGATCTCTCCCTGGTTGCCGGACGGACTGGCCTTGCCATTGGCCTTTATTGTTGGCGCCGGGTACTTGCTGTGGCTGACCTACTGTCTCTATTGCCTGCGCCGGGAGCGAAGCGGCTTTCACCGTGAAATGCTGTTGCTGGGCGGTGTTTTTGTCATCGCGATAGGCGTCTCTGTCCTCGGGCTGGGTCAGGGGGCCGTGCCGGGAAAGCCGTTTTACAGTCTTTATGCGATATCGATAGGGGCGGCGTTTTTTCTGGTGCAGACGACTCTCGGCCTCCGGCCAAAGTTGTCGGTCGAGGTGCGGGAGAGCGTTCAAGCGGCCTATGCCAGTTCGACGCTGACCAAAGTCGATTGTCATTCCATGCTGTCCGCGCTGGATGTCCTGATGCAGACTGATCGAATTTACGTCGATGCCGATTTGAGCCTGCCAAGTTTGGCTGAGCGCCTCGGTCTGACTACCCACCAGTTGTCCGAGTTGATCAACGTTCGATTGGGCAAAGGTTTTTCTCGTTACCTGCGTGAACAGCGGATCGCCGCTGCCAAGGCAATGCTCCGCGATGAACCCTCGGCCTCGGTCCTTTCCGTCGGGCTCAGTGTTGGCTTCACTTCGCAATCGAATTTCTACGAGGCGTTCCGCGAGGTCGAGGGGATGACGCCCGGTTGCTACCGCAAGCTCCATAGCAAAGGCGAACTATCTAAATAGCCGTTTGACGAGGCTTACTGCTCCGAAATGATCTTTTCGGAGCCGAAAAACGTTCCGTTTCGATAGGAGCGGAAGAATTTCCGGTGCCAAATCACCAGACTGAGGGCTCCTGTTATCGATTGGGAGTTCTTTCATGAATGCCTATGTTCTGTTGGTCACCGAATCCCTTATCAGCATCGCCGTGAGCCTCGCGGTTCTTTACGTTCTTTCCGGCCCATTGGTAAGTCTCCTCCGGCAGATTTGCCCAGGCGAACACGCCGCTCTCTTCTGGCTGCAGTACACAAAGATGATACTGATGATCGCGCCACTGCTCCTTGTTCTGACGGTGGATATGTTCACGCACTTCGGCGATCCGAAAGACAGCTTGCGCCTGGCCTTGATCGCGACGCTGGGCGGATTGCTTATCGGCCTGCACGTGATCGGCCAGCGCGTCGGTCGGTTCGTCACCTTGCCGAAGCAATAGGAGGAGGCATCGTGAACATTCTGCTGACGGGTGCGAGCGGGTTCATTGGTCAAAATATCGCCCGTGCACTGGCTGCCGCGGGCCATCAGGTCAAGCCGGCGTCCCGCAACAACGGCGTCGATTTTTGCCGCATGTTGTCCCCGGCCGACTGGTTGCCTTGCCTGGAAGGCATCGATGCCGTGGTGAATAGCGTCGGCATCATCGGCGAAAGCGCTGGGCAGCGGTTTGAGCCCATCCATAGCCGTGCGCCCGCGGCGCTCTTTCACGCCTGCCTTCAAGCTGGGGTTCGCCGGGTCGTCCAAATCTCCGCCCTGGGAACCGACGACTCGGCATTCTCTGCCTATCACCTGAGCAAGCGCAAAGCCGACGATTGCTTGCGCAGTCTCGATCTCGACTGGTTTGTCTTGCGCCCCTCACTGATCTATGGTCGCGGCGGCAAGAGTGCCGAACTGTTGATGCGCCTGGCTAGATTGCCGCTGATCCCGGTGATTGGTGACGGACGGCAGGCGCTGCAACCGGTCCATATCAGCGATGTGGTGGCGACCGTGATAGCTAGCCTGATCTCGCCGGAGACAAAGCAGACGCTGGACATCGTCGGTCGCGAAACCGTGACCTTTGCCGCCTGGTTGCGGAAGATGCGCCAGGCGCAAGGTTTGCCGGACACCGGAAAGCTAGGCATTCCATATCCTCTGGGCATGGCGTTTGCCTGTCTGGGCCGCCATTTCAACCCGCTGCTGCAACCCGAAGTCCTGCGCATGCTGCAAACCGGCTATTGGGCGGACTTCGAGCCTCTGGCGCGCTTCCTCGGGCGCTTGCCGTGGCCGTTCGAGCCTGCCTTGTTCCTCTCCAATGTTGCGCCTACCGGGAAGCCATCATGACCTACGCCGTAGTCAAGACATTGCACATTCTCAGCATGGTGCTGCTCTTCGGCACCGGCCTGGGCAGCGCGTTCTACAAATGGATGGCGGATCGCAGCGGAAACGTCGACCACATCGCCGTCACCAATCGCCATGTTGTTATCGCTGACTGGCTGTTTACGACACCGACGGTTATTTTTCAGCCGATTAGCGGGTTGTGGATGGTGTACCTGCTAGGCATACCGCTCACCACTTCGTGGATTGCCGCCAGCCTGTTCTTGTTTGTCCTGGCTGGCGCTTGCTGGCTGCCCGTGGTTTGGCTACAGATTCGCATGCAGAGGATCGCCGTCCAGGCCGTGGCGGAGGCTTCGCCCTTGCCGCCGGTTTACTGGCGAATGGCGCGCTGGTGGTTCTGGCTGGGTATCCCCGCCTTTGCCTCGATGGTGCTTCTCGTCGCACTGATGGTCTTTAAGCACATGCCAGGAGCTGGAACATGAAAAGTCTGATGCAACAGGCGCTTGGCGCCGACTGGGAGCGCTTGCCGCCGGCCTTGCGGGCTCACTACCGATGTGGCACGACGATCGACACCGGGCATCTGGATATTGAGTATCCACGGTTCATGCAGCCGCTGATGAGCGTGCTGTACGCAGTCGGCGCGCTGGTCAATCGACGGGGGCGCAATGTCCCCACGGTCGTCGAAAAACGTGTCGTCGGAAAGCGGCAGTATTGGCGGCGGAAGATTACCTACCCTAGCGGAAAAGTGATCCATTTCAACAGTTTTTGGATCTGCTCCGGCCAAGGACAGGTGATCGAATTCGTGAATCCGGTGCTCGGTTTGCAGATGGAACCTTCCGTGATGGGCAAACGACTCCATTATCGCGGCGTCCGGTTCGTTGCGAAGCTAGGGCCACTGCTTCTGCCTATCCCGGAATGGCTGGTGTTGGGACATACGACGATTGTCGAGGAGGCTATCGATGAAACTCGTTTCGCAATGGATTTCCGCCTCACCCACCCATTCCTGGGCGAAGTGTTTCGTTACTCAGGCAAGTTTGAGGCAGATTCAGGAGAGCCTGCGTAGAATTCCCACGATGCGGCCCTCGTTATAGTCGAATGGCGGGAGATGTCCTATTTGCAGTACGCTAACTGACCCATCGGCGTCGCTGCGCTCTCCGTCTCCCAGCGCACCTGAACCTTGCCCGCCATCGTCTGCAGGAGCAGGGCAGGCGCGTCGTCGCGAGGCGGGGTGAAGGCAGCCCAATCCAAAGGGGCGGGGCGATGAACAACAAGCGGATAGGAGGCGTGATGTATTCGGGACGAGCCGGCACGTGACCGCGAAGTCCTCGATCTGTGCTTGGAGTGCATTTTGTAAGTCCATCGTCTATGCAGCGAAGGCAACGTGTCTTACCCCGGGAGGTCTCTCCGGTACCCTCGCGGCTTTCGCGGATAGTCGGCGCGGCGCACAACGCTGCCGCACGAACACTCCGCCCCGCTCGCCTCGCCCGCCAGTTCCACGGCAACGCGCAACAACTATCGAAAAAACTGAGGATTCTGCACTAGGGTATGGCACACCGGCATGGTCTCTTGGCGTGGAAACCAGAGATTCCCCCAAGGGGTGCGATTGTTCAAGCTCCCTGAGGGGGCCACCTCCTGCAACATCACCTTGCTTGATCATTCAGGCAGGAAATTCCATCACGAACCTTGACCGTGCTCAGTGGCCGAAACCGCCGGCCAAGGCAGTCATCGCCGTGACTGTCTTACTTCTTCGTGACGCGGGCAGGTCGTCAGATGGTCGTTGACCAGGCCGGCCGACTGCATCATAGCGTAGCAAATCGTCGAGCCGACGAACTTGAAGCCGACTCGACCCAAGGCCTTGCTCATGGCATCCGACCGTGCCGTCCTGGCCGGCACCTCGGCCATCGAAGTCCATTGATTCTGTAGCGGAGCGCCATCGACGAAGCGCCATAGGAAATCGCTGAACGACTGCCCATCGGCTGTCACAGCGAGGTAGGCTTTGGCGTTATTGATGGCGGCGGCGATCTTGGCGCGATTCCGCACGATCCCCGGGTCTGCCAACAGCGCCGCAACTTTTCCATCGTCATAGCGGGCAATGAGCGCCGGATCGAAACCGTCGAAGGCTTGGCGGTAGTTTTCTCGTTTCCGCAGGATGGTCGCCCAGGACAAACCCGCTTGCGCACCTTCCAGGATCAGCAACTCGAACAGGGATCGATCGTCGTAGAGCGGTACGCCCCATTCCAAGTCGTGATACTGACGGTAGAGCGCAAAGCCCTCGCACCAGGGACAACGTTCCATCGCTATTCACCCAGCGAACAAAGAGTCAGTTTACTCCCCGAAACTCAGGCAGTGGCGGTCAGCCTACTGGTCGACGAGGCCATCGGATAGCTGCCGCATTACTGTCTCACCCGGGCTAGCGCGGTGCTCCCTTCCCGTCAGCAGACGGTTTCGTTGCCACGGGATGAGTTTCCCCGCCCAGGAAGCTCGGGAACGCCCGGCCGAGTGCCTGGTCGGCGTCGCCTGAATGTCGCGCTTCAACGATGGTACGATGGTCGGCCGCGCCAGATCGCGGCGACCTTCCGTTTCGTCGCCAGCCAGCTAAAACCTCGGGATGCCATCACCGCCCAAATCCGAACCGAGTTCCCTGAACTCCTTGCCAAAATCCGCGGCACTCGCGAACCAGGGTATGCCGGTGTTTTTCGATCCGGAGCACAAGCGTTGGCCGCGCTTGCGGCTGGGGATGACGCTGATCGGCTTTACGCTGTCCCTGTTGCTGGGTGCACTCGTACTCAGCGTACTCGTTGCTCCCGCGTTGCCGGCGCTGCGTTTGCCCAACGTGGGGTTCCTGCCGCAAGGCGCACACGCCGTGCCGGAACTTCCTCGACTTGCTCCCGAGCGTACATTGACGCTTCGCCAGCGCGCCGTGCGCAACGACCAGGTCAGGCTCGTGCGCGAGCGCGAGCGCGGCCTGCGCCACCTGCTGCGGCCGCCGCGCGGGAAAGGGCAGGGCTTTGGTCGCCAGCCACTGGCCATAGGCTTCTTCGTCAACTGGGACGACGCCAGCATGAGTTCGTTGAAGGAGAACCTGGACAGCCTGGACTCGGTGATCGGCGAGTGGCTGCATCTGTCCCTCGACGACGGCAGCCTGCGCGAAGACGATCCTCTGCGCACCGCGCACGTGACCGAATACATCCGGGCGCGGCGGCCCGACATCGCGCTGGTGCCGCTGGTCAACAACTGGAACGGTCATCGATGGGAGGGCGCCAAGCTGGCCCGCATGCTGGCCAATCCGGCGGCGCGCCAGCGCACGATTGGCCAGCTATTGGCTTTCGTCGAAAGGCATCGCTACGCCGGCGTCAGCATCGACTTCGAGAATGTGCCCGCCAAGGCGCAGCCTGACTTCCAGCAGTTCATGGCCGAACTCTACGCCGTGTTTCATCGCAGGAAGCTGCTGGTTTCGGTCAATGTGCCGGCCGCCGACGCGGCCTTTGACTATCGCCGCCTGGTCCACAACGCCGACTATCTGATCGTGATGGCCTACGATGAACACTGGGCCGACGGTACTCCCGGTCCGATCGCCGGTATGGCGTGGTTTGCCAAAATCCTGAAGGCGAGACAGCGTGACATTCCGGCCGAAAAGATGGTCGTTGCCATCGGCAATTACGCCTACGACTGGGGATCACGCGGCCAGCCGGCCGAGGAGCGAACCTTCGAGGAGGCCGTGCTCATCGCCAAGGAATCGGAAGGCAAGTTGCGGCTCGATCCGCAGTCGCTCAACCCGACCTTCGCCTATGCCGACGACCACGACCGTATCCATCACGTCTGGCTGCTGGACGCCGTCACCGCCTTCAACCAGTTGGTCGCCATTCGTCCCTTGCAGCCGCGTGGCGTCGCCTTGTGGCGGCTGGGCAGCGAAGACCCGGCGCTGTGGAAGATTTTCGGCAAGGAGGGCCCGCTCGATGCGGCGCGCGCCGCTGAACTCGCCGAAATTCGCTACGCTTACGGCGTCGATTACGAAGGCAAGGGCGAAGTTCTAAAGATTACCGCCCAACCGCAGGTGGGCAGTCGCCTCGTGGAATTCGACGACAAGGGCGGACTGATCGTGGCGGAGCGGTTCACGGCCTTCCCGTCGCCTTATGTCATCAGTCGCCACGGCGGCGCCGAACGCAAGATCGTCCTCACCTTCGACGACGGCCCCGATCCGAGCTACACGCCATTGATCCTTGACGCCCTGCGCGATGCCAAACTGCCGGCGACCTTCTTCGTCATCGGCGCCAACGGCCAGATGTACCCTGAGCTTCTGCGCCGCATGGTCGATGAAGGGCACGAAATCGGCAACCACACCTTCACGCATCCCAACATCTCGACCATCTCGGCGACGCAGTTCGAACTCGAACTCTCGGCCACGCAGCATCTGCTGGCCAGCGAAGTCGGCCGCCACTCGCTGCTCTTCCGGTCACCCTACGCCGTAGATGCCGAACCCGAAACCATCGACCAGGTGCGTCCGATGGAAGTCGCCGCCGAGCAAGGCTACGTCGTCGTCGGCATGCAGATCGATCCGGACGACTGGAAACTCCCCGGCACCGAAGAAATCGTCAAGCGCGTCGTCGATCAAGCAGAGCGTGGCGAGGGCAACATCGTCCTGCTGCACGACTCGGGCGGCGACCGTACGCAGACCGTGGCCGCCATCCCGCGCATCGCCGCCGAACTGCGCCAGCGTGGTTACGAGTTCGTCACCGTCGCGCAACTGCTCGGCCGTAGCCGCGACGACATCATGCCGCCGCTTCCCCCGGAGAATCAGTGGCGCAGCTGGCTCGACGGCGTCGGCTTTGGCCTCATCAACTGGGCCGGCACGGTCCTCCACTGGCTGTTTCTGCTGGGCATCGTCCTCGGTATCGGCCGCCTGCTGTTTGTCGGCCTGCTCGCCATCTATCAGCGCTGGCGACAGCGACATCGCGTTTTCGACGCCGCTTACTCGCCGTCCGTCGCGGTCGTCATTCCCGCTTTCAACGAGGAAAAGGTGATCGTCCAAACCATCGCCTCGCTTCTCGCCTGCGACCCGCCGCGCGACTTCCAGATCGTCGTGGTGGACGACGGCTCGAGTGATGCGACGTATCGCGTCGCCTGCGAGGCTTTCGGCAACGACCCGCGCGTGCGCGTATTCACCAAGGAGAATAGCGGCAAGCCGGCGGCGCTCAATTTTGGCCTGGCGCAGACACGAGCTGATGTCGTCGTCGCCCTCGATGCCGACACCGTATTCGCCAAGGACACGATCCGAAAACTGGTGCGACACTTCGACGATCCCCGGGTGGGTGCCGTGGCCGGAAACGCCAAGGTCGGCAATCGCGTCAATCTGCTCACCCGTTGGCAGGCGCTCGAATACATCACCAGCCAGAATCTCGACCGTCGCGCCTTCGACGTCCTCGATTGCATCACGGTCGTTCCCGGCGCCGTCGGTGCCTGGCGTCGCCAGCTCGTCGAACGCGCCGGCGGTTTCGATCACCAAACCCTCGCCGAGGACGCCGACCTCACGCTCGCCATCCGCAAGCTCGGTTACACCGTCGTTTACGAAGACGAAGCCGTTGCCCTGACCGAAGCGCCAGACAGCGTGCGCGGTTTCATCGGTCAGCGCTACCGCTGGATGTACGGCACCATGCAGGTCGCCTGGAAACACCGCGACGTGCTCTGCCGCCCGCGATACGGCGCGCTTGGCTTCGTCGCCCTGCCGAATGTGGTCGTTTTTCAGATCCTCTTCCCGCTCGTCTCGCCGATCATGGACCTGCTGCTGATCGCTTCACTGGGATCGGCCGCCATCAATCACTGGCAGCATCCGGAAGGGTTCTCGCCGGACGGGCTGTGGCGCGTGCTCTATTACTACGCGCTGTTCGTCACCGTCGACTATCTCGCCGCCATTCTCGCCTTCGCGCTCGAACGCAAGGAGCACTGGTGGCTACTGATTTGGTTGTTTTGGCAGCGCTTTTTCTATCGCCAGCTGATGTACTACGTGGCCATGAAGAGCACGGTCACGTCGCTGAAAGGCGTCGTCGTCGGTTGGGGCAAGTTGCAGCGCAAAGCCTCCGTACCGTCGCCGGGCTGACCTCTGCGCAGGCAAACGGCGGGGATGGCGGGTTTTGCTTGGCGTGCTGCTGGCGTCGGGCGGAGGCGCCTTCTCGGCCAAGAAGTCCCGCCTGTGGGAGACGGGACCGACGCTCAGTTCGGTGAATTGCGGTCGACGACGCCGGCGCGTCACCAAAGTGGGCGGCCGAAGCGTCGGGGAGGCGTTACGGCGGGCCCGTGTCGGCACGCCTCAGCCGCGTCGCTGGGCGTCGGCATTTCGCTTTTCGCCTCCGGTTCAGTCCTCGAGCAGGCTGCGCAACATCCACGCGGTTTTTTCGTGCACTTCCAGACGCTGGGTCAGCAGGTCGGCGGTCGGCTGGTCGTTGGCGGCATTCACCACCGGAAACAGGTCGCGTGCCGTGCGCGCCGTCGCTTCCTGCGCGGCGACCAGGTGACGGATCATGTCGGTGGCCTTCGGTACGCCGTCCACTTCCTTGATCGAGGCGATCTTGACGAACTCTTTGTAGGTGCCGGGCGCCGGGTGGCCAAGGGCGCGAATGCGCTCGGCAATGACGTCGAGCGCGGTCCACTGTTCGGTGTATTGCCCCATGAACATCAGGTGGAGCGTGTTGAACATCGGTCCCGTGACATTCCAGTGGAAGTTGTGCGTCATGAGATAGAGCGTATAGCTGTCGGCCAGCAGGGCCGACAGCCCGTGCGCGATTTTCGCGCGTTCGTCGGCGCTGAGGCCGATATCGATTGCCGGGGTGTACTTCTTCTTGGCGTTCATGGCGATTCTCCTGGGCTGTGACGATTGGTCTGGCGAGGTTACGGCAGAGTCAAAAAGCGCATTCGGCGCTACGCTGCCCCACACCGGTCGGGAGGAGTGGTTTAGCCGCCGCCTGGCCCGACGAACACAGTCTAGGCCTGCAGGCGCCCGTGGTCCAATTGATTGTGGGTATGGGTTCGATTGTGCCGCGCTATTTCCCAACCAGGCCAGGAGAAATTGCGTCGCTGGCCTGGATCTGTTGTCGAACCTTTGCCGGTCTCAGACCGCCAAGTCGATCTGCTGCAGGGTGCCCGCTTGGCCATCCTCTTTCAGGTAGAGCCCGGTGGATCGGATCTGCCCCAGCAGGTCGTTGCTACTGTTCTTGAGCGAGAATTCGCTTGCCACCCTGGCGACGCCGAGTGCGCCGATTCCCGCCTGAGTCAGACCGACCAACTGGTCCTTCCCCGCGCCGTCCCGCATCCAGACTCGCAGACTCTTGTACGCCGCATCGCCATCGTCGATCCAGCCGTTGCGGTCTTCGTCGAGGGCCGCCAGATCGGCGAAACCGTCACCACTGCGCGCTCCGAAAAGTTCCCGACCGTCGTTGACCTTGCCGTCGCCGTTGCGATCGAGTACCAGAAAACCACTGCCACGCCCGACGAAGCGGATGTCCTCATGATGCCCGGCGGCATCGAGGTCGAAGCTGAAGCGTTGGTTGCTCAACTCGGCGGCCGACCCATTGAAGTTGACTACCAGCGGGTCTTTTGTTGCGCGGGCGTTTGCCGTCCTGATGCTGAAGTCGGACTCTTCTTGGTAGCTGCGGCTCATCGTCACAGAAAGCGAGAAACGTATCTCCGCGCCGTCGGTCGTGCGCACCACGCCCGAGGCCTGTACCTGGGTCTGTTCAAGCTCGGTGTAGGACTCGTGGCGGGTGTACGAGGCGGCGAAGTCGGCATTCGCCGGTGCTCGGCCCACGGCCTGCGGACCCTCGGGGGCGGGGGCTCCACCTTGCCGGCCAAGTTCCGAAGCGTCGAAGACTCTCATCTCGCGACCGGTCATGAGGCCGATCAGGGTCTTGATCAAGATGAGCATCGGGTCGTTGTCGACGGTGTCGAGGCTGTCTTCTATGCCCTGAAGTTCGCTCGATTGCGCCGCTCTGCCGCTGTCGGACAGCTGTACTTCAGCACGTGGGCGGTCTGCCGGCCCACCCTGGAGGCGCGCACGCTCATTGCCGAGACGGACATCGAGCGATTCCCGAAGCTCGTGGCGCTGCAGCCTGGTCGAACTGGATTCAAGTTGCAGACCTGCGCTGGCGATCTTCATCTGAGTTCTCCCGGCTTTGTCGAAAAGCTCTACAAAGCGGATTACGGCGCCAGCGGCGGGAACTTGAGCATTACGTTCGATGTCGGGGGCGTGCCGTGTGTCCCGGCTCGTGAGCCGAGGCGTCGACTGCTGCCGACGGCGCGTCGCGGGCCACTGGCGGCGTCGGCGATCAAGCTCCGATCGACTTCCGGAAAGTTTTCGCGGCGCTAGCGCGCAGCCATTCGGCACCTGCTGCCAAGCGGGAGAGGCGGCAAGTCGCTGGCAAATCTTTCACCCTAGCGCGTGACGCCGGGCTAGGAGCCGCAGCGCTTGCTCAAGTCCGACATCGGGTCGCGTCGACGAGTCTTTCATCCGTCGTTCGCGCCGAGATTGTTTCCTTGAGCAGGTGGCGGAGTGAACTGCGGGCGGTACTCATTGGGACGTCGGTAGTCTTTGCGATCCAGCGCGTGTTCCCGCGCCTCGCGCCGTGCTTCCTGCTGGCCGCGCTCGTATCCTCTTTCGTAGTCCCTCGAACTGCGGTTTCGGTTATTGTTTGACCGTTCGCCGTCGCGATACCCTCTCTCGTAGGCCGACTGGCGTTCGGACCTCCGGTAGCTGTCATGGGAGTAATCGCGATACGATTGATCGTAGGATGAATCGGAGTCGCAAGCTGTCAAGGCAGCCGCCAGACCCCCAATGGCGGCGATGATCGCCAGCCGGTTGACGGAAACAACTATCACGGGCTTCTCCTTGTTCAAAGACGAGTCGTTTGCGCGGATGTTCGACCATCAAGCCGCACAGGTTTTCCGATCGATGAGTTGCTTCTTGCCAATAACTCATGCATCGATTGCTCTTGGGTGACCAGAATAGTTCATTATGTACCGATTCTCCAGTCTCGAAAATATTCCATATGCAATTATGGTGGCGCGGCCAGGCGTGGCAGCCGAAGTGTCATTCGTTATTTCCCCGTTGGCGCTCCGTTCTGTCGTTTTTTTGTCGAAACTGACGCGCCACCACCGGCCCCGCTCGCGACTCACGATGTCGCGCGTTTTGCCAGGGACGGTGGCTTTCGACCGCCTGGCCGTCGAAGCCCGAGTGCCGACCGAAATGCGGCAACAGCTCACGGAAACTCCGCCGCGGCGGGCCCAGCATTCGCTTCCTGTAGCCACCTGCGGCTTTCCGTTCGGTCAGGGCTGCCGGAAAACGGGAGAACGCGGCGTCAGAGTGATGGCAAATCCGTTCGTGTAGAATTGGTCTTGACCGGCGAAGACAAAACAACCTAAAATCCTCCGCCCGGGTGATGTAGCTCAGTCGGTTAGAGCGATGGATTCATAACCCATAGGTCGGTGGTTCAATTCCACCCATCACCACCAAAAAACAAGCACTTGGCCCGGCCCGAAAAGTCGGGTTTTTTGTTTTCTGGCTTTCGCTTAAGCACCATGCTGCCGAATCCGGGGGACCCAAGTCGGCTCGCCCGCCATGGAGAGCTTGGTTTGCGAGGAAGCCTCAAGACCGGCCGTAGCGCCCGTCGCCGATCCATCCTTGTGCGGCCTCGCTCATCCAGTCCGGCTCGTTGCTCGTGGGCCGGCCGGCGCGACCAAGACCGGTACCGCAGGCCGTTGCCGCTTCCAGTCCCGTGAGCAGTCGGGGCGACGCGTCAACGGAGACCTAGGACGTCCTGCATGTCGAACAGCCCGCTCTTCCTGCCCGCGAGAAAGCGGGCCGCGCGCAGGCTGCCAAGAGCGTAGGGCAGGCGACTGCTCGCCTTGTGGCCAATCTCGACGCGCTCGCCGAGGCCACAGAACATCACTTGATGGTCGCCGACGATGTCGCCACCGCGGATGGTCGAAAAGCCGATCGTTGTCGGTGACCGCTCGCCGGTGACCCCCTGGCGACCATAGACGGCACATTGCCCAAGGTCGCGACCGGACGCCTGCGCGACGACCTCGCCCATGCGCAAAGCCGTTCCGGAGGGGGCGTCTATCTTGTGCCGATGGTGCGCCTCGACGATTTCGATGTCGTAGCCCTCGCTCAGGATGCGCGATGCGAGGTCGAGCAGCTTGAAAACCACATTGACGCCGACGCTCATGTTTGGCGCAAAAACGATCGGGATGTCCTGTGCCGCGGCAGCGATTGCTTTCTTGCCCTGGGGATCGAAGCCGGTCGTGCCGATGACGATGGCGACGCCATGGCGGCGACAGATCGCGAGGTGTTCCAAGGTGCCTTCGGGGCGGGTAAAGTCAATCAGACAAGTCGCCTGGGCGATTGCGCCATCGCTGTCGCTGCGCACCGGGATACCACAAGGCGCACCGACCAGTTCGCCGGCATCCTTCCCCAATACCGCCGAGTTCGGCTGATCGATCGCTGCCACCAGGGTGGCTTCCGGGTCGTCGAGCGTCGCCTCGATCAACATGCGCCCCATGCGACCACCGGCACCAGCGATAGCAATTCGCATTCCGTTCATTTCAGAGCCCCACGCTGTCCAGCATCCTGTCAAAGAAACCCTGCTCCTTAGGCGGTATCGTCGTACTGCCGTCCGCCGGTAGCGAGCCGAGGTCGATCTCGCGCGTCCTTGATTCCGGAACCGCGGGGGTGTCCGTCGGCTGCGCCGGAGTGACGTCGCCAGCGACCCGGGCCAGCTTGCCGTCGCTGTCGAAGAAAGCCGAAAAGCGCCGCGTCTCGACTTCACCGGTCCGTCCTTTTTTTAGCCAGAAGAAGTAATCCCAGCGGTTGGCGTGGAACATGTCCACCAGCACCGGCGTACCGAGGATGAAGCGCACCTGATCCATCGACAGCCCGGGACGCAACTGCGAAACCATGTCCTGGGTCAACACGTTGCCCTGTTGCACATCGATCCTGTATTCCTTGACGATGCGCGGTACCGAGGAACAAGCCGATAACAGGCACAGGGCAAGACTGGCAATCGCGAATCTCGGAAAAGTCATGTTCTGCTTGGCGCGTAGTGAGGGATCAATATGCCGTGCGCGATGACGGGCCGCCCATCCCGGTCGGCCGCGGAACCGCAGCGGGTGCCTTGGGAATGCCGCACCGATTCGGCGGAACTGCCGACGAAGGTATATCATAACCGAAAACCCCCCGTCCCTTCGCAGCCGATCAAGGTAAGCCGATGCGCAATTCCGACGACCTCAAGAGCATGGGCTTGAAAGCGACCCTACCCCGCCTCAAGATTCTGGCGCTGTTCGAAAAAAGCGAAGTTCGCCATCTCACGGCCGAGGACGTCTATCGACTGCTGTTGGCCGACAATCTCGACGTCGGTCTGGCTACCGTCTATCGCGTACTTACCCAGTTCGAACAAGCCGGACTGCTCGAGCGTCACTACTTCGAGTCGGGCAAGGCCGTTTTCGAACTGAGCGCCGGACAGCACCACGATCACTTGGTGTGCATCGATTGCGGCCGCGTCGAGGAATTCTACGATGCCGAGATCGAGCGTCGCCAAGCGAGGATCGCCCGGGAGCGCGGCTTCGTCATCCGTGAGCACGCGCTGTATCTCTACGCGGAATGCCGCAAGTCCGAATGCCCGCATCGTGCGAATTCCTTGCGCAGCATCGGCGACCGCCACCGGGCGACCGCCGCCGACTGATCGCCCACGCCACTCCACCCGTGGCGACGAGCGGCGTCAGCGCTTCTTGGCGGGGCGGCCGATGAACAACTCCGGATCGACCAGCGCGCCGTTGAGAATGACACTCCAGTGCAGGTGTGGACCCGTCGCGCGGCCACTCATCCCCGAACTGCCGAGCCGCTGCCCCTTGGCTATCGCCTCGCCGGGCCGTACGTCGATCCGCTCGAGGTGACAGTACATGCTGATCAGGCCGTTGCCGTGATCGACGAACACCGTCTGGCCATTGAAGAAATAGTCGTCGGTGGCGAGGACCAGTCCGGCGGCGTTAGCTCTGACAGCGCTCCCGCGCGGCACGGCGATATCGAAACCGGCGTGCGGCGAGCGTGCTTCGCCGTTGAAGAAACGGCGTAAACCGAAGCGTCCGGTCAGGCGTCCCTCGGCCGGCAGGACGAAATCCAGGTCGGTATCGGCTGTCTCGCGCCAATGGCGCTTCAGGTGCTGGATGGCGGCGATCTCACGCTCGACCCGCGCCAAGTCGCTGGCTGATAGCTGAACCTTGCTGCTGTCCTTCATCGTGATGTGTTGCGCCGGATAATCCCGGGTGCTCACCGCAAAGTGCAGGTGGCGTGTCTCGCCGCCCGCCTCGACGCGCAGTTCGTGCGTCCCGGGCGGAGTATCGAGAGCCAGCCCGGTGACGGCAACCCACTTGCCGCCGTCGGCGGCGACGAAAACCGGCAGTTCGCCCAACCAGGCGCGCGGTCGTTCGTTGCCGGGCGCAACGGGCGCGAGCGGAAGCAAGGCGACGCCGCCAGGAACGCTCGCCGCTCTGGGCAAGCCGGCGTGCGCAAGTGGCAGCCAGGCGGCGAACAGCAAGCTCGACCAGAAGCGGGTGTGGGCGAACACGGCTTGGCAGCAGCCCACTACAGTGAGGCGGCGTTGAAGGTGTCGCACTGGCGGATGTCGCCACTGTCCATGCCGCGCTTGAACCAGCGCACGCGTTGCTCGGACGATCCGTGCGTGAAGGATTCAGGAACTACCTGGCCACGCGACTGGCGCTGCAGTCGATCGTCGCCGATCGCCGAGGCAGCGGTGAGCGCCTGCTCGGCTTCGCCGGGTTCGAGCAATTTCTGCATGCTGTCGGCGCGGTGTCCCCAGACGCCGGCGAAGCAATCGGCCTGCAGCTCGAGTCGCACCGACAGCGCATTGGCGGCCGCTTTGCTGGTGCTGCGCTGCTGTGCCGCGTGCACCTTGTCCGAGATGCCGAGCAGATTCTGCACGTGATGACCGACTTCGTGTGCGATGACGTAGGCCTGGGCGAACTCGCCGGGCGCGTGGAAGCGTTCCCGGAGATCGCGATAGAACGCCAGGTCGATATAGACCTTCTGGTCGGACGGGCAGTAGAAAGGGCCCATGGCCGACTGGCCGGTGCCGCAGGCGGTCGGTGTCGCACCGGTGAACAAGACGAGTTTCGGTTCCTGGTAGCGCCGTCCGGCCTCGCTGAAGACCGCGTGCCAGGTAGTTTCGGTGCTGCCCAGAACCTTGGCGACGAAGGTTGCCATTTCATCGTTGGCCGGCGGCCGGGGTGCGGTTCGGCTCGGCGCCGGAGGTGAAGCGGTATTCGACGCCAGCCCGAGAATCAGCGCCGGGTCGACACCGAAGAAGTAACTCGCGGCGAGCGCGATGACCAGCGTGCCGATGCCGACCGTGCCGCGACCGATGGCCCCCCCGCCGCCCCTTCTGTCCTCAACGTTCTGGCTTTCGCCCTGTCCATCCAAACGCATGTTCCATCCTCCGCTGACATTGCGGCCGATGTTAACAGAAGTTGAGGGAAGTTGATCCACGTCAGTGGCTCGCGAGGCGCCCGATGGAGGAGGGAAAGCTCCTGGCGAGAACGACAGCAGCAGGCACTTGGCGCCGCCGCACTTGCCGATGACTCGCCCACGGAAGCGGCTTCGGTTGGCGGTCGCGGAGACGCAAGATTTGTCCTCAACAGAGGATATTCGTGCTGTTCAACACAACGAAGTGTGGACAAAGCTGATATTTCGTGCATAATCCGCCCACTTTTCACAAGAGGGGGCGTATGGATACACTCTATTGGCTGGCCGTAGCCACCGTGGTCATCGTGTTGTTCTTCGATTACACCAACGGCTTCCACGACGCCGCGAACATCGTCGCGACGGTCATCGCGTCACGCGCGATGACCCCCGTACAAGCGGTTTTCGTCGTCGGGATCTTCGAGTTCCTGGGCCCCTTGTTGGGGGGCACCGCCGTCGCCAACACGATCGGCAAGTTCGTCGATCTGTCGACCGTGGATGCTCAGCTCGCCGTCCTGATCCTGTTCTGCGGCTTGCTTGGCGCCATCGTCTGGAACCTGGCGACCTGGTGGCTCGGCATACCTTCGTCGTCATCGCATGCGCTGGTGGGTGGTTTGGCTGGCGCCGTGGTGGCCGCGGTGGGATCGCAGTACGTCATCTGGGGCTGGGAGCCGCTGATGACGCAGGGCAAACTGATCGGCGTCATGAAGGTTCTGGTGTCGCTTTTCGTTTCTCCCGTACTGGGTTTCTGGGTCGGCTATGGAATTCACCGGCTCGGTAGACGACTGATGGCCGGTGCCAAACCGACCGCCAACGACACCCTGCGGAAACTGCAGTTCGTCACGGCGGCCGGCCTGGCGTTTTCGCACGGCGCCAACGACGCCCAGAAGAGCATGGGAATGCTCACGCTGGTACTCGTGCTGGGCGGCTTCATTCCGAAATTCGAAGTGCCGTTCTGGGTGATGCTCGCCTGCGCCATCGCCATTACCCTGGGCATCCTGTCCGGCGGCTGGCGCATCGTCCGCACGCTGGGTTTCGGCATCTATCGTGTCCGTCCCTTGCACGCCTTCGATTCGCAGCTCACTTCGGCGGTGCTGATTCTCAGCGCCTCGTATCTCGGCGCTCCGGTATCGACGACGCACGTGGTCTCCACCTCGATCATGGGTATCGGCTACTCCGAGCGTCCCCGCGCCGTGCGCTGGAAGAAGGCGAAGGACATCGGCAAAACCTGGCTGTATACCATTCCGGCGGCGGCTCTCACCGCAGTCGTCATTTACGCAATAGCACGAGTCATCATTGGCTAGATCACCTCAGGAGATGAATCATGGACGATAATCAGACCCACGACAGCAAACCCATTTTCCGCCGTCTCTACGAGCGTGTTTTCCCGACCGTTGCCGACTTTTTCGGCATGCTTGCCGAGCAGAGCGCGAATGCCGCCGAAACGACCCGCCTGCTCGTCGAATTCATGGAAACCGGCGACGTCGAAGTGAGCCAGAAGGTTCGCGCCGACGAGCACGAGGCCGACCGCGTCAAGGCCAGCAACCTCGGTGTGCTGAGCGAAGCCTTCTCGACACCGATCGATCGCGAAGATATCCACCGGGCGATCATGACGCTCGACGACATCGTGAACTACTGCAAGTCGACCGTGGTCGAGATGGATGTCCTGGGCCTGGCGCCCGACAAGCACAGCCTGGAAATGGCTCTGCACCTCAGGGAAGGCGCCGACGCCCTGGCCAGAGGCTTTGCTCGTCTATCGACCGACCCGGCCACGGCCGGCAACGATGCCGCCGCCGCCCGCAAGGCCGAGCGTACGGTCGAGAAAGCCTACCGGCGAGCGATCGCCGACCTTTTCCAGGGCGACGACTATCTGAACATGTTCAAGCGCCGCGAAACCTATCGGCACCTCTCCAATGCCGCCGACCGGGTGGCCGATGCGGCGCATTCGCTCGACAGCATCGTCGTCAAGTTGTGCTGAACACGAGGAGAAACTCATGGGAAAACTAATCGCTGGCCTGATGGCCCTGATGCTGACGCTGTCGAGCGCCACGGTGCTTGCCTGCTCGGCGGAGAAAGCCAAGGAGGGCAAGGGCGAAATGAGCACGCCGCTGCCGCCCAAGACATGACTTCCTGACTTGCCGATCGCAGCGACCGGCGCGGCGCCTACCTCCAGTAGGCGCCGCGTTGCTTTTTGGCGCGCCGCATCATGCCCTCGTCTGTCCATCCGCCGATCGCTGCCGTGCGCAAGGCCCAGGCGAATTGGCTGGAGATCGATGACCATCGCCGAGGCGCAGGCGGAGTCCGCGATGGTGCTTGCCTGCACAGGTTAGGTCGGTTTCCGTGACGCGATCCAGCGCTTGCGGAGCCGGGAACGCTGGAGGCTTTGCATTGGAGGGGCAAGACATGCGCCTCTATCTATCCTCGACCTCGTCCGACCTGCAGGACGAGCGGCCGGCGGCCAAGGCGGTTCTCAACGGTCGCTTGCGCCCAACGACTGAGGACTCTGCGAAATGCGGGGCAACGTCGGTGCGTGTTGTGCCGACGGGCGGCACGGCTACGACGAGAGGCGCCAGGATCCTCGTGGCTCGGAGCGTAAGGAGGCCCACCGTGTCGTACGCGGCGGTTCGTGGAACTTCGAGGCATGGAGGTTGCGCTCCGCTTCCCGCATGCTGTGGCGGCGCGTCGGGCGCCCTGACGACCGGGGCTTGCGCTTTGCCCGAGGGGGCTGCCTGCCAGGAGCGGGGCCAAGATTTCGGCCGGCCGGCGATTGGATGGCCGAGGAAGGGGACGCTTTCGCCGCCCCTCCGTGCGGTGCCCGGCGATGGCCTGCGCCTGGCGAGCGGCCCGGAAAACCAGGGGCTTTTCGTCCGCCGGGCGACCGCGGCGCCGGCCCTCGGGCGCGCCGCGACGCGGCCGCGCAAGAGCCGATTGACTCCGGCTGCGGCGCCAAGGATACTTCGTCTGCGTGGTTGAAACGCCGTCCTCTCTGTTTCATTTTCTCAACGCAGTGGCTCGAGGGTGCTCGGGCGAGCAGTCGTTCTGCAGCCAACACGGAGGCACCATGCCATTTTCCATTCTGATTCCCGCCTTTTTCAACACCCACTCTCTATCGAGGAAATCATGTCCAAACTGTTCATCGAAGATCTCGCCCTCGAAGGCAAGCGCGCCCTGATTCGCGTCGACTTCAACGTCCCACAGGACAAGGTCAGCGGTGCCATTACCAACACCAAGCGTATCGAAGCCGCCTTGCCGACGATCAATTCGGCTCTCGAAAAGGGCGCCGCCGTGATTCTGATGTCGCATCTCGGGCGTCCCGACGGCAAAGTCGTGCCGCAATACAGCCTCGCCCCGGTGGCCACCGCTCTCGAAGGATTGCTCGGGCGGCCGGTGAAGTTCCTCGCCGATTGCGTCGGCCCGGAAGTCGAGGCCGCCTGCGCGCAGATCAAGCCCGGCGAAGTGATCCTGCTCGAAAACCTCCGTTTCCACATCGAGGAAGAAGGCAAAGCCAGCGTCACCAACGCCGACGGCAGCGTGACGAAGATCAAGGCGAACCCGGAAGACGTCAAGGCTTTCCGCGCCTCGCTGACTCGGCTGGCCGATGTCTACATCAACGACGCTTTCGGCACGGCGCACCGCGATCACTCTTCGATGACCGGCGTTCAGTTGCCCGAGCGTGCGGCGGGCTATCTGATGAACAAGGAACTGGCGGCGTTCTCGGCCGTTCTCGAATCCCCGCAGCGCCCGCTGCTGGCCATCCTCGGCGGCGCCAAGGTGGCCGACAAGATTCAACTGATCAACAATCTGCTCGACAAGGCCGATCAGATCATCATCGGCGGCGGTATGGCCTTCACCTTCAAGAAAGTGCTCTCCGGCATGCCGATCGGCAACTCGCTGTTCGACGAGGAGGGCGCCAAGCTGGTGCCGGGCCTGATGGAAAAGGCCAGGGAGAAAGGCAAGGAGATTCTGCTGCCGGTCGACTTCGTGATCGCCGACAAATTCGATCCCGCGGCCAACACGGGCAGCGCCAACGACGTGGATGGCATCCCCGACGGCTGGCTGGGGCTCGACTGCGGCCCCGAGTCAACGAAGATCTTCCGCCAAGCCATTCTGAAGGCCAGGACGATCATCTGGAACGGCCCGGCCGGCGTTTTCGAGTTCGAAAAGTTCGAGGCCGGCACGAAGGCGATGGCCGACGCCGTCGTCGAAGCAACGGCGTCGGGGGCGATCACCGTGATCGGCGGCGGCGACACGGCCACCGCGGCCAAGAAGTACGGCGCCGACAAGAAGGTGACGCACAGTTCGACCGGCGGCGGCGCCTCGCTCGAGTATCTCGAAGGCAAGATCCTGCCGGGCGTCGCGGCGCTTTCCGAGAAGTAATCCGACGGGCCCCGGCGCGGCCGGGGCCCGTCTGTACAGCAAGCCATCCCAAGAACTCTAACCGAGGAATACCATGCGCAAAATCGTTATCGCCGGCAACTGGAAAATGAACAAGACGGTTGCCGAATCCGTGAAGCTTGCTGCCGACGTCGTCGCGGCAGTCAAGGACATCCGGCAAGTCGTCGTCGCCATCGCGCCGACCTATCTCGCCCTGGCCAAGGTGGCCGAAGTGGTCAAGGGAACGAACGTCAAGCTGGCGGCGCAGGATGTGCACTGGGAGAACCAGGGGGCTTTCACCGGCAAGGTGAGCGCCGACATGCTGCAGGAGATCGGCGTCGACTTCGTCATCATCGGCCACTCCGAGCAGCGGACCTACTTCGGCGAGACCGACGAAACCGTCAACAAGAAGGTCAGGAAAGTGCTGTCGCTCGGCATGGGGCCGATCATCTGCATCGGCGAGACGCTGGCCGAGCGTCAGGGCGGGCAACTGGAAAGCGTGCTCACGACGCAGGTCAATGGCGCTTACGCCGGTCTGTCGGCCGACGACGCCCGGCGCACCGTCGTCGCCTACGAGCCGGTGTGGGCGATCGGTACCGGCGTCACGGCCAGCGACGACGAAGCCCAGCAGGCGCACGCCTTTGTCCGCGGCCTGCTGGCCAAGCTCTACGGCGACAGTGTGGCGCAGTCGATCAGCATCCAGTACGGTGGCTCGATGAAGCCCGAGAACGCGGCCGGCCTGCTCGGTCAACCGGACATCGACGGCGGCCTGATTGGTGGCGCGGCACTCAAGGCCGACAGCTTCCTGGGCATCATCACGCCGGGTGAGTCAGCCGCTCAGTCGACCTGAGTGGTTACCGCGGCGGGGTTGGGAAGCGGCCCCGCCGCTTCACGTTCCGAGCGCACTTCCGCTGCGCGGCAGCGCCCCAACCCATTCGCTGATCTGCCGGTAGACGCGCGGGTCGTTGAGCAGCGCCAGGTGGCCGAGGCCGCCCAGTTGGGCGCTCTGCACGTCACCGTCGATGGCATGCCCGGTGGCGCTGCGCAGGCTGACCAGTCCGTCGCCGAGAAACCTGCCGATCGGGTGTTCGAGCTTGTCGGTCAGGCTGGCGCCAAGAAAGCGGAACGCGATATGGGCGTGCCCCGGTGACATCGTCGGCGACCCGGGGCCCTGCCCGAGATCCTTGATTCCCTGGCTGCGCGCGGCAGCGATCCGGCCCAGCGGCGCCGTCACGGCCGAGCGATCGAGCAGCGCATTGGTCAGTTCGCCCAGTCGTTCGAGCGCCGAGCCCAGGTGCGGCGAGCCCAGGCAGATCAGCATTCGGGTTGCCCGCGGCCAGCCCAGCCCGGCTTGCGCCGCCGCTTCGCAGGCGGCCAGCGCGACCAGACCACCCATGCTATGGCCGATGACGACGAGGTCGCCGACCGGCACCGGCCAGACGGCCATCAGCTCCTCGAGCAGGGCGGCGAGGTGCGCGCCATTGCGGGCAATCGGCAGGCCGCTGTTATAGCGCAGGTAGAGCGGCGTGTAAGAGAACTCCTCGCGCAGCCGGCGTCCGAAGTGAACCGGCGATGTCGCCGCTGCGTCGCCGGGGTCCCAGCCGTGTTCGTCGCAAGCGAGGCCGTGGACGAAAAGGCACAGCCGTCGGCCGGCGTCGGGGAAGGCGACGCGCAAGGCATCGGCGGTGAGCGGCAGCGCGACGCCGCCGGCGTGGATGGCCATGTCGATCGCCAGCCGGCTGTCGGTGGACACGAGATAGTCGCCGAAAGCGCCGTTGAGTGCGCTGCGCAGTCCGCTGGCCAGCTTTCCGGGAGGCGTCGCGGCGCCCGTTCGGCGAGGGTAGTGCCGCTCGACGATCGCCGCGGCGTCGAGCAGGCTGCCGCCGGCGTGATGTATCGCCGCGTAAACGCCAGCCGCGATGGCGTCGTGCACGCTCCGCACGAGCTGCGCCGGCCCGGCAACGAGGGGGATTCGGCGCAGCAGGTCGAATGACTTGCCGGCGATGGCTTGATGCATTTCGCTGACGCGCCGCGTGGTCTCCTGCAGCGCGGTTTTTGCGGCGTGGCTGTAACCGGTGGTCGGCGCGCGCCGACCCTGATGCGGCTTGTCACACTTCACTCGATGGCTCCCTGGTGCGGCGGGACCTGGCCGAAGGTCAGCCACGGAATGTGGACAGGAGGGTTCAGTATAGCGCCGCGCTGGCGCCGTTCGACGCGGCAGCCCAGGGCTCCATCGGCACGCCAGCCGTCGAGCGGTGTCGAATTTTTTTACATACCCCCCCGGAGGAATGGTAGGAGAGATCGGCAAGTGATTGTATTTACGAGATCAGACAACTCAGGCACGACGTTTGCTTGGTAATCTTCGTGGCGATTGAGCCGCAGAAAAAACCGACCATCAACGACTATCACTAACTGAGGAGCTTTCCATGTCTCTGACTCGTACTCTGGCCCAGGGCGCTTGCGTCGCCATCGCCGGCTTCGGCGCTCAAGTTGCCTTCGCCGACAGCATCTCCCCGACTTCGTTCTCGGCCAACATCGCCGTCGGCGGTTCCGCGTCGGTTCACAAGACGGTTACGGTCACCAAGGAAGTGACCTCCGGCGTGGACATCTTCTTCATGGCCGACACCACCGGATCGATGGGTTCGCAAATCGCCGCCGTGCAGGCCAGCGCGGCTTCGCTGCTGACGAGCACCGGCGTTTATGGTGGCGTGCGCTGGGCGGTCGGCGAGTACAAGGATTTCGGCGATGTCTACGCCTATCGCCTCAATACGGCGCTGACCTCGGATACGACGGCAGTGACGGCGGGTATCGACGCCTGGGCTGCCAGTGGCGGCGGCGACACGCCGGAAGCCAACCTCTTCGCTCTCGAAACCGCCGCCGGCGCGGGTCCGGACTGGGGCGCGAGCACGGCCAAGGTGATGGTGTGGTTCGGTGACGAGCCGGGTCATGATCCTTCGGGCGGTTCGACCGAGGCGAGCGCGACCGCTGCACTGGTCGCCAGAAACATCAAGGTCGAGGCGATCGATGTCGGCGCGCTGAATTCGACCGGCCAGGCAGGCCGTATCGCCGCGGCGACGGGCGGTGCGTACTTCCCTGGCATCGATTCGGCAGGCATCGCCGCCGCTATCGACGCCGCCATCAAGTCGGCCGTGACGAACTACACCAAGGTCTGCCTGGATACGTCGGAAGCTGGCGCCGCTGGCGTCGCCGCCGTATCCACCCCGTGCTATGTCGGCACCTTCGACCGTTCCGAAGAGCGTACCTTCGAGTTCGACCTGACCTTCACCGGCGTGACCCCGGGCGATTTCAGCTTCAACACGTACGGCACGGTGGACGGCATCCGGGTGGCTCGGGAAGCCGACCGCATCCACGTTCCGGAGCCCGGCAGCCTGGCTCTGCTCGGCATCGCCGCCCTGGCTGGCCTGCGCGTACGTCGTCGCAGCGCCTGATCGTATCGCTATACCCCATCGGCAGCAAAAAGACGGCACAATAGTGCCGTCTTTTTTTTCCCGGGCTGACTATGAGCAATCGAAAAATCCCTCCGGCTAAGCTTCTGTTGCTGACGGTCCTTCTGCTTCGGGCAGATGGGGCCTTCGCTTATGTACTTCCATCACCGTCCGAACAGGCCAGCTTCGACTTCCAGCCGAAAATGGCCCAGCCGGCCAGTGAATTATCGACCGCCCCCGACGCGGCGCAACTGAAGCAGGCGCTGCGTCTGTTCGAGGCAGGCAAGCTCAAGGAAGGCCTGCAGATCGCTCAGCAATCGGTCGCCGCCTATCCCAATTCGGCGGCCAGTCAGGAAGTGCTCGGCGTGGCGCTCGGCCTGTCGGGCGACATCGCCAACGCGCGCCAAGCGTTCGAGAAGGCGCTGTCGATCGAGCCGAAGCGGTGGACGGCGATGGTCAAGCTGGGCGACCTCGCTTATGCCGAAAAGCAGCTCAAGCAAGCCGAGAAACATTACCGGGCGGCGGCAGCGATCAAACCGGACGACGGCCAGTTGGCCCAGAGGCTCGGACTGATAGAGGCAGCCAATGGCAACCTGGCGGCTGCCGCCATTCAGTTCGAGAAGGGCGTCGCGGAGCTCGATGCCGATGTGGTCAGCATCCGCCCGAATCTGGGGGCGATTTACAACCGGCGGGGAGAGTATCAGCGGACGCTCGACCTGTTCAAGTCCGTTCCTCTCGACAAGGTCAAGGATTACGCCGCCTACACGGTCGTCGCCGAGGCACGCTTCGGCCTCGGAAAACCTGCCGAGGCGCTGGCGCTGCTCGAAAAGGCGCGCGCGGCAGCACCGCGTCATCCTGTTCCCTGGTTGATAACCGGCCGCATTGCTCGGCAGACTCAGGACTACCGGCTGGCGATCAGCGCCTTGACCGAATATCTTCGCCTGCGCCCGAACGCTCCAGGCGGGGAGATGGAATTGGCTCTGGCGGAGATCGGCAGCGGCAAGACGGACGCCGGTCTGAAGCGCGCCGAAGCCGTTGCCGGGCGCACGGCGAACAATCCATTCATCGCGCTTGGCCTGGCTCAGGCGTATGCGGCCGCTGGCAAACGACAGCAGGCCAGCGACGCTTTCAAGGCGCTGTCGGCGACGCCCAGTGTGGCTCGGGCAGCGACTTTCGGTCTGGCGGCCGAACTGGAGAAGGACGGCCGCTTTGCCGAGAGCGAAGAGCTGATGGCCGCGCAGGCGAGGAAGGATCCCCGGGATATCGATGCCTTGCAGCGTCTGGGTTCGCTGCAGGCGACGCAGAAGAAGTACCAAGAGGCGGTGACCAGTTTCGAGCGTGGACTTACGTTGGCGCCGGACGATCCAAACCTGCTTCGCCTCTGCTCGATCGCTTACGCCAAGCTTGCCGATTACCGTAAGGCCATCGCACTGGCCGAGAAGCTGACCCGAGTGACTCCCAACAGTAAGGCGGCGCTGCTTCTGCTGGCCGTGACGACCGAGGAGTCGGGCGACAAGAGCGGCGCCGAGCGGCATTACCGCAGCCTGTTGGCACGCGACCCCGGCAACATCGTCGGGCAGAACAACCTCGCTTTGCTCCTGCTGGCGCGTGGGGAATACCGGGAAGCCGCACGCCTGGCCGATGCCTTGCACAAGGCGGTGCCCAACAATCCGGACGTCCGCGATTCGGTGGGCTGGATCTACTTCCAGACGGGCCGCAAAGCCGAGGGGCTGGCGCTATTGCAGAAGCTGCCGCCCGATAGCGGGAGTCCAGGCGCCTGGTATCATTTGGCCGTCGCCTTGGCGGACAAGGGCGAGCGCAAGAAGGCGGCCGAGGCCGCGAACAAGGCTCTCGCGCTGAACCCGAATTTCCGGAATGCTCGCGAGGCCAAAATGCTGGCCGAAGCGGCGACGAAGTAGGGCGGTTGTCTGTTCGTCCGGTCTTCGCCGGTGACCGGGTGAGCCGCCGGGGGTGTGGAGTACGTCAGTTTCTGCCACAAGCGCCGGTGGCGCCGGCGGCATATTGACGCTCATCAAGGCCGGCGGCGGCGCATTCTTCCTACAATCGGCACTTTCCCGACGACGAGAAAGCCATGCGGCGCCCCCGACGCTTCAGCCAACTGTTCTGCATTCTGCTTGCCGTAGCCGCCGCGTTGCCGGCTCAGGCGCTCGACTCCGAAAAGGCCAAGGAGATCTACGGTCCTTGCGCGGCCTGCCATGGCGAGTTCGGCGCTGGCGGCAAGAAAGGAGAATATCCGCGCCTTGCCGGCCAGTCGGCGAAGTACATGGAGCAGCAGTTGAAAGCCTTCCAGAGCCAGTTGCGGGTCAATCTGCCGATGTATCCCTACACCAAGGAACGCGAACTGCCGGACGAGGACATGAAGCTGGTGTCCGACTATCTGGCGCAGATCGTGCTTCCGACTCGGCAACCCGTTTTCAAGGACAGCGACGACGCCCTGACGCGGCTGCTGGCGATGGAAAAGGTCATGATCTTGCCGCGTGCCGAGGGTGATATCGACCACGGCAAAACGGTTTATCAAAAGGAGTGCGCCGCCTGTCATGGCCGGACCGGCAAGGGGCGCGGCGGCATGTTTCCGATGCTCGTCGGGCAATACACCGTCTATCTGAAGAAGCAGATAGACGCCTACCTGAAAGCGGATCGCCCGCATGACGAGGAGGCGGCCGATCAGGGCGTGTTGTACACGCTTTCGGCGAGTGACCTGCGTGACATTCTCGCCTATCTGACGACGATACAGGAAGTCGAGCCGTAGAAGGGTCAGCGCCGTTGCCATTCCTGCCAGCGTTCGCGCCCGGCAAAGACCGGCAGCGAATCGGTGACCGGGCGATCGTCGCGACGCACGAAGGACGCCGCCAGCAGGTCGTCGAGTTGTTCCGGGAGGATCGCAAAGGGTGGACCTGGCACTTCGCTGCCGAACAAGAAAAACCCGACGAGCAGTCCACCCGGATGCAACAGTCCGGCGATCCGGGCCGCATAGTCCGGCCAGAGCTTTCGCGGCAGTGCGCACAGGAAGGCGCGTTCGTAGATCAAATCAAACCGCGCTTCCGGGGTAAACGTGAAGAAGTCGGCGCACAGCAGTTTGCCGCGCCAGGAGTCTCCCAACGTCCAACGGGCGCGCTCGACCGCGGCGCCGGAAAAATCGAGCGCTGTGACCTCCCAGCCGCGCTGAGCAAGGAAGGCGGCGTCGCAGGCACTGCCGCAGCCGGGGATCAGGACCTGCGGTTGGCTGGCGCCGCCTCCCGGTTCGGCTTGGCGCTTCGGGGGGGCAGGGCTGGCGTAGCGGTCGGCGAAGTCGCGAAGAGCGGACGGCGCCTCGCCGGCTTCCCAGGGCGTGACGCCCGAACGGAAACGATGATCCCAGAAGTCGGGAAGCTCCGGGCGTTGGTGGTTCGGCTTTGCGGACGACATGCGGTTCTTCGGGGCGGGTTGGTCGGGGGCTGTGGATGATCGCGCTGCGGCGCTGCGTCGCCGTTCAACGTCGGGCCACCGGCGCCGACAGGGGGAGTCACGCAGGCGTGTTAGAATTGCCGCCTCGTTGAAGTGCGTCACCGCGTCGGCCAGGGTCTGCCGGCGCCCTTGCCGGGAGGCCTCTTGAACTCTGCAAACCGAGCCCCATCCCGTCTGGTCATTGCCTCGCGCGAGTCCCGTCTCGCCATGTGGCAGGCGCAGCACGTCAGTCGCCGCCTGGCAGAATTATATCCGCAGACCGAGATCAGCATTCTCGGCATGACTACCCGGGGAGATCGGATCCTCGACCGGCCGCTCGCCGCCATCGGCGGCAAGGGCCTGTTCATCAAGGAACTCGAGGTCGCCATGCAGGAGGGGCGCGCCGACTTGGCCGTGCACTCGATGAAAGACTTGCCGATGGAGATGCCGGCCGGCTTCACGCTGGCCGCCATCTCGGCCCGTGAAAACCCGTGCGATGCTTTCGTCTCCAGCCGCTTTGCCAGGCTCGACCAATTGCCGGCCAATGCCGTGGTCGGCACCTCCAGCCAGCGCCGCGCCGCCATGCTGCGCGCCGGCTATCCGCAGCTTTCGATCGAGAGTTTGCGCGGCAACCTCGATACGCGTCTCCGCAAACTCGATGCCGGCGACTATGATGCGATCATCCTGGCCGCTGCCGGCCTGATTCGGCTGGGTCTGACCGATCGCATCAGGGCCGTGCTGACGCCCGAGCAATCGCTGCCGGCTCCCGGACAAGGCGTTCTGGCGATCGAGGTGTTGTCGGCACGCGCCGATCTGATCGCCCTGCTGGCGCCGCTCGACGATGCCGCTACGGCGCACTGCGTGCGCGCTGAGCGCGCCTTCTCGCGCGCGCTCGGAGGTAGCTGCCAGCTACCTCTGGCGGCGCATGCCGTGCTCGAGGACGGCCGCCTGTGGCTGCGCGGCTGGATCGCCACAACGGACGGACGGCGCCGGCTGGCGGGCGAGTGGTATGGCGCGGCCGGCGACGACGAGTCGATTGGCCAGCGACTTGCCGACGCGCTGCGCGAACGCGGTGCCGACGCCATCCTTCGCGAATCGGCTGCCATCAGCCAATGAGCGGGCTCCTGCAAGGCCGGCGAATCGCCATCACCCGCCCGCGCGGGCAGGCGGACAGCCTGACCGCCATGATCGCCGGGCTGGGGGGCGAAGCGATCGTCTGTCCCCTGCTCGAAATCGCGCCGGCCGACGATCCGGAGCCCCTGCGGTTGGCCATCGCGCGCCTCGATTCCTACTCGCTGGCCGTGTTCATCAGCCCGAACGCTGTCGCTTTCAGCCTGCCGCAGATTCTCGCTCGCCGTCCGTGGCCGGCCGCGTTGCGGGCGGTCGCCATTGGCCAGGGGAGTGTGTCCTTGCTCGCGACCTACGGCATCGAGAACGCGCTGGTGCCCAATGAGCGCTTCGACTCGGAGGCCGTTCTGGCGCTGCCGGAGTTGCAGCGGCAGAACGTTGCTGGCCGGCGGGCGGTGATCTTTCGTGGCAACGGAGGACGCGAATTGCTGGCCGAGACGCTGCGCGAGCGCGCAGTCGAGGTCGATTGCGTGAGCTGTTACCAGCGTTCGGCGCCGAGCGATGTGGCGGCGCTGCAGGAGGACTTGCGCCGCGGCGAGCTCGACGCCGTGACCGTCTCGTCGAGCGAGGCCTTGCGCAATCTGCTGCGCCTGCTCGACGATGCGGCGCGCGCGCATCTGGCGCAGACGCCGGTTTTCGTGCTGCACCCGCGTATCGCCGAGTTGGCACAGCAACTCGGATTGCGCAATGTCGTTCTGACCGCGCCGGCCGACGCCGGGCTGGTGGCCGCTTTGTGCGCCCATCGCTGGCGCTGAATTCCGCCGTCGTGCCGGCTTGGCGCGGCGCACGGGCGAGAGACCGGGGCCGGGCAGCAAGTAGGGCGGTTTCGTGCCTGCCGCCCAGCGCTCAGGCAATTCCCTGGCTGGCGAGATACTCTTCGTAGTTGCCGGGGTAGTTGACGATCTTTCCGTCGAGGCGGATCTCCAGGACTCGGGTGGCCAGCGACGAGACGAACTCGCGGTCGTGCGAGACGAAGATCAGGGTTCCCTTGAATTTCTCGAGCGCCGTGTTGAGCGATTCGATCGATTCCATGTCCAGGTGGTTGGTCGGCTCGTCCATCACCAGAACGTTCGGCTTCATGAGCATCAGTTTGCCGAAGATCATGCGTCCCTGTTCGCCGCCCGAGATGACCCTGACCGCCTTGCGGACCTCGTTGCCCGAAAACAGCAGGCGGCCGAGCGTGCCGCGGATCAGCGTTTCGAGGTCGTCGCCGTCGGCCGCGCTGGCGCGCGCATAGCCGGCGATCCATTCGGTCAGGCTGGCGTCGCTGTCGAAGTCCTGTGCGTGATCCTGCGCATAGTAGCCGCAGCGCGCTTTCTCCGCCCACTTGATGCTGCCGCGCTGCGGCGCCAGTTCAGCCATCAACAGCTTGAGCAGCGTGCTCTTGCCGACGCCGTTCTCGCCGATGATCGCCAGTCGGTCGCCACCGTTGATCGTCAGGTTGAGCCGGTCGAAGATCTTGCGCGCGCTTCCCGGATAAGCGAAAGTCAGGCTGTCGATCTCGACTGCTTGCCGGTGCAGCTTTTCCTTGTCGTCGAACTCGAAACGGATCCACGGATACTGGCGCGACGAAGGCTTCACATCCTCGGGCTTCAGCTTGTCGATCAGTTTCATGCGCGACGTCGCCTGCTTGGCCTTGGACGCGTTGGCCGAGAAACGGCGAACGAAGTTCTGCAGTTCGGCGATCCGTTCTTTCGCTTTCGCATTGGCGTTTTGCTGGCGCTCGCGGGCCAGCGCCGAGGCTTCCATGAAGTCGTCGTAATTGCCCGGATAAACCGTGATCTTGCCGTAGTCCAGGTCGGCCATGTGGGTGCACACCTGGTTAAGGAAGTGGCGATCGTGCGAAATGATCACCATCGTGCTGCTGCGCTCGTTGATCACGTTTTCCAGCCAGCGGATGGTGGCGATGTCGAGGTTGTTGGTCGGTTCGTCGAGCAGCAGGATGTCCGGGTCGGCAAATAGGGCCTGAATCAGCAGGACGCGCAGTTTCCAGCCCGGCGCGACGTCGCTCATCGGACCGAAATGCTGCTCGGCGGGGATGCCGACGCCGAGCAGCAGCTCACCGGCGCGCGATTCGGCGGTGTAGCCGCCGTACTCGGCAAAGCGTGCCTCGAGGTCGGCGGCGTGCAGGTAATCGTCCTCGGTGGCGTCCGGATTGGCGTAGATGGCGTCCTTTTCGAGCATGCAGGCCCACATTTCCGTGTGCCCCATCAGCACGACGTCGATCACGCGATGCTGCTCAAAGGCGAACTGGTCCTGGCGCAGGTAGGCCATGCGTTCGTGCGGGTCCTTGGAGACATTGCCGGCCGTCGGTTCGAGTTCGCCGTCGAGGATCTTCATGAAGGTCGACTTGCCGGAGCCATTGGCGCCGATCAAGCCGTAGCGATAGCCCTCACCGAACTTGACCGTAACGTTTTCGAACAAGGGCTTGGCCCCGAACTGCATGGTGACATTGTTGGCCGCGAGCACTAAGAAACCTCGGTGAAATCATTGAGTTGCGAAAGGGCGATATTGTACCTCAGAGTGCTTCGGCGGGCTCGCCTCAATTGGGCGTTGGTCAGTCGTGCGCTTCCCCGGGCAGTCAGCCGCGACCGCCGGGCCATCCAACGGGTGCTGGTGGTCGAGATGATGGCCGACGCGTATCGATGTGCGGCAGCAGGCTTGGAGACGTGGCGGGTATTCCGCCCCGCTTGACGTCCCGCCGGCTGGCCCGCAGGATAGACGCCGGCCGGCTCAGTTCGGCTTGCATTCTTGTTGTTGTCAGCCATGGAGGGCAATCTGTGAAAGCGAACAGAAGCGTTGGCTCGGCTTGGCCGCTGGCATTCATTCTGGCGGGCTGCGCCGCGAATATCGTGCCGACGGGTCCGGACACCTACATGATGTCGGACACGGCCGGCTGGGTGAACTACCATCGGGCGATCGACACCTGTCGAAGTCAGGGCAAGGACATGATGCCGCTGGCCACCAGCTCGCATTACGGCAGTCTGAATACCGCCGATTATCCGAAAGTCTTCTTCAAGTGCGTGCCGGCTCCGGAGTCCTCGGTCAAGGGCCAGGCGGCGTCGCCGGCCCCGGGCGGCTGATGGCTGGACCGTAGCCCGCGCGCAACGAGCGCTCTTGCCGGCTTGTCCACCGTCTGGCTCACGATGGGGCAGGTCGCGCTTGGCTGCCTACTTGCCGCAGCCGCGGAGTTTTCGGCACCGAGGATTTTTTTGCTCCACTTACATGAGGATTCAACATGATCAAACAAACCCTGCTCGTCGCCGGGCTTGCCGCAAGCCTGGCTATTGCGGCTTCACCGGCCGGGGCGGCTGAATCGGCCCTGGCGACGATCAAGCAGTCGGCGACGCTGAAACTCGGCTATCGTGAAAATTCGATCCCGTTCTCGTTCGTCGGCGACGACCGGCAGCCACGCGGCTACAGCGTGGACCTGTGCCGGATCGTGGCCGAGGATCTTGGCCGGCAACTGGGCCTGCCGAAACTCGATGTGCGCTGGGTGCCGGTGACGGCGCAGAACCGTTTCGAGGCGTTGAAGAGTGGCGCGATCGACATCGAATGCGGCAACACGACCCAGACCCTGTCGCGGCGTGCCGATTTCGACTTCAGCCTGATGACTTTCGTCGATGGCGCCGGCCTGTTGTTTCGCGACGGCGAGGCGCCGTCGTCGGTGGAAGCGATCAAGGGGCAGCGTGTCGCGGTGGTGGCCGGAACGACGACCGAAAGGGTGCTCGAGGAATTGATCGGCGCCGGCAAGCACGGATTTGTCCTGCTCAAGGTGGCGGATCACGATGCCGCCTTGAAGGCGCTGACCAACAAGACAGCCACGGCGTACGCCGCCGATCGCACGGTGCTGATCTCGACGGCCCTCGTCCGTGGGCAGGGACAGAGCTTCGCGCTGGCCACGGTGCAGTTCAGCTACGAGCCCTACGGCCTGGTCATGCGCCGGGATGCCGATCTTCGCCTGGCGGTGGATCGCAGCCTGGCGAGGCTTTATCGCAGCGGCGAGATCGGCCCCATCCTCGGCCGCTGGTTCGAGCCGCTCGGCAAACCGAACGATGCCCTGCAGGCGATGTTCCTGATCAACGGGCTGCCCGAGTAGCGGCCTCCCTTGGTGCAGCGCGAAAACGGTGTGTCGGGCCGGCGGGAGCAGTCCTTCCCGCCGGCCTGAGAAACGCCGCTCCCAGGGGCAGGGCACGAGCGCCGCGGGAGCGGCGAAGCGCATCGACGCTTCGTCCTTGCCATGTCCCATCGACCTCGCAAACCGCGCCGCGCCGAACACGAGGCTACCGGCAGCCACCAACCTCCGTCAAGTTGGCGGCGAACCTTCGCCGATCCCGCGCAGCGCTTCCTCGAACGCGCTGAAATCGAAGTCGTCTGCGTGGCGACGCAGGATCCGGCCCAGCGCCGGATCGCGTTCGGCGATCCGCCCGGCCAGGCGGCCGATCTGCTCGACGTCGAGCGCCACCAAGGCGTCGGCCAGTTCGCGCCGCCACTCCTCCGGCAGTGCCGCCAGCGCCGCGCGATCCGGCGCGCTGGCCGTCGGGGCGGCGAATGCTGCCGTTGCCCGGCGCAGGAAGCGGGCTCCCAGGAGACGTTCCAGGCAACCGAAGATCTCTGCCGGCCGAAACGGCTTGTGCAGAATATCGTCCATCCCGGCTTCCAGCATTTCTCCGCGCTGCTCGGTGAACACCGAAGCAGTCAGGGCGACGATCTTCACGGCCTCGCCCCCCTCGAGCGCCCGGATCCGCCGGGTGGCCTCCAGCCCGTCCATGACCGGCATGCGCCGGTCCATCCAGATGAAGTGCGGGCGCCACTGCTGGAAGCACTCGATTCCCTCGGCGCCGTTGCTCACCGCGCGTACCTGAAAGCCGGCGTCTGTCAGCAGCCGGCCGAGCAACAGGCTGTTTTCCGGCTGATCCTCGACGATCAGGATCCGCCACTCCGGCTCGCCCGGCGCCAGGCGCAGGACATCTTCGCCGGCCTCCTGCGCGCCGGCCACGTCGGCAGCGGTGGCGATCTCGGCCGGCAGGTCGATCCAGAAGCGGCTGCCTTGTCCGAGTTGGCTGATCAGCCCGATTCGTCCACCCATCAGCTCGACCAACTGGCGCGTGATCGCCAGACCCAACCCGGTCCCTTTCTGGCCAAGGTCGGGACCGGCTTGTACGAACGGCTCGAATACTCGCACTTGATCGTCCGGCGCGATGCCGGGACCGGTGTCCTCCACTTCGATCAAGAGTCGCGGTTCGCTGAGGTCCGGCGCAACGTCGAAGTACAGGGTCACACCTCCCACCGGAGTGAACTTGATGGCGTTGCCCAGCAGGTTGACCAGCACTTGCCGCAATCGAGTTTCGTCACCCCGGATATAGCGCGCCACTCGCGCGGGCCGCTCCAGCCGTAACTCAAGCCCTTTCTCGCGCGCGCGCTGGCCCATCATGTCGACCAGATCGTCCACCATCGTGCCCAGATCGAACGGCGCGATCTCCAGACGGATGCGTCCAGCTTCGATTTTGGCCATGTCGAGAATGTCGTTGATCAGCCCCAGCAGATGCACGCCGCTGCGGTTGACGATGTCCAGGTGTTCGCGGTCCCGCCCGGTGAGTACAGCGTCCCGACGCATCAGATCGGTAAAGCCCAAGATCGCGTTCAGCGGTGTGCGCAGTTCGTGGCTCATGTTGGCCAGAAAGACCGACTTCGCCCGGTTGGCCGCTTCCGCGGTGTCCTTGGCTTTTTCCAGCTCCCGCGTCCGGTTGATGACGGTTTGTTCGAGATTGGCGTTCAGCGCGCGGATTTCCGCCTCCTTCTTGAGAACCTGACGATGCTGGATTCCCCCCTCGGCCAGGAAGCCACAGAATTTGATGAAGTAATCCATCATCAGATCGACGTTTTCGCGGGTCGTGACCTTGCAATGGCTAATGGCTCTCAGGAACTCTTCCTCAGGGAAACCGAAGCGCTGGGCGTAGCGGCGATAGAAATCCAGATCGGGTGGCGAATAGAAGAACTGCCCCAGCCAGAAAGTGGCGACATGCTGGCCGTTGACCACGATCGGCGCACCTACTTCTTCGAGGCCATGATCGCAGGTGCTGCAGGTATGGACGTTCGGCTTCAGCAAGCCGACGATCCGGGCATCGCTGCGCTGGCAAATGGCGGCCGACTCCGGATTGGCGCGGAAGAATTTGGTACAGCAGTCCTCCCAGCCTTCGGCCACCAGCCATTCGCCATCGGAGTCGGAGATGGAATGCGGAATCCCGAAGGCGCGGTAGAGCGCGGCCATCAGCTCGCGCAGCTTGGTGAGTTCGGTCAGTTCGCGGAGTAGCGGCATGGTCGGTCTCCATCGGTGCGGCTCGGGCAGGGGTGGTCGACACGTACGGCCATCGCCAGTCGCACGTCCCGGTTTTTTCGCCCAGGAGCCGTCGTGTCAGAATCGGGTCAAAGTCAAAGTTCTCGCTGTCGCGGCGCTGGATCTGGCCCAGGGCAGCGCCCCGCTCGGCGAAGCGCCCGTTTGGGGCGTCGCTACCTTCGCCGCCGCTCACCACGAAAGCGTTAGCCCTCGCACTATCGGCTCTCCAGCCGAGCCAGGGACTTCCCCTTCCTGCGTGGATCGATGCTGGCCGTTCGCAGTCACCGTGGCAAGTCTAGCGCGTTGAGGTTAGTTCTGGGGAGTTGTCCGTAGTCCTCGCCAGCCTCAGGCAGCCGCGCCGCGGTAACGCGGGCTGGTGAGCCTTCTGGCAGCAGGAGGGCCGTCCAGTCCTGAGCAAAGTCAACAAACGATGCTCGGGGTGGCGAACCCTGGAGCAAACTGTGCGGTTTCGCGAGCATTGATCTTGACGCGCCGCGAGTCGTACAAAAGCTTCCTGCGTTGGCGGGCGGACGCTCTGTACGCGCGTTGGTGTGAAGAGCCTCGGCACATCGTGTGCGGAAAAATCGCATGCACGGTTTGCTGAGGGAGGGGAAAGCCTGCCCGCTACTCCAGCCAGGCTTTCTCTAGCTGTCGATTTGACCGAGGAATACGCAAACAATAGGCCGTTTCAGGCGCTGCTGACTGTCGGCTACGAGGCGCACGACGCGGCCTGCCCGCCAAGGAGTCCTGCGAGCCGGTGCGCACCGGCGCCCCAGGACGTCGATGTTGACCAGTTCCAGGGCCGGAAGCCGGGCGGCAACTTCACGTCGAATGTTGACTTTGACGCCGCCAGGCTTCGGACTGCGACGCTCTCGTCATCCCCAGCGGCCGCACGCTCGAGTCCCGGCGCTTGAAATCGATGGTCAAGCGCCCGTTCAGAACTTCCCCTACGCCGGCCAGCCGGCCGTGGCGGTCGGTCGGGGTGGGCAACTGCCACCGCTGCCGGCGTCATCGGCGGGTGCGTCAAAAGATGGATTCCTGAGTCGCGGGCCAGTGCCGCAGCAGCTCGCCGGCTCAGACGCGGAAACGGCTCGTGAAGTTGTCGAGATTCCTGGACAGTTGTTCCAGGCTGCGCACGTCGGCCGCAATCGCCGCCAGCGCCTGGCGGTTCTGCTCGGCCATTTGTGCCACCTGTCCAACGCTCTGGGCGATCGTCGTGCTCGCGGCGCGCTGCTCCTCGACGGACGAGGTGATGTCGCTGACTTCCTCCTCGACGCGGCCGAGGTTTTCGCGCACCAGAGACATGGCCGCATAGGCCTTTTCGGCCTGCGTCACGCTCCCGCCCACCGCGGTCAGACTTTGCTCCATGCCCTGCACCGCCTCAGCCGAGCGACTGCCGATGGCCTCGATCATCTGCGAGATTTCATGTGTCGACTTCGCGGTGCGCTCGGCAAGCTTGCGCACTTCGTCGGCCACCACCGCAAAGCCGCGTCCCTGTTCGCCCGCCCGCGCTGCTTCGATCGCGGCATTGAGTGCCAGGAGGTTGGTCTGCTCGGCGATCTCCCGAATCGTGTCGACGATCGCCGTGATGCGCCGGGATTCCTCGCCCAGGGCGCCGATCACCCCGCTCGCCAGGTTCACGGAAGCCGCCACCCGGCCGATTTCCTCTGTCACCGCATGCACCTCCTGGCCGCCCTTGGCCGCCAGCTTGCCCGCCTCGCTGGTGTGGGCGCTGACCTTGCGCGCGCGGTCCGCCATCTGCGTGGTGCTCACCGCCATCTCTTGCACCGACGCCGACATCGAAGTCGCCGTGTCGCTTTGCGTCTGCGAGCGGTCGAAGACGAGCGCCGCCTTCGTGTTCAGACCTTCGGCAGCACTCAGCACAGCATGCGAGCTGTCGCGAATCGACGCCACCGTCGCCCGCAGGCTTTTCTGCATGCCGTCGATACTGGCAAGCAGGCTCCGCTGGTCGTCTGGCCTGACATGCACGCCCAGCGTCAGGTCGCCGGCGGCGATCTGCGCAGCTATCTCTTCCGCATACGCGGGTTCACCACCCAGCAGCTTCAAAAGAATCTGCAACAGAAACAGGTGTGACAGAACCACGAAGACCAGCGCCAGGACGCCTACGCCAAGGCTGGAGTGCAGCATCCAGGCGCGCGTTTTCTGCTGTGCCACCTCACTCCTTTCGCCGAGCGTCGCGAGTTCGCCAGCCAGGCCATCGAGCTGTTTCGTCAACTTCTCGGCGACCGCATCGAAACCATCGTTGCTTTTCATGATCGCGTTGCCGGCCTCGTGACCCTGGCCGATATAGGCCAGCACCATGCGCTCGCCAGTGTCGTAGACGCCGTTGACGGCCAACTTCAGCTCGTCGATGACCACCTGCCTGGCGGGCCACAATCCGGCCAAGCGCTCCAATTGAGACAAGGCCTTCTCACGTTGTGCCGAGGCCTCGGCGAAATCGGCTTCACCGACGGCCGCCGCGTCGGTGAGAAATTGCTGGATCTGGACGACATGGAAGCGCGTGTCCTTAAAGGCCCGAATGCTCTGCTCGACCCGCGACGCTTCCTCGGCGGCGACGGCCAGCGAGGCGTTGCTGTTCCAGACGATCAGGTTGCCGATCAGCAGCAGGGCGCAAAGTATCGACGCGGATAGGGCGACTAGTCGCCCGATCGACAGTTTGAGCATCAGCGCATTCCTATTGGTATCGTTGAAGGACGTTCTGGTCAGCCGACGTCCTAGTTGACGACTAAGGTAACGATAACAGTCATTGAAAAGCGATTTACAACAGATGGCAGCGGCCAGGAGGCGCGCGTCGCGGTGCGCACTATAACACCCAGCCATGGGCACGGCCATTGGCGGCTGACGTCGGGAGACCGTGAGGACAAGCCGAACTGGAGAGAACGGGAGAGGCGCGATTGACATTGGGCGGCGCGTTTCTGATCGCAGCCGCTGTGGTCCGCGTGGGCAGAGGCGCTCCTTCGCGGCGGCCACCGCCTGCGTCGGCCAGGTTCCGCCGGGGCTGCCGAGCGAGCTTGTTTCCTGTCGCCTTCGATGGCTGCCGTCGCGCTACGGAACTCGCGCGATTTCGCCCCTTTCTGGTCGCATGGCTTGGAGGGCGATGGGGCGACGTCTGAGCGGCAGCGCGCTGGCCCGGCGAGACCCGCCGCAGATCGCTGTCCGGCCGGGGGCGATCGATCTCACGTCTGCCGCAGATCCAGGGTGAAGGGGAAGCTGGCGTTGGTGGCGACCGCTTGTACGTCGACTCGGCCCGGGCTGTGGCCGAACGGCGTGAAGCGGGCCAGCCGGCGGCCCTCGGCTTCGTTGGCGTTGACCGGGTAGCGATCGGGGTTGCGTCCGCCGGGGTGCTCGACATGGTACTGGCAGCCACCGAGCGAGCGCTTCATCCAGGTGTCGACGAGGTCGAAGACGAGCGGCGCGTGTACGCCGATTGTCGGATGCAGCGCCGACGGCGGGTTCCAGGCCCGGTAGCGGACGCCGGCGACGTATTCGCCGACCCGGCCGGTCGCGCGCAAGGGCAGAGCCTTGCCGTTGCATGTCACGACATAGCGTTCGCTGGCCATTCCCGTCGCCTTGACCTGCAAACGTTCGAGCGACGAGTCGACGTAGCGTGCCGTGCCGCCGGCGCTGTTTTCTTCGCCCATGACGTGCCAGGGTTCGAGCGCGTGCCGAAGTTCCAGCTCGATTCCCCGGGCCGAGATGCGGCCGTGACGCGGAAATCGGAACTCGAAGTGGGGGGCAAACCAGTCGCTTTCGAGCGCATAGCCGGCGGCCCGCAACTCGCTGATCACATCGTCGAAATCCTGGCCGACGAAGTGCGGCAGCATGAAGCGGTCGTGCAACTCGCTGCCCCAGCGTATCAGGCGTTCTGGCGCGTAAGGCGTGCGCCAGAAGCGGGCGATCAGGGCGCGCAGCAGGAGTTGCTGGGCAAGCGACATGCGCGCATGTGGCGGCATTTCGAAGGCGCGCATCTCGAGCAGGCCGAGGCGGCCGGTCGGGCCGTCCGGCGAGTAGAGTTTGTCGATACAGAACTCGGAGCGGTGCGTGTTGCCGGTCGAATCGATCAGGAGGTTGCGCAGCACGCGGTCGATGATCCACGGCGCGACGCACTCCGCTCCACCGGCGGTCGGCGCCGGGAACTGGCGGAAAGCGATCTCGAGTTCATAGACTGAATCGTGGCGCGCCTCGTCGACACGCGGCGATTGACTCGTCGGACCGATGAACAGGCCTGAGAAGAGGTAGGACAGCGACGGGTGGTTGTGCCAGTAGCTGATCAGACTGCGCAACAGATCGGGCCGGCGCAGGAAGGGCGAATCGAGCGTCGTCGGGCCGCCGAAGACGAAATGGTTGCCACCGCCGGTTCCGGTATGGCGACCGTCGAGCATGAACTTCTCGGTCGTCAGGCGCGACAGATGCGCCGCCTCGTAGAGGTGGGTCGTACGCGCGACGAGTTCGTCCCAGGTCGCCGATGGCTGGATGTTCACTTCGATGACCCCGGGGTCGGGCGTGACCCGGAATTTCGTCAGACGTGGATCGTGCGGCGGCTCGTAGCCTTCGAGAATGACCGGCGAGGCGAGTTCCTCGGCCGTCGCTTCGACAGCGCTCACGAGTTCGAGGTAGTCGTCCAGCGTTTCGGTCGGCGGCAAAAAAATGTACAGAACTCCATTGCGCGCCTCGGCCGAAATCGAAGTGCGCGTCACCCGCGTCGCCGACTCGTTGGGCGGTGGTGATTGAGCGGCCCCCCTCTCATCGACCGGCGGGCGAGCCGCCAGGCAACGTTGCAGCGCCTGTTCGGCAAAACCTTCGCCACCCACTGCCGCTTGCTCGGCAGGCAGGCTTTCACTGTGGCTGACGGCATGCTGGGCACGGATCTGGGCGGGTGTGGGCAAGGGCGGGAAGGTTTGCGTCGGGTCGGGGGAATGGATGTACGGATAGTCGTTCTTGGCAATCCACGGCTGTGAGTCGAGCGGTAACCGATAGCCGATCGGCGAATCGCCGGGCACCAGATAGCAGCGGCCGTCGCGCAGGTACCACGGGCCGCTCTGCCAGCCGCCATGCGCACCTCGCACGATCGGCAGGACATGGCCGACTGCCTGATCGAGGCCACGCCGAAAGACCTGCGCCAGTCGCCGGCGTTCGAGCGGGTCGTCGAGACGAGCGTCGAAAGGGTCGACGTTGACCGGCAAGCGGTGTTCCCGCCAGAGGTAGTAGTAGGCATCCTCGTAGGCGGGAAAGACGTACTCGGGGTCGATGGCCAGTCGCCTGGCGAGTTGCTTCAAGAAGCGTCCGGCAAGGCGCTCGTCGGCGCCGTAGTCGCGCGTTTCGCAGGCGTAGAGCGCCGGATCGTTCCATATCGGCTGGCCGTCGCGCCGCCAGAAGCAGTTCAGCGACCAGCGCGGAAGTTGTTCGCCGGGATACCACTTGCCCTGGCCGAAGTGCGGCAGACCCTGGGGTGCGTAGTTCTCGCGCAGACGGTGGAAGATCTCCGCCGCCCGTAGGCGTTTGGTCGGACCGAGCGCTTCGGTGTTCCATTCGGCAGCGTCGTGGTCGTCGATCGAGACGAAGGTCGGCTCGCCGCCCATCGTCAGACGCACGTCGCCGTCTGCGAGGTCGGCGTCGATCCGCCGACCGAGTGCCTCGATGGCCAGCCACTGCTCTTCGCTGTAGGGCCGGGTCACCCGAGGTGCTTCCCAGACGCGTTCGATCTTCATCTCGTGCGAGAAATCGCATTCGCATTTCTCTGTGAAGCCGGTGATCGGCGAGGCCGAAGACGGTTGCGGCGAGCAGGCCAGGGGAATGTGACTTTCGCCGGCGAAGAGACCCGAGGTCGGGTCGAGGCCAATCCAGCCTGCGCCCGGCAGATAGACCTCGCACCAGGCGTGCAGGTCGGTGAAGTCATGGTCAGTGCCGGAGGGTCCGTCGAGCGACTTCACATCCGGCGTCAACTGGATCAGATAGCCGGAAACGAAGCGCGCCGCGAGTCCGAGATGACGCAACACCTGGACCAGCAACCAAGCCGAATCGCGGCACGAGCCGCGTGCCAGTGCCAGTGTCTCCTCAGGGGTTTGCACCCCGGGCTCGAGGCGGATCACATAGCCTATCGTGGCCTGGATTCGCCGGTTGATGTCGACCAGAAAGTCCACGCTGGCGCGCGGTTCGCTCGGCAGGGTATCCAGGAAGCGGCGCAGCAACGGTGTGGTCGGCAGGCGGTGGAGGTAGGGCTCGAGTTCTTCCTGTTGCCAGGACTCGTAAGCGAAAGGAAAGGTAGTCGCGTAGGGCTCGGGAAAAAAGTCGAAGGGATTGATTACCGACATCTCGGCCACCAGGTCGACTTCGACCCGGAACTCGCGCGTCTTTTCGGGAAAGACGAGGCGCGCCAAGTAGTTCGCCTGCGGGTCTTGCTGCCAGTTGATGAAATGCCGGGCCGGGCTGATTTTCAGCGAATAGCTGAGGATGGGCGTACGCGAATGCGGCGCCGGCCGCAGGCGGACGATCTGCGGCGACAGGGTGATCAAACGGTCGTAGCGATAGTGGGTGACGTGATTGAGGGCAACATGAATCGACACGGTCGGCTCCAAGGCAAGATGTCGGTTTGATCAAGCAAAATAAGTGCCAGGTATGGCCAGTCTAGGGGGCGAGCGCTTGGCGAGTCGTGCTCCGGAGTGGCAGCGGATCGGGTTTGCCGGTTCTCGGGTCAGATCTGCAGGCGCTGCAGGAGATCGCTCTCGAGTCGCACCCGGCCGGCACTTTCCTCGAGTTCGGCGCCGCTGATCAGGAAGGTGTCTTCGACCCGTTCGCCGAGCGTCGCGATCTTCGCGGTGTGCAGATTGGCATGATGCTCGGCGAGTTGCTTGGCGATGAGGAACAACAGCCCTGGGCGGTCGGCGGCGACGACCGTGAGGACGAAGAGTTTCCCGGTTTCGTCGGCTTCGAGATTGACCAGGGGCTGGATGCTGACCACGGGTTGCAGCGGGAAGTGCCTGACCTGTCGCGAGACGCGTCCGGTGGCCGGAATGTCGACCGGCGCGCGATGCGACAAGCGCTCAGCAAGTTCATGCTCGAGGTAGCTGATCATCGCGCGATCGCTGTCGCGGTCGCTGATGTCGAACAGGATGAAGGTGTCGAGCGCGTAGCCGTGGCGTGTGGTGTGGATCCTGGCGTCGACGATGTTGTAGCCGGCGCGGCTGAAGAAGCCGACCATGCGCAGAAAGAGGTCCGTCTGATCGTGCGTATAGACCATCACCTCGAGACCCTCGCCGAAGGGGTTGAGGCGCGCCTTGACGAGCGGTCGTTCGCTGTCCAGGCAGTCGTGCAGCGTCCGTGCGTGCCAGGCAATCTCTTCGGCGGTTTGGCGAAGGAAGTACACGGTGTCGACTTCCTGCCACAAGCGCTCGTGGGCGGCCTCGGGCAGGACCAGATAGCGCATCAGACGCAGCGCTTCGCGCTGGCGCTGGACGATCACGCCATCGGGCATCGGCGGCGCATCCCGCGATTGCAGGAAGCGCCGGGTGGCGGTAAATAACTGCTCGAGCAACTGGCCCTTCCAAGCATTCCAGACCTTCGGGCTGGTGCCGCGAATGTCGGCCACGGTCAGCAGGTAGAGGGCGATCAGATGGCGTTCGTCACCGACAATGGCGGCGAAACCGGCCACCACGGCGGGGTCGGAAATGTCCTGCTTCTGGGCGACGCGCGACATCAACAGGTGCTGGCGGACCAGCCAGACGACGAGTTCCGTGTCCCCCGGGAGCAGCCCGTGCTGCGCGCAGAATTCCTCGGCATCGCGCGCCCCGAGTTCGGAGTGATCGCCGCCACGACCCTTGGCGATGTCGTGAAACAGCGCCGCCAGATAAAGGATCCATGGGTTGCCGAAGTCGCTGATCAGACGTGTGCAGAACGGATACTCGTGAGCGAATTCCTCCATCGTGAAGCGGCGCAGGTTGCGCACTACCTGCAGGATATGCTGATCGACGGTGTAGACGTGGAACAGGTCGTGTTGCATCTGGCCGACGATGCGTCCGAAGGCCGGCAGGTAGCGGCCAAGGATGCCGAACTGGTTCATTCGGCGGAGTTCGAGCACCAGGCCGCGGCCTTGTCTGAGGATGTCGAGAAAGCGCGCACGGTTGCCCGCATGGCGGCGAAAATCGTCGTCGATCAGTACGCGTGCCCGCCACAGGGCGCGCTGCGTGCGGGCGCTCATTTCGAGCAGGTCGGCATCCTGCTGACGCAGCAGGAAGGCCTCGAGAATGGCCTCTGGCGTGTCGGTGAAGACATTCTCGTCTACCACGTCGAGGACGGAAGTCTTCTTCTGGAATCTTTCGTTTATCGCTTCGGCGCGCGCTTCCTGCGGTGGCAACAGCGCCACGCCGATGTTCTGCAAGACGATGTTGTTGATCTGGGTGACCGTCTTGGCCGTTCGATAATAGCGCTGCATCAGTTGTTCACTGGAGCGGCTGGCGTCGGTGGCCGTGAAGCCGAGTTGTTCCGCCAGCGCCGTCTGGTACTCGAAGAGCAGGCGATCCTCGCGGCGCCCGGCGTGCAGGTGCAGATGCACACGCAGCAAACGCAGGAAGGCTTCGCACTGGTCGAGCAGCCCTTCCTCTTCCGTGGTGATGAAACCGCGTTGCTCGAGATCGTGCCAGCAGTGGCCGTAGCCCGCGGCCTGCGCAATCCAGAGGATGACCTGCAGATCGCGCAATCCGCCGGGGCCGTCCTTGCAATTGGCTTCGAGGCTGTACGGCGTATCGGCGAAGCGCTGGTGTCGATCGCCCTGTTCCATCTGCTTGGCCTGGAAGAAGGCACGGCCGTCGAGGCTGCCCCTGAGCAAGGTGCGAAAGCCCTCGAACAGGCGGCGGTTGCCGGCCAGCAGGCGCGCTTCGATCATCGAAGTCTGGACCGTGATGTCGCTCTTCGCTTCTTCCAGACACTGTTCGAGAGTACGGACACTGTGACCGGTTTCCAGCCCGATATCCCAGAACAGGCAGACCAGTTGCTCGAGTTTCTCGGTCAGCCTGTCGTTGGGCACTTCCGGTAGCAGAAGCAGCAGGTCGACGTCGGAGGCCGGGTACAGTTCGCCGCGGCCGTAGCCGCCGACCGCGACCAGCGCCAGCGAATCCGGCAAAGCCAGCGTGTCCCAGAGCTCGCCCAGGATCTCGTCGATCAGCCGACAGCGTAGGCGCAGCAGGCGGGCGGCGTCACGCGTGGCGACGAAATCGTCGCGCATGGCGGCTTGCCCGGCGCGCAGTCGTTCCTTCAGGCGGGCGATCAGGCTACCGCCGGCGCTTGCCGGCGCCGTTTTCATGGCGTTTTTTCGAACAGAAGTCTGCCTTTGCGATGGCCGATTTCGCCAAAGCGGGCTGGGTCAGGCAGATGCCTCGGGGTTTTCATCGGCGGCTCCGGTCATCAAGCGGCGCAGGAAGGTCCCGCCAGCGGCGAGACCTGGTACGGTGTGTCGCCGTGGACGCCTGGTCACGATTCCTTGGCCGACACGCGAGGCATTAAGCAAATCTCGTGCCATTTCTGGCGTCGAGATGGTATGCCGCTTGCTTTTCTCTTTCTCGGCGTGTTTCGGCGTCCGCGGCGCGAGGGCTTTGCTCCCGCCCTCCGGCGGCCGTGAAACGGGCGTTCCGGCTGACCTGGACGGGCCAGCAGACGACGCTCCCTGGGCGCTGGCAAGAGAGGCCGAGGCACGGAGTGGGTGCGCCTAGCGCACCGATGGCCCCAACAAGGGGCATGGCATAGGGGGAAGGCATGAGTAGCAAAGGTCAGGTCACGCTATTGGTCACCGGCGAGGAGCCGGTGCACTTTTCCATCCTCGTTCCGACGCACGGCAGGGATTGCCTGGACATCCGCAGCCTCGGCGCGAAAACCGGTCGCTTTGCTTACGATTCCGGTTTTGCGTCCACCGCGAGTTGCAAGTCGAGAATCACCTTCGTCGATGGCGAGCGAGGTGAGCTTCTTCATCGCGGCTATCCGATCGAGCAACTCGCGGCCCAGTGCGATTTTCTCGAGGTGGCGTATCTGCTGGCCCAGGGCGAGCTGCCGAACAGCGCGCAGCGCACTCAGTTCGAGTCCGCCATTCGGCAGCACACGCCTGTACATGAACAGATGGTCAAGCTTTACCAGGGCTTCCGTCGTGACGCCCGGCCGATGGCCGTGATGGTGGGTGTCGTCGGCGCTTTGTCAGCATTTCATCACGACGCGGGAGACTTCTCCGATGCCGCGCAGCGCCGTCTCAGCTTTCACCGACTGGTCGCCAAGATGCCGGCGATTGTCGCGTTGGCTTACAAGTACTCGATGGGTTTGCCGTTCATGAATCCGCGCGGCGACCTCGGTTACACGGCCAATTTCCTGTACATGTTGCGCGCCACCCCGTGCGAAAGATACCAGCCGAATCCGGTGCTGGTGCGTGCCTTGGACCGGCTTCTTCTGCTGCACGCCGACAATGGCCAGGATGCTTCGACGGCCACCGTGCGCATGGCGGGTTCATCGGGTGCCAACCCGTTCGCTTGTGTTTCGGCGGCCATCGCCTGCCTGTCGGGACCAGCGCACAGCGGCGGCAGCGAGGCGAGCCTGGCGCTGCTCGAAGAAATCGGCGACGCCTCACGTGTCGGCGAATACATTTCGCGCGCCCGAGCACGTGCCAGGGCGAAGCCGGAAAGCGATGGCTTCAGCTTGCCGGGCTTTGGTCACCACGTGTTCACGCAGCACGACCCACGCGTGCCCCTGCTGCGCGAGGTATGCCGCGAGCTTGTGCAGGAACTCGATCTGGAGAACGATAGGCTGTTCCGCCTGGCGCTGACACTCGAACGGATCGCGCTCGAAGACCCCTATTTCGTAGACAAGAAACTGTATCCCAATATCGCTTTCTACTCCGGCCTCGTGCTCAAGGCACTCGGCGTTCCGGTTTCGATGTTCGCGTGCATTCATGCGCTGGCGCGCACCGCCGGCTGGATGGCGCAATGGGAGGAGATGCTGACCGACGCCGAGTACAAGATCGCCCGCCCGCGCCAGCTCTATACCGGTCGCGGTCGGCGGCTCGTGTCGGCGTCGGCTGCTTGCCGACCCGCGATTGCCGACCGACCGTGAGCGCGCTTCGGCGTCAGCCCGAGCGCTGGCCGCGCGGTGTCGCCGCTCCGGGTTCCCCGCGGGCCGGTAGAGGCAGCAGTTCCGGCGGCAACTGCAGGCGAGCGAGCAGCGTTTCGCGGTTGATTTTGAGCAGCGCCTGGATGGCTTCGAGATCGTCGGGGATCGCCGCGTCGCCCCAGCCATCGACCGAGTGACGCGCCAGGTCGACCGCCAGCCGGACGTTCTGCACACGCGGAAGCTGTGCCTTCCTGTCGTCCATCAGAGTGGTCAGCAGGGCCGGCAGGTGCCAGGCGTGGCAGAGAGAGATCTGTAGCTCGGCCAGAGTGAAACCCAGCACCTCCTGCTGTGCGCTGGCGCTGCGCAGGTTGCGGTCGGCGTGCAGTCGCGCGCGGATTTCGATTGCCAGGTCGGGCGCGAAACACCACAGCAGGATCTCCGCGAGGTCGTGTAACAGGGCGGCGAGAGCGACCTCGTCGACACTCATGTCGTGGCGGGCGAAAGCCCATTCGTAGGCATAGCGCGAAGCGCGCTGTGTGCGGAGAACGACTTGCAGCATGCCGAGCAGGGCCTGCGGTTGCTGGCCGAGAACGCTTTCGATGGTGAGCGGGTTCTCGAACGCGCGGAAAAAGGGCTCGACGCCGAGCATCATGACCGCACTGGCGATGTTCGTGATCTCGCTACGCAGGTGTTTGCTGCCGAACGACTGGATCAGGGCGACGACGCGGACGGCAAGAAGAGGATCCTGCAGCACGATGTCGGTGATGTCGCGGCCGGTCACGCGGTCGATCTGCTGTCGCGCTTTCTCGAGCCGGCGAGCCGTCTGGCGCAGAATCGGGAGTTCCCTATCGCCCAGGAGCATCAACCAGTCGGCAAGGTTCTGCGGGTGCGGATTGTTGGACATGGTGGTCGCCTTCCAGGGAGCGTCGGGCCAGGGTGCCGGTTCAGAAGCGCTCGTCAGCCTGTAGATAGCGCCACTGGCCGGGCGGCAAGCGGCCCAGCGAGACGCTGCCGATGCGTACACGCTTGATGTCGGTCACCCGCAGACCAACCAGCTCGCACATCCGTTGAATCTGACGTTTTCTGTTTTCATGGACAACGAAGCGCAGTTGCTGCTCGCCGAGCCACGATACGTGGGCCCTTTCGAGCTTTACCTGGTCGAGCGACAAACCGTGCCTGAGACGTTCCAGGCCGTTTGGCGCAAGTTCGCCTTCGACGCGCAGATGGTACTCCTTCTCCACTCGGGCGCCACCACCGGTCAGCCGGCGGGCGACGCTCCCTTCCTGAGTAAACACCATCATCCCATGCTCTTCCGCGTCGAGTCGGCCGGCCATCGCCAGGCCGCGCAGCTGGGTTGCCGTAAAGCGTCGGCTGGCGCGGTCTTCGGCCCAGTGGGTGTCGGGACGGATCAGTGCCATGGCGGCGACGCCTGCTCTTTCGTCTGCCGCGATCGCGCTGTGGGGGGCTTTGTTGAAGACGATCGTGACACTTTCCGTGCTTTGTTGACTGGCCGTATCCTTGATCTCGATTTTCGATTTCGGGTTTGCGCGTGCGCCAAGCCGGTTGACCACGATGCCATCGACGCTGACCCAGCCGTTTTCGATCCAGGCATCAGCTTCGCGCCGTGAGCAGCCGCTCAACTGGCTCACCAGTTTCGACAGCCGCGGTGGTTCCTTCGCCAGGCCGCGCGGTGGACTGTCGGCCGGCGGCGTGGTCGGCGGCCGGACCCGCTCCGGCGGTTGCGCCGACCGCGGCGGGTGTTCGTCCAGCGGCTCCTGACGAGTCGGCAGGGCGGCGCGCACGCCTGTGCTGCGTGCAATTCCGCGTGGCGGATGAATCTTCCGCGTCGCTTGGCCGGCCTGCTCGGCCTTCGCCGAACCGGGGGTACTGGCCGCCGCCGCGCGGCGCGGACGCTCTGCGTCACCTGCGGGTCGCTGGTCGCCGGCCGCCGTGCCCGAGGTCGCCTCCGCTCGTCCGGTGCCTTCCCCGGCCTTCGGGCTCCCCTGCGCCGCGGTCGTCTTGTTGGCGGCCGCCGGACTGGCGGCGGGAGCCCCGACATTCCGTACCGCTGGCACCGTCGTCGGTGGCCGGTCGGGAAGCGGTGAAGGTGCTGCCCGCCGGTCATCGGGGCGCGCTGTCAGCCCGCGTCGGCTGGCCTTGGTGCCGGTGCGCAGTGGCTTGCGGGTCGGCGACCGGCCGGTCGGTGTGGTGCTAGGAGTCTTGCGCGGGAGCTTGAGCGTCGAACGGGGCATGGCGACTTGTTCCTTCTGGTCGGCCCCGTAGTTTACGCCAGAAGAGGCGGCTTAGCGCGGCGGCGGTGGCGGTGGCGCGCCGACTGGTGGGGGTGGCGGGGCGGGCGGCGGCGGTGGCGGCGAGCCACGCGGGGGCGGTGGCGGCGGAGTGGTCGGCCGGGGACGGCTGACGCTGTTGTCCTGGCGCCAGACGCCACCGATCAGCGGCACCTTGTGGCCCTGCGTGTACATGCACTGCACGTAGTTCTGATCGTAGCGCTGTTGCAGCGCGTAACTCGACGCGTTCGCTGCGGCGATACCGCTGGTGCTGCCGGCGAGCAGCCCGACGCCGGCACCGACCGCGGCACCGCTCGAACCATTGACCGCCGCTCCCACCGCTGCCCCGACCAGCGTACCCAGAGCGGCGCTCGCCACACCGGCCTCGGTAGCGGCCTGTGCGGGGGTTTGCGAGCCTATCGTCTGACGTGCGTAGCGACGGCACATGGCGTCGTCGGCGCGGAACTGGTCGAAGCGCATTCCTGTGCCCGGTAAGGCCGTCACGCTGGGACCCTCCGGCGGCAGACTGACGCAAGCGGTGAGGAGAAAAGCCAAGAGTGGTGTCGACAGGCGCAGGCTGGGCATGGTTGATCTCGTTGGAGGCGTGGCTGAGCGGAAAAAACAAGTCGTGCCCCGGGCGACCCTGCCAGTGACGTGCTACTTGACGGGGCCACACGCCAGATAACGCAGTGGGCGCCGAATGGCTGACGCAGCGTGAGGATCCAGGCATTTCGGCAGCGCGTCGAGGGGGCACGTGGTGGCGTCTCGTTCGATCTTCTCCGATTTCGGGCACAGATCACGCTGCGCTCGCCGGTTTCTGGTACGCTGGCGGCGAGATAGGCTGGGTCGCGGCGGCCGGCCGACGACTCGGTGGGTGTCGTACCAGGCGGGAGTCGGGCGGGTATCGGGTCGGTCGTTGCGACGCTGCCGGCGTCGTGGAACGACCGGGCAAGGTCAGCCGTCACCGGCTCCAGGCCGGTGCGACAAACCGGCCGCGCTGCGAAGGTTTCGATCTGACCATGCCAGAACATCCCGCCAGTGCCATAGGCAATCTTGCCGACCTCCAAGAGGGGCAGATCGCGCTCTCGCGATTCATCGTCCAGGGCGATCGGGGCTTGTATGTCAAGCCCTCGCGACTCGAGTCGCCGACTGATTTTGTCGATTTCGTCGATCGCGTGGTGGCGTCCGGCCTTTACTTTCGCGGGCTCGACTACGCGAAGTTCGTCGCGCTGCTTTACGACGAGCCGGCGGCGGATACCTGCGAAACGACCGACGATGTGTTCGTGGCGGCCGATATCACCCGTTTTCGGCCCGAGCGGCAAGCGCTGTACAAGGGGCTGCGCATCGAGGGCGGCGAGGCGACCTACCTGTTTCAGCCGGTTTACCTCGAAGCGACAGCCGAGCAGACGGACAGCTCGGAAAATGACGAGAGCGGCTCGTCGGCGGCCGACACCGGGCGGCGTCCGCGCGAGGTACGCACCCGGCTCGATATCGACGAGTTCATCGCCAGCGCCTGGGAAAAAGGCCTGCGCTTTGGTATCGATGTCGCGGCGGTGCAGGAAGCCATCGAGCTCGACAAACCGCTGCGCCGGGTGGTGGCCCGCGACCGGCCTTTCGTGCCGGGGACGGACGCCGAGATCGTCGAGCAGTCGCCCGGCCTGCGCCGCAACAACGCACCTCGTCGGCTGCTCGGCGGCAGGGTCGATCTCTGTCAGTTCGAGACCCGTTACCCGCAGGTGGCCGCCGGGGTACGCCTGGTCAAGAAGCGCCCGCGTACGCCGGGGGTGGACGGACGCGACATCGGTGGCAAGATCCTGCCGGCGCCGCCGTCCAGAGACCTCGATCTGGGGGCTATCGCCGGCCCCGGGACGCAGGTCAGCCGCGACAAGGATGGCGAGTATCTGGTGACCTCGGTCAGCGGTTTCCTACAGATCGATACGCGTAGCAATCAGTTCTCGGTCGCCGATCGAATCATCAGTCACGAAGGTGTCAGCGCACGCACCACCGGCGACCTTCTGCTGACTGGCGAAGTCTATGAGCAGCATGGCGAGATCCAGGAGAAGCGCATCGTCAAGTGCCGCAGCATCATCGCCTACGCCGATGTCTTCGGAAATGTCGTCTCCGCCGGCGGGGTCGTCCACCTGAGAAGTAATCTGGTCGGTGGCAGTGCCAGCAACGACCACGGCGACATCCTCGTCGATGGGGTCGCCTCGGGCTCGACGCTGATCGCGCCGCAGGGCAGCATCAGCCTCCACCGGGCCGAGAACTGCGTCATCATCGGCCGCCAGGTGGCCGTCGAGCACGCGACGAACTGCGACATAGTGGCCGACGATCTGAGCATCGACGTGGCCGAGGCCTGTGCGGCGGCAGGCAAGACGATTCGCGTGCGCCGTTCGCGGGCGCGTCGGGAACTGGACAACGTGTTGCTGGTGCTGGTGCCCGACTTGTCGGCTTTGGATACCAGGATTGCCGCGCTGGAGCAGAAATGCGCTGCTCTGACGAGCGAGGCGGCCGGTCATCGCCGGAAGATCGAGGCGTTGCGCGGCGAGAAGGAAATCGCCAGCTATCTGGCACTGGCCGGCAAGTTGCGTCGCCACGAAATGACCCTCAAGCCAGAGCAGCAAGTCGCTTGGCGCCGGCTCTCGGCGCAGGTCGCGCCCCTGTTGCGGACGCTGAGCCAACTCGGCGAAGCGGCGAACGAAATGGATGCCGAAGTGAAGCGTCTCGGCGCGCAAATCGAAGAAGAGCAGGCCGCACGGGACGAATCGAGTCGCGGCGTGGCGTGTACCGTGGATGCGGTGGAAGGCGAAACGCAGGTCCGTACGCTTCTCGTCCGGCTCGCCGATACGCCGCTGAACGCCTTGTCGACCAAGGATTTAAAGGCCAGATTGCGGCGTCGCGACGGAGCGACGAAAGCGCTGTTCGCCGGGTCCACGGGGGCGTTCTCGTGGACCTACTGGACGCCAGGCTGAGGCATGCCCGTCGGTCGCCGTGCGCGGAATCCATCGCGTACTCGGCCGACGCGCCGCTGGCGGTAGCGCTTCCTAAGCCTCGGCGAGCCGCTTGGCGATGTGTTCGAGGGCTTCCTCGATCTGATCGATCAGGATCAGGCAGAGGTCTCCGGCCTGCAGTTCGGCCAGCGCGGTGTCAATGGCGAGGAACTCGCCATGGATTTCGCTCACCTCGGAACTTCGCCCGGCACCCGCCAGACCTTGCCGCAGCAGGGCCAGCACTTCGCCGTCGGCACGCCCGCGCTGGCACTGGTCTTGATAGAGGATGACCCGATCGAAGGCCTCGCCGAGGATTTCCGTTTGCTGGCGGATGTCTTCATCGCGTCGGTCGCCGGCACCGCTGATGACTACCGTGCGCCGGCCACCGGCGGTCGACATCTGGTCGATGGCATTGACCAGCGCTTGCATGGCATCCGGGTTGTGGCCGTAGTCGGCGATCAGCGTCGCGCCGCGATAGTCGAAGACGTTGAAGCGGCCCGGGGCCGTCTGCGCGTCGTTGACGAAGCTCGCCAGGCCGCGGCGGATGGTTTCCCAGTCGACCCCCAGCGCCCAGGCGGCGGCGGTGGCCGCCATCGCATTCTCGACCTGAAAGCCGATGGCGCCGTTCTGGGTGACCGGAATCGCGCTCAGCGGGAGCCGATGTTCGACCCCGTCGCCCACGGCCACGATCTCCGCCCCGTCACGATAGACGACGCGATTGCGCTGCGCGCGATGCATGGCCATCAGTGGATGGTTGCGATCGCAGGCGAAGAAAGTGACGCTCCCCGGGCAGCAATCGGCCATTCGGGCGACCATCGGATCGGCCGCGTTGAGCACCGCGACGCCGGTGACCGGCGTCACGTTCTGAACGATGACCCGCTTGACGACCGACAGGTCTTCGACCGAATTGATATACGACAGCCCCAGGTGGTCGCCGAGTCCGATGTTGGTGACGACGGCGACGTTGCAGCGGTCGAAGCCCAAGCCTTCGCGCAGGACGCCGCCGCGTGCCGTTTCGAGAACCGCGGCATCGACGTCGGGGTGCAGCAGGACGTTGCGCGCGCTCTTGGGGCCGCTGCAGTCGCCGGTATCGATACGCCGGCCGTCGATGTAGACGCCATCGGTGCTCGTCATTCCGACACGCAGGCCCTGCTGGCGCAAGATGTTGGCAATCAGGCGGACGGTCGTCGTCTTGCCGTTGGTCCCGGCGACGGCAACGAGCGGAATACGCGCCTCGTCGCCTTCGGCAAACATGTTGGCGACGATCGCTTCACCGACCGGCCGTCCCTTGCCGAACGACGGTTGCAGGTGCATGCGCAGACCCGGCGCCGCGTTGATCTCGACGATGCCGCCGCCTTGCGCTTCGAGCGGTCGCAAGACGCTGTCGCAGACGACGTCGACGCCGGCGATGTCGAGGCCGATCGTCTGCGCGGCAGCCACCGCCTGGGCGGCAAATTCGGGGTGAACGTCGTCGGTCACGTCGGTCGCCGTGCCGCCGGTCGACAGGTTGGCGTTGTTGCGCAGGATGACGCGTCGGCCTTTGGCAGGCACGGATTCCGCACTCAGGCCGACGCTGGTCAGGCGCGCCAAAGCGACTTCGTCGAGGCGGATGCGGGTCAGCGAGGTGGCGTGACCCTCGCCGCGCCGTGGATCGAGGTTGACACGATCGACCAGTTGGCGGACGGTGTGTAGGCCGTCGCCGATGACCAGCGGCGGATCGCGGCGCGCCGCCGCGATGAGTTGTTTGCCGACCACCAGCAGGCGATAGTCGTGGCCCGGCAGATAACGTTCGACGAGCACCTCGTCGCTCACTTCGAAAGCGATCGCGTAGGCGGCTTCGATCTGCTCGCGGGTCGACAGGTTGACCGCCACCCCCTTGCCCTGGTTGCCGTCCTGCGGCTTGACGACGACCGGGCCGCCGATTTCGCAGGCGGCGGCCCAGGCGTCCTCGGCGCTGTGTACCGGCCGCCCGCTGGGTACCGGAACACCGGCCGCGTGCAGGAGACGCTTGCTGAGTTCCTTGTCCTGGGCGATCGATTCGGCGACTGCGCTGGTACGATCCGTTTCCGCCGCCTGAATGCGCCGCTGGCGGCTGCCCCAGCCGAACTGGACCATGCTGCCCTCGGTCAGCCGGCGGAAAGGAATTCGGCGCGCCAGCGCGGCATAGACGATGGCCCCGGTGCTCGGGCCCAAACGAACGTCTTCGTCGAGCTCACGCAGCCGCGTGAGCGCCGCATCGAGCTCGAACGGAGCGTCCTCGACGGCCGCTCGGCAGAGATCCTGGGCCAGTTCGAAAGCCAGCCGGCCGACCGCCTCCTCGCTGTACTCGACCACCACCTGGTAGGTTCCCGCTTCGACCGTCTGCTGGTTGCGGCTGAAAGTGACTGGGCAGCCGGCCTGCGCCTGCAGGCCGAGCGCTGCGAATTCCAGCACCTGTGCCATCGATACCGCTTCCTCGTGCCCGAAGGGGCGCAGCATGGCCAACTCGGGGAAGCGCTCGCGCAGGCGCGTTTCGAAACCCGGCAGGCAATCGATGTTGCGCTCGCTCTCGGCGCAGCGAACGATGGCTTCGATCGCCGTGTGCCGGCTCCAGAGATTGGGACCGCGCAGAGCGCGGATACGCGAGACTTCCATGGCGGCTTACCTCTTGTGGGTAGGCTCCGGACCGCGAGTCGGGCCGGAAGAGAGTGAGTTCGGTTCAGGCGACAGTAAAGGTTTCCAGGCCGGTGCGTATCAGCTCGCCGCCGATGCCCAGCGCCCAGGCCGTAGCGGCCGCCGCGAGGACGTTTTCGATCTGGCTTTCGGCAGCGGTCTGGGCCAGCGGGATGGTCTGCAGGCTGACGATGGTCGTTTCGTCGGCGCCGCGGGCGATCACCACCTGGCCATCGCGAACGAACACCGCACGCCCAGCCCCCGCCCGGTGTTCGACGAGCGCCGGCAGGCTGGGGTCGATGGCGAAGAAAATCACCTCGCCGTCGCACAGCGGCGCCATTTCGACGAGCATCGGCTGGCTGGCGTTGAGCACCGCCGCGCCGGTGGGCAGCACGAGGTCGACCTGCGTGCGCAGGACGGTGAACACCTGCTCGGCGGTTTCGACGTCGTGCCGGCCAAAATGACGGGCGGCATCGACGTTGGTGACGACGCCCACCAGGCAGCGGTCGTACGCGAGACCTTCGTCGAGGATGGTGTCGGTGCCGTTCTCGAAGACGGCGGCGTCGACTCCGCGGTTCATCAGAATCCGGTGTGCGGACTCCCAGTTCGCGCCGTTTTCCGGCGCGATGCAACGCCGATCGACGTACACGCCGTCGCTGCAGGCGAGGCCGGTGCGCTTGCCGGCGAGGGTCAGCAAGCGGGCGACCAGACGGGCAACGGTCGTCTTGCCGGAACTGCCGCTAATACCGACGATCGGAATCCGGCCGTCGTCGCCTCCGGGGAACAGCTCGTCGACGATGGCGCGACCCACTGGGCGGGGCTCGCCGGTCTCCGGTTTGAGATGCATCAGCAGGCCGGGACCCGCGTTGACCTCGACGATGGCGCCACGCTGCGCGTCGAGCGGCCGGGCAATGTCTTCACAGACGAGGTCGACGCCGGCGATGTCGAGGCCGACGATGCGCGCCGCGAGCGAGGCGGTGGCCGCCGTGTCCGGGTGTACAAGGTCCGTGACATCGTCGGTGTGGTTGCCGCTGCGTACGATCAGGACCTCGCGCCCGGCGGCCGGTATCGAATCCGGCGCAAAGCCCTGGCGCGACACCTCGAGGCGGGCGACCGGGTTGTCAGCGAGATCGATGATGTCGAGCGGGAACTCCTCGGCCGCGCCACGCCGGGGGTCGGAGTTGATCTGGCGCTCGATCAGCTCGTCGATCGTCGACTTGCCGTCGCCGACGACCTTGGCGACTTCGCCGCGCGCCGCGGCGACGAGCTTGCCGCCAACCACTAGCAAGCGATGTTCCGAGCCGCGCACGTAACGCTCGACGATCACGCCACTGCCTTCGACGACGGCCGCCGCATAAGCCGACTCGACTTCGGCGCGGGCCATCAGATTGGTGAACACGCCGCGCGCGTGGTTGCCGTCGGACGGCTTGACGACGACCGGTACGCCGATTTCCTCGGCGGCCTCCCAGGCATCTTCGGCGCTCTCCACCAATCGACCCTCGGGAACCGGTACGCCGCAGGAGCTGAGCAAGGTCTTGGTCAGATCCTTGTCGCGCGAGATGCCTTCGGCGATGGCGCTGGTGCGGTCAGTTTCGGCGGTCCAGATGCGCCGGCTGCGGGCGCCGTAGCCGAGTTGCACGAGGTTGCCGGTGGCCAGCAGGCGGATTGCCGGAATGCGGCGGTCCTTGGCGGTCGCCGCTTCGACGATGCAGCCCGTGCTCGGACCGAGCAGCTTGCGCTCGGCCATCTCGGCCAGGCGTTCGACGCACTGGGAGACGTCGAAAGGCGTGTCCTGGATCGCCGCCATTAGCAGTTCGCGCCCGGCGTACAGGCAGGCGCGGGTCACGTCGTCGTGCCAGGCACGGATCACCACCTTGTAGACACCGCGCTTCGAGGTTTCCCTGGCCTTGCCGAAACCGCCAGGCATGCCGGCCAAGTTCTGCAGTTCGAGCGTCACGTGCTCGAGAATGTGGGCCGGCCAAGTCCCTTCCCGGACGCGCCGCAGGAAGCCGCCCCGCTCACCGTAGCTGCAGCGGTGCTCGATCAGCGAGGGCAGCAGAGCGTTCAGACGGTCGTAGAAACCGGGGATGAGGTTGGAGGGAAAATCCTCCAGTTCGCCGATATCGACCAGCGCCTCGATGGCTGGACGATAGGTCCAGATGTTCGGGCCGCGCAGGTAGCGGATCTCGAGGAACTTGATGTCTTTCGTCTTCATGTCGTCAGTCCTGGCACGGGAGATTTGGCGGGCGGCGGAACGCGCCGCAGGTGGTGGGCCAAACGCTGACCCGGCGCTTCGTTGCACTAACGCGGTGCGCGTCATTCCGCTGACCCGCGGCAGCAAAGCCGGGAGTCGCGCACTTCACAGAAAGCGATCGAGAAAGCGACGGCTTTGCGGATCGAGCGCCTGACGGTCGCGGATCAGAAAGTGGATGCCGTGGCTGTCGGCGATCAGCAAGGCCGGTGCGGCAAGGCGGCGGATGTCTTCTTCGCCCTTGAGGACCAGGTGGCTCGTTCCGCGGTCGGTTTCGATCTGCCAGGTGCTCGGTGTGGCGAAGCTCGAAACGCTGACGATACGGCGGATTTCGGGCATGAACTCGCGCTGCGCGAGTTCCGTCTCGAGCAGGCGCCGGAGTTCGTCGGGCAGCTCGGTCAGCGTGTCGATCCACGCTAGTTCCCGCCCGTGCGGGTCGACCAGGGCGATACCCTGTTCGGGGGCGGTGATCGGGAAGGCACGCACAGGAACGACATCGGCGTGCCGCTCGCCATCGGCGGTGTGCAGCTCGAGCCGTCCGAACGCGTTGCGGGACAAGCGATAGTCGGGGGTGTCGGTCATTCACGGTCTCCCTCGTCGCGGGCGTCGAGTTTCAGGGTCTGCGATTCGTCTTCGGTATCGACGTTGCGTGCCTGGGCCTCGTAGAGACGATAGTAGTGACCCTCGCGGGCCATCAACTCGTCATGGCTGCCGACCTCGACGACGCTGCCGCGATCTAGAACGACCAGGCGGTTGGCGTCACGCAGAGTGGATAGTCGGTGCGCGATGGCGATCGTCGTGCGGCCGCGCACCAGGTTGTCGAGCGCTTTCTGGATTTCCTTCTCGGTCGTCGTGTCGACCGAGGAGGTGGCTTCGTCGAGAATCAGGATCGGCGGGTCGATGAGCAGCGCCCGGGCGATCGAAATGCGCTGCCGTTCGCCGCCCGACAGCGCCTGGCCGCGTTCGCCGACCAGCGAGTCGTAGCCGTGCGGCAGGCGGAGGATGAATTCGTGGGCGTGCGCGGCGCGCGCGGCGGCGATGATTTCGGCGCGCGTCGCGGCGGGTTTTCCGTAAGCGATGTTCTCCGCGATGGTGCCGAAGAAGAGAAAGGGCTCCTGCAGCACGAGGCCGATGTGCTTGCGGTATTCGGCGACCGGCAGCGAGCGGATGTCCACCCCGTCGATCAGGATTGCTCCCTCGGTGACGTCGTAGAAGCGGGAGATCAGGTTCACCAGCGTGCTCTTGCCGGAACCGCTGTGGCCGACCAGGCCGACCATCTCGCCCGGCTCGATGAGCAGGCTGATGTCGCGCGTCACGCTGCGCGTTCCGTAGCGGAAACCGACGCTGCGCAGCTCGATGCGGCCGGAGACGCGCGGCAGGTGAACCGGATGTGTCGGTTCGGGGACGCTCGAGACATGGTCGAGGATGTCGAAGATCCGCTTGGCACCGGCGGCGGCCTTCTGCGTCACCGAGACGATGCGGCTCATCGAGTCGAGGCGCAGGTAAAAACGGCTGATGTAGGCCAGGAAAGCCGTCAGCACGCCGACCGTGATCTGATCCTTGGCGATCTGCCAGATGCCGAAGGCCCAGACGATCAGCAGACCCAGTTCGGTGAGCAGCGTGACGGTCGGCGAAAACAGCGACCACACCTTGTTGACCCGATCGTTGACCTCGAGATTGTGCGTGTTGGCGGCCCGGAAGCGTGCCGCTTCGCGCTGCTCCTGGGCAAAGGCCTTGACGACCCGGATGCCGGGGATGGTGTCGGCCAGGACGTTGGTCACTTCGGCCCAGACGCGGTCCACCCTTTCGAAGCCGGTACGCAGCTTTTCGCGCACGACGTGGATCAGCCAGGCGATGATCGGTAGTGGCAGCAGCGTCACCGCCGCCAGCCAGGGGTCGATCGACACCAGAATGGCTGTCGTCATGGCGATCATCAGCACGTCGGTCGCAAAATCGAGCAGGTGCAGCGAGATGAAGATGTTGATACGGTCGGTTTCGGAACCGATGCGCGCCATCAGGTCGCCGGTCCGCTTGCCCCCGAAGTACTCCTGCGAGAGCTTGAGCAGATGTTCGTAGGTCGTCGTCCGCAGGTCGGCGCCGATCCGTTCGGAAACCAGCGCCAGGATGTACGTGCGTCCCCAGCCGAGCAGCCAGGCGACGAGCGAGGAGCCGAGCAGGCCGGAGAGGTAGAGGGCGACCAGAGCGGGCTCGATCGGCTTGCCGTTCTGGTAGGGAATCAGCACGTTGTCCATCAACGGCATGGTCAGGTAGGGCGCGACCAGGGTGGCTGCGGTGGTCAGCAGGGAGAGCACGAATCCGGCGAGAAGCTGGCCGCGGTAGGGGCGGGCAAAGCGTCCGAGGCGCAGCAGCGTCCACGTCGACGGCGGCTCGTGGATTTCCTTGCTGCATACCGGGCACTCTTCCTGTCCGGCGAGCAACGGCGTTTCGCAGTTCGGGCACAAGGCGAGCGGCGAGGCCGGCGCGACTTCGCCGTTCAGCCGGAAGCCGAGTTGCCGGCTGAAGTGATCGACCAGCCGGCCGGCGGCGACATCGCCGCCCAGCGTGTAGCGCCAGGCGCCGAGCAAGGAATCGACGTCGCACAGTTCGAGCGTGCCTACCCCGGCATGATCGCGGCGCGTCAGCGTGAGTCCCGCGCGGTAAGGCCAGCTTTGCCATTGCCGGTCGTCAGCCGACATCGCCAGCAGGCGCTCGCTGCTCACGACGACCATCCCAGGCGCGAAGCGCAGCTTGGCGTCGAGGTCGATCTCGAGCCACGCCAGAACTTTTTCGTCGTCGGCCAGTGGTCCGTTCGGAGACTGCAGGCGCACCGCCCACTCGGCCGGCAGAGCCGGTGGCGACGATCCGCCCGCCGCCGCGGCGCGCGGCATCGATGAAGAATCGGGGGGAGTCATGATTTGGCTGCTTCTCGAACAGGGTTGCGCGGGAACGCAAGGGGTGCCGGGAAAAGGGGTCCAAGTATACTCGTCATGCCGCGCCGTATGGCGCTTTGTGCGGCGGCCGACCGTCCGCTGGCGACCGTTGCCGACACGGCGGCGGCCGACGGCGCGCGGCTCTTCGATAAAGCTTTACAATCGCCGCTCGGCTTTGGCGCCGAGGATCTGGGGAGGGGCGGCCAATGGACAAGCGAAGCAGGATCATCGGCGCCTTCGGCGCCTTCGGCGCTGGCGCGCTGGCGGTGATCGCGCTCATTGCCTACCTGATCTGGTCGGGTTACGAGGAAGCCATCCGCCTTGCGGAAACCACCTCGCGCAACAATGCGGCGCTCATCGAGACGCGTCTGGACGCCACTTTTCGCCGGGCCGAGGCGCACGTCCTCGAACTCGCGCACGCGCTGCCGGTCGCCGCGCTGAGCAAAGCGGCGGTAGCGCAACATGCGGCGGCGATCGATGCCGGGCTGGACGTACGTCGAGTGAATTTTCCGGAGCTCGTCGGCCTGCGGGTCTTCGATGCCGACGGGGACCTCATCTACTCGTCCGAGAGCAAAACCACACCACGGGTGAATGCGGCCGATCGGGACTACTTCCGGCAGTCGCGCGACGGCGCCCAGCCGGGCGTGTTCTTCTCTGCCGTGGTGGTTTCCCGTATCACGGGCCGGCCGGCGATGTTCATCGCCCGGGCCGTGCGTGACGGGCAGGGCGTTTTCCGCGGCGTCGTCAGTGCCTCGGTCGAACTCGAGTTCTTCCAGAAGTTGTTCCAGTCGCTGGACGTCGGCGCGCAGGGTGCGATCGGTGTCTTCCGCAGCGACACCTTTACCCCGGTCGTCCGCTGGCCGGCGCTCACCGGCAGCCACGCCACCCCCTTGCCGCCCGGCAGTGCCACCCGCGAGGCGATCGCGGCGGGCCACAAGGCGGCGACCCTGACGCATCAGTCGCCGCTCGACGGCGTGGCGCGCATTGTCAGTCTGCGGCGGCTGGAGCGCTATCCCTTCTACGTCGCCGCCGGCATCGCGGTCGACGATGCCTTGGCCGGCTGGCGCGTGCGCTCGCTGGTGGTCGGCCTGTCGAGTCTGCTTCTTCTGCTGTTGCTGCTCGCGCTCGCCGGCTACCTGTGGCGCGCCGAGTCGAAGCTGAAGGCGCTCAACGACGAACTGGAAACGCGCGTCGCCAGGCGCACCAGCGAACTCGAGAAGGCCAGAAGCGCGGCCGAGGACGCCAACCTGGCCAAGTCGCAGTTCCTGGCCAACATGAGTCACGAACTGCGCACGCCGATGAACGCCGTGCTGGGAATGCTCGAGCTCTTGCGTCACACCGAGCTGTCGCCAGCGCAGCACAACTACGTGAGCCATGCCGCGGGCGCCGCCGACTTGCTGCTCAAGCTGCTCAACAGCGTTCTGGATCTGTCGAAAATCGACGCCGGCAAAATGAGCATCGACCTGCAACCTTTCCGTCTGGATCATTTGCTGCGCGAATTGTCGATGCTGCTGTCGATCGGCGTCGGCGCCAAACCCGTGGAAGTAGTGTTCGACATCGACCCCGGGATGCCCCGCCTGCTGGTCGGCGACTCGATGTGTCTGCAACAGGTGCTGGTCAATCTGGGTGGCAATGCGATCAAATTTACCGAACGGGGCGAAGTGGTTCTCAAGGTCGAGGTGCTGGCCTGTCATGATCGCCAAGCCACCCTGGCCTTTGCGGTGCGCGACACCGGAATCGGCATCGCGCCGGAAAACCGGGCGCGCGTCTTCGAGGACTTTGCGCAGGCCGAAAACTCGACCAATCGCCGCTTCGGGGGGACCGGTCTGGGCCTCTCCATCTCACGCCGACTGGTGGCGCTGATGGGCGGCGAACTGTCGCTCGAGAGCGCGCTTGGCCAGGGAAGCACCTTCCGCTTTGCCCTGACGCTGACGGTTGCCGCCGAACCCGGCGAACCGGCGGACTCGCCAGCCGCTCGGCCATCCGAGACGCTGCACGTACTGGTCGTCGACGACAACCCGGTGGCCCTCTCGGTCCTGGCGTCCATGGCGCGATCCTGGGGTTGGCAGGTCGATGTGGCGAGCGGTGGGGTCGAGGCCATCGCCAGAGTGCAAGCACGAGTCGATGCGGCGCAACCCAACTACGACGCTTTGCTCGTCGACTGGGAAATGCCGGGCATGGACGGCTGGCAGACCTTGCTCCGGGTGCGCGAGTTGGTGACGCCCCAAGCGGCGCCGGTGGTCATCATGGTGACGGCACACAGTCGCGAGAAGTTGTTGCAGCGCAGCGAGCAGGAGCGGGTTGGCCTGGACGGCTACCTGGTCAAACCGATTACGGCGTCGATGCTGTTCGATGCCATGCTCGAGGCACGCGCCGGCCGCCAGCCGAAGCCGGCCAGTCCGCCGCCGGCGGCGACTCAGCCGCGCCGGCTGGCCGGCCTTCGTCTGCTGGTCGTCGAGGACAATGAGCTGAATCAGATCATTGCGCGCGAGCTGCTGGCCAGCCAAGGGGCGCAGGTCGACATCGCGGCCGACGGCGAGCAGGGGGTGGCGGCCGTGAAGGCGGCGCAAGCGCCTTACGATGCCGTGCTGATGGACGTACAGATGCCGGTGATGGACGGCTTCGCCGCGACACGCGCCATTCGCCAGGAACTTGGCCGGCACGACCTGCCGGTGATCGCCATGACCGCCAATGCCATGCTTTCGGACCGTGCCGCCTGCCTGGCGGCCGGCATGGACGACCATGTCGGCAAGCCGGTCAATCTCGCCAATCTAGTCGGCGTACTGCTGAAGCATGTCCGGCCGGTCGAGCGCGGCGTGGAAAGCGACATGACGCCACTGGCGGCGCCGTCGGCAGCGCAGCAACCCGTGTTGCCGACAGCACCGGTCGCGGTGGTCGATGTGGCCGCGGCACTGGCCGCCCTGGGCGGCGACAGACTTCTCTATGGTCGGCTCCTGAAGGCGTTTCTGGAGCAGCTCGAGCGGGCTCCGGACGAACTGGATCGTCTCCTCGAGGGCGGCGACCTGACAGCGGCGGCTCGCCTGTTGCACACTTTCAAGGGTCTCGCCGCAACGGTGGGCGCGAGCCGTCTGTCGGTCGTCGCGGCGGCGGGTGAAAGCGGGCTGCGGCGGACCGAAGATCGTTCGCCGGACCGACTGCGCGCCGAGTTTCGCGTCGCGGCAGGCGAAGCCGGCCGCAGTTTGCGCGAGGTGCTGCGGGACGAGGTGCCGGGCTCCTGACACTCACCGGAAGTCGCGGCTGGCGAAAATTGACAGCGCTCGCCCGGCGTCCCTATACTCCGGGCGCTGCCGGTGGATTCTCCTCTCCGCCACCACGATGAGCACCTGGAGTTGTCCATGAACGATGCCCACCGCCGGCGCGGCCCGCCAGCTACCTTCGACGACGCCTGCCGGCTGATCCGGGAACTGCAAAGTCGAAACGAGGCATTGTCGGCCGAACTCGCGGCGCGCGAGCAGGCGGCAGCCGATCTCCAGTTCAGCGAAGCGCAGTATCGGGCGGTCATCGAAACCTCGCCGGACGGCTTCTGGGTGGTCGACCGCGAGGGCTGCCTGCTCGAGGCGAACGAGACCTATGCTCGCCTGTCCGGTTACAGCCGCGCCGAACTGCGCGGCATGCACATCGCGGATTTGGAGGCGGAGGAAGATCAAGCGGCCGTGATGGCCCACATGGAAAGGATCGTCGAGCAAGGTAGCGATCTGTTTCAGACCCGGCATCGCGCGAAAAGCGGCCGCCTCTGGCACGCCGAGATCAACGTTGCGTATTGGCCGCTGGCCGGCCGTCGCTTTTTCGCCTTCGTGCGCGATGTTCATCGACGGCAACGCGCCGAAGTCCTCGTGCGGGCGCGGCTTCGCCTGTCGGATCTTGCCCGGACCGGGACTCTCGAAGAAGTGCTGCGCACGGCGCTGGACATCGCCGAAGAGTACACCGCCAGCGAATTCGGTTTTTTTCATTTCGTGAACGAAGATCAAGGGCAGCTCACCCGGCAGGCCTGGTCGACCCAGCCGCTGCAGAAGATGCGCCCTGTCCTCGCTCCCCCGCTGGACTGTGCGGTCGGCGAGGCGGGCGTATGGATCGAGACTGTTCAGCGTCGCGCGCCGGTCATCCACAACGACGCCACACATCTGTCTGGCCGTTCCGGCTCGCCCGGTCGCTCGGCGCTGAGCCGGCAACTGACGGTTCCCATCCTGCGCGGCGAAGCGGTGGTGGCGGTGGTCGGCGTCGGCGACAAGCCGGAGGACTACACCGACGACGACGTGACGATGCTGCGCGAACGGGCGTCGATGACCATGGACCTGGTCGAGCGCAAGCAGGCGGAAGAAACGCTGCGCGAGAGCGAGGGGTTCGCCAAGGCGGTGCTGGACGCCGTCGAGGCGCACATCGCCGTGCTCGATCGCGCTGGGGTGATCGTCGCGGTCAATGAGCCCTGGCGGCGTTTTGCCTGCGCCAATTCGACGACGCTCGGCAAACCGGCGGAAAGCTGCGGCGTGGGCGTCGACTATCTCGCCGTCTGCCGGCGCAGCGCCGGTCGATCGGCGCAGAACGCGATGGCGGTTCACGACGGGATCGTCGCCGTCATCGAAGGACGGGCGCCGACTTTTCACTGCGAATACCCCTGCCACTCGCCCGGCGAGCAACGCTGGTTTGCACTGACCGTGACGCCCCTCGGCCAGGGGGAGAGAGGCGCCGTCGTCGCCCACTCGAACATTACAGGCCTCAAGCGGACGGAGGAGGCGCTGCGCGAGAGCGAGCAGCGCTTCCGCGGCTATTTCGAACTTGGCCTGATCGGTATGGCCGTGACCTCGGCGGAAAAGGGCTGGCTGCAGGTCAATGACCGTCCGTGCGAGATTCTCGGTTTTTTGCGCGAAGATCTGTCGGGCAAGACCTGGGCCGAAATCACTCATCCGGACGATCTCCCTGGCGATCTGGCGCAGTTGGACCAGGTGCTGGCACTAGCGGGTCGAACCGACCGCTTCCTGGCGATGGTGCAGGACATCAGTCAACGCAAGCAGGCCGAACGCCGCATCGTCGAGAGTCGGAATGAACTGCAAAGGGTCTACGATTCCATTCCGGTGATGATCTGTCAGTTGGACCAGGAGCGCAAGGTGGTCGAAGCGAACGCTTTCTTTCGCTCGCGTACCGGTTGGCCGGACAACCCGATCAACCTGTCGGACCGCGCCTGCGGTCTGCTGGGCTGCGTTCACGCGCTCGACGATGCGCGGGGTTGCGGCTTCGGGCCGGACTGTCGAAGCTGCACGCTGCGTCGCGCCATCCAGGACACGATCGACACCGGTCAGCCCCATGTCGGCATCGAATACCATACGCGGCTGTGCGTCGACGGCGTCGAGAGCGACTTCACCGCGCTTTGCTCGACCGCAGCGATACGGAACAACGGCCAGCCCCGGGTCTTGCTGAGCCTGATCGACATCACGGACCGCAAGCGTGCCGAGCAGCAGTTGCAGCTCACGCAGTTTTCCACCGACGAAGCGGCTCTGGCGATTTTCTGGCTCGATGTCGACAACCGGGTTTTCTACGCCAATGCCGAGGCCTGCCGCTCGCTTGGCTACAGTCTGGCCGACCTGCGGACCTTACGGGCATGTGATGTCGCGCCGGCGTTTCCCGAGTCGATCAGCCGGTCGTTCTGGCGGGAGATCCGCCAGAGCCGGGTGGTCCATTTCGAATCCATTTTCCGGCGCCGGGACGGCTCCAGCTTTCCTGTCGACCTGTCGATCAAGCATGCGAGGTATCAGGGCAGGGAGTACATTTTCGCCTTTGCACAGGATATCACCGACCGCAAGCGGGCCGAACTCCACTTGGCGGAGAGCAACGAGCGCCTGCGGCAGCTTTCGCAGCGGCTGTTGTCGGTCCAGGAAGAGGAGCGGCGCGCCCTGGCGCGTGAGTTGCACGACGACTTCGGTCAACAACTGGGGGCGCTCAAGGTCAATCTGGCGATGCTCGAACGTGACGTCGAGCACGCCGGTCACCGCCGCCGCCTGGCCGACTGCATCGAGATCGCGCAGTACGCCCGCGAGCACATCCAGGACACCGCCCGCCGGCTCCGTCCGCCTATCCTCGACGACCTCGGTCTGGCCGAAACCCTCCGCTGGTATGCGCGCAGTCAGGCCGAACGCGCCGGCTGCGTCATCGAAGTCAATGATCGCCTGGCCAACCTGTCGCCCGAGCTCGAAACGGCGGCGTTTCGCATCGTCCAGGAAGCGGTCAGCAATGCCATCCGGCACGGCAAGGCGCGGCGCATCGTGATCGACGCGGCGGTCGATGGCAGAGACCTGTCGTTGGTGATCGCGGACGATGGTTGTGGTTTCGACCCGCAGGCGATTTCCTACGGATTCCAGTCCGGCCTCGGGTTGATCGGCATGCGTGAGCGCAGCGCGTTGCTCGGCGGGAGATTCGTGCTCGCCAGTCAGCCGGGCAGTGGCGTGCGCATCGAGGTCACGCTTCCCCTGTTGCCGGCCGCGTCATGAAACCGCTGCGCGTCTTGCTGGCCGACGACCATACCCTGATGCGGGCTGGTCTGCGCAAACTGGTCGAAGGGATCCAGGGTTTCCAGGTCATCGCCGAGGCGAGCGATGGGCGCGAAACGGTCCGTCTGGCGCGCGAGTCGGAACCGGACATCGTGCTGCTCGACATCAGCATGCCGGGTTTGAACGGCCTCGACGCCACGGCGCTGATCGTCAAGGCGACGCCCGCGGCGCGCGTCGTCGTTCTGTCGATGCACACCACCGAGGGCTACGTTCTGGCGGCGCTGCGCGCCGGCGCGGTCGGCTATGTCGTCAAGGACGCCGCGGTCGACGAACTGGAGCGCGCCCTGCGCGCCGTCGGCAACGGGCAGGGCTGGCTCAGCCCGGTCGTCTCGCGCCACCTGTTCGACGACTACTTGCGGCTGGCCGCCAGCCGGGATGACGCCCCGTCGGCGGTCGGCAACGACCTGTTGACGCCCCGTCAGCGCGAAATCCTGCAGCTCGTCGCCGAGGGCTGCACGACGCGTGACATCGCCGAGCGGCTGTGTGTCAGCCTGCGCACGGTCGAGACCCACCGTGCGCAACTCATGGAACGGCTCAACATTCACGACGTTGCCGGATTGACGCGCTTCGCCATTCGCAGCGGACTGGTCGACCCTTTCCGCTGATTCGCCCGAAATCCGTAGTTTTCCCCGCCTGGAATACCGAACATTCTGGATGCCTCGACTTGCCCACCGTGCGCTAAGGTGCTTCGTCGGTGATCAGAGGTCACCTTGTCGCCACCTTTGGCTTTCGACCCGCTTTGTTCGACGGTTGTGCCGGCTGCGCAGGCGGACACTCCTGGCGTAGCACGGCAGACCTCGTGTCGCTGGGCTGGCTGGCGATTCAGTCGTCCGCCGGCACCGTTTGCCCAGCCACCGGAGGTTTTCCTAGTTTTGAATGAAGAGCGTTCCTCCACCGTGCCCACGCCGGCCACCGCCCCGGGCCATGGCAAGCGAACGCGCTCGCCATTTCGCCGCCCGCTGCTGGCTGTGGCGACCCATCTCGACGTCTGGTGCTGGGGCATCGCGCTACTGTGGACGCTGCTCATCCTGGCGTTGGCCGGCTGGCAGGTACACCAGAGCCGGGCCACGGCGTGGGCGATGGCGAGGAACTTGGCCGAGGAAAGCTACAACAAGGACGTGCTCTTCCGACGCTGGGCGAGTCGGCACGGCGGCGTCTATGCGCCGATGACCGAGCAGACGCCGCCCAATCCCCACCTCGACGTGCCCGAGCGGGAGGTGCTGACCCCGTCCGGGCGGACGCTGACGCTGATCAATCCGGCCTATATGACGCGGCAGTTGCACGAGATGGAAGCCGTTGCCCGCGGCGTGCGCGGCCATATCACCAGCCTGCGGCCTATCCGGCCGGCCAACGCGCCCGACGATTGGGAGAGACAGGCGCTCGAGTCCTTCGAACGCGGTCAGAGCGAAGCCGTTTCGCTGGAGACGTTGGACGGGCAAACCCATCTGCGCTTCATGCGGCCCCTGATCGCCGACAAGTCCTGCCTGAAATGCCACGCCAAGCAGGGCTACCGCGAGGGCGACATCCGGGGCGGCATCAGCGTCGCCGTGCCCTGGGAGCCTTATCGGCAAGCGCTCAATGGGCAACTGACGGCTACGGCAGGCGGTTACGGCGCCGTCTGGGGGCTGGGTTTACTGGGCCTCGGCTGGGGCCGCCGGCGACTGCGCGCCGAGTTGAGCGAACGCCGGCAGCGCGAGGAGACTCTGCGGTCCAACGAAGCGAAGCTGGAGAGTATTTTTCGCGCTGCACCGGTCGGCATGGGGCTGGTCAGCCGACGCATCATTCTCGAAGTCAACCCGACCTTGTGCCAGATGACCGGCTATTCGCCGGCCGATTTGTGCGGGCGCGACGCCCGTCTGCTCTACCTCGACGACCACGACTACGATCGCGTCGGCAAGGAAAAATACCGCCAGATTGCCGAACGCGGCGTCGGTACGGTCGAGGTGCGCTGGCAGCGCAAGGACGGCGAAATCATCTGGATCGTCCTCAGCTCGGCGCCACTCGACATCGACGATCTGAGCAAGGGAGTCACTTTCTCGGCGCTCGACATCAGCGAGCGCAAACGGGCCGAGGAGCGGCTCGCACACCTGATCTACCATGACGATCTCACCCACTTGCCCAACCGTGTCCTGCTCACCGACCGCCTGCAACAGGCCATGGCGCAGAGCCGGCGCGACCAGCGGAAACTGGCGGTCGTCTACCTGGACCTCGATGGCTTCAAGCCGCTCAACGACACCTGGGGACACGAGCGAGGCGATCAGGTACTGGTCGAGGTGGCCCGGCGCCTCAAACACTGCGTGCGCGCCGGCGACACCGTGGCGCGCCTGGGCGGCGACGAATTCGTCGTGCTGCTCGGCGACCTCGATGATGTCGAGGAATGCGAACTGGCCCTGGGTCGCGTGTTCGCCGCCCTGGAGAACCCCTTTATGATCGCCGGTCGGCCGCTGCCGCTGACGGCCAGCCTGGGCGTGACGATCTATCCGGACGACGAGTCCGATCCGGAGGTTCTCTTGCGCCATGGCGACCAGGCGATGTACGCCGCCAAACAGGCCGGCGGGCACCGCTATCACTGGTTTGACGCCGACTACGACCGGCGCGCCCGGGGCCATCGGGATTTGCTCGACCGCGCCGAAGCCGGTCTCGCGGCCGGGGAATTCCGACTGCATTACCAGCCCAAGGTCGACATGCGCAGTGGCGCGGTGATCGGCGCCGAAGCCTTGATCCGCTGGGCGGACCCCGAACGCGGCTTGCTCTCGCCGGCCCGCTTCATGCCGGCGATCGAAAACAGCGAGCTGGCGATCACCGTCGATCGCTGGGTGATGGCGGAGTCCTTGCGCCAGATCAGCGCCTGGGCCGAACACGGCCTGCATTTGCCGGTGAGCGTCAATGTCTGCGGGCGGCACCTGCAGCAGCCGGATTTTGTCGCCCGATTGCAATCCGTGCTGGCCGAATATCCGGCCGTCCCGGCGGACGGTTTCGAGCTCGAGATCCTGGAAACGGCCGCTCTCGACGACATCGCCGAAGTCTCCCGGCGGATCGAAGACTGCCGGCGCCTGGGCGTACGCTTCTCGCTCGACGACTTCGGTACCGGCTACTCGTCGCTGACCTATCTCAAGCACCTGCCGGTGCAGTCGCTGAAGATCGACCAGTCCTTCGTGTGCAACCTGCTGGTCGATGCCGACGCGCAAGCCATCGTCGAAGGCGTCATCGGTCTGTCGGTGGCCTTCCGGCGCGAGGTGATCGCCGAGGGTGTGGAGACCGACGCGCATGGCTGCCAGTTGCTGCGCCTGGGTTGCCGCCTGGCGCAAGGCTATGGCGTTGCGCGGCCGATGCCGGCCGAGGAGATTCCCGCGTGGATTGCCGGCTGGCGTCCTCCGGCTGTCTGGAGCGATGGAGCGGGCCTGCGCGCGACCGGCACGCGGCCCTGGCCGGAAGCCGGCTTGTGAGATGGCGGCGGCGCTTGCTGGTCGACGACCCTGCAGCGTGGCCCGCAGATCGCTTGCCGGATTTGCCCGGTACTCCGGAAATGGCGCGAGATCCGTAGTTTTCCCCTCCTGGATTACCAAGTATTCTGGATGCACCGGTTTGTCGGTAGCGCGCTAAGGTGACCGCCATGCGATCAGGGGATTTGCTTGCCGCCAAGTGCCACCTCTCGGCCGGCGCTTCGGTCGTCCGCCATAGCGGCAACCACGGCGGTGGCGGTCGACCGGCTGTCCGGCCATGTGAGGTGCAGCGATATACTGCTGGCCGCAGTGGCCTGAAACCCGACGCGCCGTACGGCATGGCGCCGCGGCTGCCTTGGCAGTGGGCCTGCCGCCGCTGCAGTGAGCGGGCTACCCACGCTACTTCCCTATCATCAACCGAAGGAGAACCAAAGATGTCCAAAACCATTTTCCTGGTCGACGATTCGGCGACCATTCTGCTCAGTGTGTCGGGCATTCTCGGCAAGGCCGGATTCGCGGTCGAGAAGGCGTCGAACGGCGAAGAAGCGCTGAAGAAGCTCAACGGCGGGTTGAAGATCGATTTGCTGATCACCGATCTCAACATGCCGGGCATGAACGGCATCGAGCTGATCAAGAAAGTCCGCACGCTGGGCGCCTACCGTTTCGTCCCGATCCTGTTCCTGACCACCGAATCGCAACAGAGCCGCAAGCTGGAAGCCAAAGCCGCCGGCGCCTCGGGCTGGATCGTCAAACCGGCGAGCGCCGACGACCTGCTCAACACCATCAAGCTGGTCCTCCACTGAGAAGCGTTGGCCAAGCGGTCGCCAACACGACCATAGCCATGGCAGCTTATTAAACCAGAGGCTTATGTCTTGTCGGCGTAAGATCGCGCCTTTCTCCCGCTCGGAGGCCTCCCCATGACCCCATCGTCCCCCCCCGCGTTCCGCCACTACCGTCAGCGCGCCTGGCTCACCGGCCTGCTGGCCGGCGCCGCCCTGCTGCTCGTCGTCTTCGCCGCGCACGCGCTGGCCGGCGAGTCCCTCGGCGAAGCGCTCGGCCGTCCGCTCGCCGGCACCCTGCTCGCCCTGGCCGGTTTCTTGAGCTTCCTCGGCGTGCGCCGCGCCGCCTCGCAACTCCTCTACCACGACGGCCTTCTGGGCTTCGCCGAGCGCTTGCAGGACGAACGCTACCGCTGCCCGTCGAACAAAGTCTGCCAGCGCGTCGCCCTGCCCGAACTGAACGACGTCCCGCGCTACAACCAGGTGCTCGCCGGCCAGTTGCACAGCGTCGTCGAGCAGACCGAAAAAGCCGCCTACGACGTCACCTCGCGCCTGCAGACGATCGACGAAGTGGTCACCGAGCTCAACCGCTTCGTCAAGGAGACCACCGCCGAATCGACCCAACTGGCCAGCGAATCGGAAAAGCAACTGGCCGACAACCGCCAGCTCATCGACCGGCTCGAAGCCTTCATCGCCCAGCGCAGCGCAGAAAGCCAGCTCGACCAGCAGCGCAGCGCCGAAGCCGTCA
>NZ_JAPUVI010000090.1 GCF_029255285.1 Accumulibacter sp.
TACGGGAATAGATGGCAGAGTTGATGCCGATCAGATTTCCGGCAGCATCGACCAGGGCACCTCCGGAATTGCCGGGATTGATCGCGGCGTCGGTCTGGATGAAGTCCTCGAAGGTATTGATACCGAGGTGAGTCCGCCCGAGCGCCGAAACGATGCCCATTGTCACGGTCTGGCCGACACCGAAGGGATTGCCGATGGCGAGCACGACATCGCCCACGTGGAGTTGCTCGGGGTGCCCGAAGGTAATGGCATGAAGCCTGCCATCCGCCTTGATCTGCAGCACCGCGAGATCGGATTCCGGGTCGCGTCCGACGATTCGGGCGGGCAGTTTGCGCCCGTCTTCGAGGGCAACTTCGATCTCGTCGGCAGCCTCGACGACGTGGTTGTTGGTCAGCACATAGCCTTCGGCCGATACGATGACGCCCGAGCCAAGCCCGGAAGCGCGTTGCTGCGGACGGCTGTCCAGGCGGTCGCCGAAGAAGTGGCGAAATAGCGGGTCGTCGGCAAAGGGATGGCGCTGGGCTTTCACTTCCTTGCTGGTGAAGATATGCACCACCGACGGCAAGGCATGCCGGGCCGCATCGGCGTAGGATGCCACGGGCCTGCCGACCGACCCGTTCGCAGGCATGGCGGCTTCCTGAATCGTGACGGCGGGCAGCACCGGACGCTCGCCGATCCATTCCGGTTTGAGCGTGCTGACCACGAACAAGAGCGCCACCGAGATGGTGACAGCTTGGGCAAAGATCATCCACAAGCGATGCATCGTAAAATCCGCCATCGGCGCGCGCAGGCGCCTTCAAATTGCTGAAAATTCACAAGGGAAAGCAGCGATGGAACGAGCTGAAATGCAGCGTTATCTGGATCGCCTGCTGGAGGTCGAGCGCTTCAAGGATTATTGCCCAAACGGCTTGCAGGTGGAAGGTCGGGCAACCGTCAAGCGGCTTGTCTGCGGCGTCACCGCCAGTCAGATGCTGCTGGATGCCGCAGTGGAAAGACGCGCGGATGCAGTACTGGTGCATCACGGCTATTTCTGGCGCGGGGAAGACGGACGCATAACCGGCTTGCGCAAGAAACGGCTGGCGACCTTGCTTGCCAATGACATCAGTCTGTTTGCCTACCACCTACCCCTCGATGCCCATCCCCAACTCGGCAACAACGCCCAACTGGGCCGATTGATGGGTTGGCTGCCGGAAGGACGTTTCGGCGATCAGGATATCGGCTGGGTTGGACGATTGCCGCAGCCGGTCACGCTCGGGGCGCTGACCCTCAGTCTCGCCGCCCGTCTGGGCCGCGAGCCACTGATGCTCGGCGAGCCTGAGCGGATCGTCGAGCGGATAGGCTGGTGCACCGGCGGCGCCCAAGGGTATTTCGAGCAGGCGATTTCGTGTGGAGTGGATTGCTTCGTCTCGGGTGAAGCGTCGGAGCCGACGACGCACCAGGCCCGCGAATCGGGAGTTGCGTATCTGTGCGTCGGACACCACGCCAGCGAACGTTACGGCGTGCAGGCGCTCGGCGCGCATCTGGCGGAAGCTTTCGGCATCGAAGTCGAGTTCGTCGAAGTGCCGAATCCGGTTTGACGGAATCGGCAGCGGCGCTCAGGCCTCTTGCGTGGCCTGCTGCGGCGCGGGAGTCATCTCCGCAAGAGTCAGTTCAGGAGCCGGTTTGTAAGTGCCCAGCTCCTCGTCGAGGATGGCGAGCAGAAGGAGCAACTCCTCCACGACACTCAGAGGGAAACCCTGACGAGTGCCATTCCGGTTATCCCGCAGAATCTGGTGGATGTATATCTGCGCCTCCTGGGTTCCCCACTGCTCCTGCAGCCGCTGACAGACGTGGGGAATCTGCTCGACGGTGTCGAGCGTCGAACGGACGCTGCTGAAGTCGTTCCAGCTGATCATTTTGACGTTGAAGGTCTTGTTCAACTGGCGCGTCAGCACCTCGAACTCGGCTCGCATGCCCGCAACGTGATAGACCTCCAGCAGTTTCAGCCAAGGCTTGACCGCCTGCCGAGGGTTGTTGCGAATGTAGTCGGCGAGCGTTTCGGCCGCACCCTGGGTACGACCGAAGGACATCATGATTTCCGCCAGTTCCAGCGCGGAATCCTGCTCATCCACCGTTTCGTCGAAGGGAATCGGATGCGCCGGAGCAAAGGTCGGCTCGGCCCATTCGCCGGAATTGTCAGCCGGCGGTGGCACGACCGCATGCTGGACAGGCGGCATCGCCCGTGCCTCTTCAGGCGCCGCGGAAATGAGCGCTCGGTCCGTCGTGGAAGGCGGAGCACTGATCCGGAAATCGGGCTGAGTGGTTGGCTCCATGGCCTCGACGGGCTCCGCGGGACGCCTGCGGCGCAGCCAGATCAGCGCGCCGCCGCCCAGCAATACGGCGAGCACGCCGGCGAGCGGGTAAGCCCATTCTTTGACCTGCGCCAGGATGCCCTCAGGCCCTGACGTCCGAACCGGCACAGGCGACGCCACGGGTTTGACGGCTGCCGCGGGCGGCAAAGCCGTATCGTCGAGCTGCGCCACCCTCTCCTTCAGAAGCGCTTGATATTCCTCCAGACGCTTGATCTTCTCGTTGACCTCGAGCTGGGCGGCGATCCGGTCGTCAATCTCGGTCAGCGTGCGCTGCTCCTGACGGAGCTGCTGTCGGGGACCGTCGGCCTCGTCGCCCGACGGCGGGTTGGCAAGCAAGAGGCTCATCCGC
>NZ_JAPUVI010000091.1 GCF_029255285.1 Accumulibacter sp.
CGTCGGTAGAAGGCTTCAACGCCCAGGCCGCTGCCGTCAAATTTCGCCAACAAGGATCGCCACTCCTGCCGGCTCCGCCTCGATCCCTTGCCCTTCTTTGCTCCCACCATCGCCGTTCCTCCTGCGTGTCATTTGCGTGGGCAGCCGTTTTGGTCATCGCGCGCGCGAACGGAAGAACGTCGTAGGGTTACCGGTTACGCCACTGATCGGTGGCTGGTCCGGATTTTCGGTCGCCACCCCCTCATCCTGGCGCTCGATCGGCGTGTGTAACCGGCGCCACGAACGGCGGGCTCGACGGCGGCTGGAGTAGAATGCGCCGATGCTGATTCTCGGAATCGAATCCTCCTGCGACGAGACCGGTGTCGCGCTCTACCGCGGCGACGGTGGCGATGGCGGAGAACTGCTCGCCCACGCCTTGCACTCGCAGGTCGCGATGCATGAGGACTACGGCGGCGTGGTGCCGGAGCTCGCCTCGCGCGATCACATTCGGCGCCTGATCCCCTTGTTGCGCCAGGTGCTGGCCGACGGCCGATGCGCGTTGGCCGAGATCGACGCCGTGGCCTACACGCAGGGACCGGGCCTGGCCGGCGCACTGCTCGTCGGCGCGGCTTTCGCCGAGGCCCTGGCGACCGCGCTCGGCGTGCCGACCGTTCCGGTACACCACCTCGAAGGCCACCTGCTCTCGCCGCTGCTTTCCCGCCGGCCGCCGCGCTTTCCCTTCGTCGCCCTGCTGGTTTCGGGCGGCCACAGCCAGTTGATGCGCGTCGCCGGCGTCGGCCAGTATGAACTGCTCGGCGAGACGCTCGACGACGCCGCCGGCGAGGCGTTCGACAAGACCGCCAAGCTGCTCGGCCTTGGCTACCCGGGCGGTCCGGCGCTCGCCGAACTGGCGGAACGCGGTCGGCGCGACGAGGTGCAACTGCCGCGCCCGATGCTCAAATCCGGCGACCTCGACTTCAGTTTCAGCGGCCTGAAAACGGCGGTGCTCACCAGGGTGCGCGAGTTGCCAACGATCAGTGACCAGCAGCGGGCCGACATCGCGCGCGGTTTTCAGGATGCCGTTGTCGATGTGCTGGTCGGCAAGTCCTTGCGCGCCGTCGCGCTGAGTGGCCTGCGGCAGCTCGTCGTTGCCGGCGGCGTCGGTGCCAACCGCGAGCTGAGGCGCCAGCTCGACGCCGCCGCGAGCCGGGCGGGGATCGTCGTTTTCTACCCGGAACTGGAATTCTGTACCGACAACGGCGCCATGATCGCGCTGGCCGGAGCCTTGCGCCTGCAGGCCGGGCTGGCCGGCAAGCCGGCCGGTGCCTTTGCCGTGCGGCCGCGCTGGCCGCTGACCGGCAGCTAGCGCGCTCTCATTCGCTGGTAGCGCGCCGGCCGGCGGCGGTTTTCCTGCCTGCGCCGATCTTCGGCTCGCTGCCGGCCATCAGGCGCTGCAGGTTCGGCCAGTGCTTGCCGACCAGCGCCATGGCGATGATGCCGACCGCCAGCACCAGGCCATTGCTGCCCCACAAAAGGAAGGCGTAGAGCGGCGCTGCGCTGGCGGCGACGAGCGCAGCAAGCGACGAATAGCGCGACGTGAAGGCGATCAGCAGCCAGGTGCACAAGGTTGCCAGGCCAAGCCAGGGGTCGATCGCGAGCAACACGCCGGCCGCGGTGGCGACGCCTTTTCCTCCCTTGAAACCGAGGAAGATCGGGTAGAGGTGACCGAAGAAGACGGCCAGCGCGACGACTCCGACCGTGTAGCCGGGCAGGCCGAAATCGGCCGCGTAGCGCTCCGCGAGAAAGACGGCCAGCCATCCCTTGGCCACATCGCCGATCAGCGTGACGACCGCGGCGCCTTTGTGGCCGCTGCGCAGGACGTTGGTCGCGCCGGGGTTTCGCGAACCATAGCTGCGCGGGTCGGCGAGGCCGAACAAGCGGCTGGCGACCAGCGCGAAGGGAATCGAGCCGAGCAGATAGGCGGCCAGGATGGCGAGCGGAGTGATCAGCAAGGGCGACATCGGGGCGATCGGGTATCGGTGGGGCTGTGGGTTAGAATGCGCGCACTGTCGTCGCCGCGGACCGCGCCCGACGAGTCATTTTACACCGACACGACACCCGCCCGTATGGACATCATTTTCATCGACGATCTTCGCGCCGCCACCCGGATCGGCATCTATCCGCGCGAAAAAGCGATGCCCCAGACGATAGAAATCTCGTTGCGCATCGGCACCTCGACCGCCAGCGCCGGCGCCAGCGACGACATCGGCGACACCATCGACTACGCGCAGGTCGTCGACTGCCTGCGTGCCGAACTTGCCGTGCGGCACTTCAATCTCCTCGAGAGGCTGGCCGAATATGTCGCCACACTGCTGCTCGAAGACTTCGGCGCCACCTGGGTTCGCGTTTCGATCGCCAAGGTCGGCATGATGCGCGGCGTGCAGCGCGCCGGCGTCGTCATCGAGCGCGGCGCGGCGGCGTAGTAAGGCTGAGGCAGGACGTCGCGCTCAGCCGCCGCCGCTTGCCGGCGGTACCGGCGGCCGCTGCTCGGGCAGACGTATGTCGGCCTCCCTGGCCTGCGCGGCGGAGATGATCTCGAGCAGCGTGACGACTTTCTTGACGTCGCTTGTCGTGCGCGCGACCTGGATCGCCGAGTCCGCCTCGCGCTGGGTCACGAGGCCCAGCAGATAGACGATTCCGGCCTCGGTGACGACCTTGACATGGACTGCGTTGAACTTTCCCGAGTCGACGAAGCGGCTCTTCACCCGAGTGGTGATGTAGGAATCGTTGCTGCGCGCCGAGTAGGACGTGACCGGTGCCACCGCCAGTTCGTTGTAAACGCCTTGCACCTGCGGCACGCCGGCGACGATACGTTCGATTTCCGCTTTCGCTTCCTCGGTCGCCACTTCGCCGGTCAGGAGAACCTTGCGGTTGTAGCTCGTGAAGTTGACGTGCGTGTTGGCGCTGTACTTCTCGTTGACGCGCGAGCTGGCTTTCCACTCGATGGCTTCGTCGTCGGTCTGCGTGCCCAGCGAGCGGCGATCGAAGGTGGCCAGCGCGCCGCCGGTGGCGGCGCCGGCGGCGACGACCGGCAGGCAGCCTTGCAGCAGCGGCAGCAGCATGGCGCCGACGAGGAGGCTGGCGGTGAGGATTTTTCTCATTCTTCAACTCCCATGAGCAAGCAATCGATGCCATCGCACAGGCAGTGGATGGCGAGCAGGTGCGTTTCCTGGATGCGCGAGGTGCGGTCGGCCGGAACGCAGATGTGCACGTCGCTTTCGCGCAGTAGGCCGGCAATCTCGCCGCCGCCCCTGCCGGTCAGTGCGACGACGCGCAAATCGTTTTCCTGCGCGGCGTTGATCGCTTCGACGACGCTCGGCGAGTTGCCCGAGGTGGAAATCGCCACCAGCACGTCGCCAGCCTGGCCCAGCGCCCGTACCTGCTTGGCGAAGACCATCTGGTAGCCGTAGTCGTTGGCGACTGCCGACAGGATCGAGCTGTCGGTGGTCAGCGCAATCGCTGCCAGTTCGTGGCGTTCGACCTCGAATCGGCCGACCAGTTCGGCGGCAAAATGCTGCGCGTCGGCTGCCGAACCGCCGTTGCCGCAGGCGAGGATCTTGCCGTTGTTGAGCAGGCAATCGACCATCGCTTCGATCGCCTGCGCAATCGGCGAAGCCAGCACTTCGATGGCGTCGAGCTTGGTTTGCGCGCTGTCCCGGAAATGCTGGCTGACGCGCGTGATCAGGTCCATGGGCGCTGACTCGGGTTTGGGGTGAGGAGCGCGGATTCTATCATCAGAGGATCAGGAATACCTCGAACTCGACGCGGCGCCAGGGGTCGGAATCCTCGCGCAGGCGCGAAACACGCGCCTCGAGCCGCTCGCCGCCGTCGAGTGCGCGCGCCACGGCGCGGTTCTCGGCGCGCGGCACATAGCCGAGCTGGTGGCCCTGCCAATCGACGCGGATGGCATTGCGGTCGTGGCGATTGGTCGGCTCGCGAACCAGCGTCAGGCGGTCGCCGAGACGGATCTGCGACCAAACTTCGCGCAACGCGTAATACTGGCTGCCCGCCAGCGGCGAGCTCTGGACGACGATCCTGACGCTCTCGGCGCTCTCGGCGCTCTCGGCGCTCTCGGCGGTGGTGCAGAGAGTCAGCCAGAGGGCGACGGCAAGGCTAGCAAAAGGCATCGCGCAGCCACTCGATGGCGCTTTCGGATAGATCGTCGAGCAGCACGCAGTCGAAGCGGCAGTCCGCATCGCCGGCCGCGTGTGTGGCCAGATAGTGTTGCGCGGCGAGGATGATCCGCTCGCGCTTGCCAGCCGTGATGCTGGCCGCGGCACCGCCGTAGCCGGCGCTGCGCCGCAGGCGCACTTCGACGAAAACGAGGCCGCGCCGGTCGCGGCAGACGAGGTCCACCTCGCCGCCGCGGCAGCGGTAGTTGCATTCCAGGATCGTCAGACCCTGCTGTTCAAGAAAGTGCCCCGCCAGGCGCTCGGCTATGCGGCCGTCGGTGGCGCGCTTGGCCGCCTGTATGGTCTGCCCGGTCGTGCTATCTTTGCCGCTCACTTGCCCACCGATCGCCATGACAGAAGAATCCACCGCATTATATGTCGTCCCCACTCCGCTCGGCCATCTCGGCGACATGACGCAGCGCGCGATCGACGTCCTGCGTCGGGTGCGCTGGGTCGCTGCCGAGGATACGCGACACAGCGCACCGTTGCTCAGGCACTACGGATCGACGGCGCGCCTGCTGGCGGCGCACGAGCACAACGAGGAGGGCGCCGCGCGACAGGTGATCGCGCGCCTGGCGGCCGGCGAGTCGGTGGCGCTGGTGGTCGATGCCGGGACGCCTGCCGTCTCTGACCCCGGCGCGCGGCTGGTGGGGCGCGTGCGCGCCGCCGGTTATCGCGTCGTTCCCTTGCCTGGCGCCTGCGCGGCGGTCGTCGCGCTGTCCGCCGCCGGATGGAGCGAGGCGCGCTTCCTGTTCTACGGTTTCTTGCCGAGCAAGGCCGGGCAGCGTGCCGAAGCCTTGCGCACACTGGTCGATCTGCCATGGGCGCTGGTCTTCTACGAGGCGCCGCATCGCATTCTCGACACCATCGACGCGCTGTCCGCCGTCTTCGAACCGACGCGCCAGGTGGTGCTGGCGCGCGAGCTGACGAAGATGTTCGAGAGTATTCATTGTTGTCCGCTCGGTGAAGCACGGGACTGGTTGCTGGCCGATGCCAATCGCCAGCGCGGCGAGTTCGTCGTGCTCGTCGCCGGTGCGCCGGCGAAGATAGGTGATGGTGAAGGTGAGCGCGTGCTGACCGTGCTGCTCGACGAGGGCCTGCCGGTAAGCCAGGCCACACGCCTGGCGCACGCGATCACCGGTGCGGGGAAGAAATCGCTCTATCAAAGGGCATTGCGCTGGCACGACGAGCGGCGACCAAGCGACGCGGTCGCCGGGCCGGAAATCCTCTAGAATTCAGGTATCCTGCGCTTCCCGACACGGCTCCTTTTTCTGGTCAGAACATGCAGATCACGATCACCCGCCCCGACGACTGGCATCTCCATCTGCGCGACGGCGAGGCGCTGGCCAGCGTTCTGCCACATACGGCGCGTCAGTTCGCGCGCGCCATCGTGATGCCCAATCTGCGACCACCGGTGACGACCGTCGCCGCCGCCGCTGCGTATCGGGCGCGCATCCTGGCCGCCTTGCCGCCCGGAACGGCGTTCACGCCGCTGATGACCTTGTACCTGACCGACAACACGCCGGTGGATGAGATTCGGCGTGCGGCGGACAGTGCTTTCGTACACGCGGTGAAATTTTATCCGGCCGGCGCGACGACCAACTCGGACCTGGGGGTCACTGATCTCGGCCATTGCACGATGGTGCTCGCCGAGATGGAGAAACTCGGCCTGCCGCTCCTGGTGCACGGCGAGGTGACCGATCCGGCGATCGACGTTTTCGACCGCGAGGCGGTGTTCCTCGAGCGTGTTCTGCAGCCTCTGATGGCGCGCTTCCCGGCGCTGAAGGTGGTCGTCGAGCACATCACGACCGCCGATGCGGCGGACTTCGTTGCCGCTTGCGGGCCGAACGTCGCGGCAACGATCACCGCGCACCACTTGCTGTACAACCGCAACGCAATTTTTTCCGGCGGCGTCCGGCCGCACTACTACTGCCTGCCGGTTCTCAAACGCGAGCAACACCGTTTGGCGTTGCTGCGGGTCGCGACCTCGGGCAATCGCCGTTTCTTTCTCGGCACGGATTCGGCGCCGCACGCCCGGACGACCAAGGAGGCAGCCTGCGGCTGCGCCGGATGCTACACGGCGCATGCGGCACTGGAGTTGTACGCCGAAGCCTTCGAGTCGATCGGTGCGCTCGACCGGCTCGAAGGCTTTGCCAGTTTCAACGGGCCGGACTTCTATGGCCTGCCGCGCAATTCCAGCCAGGTCACGCTGCTGCGCGGCGAGTGGTCGACGCCGGAGGCATTCCCTTACCTGGCCGGCGACACGCTGGTTCCCCTGCGTGCCGGTGAGCCGCTACGCTGGAAGATGCTCGGTTGAGACCGCGCATCGCGATTTGTTGCAGGAGGTTGTGCGTGCTGCCGAACAAGCTGTTGGTGCTGACGCTGTTGCTGCCCTGGCTGGTCGCCTGTTCGGACCAGCGGGCGGCGCTTGAACTCGAATCGCCGCAGCATACGCTGACGCTGGTTCGTGTGCAGAACTTCTTCTGGGAAAAGACCGCACGCTACACCGTCGTGGCCGCTCGCATGCCGGACTGCATGCGCCGCCACGACCTCGGTCCAGGCGGCGCCGACAGCAAAATGGAGGTCTATTCGCCGGGCAACAACGCCTGGATTCTCAAGCAGGGCAAACGAATGTTCGCGGTCGAGACGCGTAGCTGCGAAGGCTTCGCCAAGCTGGAGGAAGAGCCGGAGGGCGGCCTCGGCCCCTTGCTCGGAACTTTCCAGATGCGCAACGGCGTACTGACCGTGGTCGCCGCTGGCAAAGGCGAATCGGCTGGCGGGTCGGTCGCCCCGGCCGGTCAGTGAGAGGCGAGGTTTTTCCTTCGCCGGGTGGCCTCTTCGCGCCCTTGATGCCGCTTCTCGAACAGATGCCGTCGGCACCCGGTCTGGCGCTGCTCGATGAACTGAGCGCGACACGCGATCTGCGTACGCAGAGCGGCCAGCGGGTGGTGTTTCGGCCCGCACCGGCCGACGGCCTCGATTACGAAACCCGTATCTGGACGCGCGGCGAAGTGGCGACTCGCCCGGACAACTGGCACGATTTTTTCAACGCACTCGTCTGGCTGACCTTTCCGCTGACCAAGGCAGCGCTCAATGCCTGCCATGTCGAAGCGCTGGCCGCACCGATCGGCGGCCACGGTCGCGGCCAGGCGCGCGACGCGCTGACGCATTTCGACGAATGCGGGGTCGTCGTCGTCTCGTCCGACCCTTCGCTGCTCGGGCTGCTGCGCAGCTTTCGCTGGCGGGAGCTGTTCTGGGAGCGCCGGCTCGACCTCCGCCGTGCGCTGTGCTGCTTCGTTTTCGGACACGCGACCTACGAGCAGTTGTTGCGGCCCTTTCGTGGCCTTACCGGCAAGGCCGTTCTTTACGCAGTCGACAGCGCCTGGCTGCAGCGGCCGCCAAGCGAGCAACTGGCCGACCTTGACCGGCGTCTGGCCGGCGAACTGGAGGCCGGTCTCTATCGTCAGCCGCGCGCCTTGCAGCCGCTACCGCTGCTCGGCCTGCCCGGCGTTACGCCGGACAGCGATAACCCCGCCTATTACGACGACCCGTATCAGTTCCGGCCGGGCCGCGCCGGGCGCGGCGTATAATCTGCCCGGGAAGTCGGTCAGGCAGCCGCTGGGCAAGAGGTGCAAACCTGGCGCCGAGAGGAAAGTCCGGGCTCCGCAGAGCAGGATGCCGGTTAACGACCGGGCACCGTGAGGTGACGGAAAGTGCCACAGAAAACAGACCGCCGATGTCGTCGTTCGGGAAACCGACGGGACAGGTAAGGGTGAAACGGCGAGGTAAGAGCTCACCGCGGCCGTGGTAACACGGACGGCACGGCAAACCCCATCCGGAGCAAGGCCAAATAGGGAAGCATGGGCGTGGCTCGCGCTGCTTCCGGGTAGGCTGCTTGAGCGTGCTGGTAACAGTACGCCTAGAGGAATGGCTGCCCACGACAGAACCCGGCTTATCGGCCGGCTTCCCACCTCCTCCCATTTCTTTTGATTCCTTCCGCTGACGGACAGCGAGCGCGGCCGGCTCGTCGCGTCGCTTTGTCTGGCGGCGCCATTGCGCCGCTGGCTGGTAGCGTCTGATTTCCGCCACGCTCACCCACTTGGCGCTCTTTTTGAATAAGTTACTTTAAGTTAGTTCTTTTGTGCTTTGTTTTTATGTAGAAAAATTATTTTTAACATCCTTTCAAAACAGCCATAAGTGCTTGTCGTCATTGACAAAACCATGCTTCGACCCCTTGCTTTGGGCGATTCTTTGCCTTAGAGTGGGAATAAGTGGTAGAAAGTGGGGGGAATTGCCCCCCCAAGCAAGAACGCAAGGGACGATCGGTGGTGATGTTTCAGGGTGCGGCAGCGTTGAGTCTGGATGTCAAGGGCAGAATCGCCATTCCGGCGCGTCATCGCGAGGGACTGGCGGCGGCTGCCGAAGGCCGGCTGGTGCTCACCGCCCATCCGCATCGCTGTCTGCTGCTTTACCCGGAGAGCGCGTGGGAACCGATTCGCGACAAGGTGCTGGCGGCGTCCAGCTTGGACCCGCGATCCGCCCTGATCAAGCGTCTGCTGGTCGGTCACGCGCGGGAGGAGGAAATGGATGCGGCGGGTCGCGTGCTGATCGCTCCGGAGTTGCGCCAGTTTGCGCAATTCGACAAGCAGGTCTGGCTGGTCGGTCAGGGCAGCCATTTCGAGATCTGGTCGGATGCCGGCTGGCAGCAGCAGCAGGAAGCGGCTTTCGCTCTGGCTGACCAGTTGTTGCCGGCCGGACTCGAGGATCTGGCGCTGTGAGTTCGGAGCCGCCGCATCGGACGGTGCTGTTGCAGGAAGCCGTTGCCGCGCTGGCCATCAAGCCTGGCGGGACGTACGTCGATGGCACTTTCGGTGGCGGCGGCCACAGTCGGGCGATCCTCGACCAGCTCGGCCCCGAGGGCCGCTTGCTGGCACTGGATCGTGATCCGCAAGCGGTGGCGCAGGGCAAGGAAGTAAACGATCGGCGGCTGCTGGTCAGGCATCAGCGCTTCGGCGAGCTGGACGATGCGCTGCGCCAGGCGGGCTTCGCCAGCGAGCAGGGCGTCGACGGCGTACTGCTCGATATCGGCGTTTCGTCGCCGCAGCTCGACGAATCGCAGCGCGGCTTCAGTTTCCGCCACGACGCGCCGCTCGACATGCGGATGGATACGACGCAGGGCGAGACGGCGGCGCAGTGGCTTGAGCGAGCCAGCGTGCAGGAGATCACGGAGGTCATTAGGAACTATGGTGAAGAACGGTTTGCTTTCCAGATTGCAAAGAAGATTGTGGTTGCTCGGGGAGAGCGGCCGCTTGCAACCACGGGGCAGCTGGCCGCGCTTGTACGCCAGACCGTGTGGACCCGCGAGCCCGGCCAGGACGCGGCGACGCGTACCTTTCAAGCTCTACGGATTCATATCAATCAAGAGCTCGAGCAGCTCGCGCTAGTGTTGCCGCAGGCCATGACAGTTCTCAAACAGGGCGGACGGCTGGTGGTCATCTGTTTCCATTCGCTCGAAGACCGTATCGTCAAACGCTTCCTGCGTGCCGAGTCTGATCCTGACCGCTCGCCGAAAAACCTGCCTCTGCGCGCCGCCGATCTGCCGCCGCCCAGACTCCGTCTGGTCGGCAAGCCGGTGCGTGCGAGCGCCGACGAGATTGCCGCCAATCCACGGGCGCGCAGCGCGATCATGCGCGTCGCCGAGAAACTCGTCGCCCGGGCGGCCTGAGATGCTTCGTCTGAACATATTTCTCTTGGTCACCGCCGTGCTTTGCGGTCTCGGCGTGGTGACTTCGCAGCACAAGGCACGCAAGCTCTTTCAGGCGCTCGACATCGAGCAGGAGCGTGCGCGGCAGCTCGACGTCGAATTCGGGCAGTTGCAGCTCGAGTTATCGACCTGGGGAACGGCGCCGCGAATCGAGAAGATCGCCCGCGAAAAACTCAAGATGACCACGCCGGATAGCGACCGCATCATCACCGCCACACCCGGAGGAGCGCTGTCGCGATGATGCACCTGAAGGGAAAAGTGGCGCACAAGTTCGCCGAAAGCCCGCTGCTGCAACTCAGCCTGCCGCCCTGGCGCTCGCGCCTGATGGCCCTGCTGATCCTTGCTTCCTTTGCCGTGCTGATCGGCCGGGCGTTCTATCTGCAGATTCTCAACAACGACTTCCTGCAGGAAAAAGGCGAGTCGCGTTACCGGCGCGATATCGAAATCAGTGCCTCGCGCGGCCGGATTGCCGACCGGCACGGTGACGTGCTGGCCATTTCGACGCCGATGAAATCGATCTGGGCGATTCCCCCGGCGACCACCCTGACCCCAGAGCAGAACAAGCAACTGGCGGCTCTGCTCGAGACCGACGCCAAGCAGTTGTCGCGCAAGCTGGACACCGACAAGACCTTCGTCTTCCTGCGGCGCCAGATACCGCCACCGGTCGCCGACCAGGTGGCCGCGCTCAAGCTGCCCGGCATCGGCCAGAACAAGGAGTATCGGCGCTTTTATCCGACCGGTGAAATGACGGCCCACATGGTCGGCTTCACCGGTGTCGACGACAAGGGACTGGAAGGCGTCGAACTTGCTTTCCATAGCCAGTTGCTGGGCCAGCCCGGCAGCCGAAGCGTCATCAAGGACCGGCGTGGCCAGATCGTCGAGGACGTCGGGTCGATCAAGCCGCCGCAGGACGGCAAGGACATTCGCCTGGCACTCGACTCCAAGATCCAGTACCTCGCCTACAGCCAGTTGAAACAGGCGATCGCTGAAAACAACGCGAAAGCCGGTGGGGTGGTCGTGCTCGACGTGCGCACCGGCGAGATTCTGGCGCTCGCCAATCTGCCGACCTACAACCCGAACAACCGCGAAAATCTGTCCGGTAGCCAATTGCGTAACCGCGCCGTCACCGACACTTTCGAACCCGGATCGACACTCAAGCCCTTCACCATCGCCCTCGGCCTCGAGAACGGCAAGGTTCGTTCCGACAGCATCATCAACTGCGCGCCCGGTCGGCTGACGATCGGCAGCGCGACGATTTCCGACGCCCATCCGCATGGCGCGCTGAGCGTGGCGCAAGTCATCCAGAAGTCTTCCAACGTCGGCGCGGCCAAGATCGCCGCCATGCTGCCGTATCAGAAGATGTGGGAAATGTTCGACGACGTCGGTTTCGGTCAGTTGCCGGGACTCGGCTTTCCGGGCGAGGTAAGCGGCCGAGTGCGGCCATGGAAGAGCTGGCGGCCGATCGAACAGGCGACCATGGCCTACGGGCACGGCATTTCGGTATCGCTGATCCAGCTCGCACGGGCGTACTCGGTTTTCGCGCGCGACGGCGATCTGGTGCCGCTCTCTCTGACCCGGGCAGAGGCCGCGCTTCCGCATGGCACGCGAGTCTTCAGCCCGCAGACGGCGCGCGAGGTGCGCGCCATGCTCGAGCTGGCGGTGCTGCCAGGCGGAACGGCTCCCAAGGCACAAATTCCCGGCTATCGGGTGGCCGGCAAGACCGGCACGGCGCACAAGCTCCAGGGCGGGCGCTACGCCAACAAGTACGTGTCGTCCTTCGTCGGTTTTGCGCCGGCGTCGGATCCCCGGCTGATCGTCGCGGTCATGATCGACGAGCCGAGCGCCGGCAAGCACTACGGCGGTGACGTTGCGGCACCGGTGTTCGCCTCCGTGATGAGCAACTCGCTGCGCACCCTCGGCATCGTCCCCGACGCCCCGCTGGTCGTCGCGCAAAGCCCGAAGCCGCCAGCGGCAAAGGCTAAGCTTTGAATCGCCCGGTCAGCGTGTCGCCGAGCGCCGCCGCCATTCTCGAAGAGCTGGCGGCGTTTGGCGTCGTGCCGAGCGGAATAGCCGACGACAGCCGCCGAGTCCGCCGGGGCGACCTCTTTCTGGCTTATCCGGGCGGCTCGGCCGACGGTCGCCAGCACATCGCCGAGGCCATCGCCAAGGGCGCCGCGGCCGTCGTCTGGGAAGCTGCCGATGGTGCATCGGGGTTCGCCTGGCGCGACGCGTGGCGGATCGCCAATATTCCGGTGTGCGGGCTGCGCCAGCTGTGCGGGCCTCTCGCCCACGCCGTCCATCAGCGGCCGAGCGAGCGCCTGTCGCTGATCGCGGTCACCGGGACCAATGGCAAGACCAGCGTCAGCCAGTGGATAGCCGCCACGCATCCGCGCCGCTGCGCAGTGATCGGTACGCTGGGCGCCGGTTTCCCTGGCCAGTTTGCCGATACCGGCTTCACGACTCCGGAAGCGACGACATTGATGCGCTACCTGGCCGCTTTTGCCGATGACGAAGTGCAAGCCTGTGCGCTCGAAGCGAGTTCGATCGGCCTGGCCGAGGGGCGTCTCGACGGCGTTCGCGTCGACGTGGCGGTGTTCACCAATCTGACGCGCGATCATTTGGACTATCACGCGACAATGGACGACTACGCGCAGGCCAAGGCCAGACTGTTCACTTGGCCCAGGCTTCGTCTGGCGGTGAGCAACCTCGATGATCCTTTCGGGCGACAACTGGCCGGGCTAAGCACAGCGACCAAAGTGGTCGGCTATACGCAACAGGACGGAGTGGACGACAGGCAAGGGACGATCCGCGCCGAGAAGGTCGAGGAAACGATCTCCGGGCTGCGTTTCCGTCTCTGCGCGCCGAACGGCCGGGCGCTCGTGGAAACCGGCCTGCTTGGGCGCTACAACGTCGCCAATCTGCTGGCCGTGGCGGCGGTTTTGATCGATGCCGGAATGACTCCGCAAGGCATTGCCGAGCGCTTCGCGCAGCTGGGCTCGCCGCCGGGCCGTCTGGAGAAAGTGGGTGGCGACAACGAACCGCTGGTCGTCGTCGATTACGCGCATACTCCCGATGCGCTGGCCAATGCCCTCACCGCCCTACGTCCGACGGCCGACGCCCGAGGTGCCGGTCTGGTCGTCGTCTTCGGCTGCGGCGGCGATCGTGACCGCGGCAAGCGACCCCTGATGGGATCGGTCGCCGCGCGCCTGGCCGATCGCGTGGTGTTGACCAGCGACAACCCGCGCGGCGAGGATGAGCAGGCCATTCTCAACGACATTCTGGCCGGCGCACCGGCTGCCGAAGTGATCGCCGATCGCGGCGAAGCGATTCGTCGTACTCTGGTGGCGGCCCATCCGGCCGACGTCGTACTGATTGCCGGCAAGGGGCACGAGACCTACCAGGACATCGGGGGGCAGCGGCGGCCCTTTGCCGACACGACGCAGGCCCGCGCCGCCCTCGACGCGCGTCGGGAGGCCAGCCGATGAGCGCCATGATGGACCTGCAGGCCGTCGCACGCGCCACCGCCGGCAAGCTGGTCGGCGACAACGTGAGCTTTAGCGGTGTTTCGACCGACAGCCGGAGCATCGCCGCCGGTGAGCTCTTCGTCGCCTTGCGTGGCGACAGGTTCGACGGTCACCACTACCTCGCGGCGGCCAAGGAGCGCGGCGCCGTCGGCGCGATCGTCGCGGCCGACAGTGTGGTCAGCCTGCCGGGGCTGTCGCTACCGCTCGTGCTAGTCGCCGAGACGCGGCTCTCGCTCGGCGCCCTGGCCGCCGAATGGCGCAGCCGCTTCACCTTGCCGGTACTCGCCGTCACCGGCAGCAACGGCAAGACGACGACCAAGGAGATGATCGCCAGCATTCTGCAAGCCGCTTATGGCGACGCGGTCCTGGCGACGCGGGGGAACTACAACAACGACATCGGCCTGCCGCTGACTCTGCTGCGCCTCAACGCGACGCATCGCGCGGCGATCATCGAGTTGGGGATGAACCATCCGGGCGAAATCGCCTACCTGGCCGGCATCGCCCGCCCGACCGTCGCCCTGGTGACCAACGCTCAGCGCGCGCATCTGGCCGGGATGGGTTCGCTCGAAGCGATTGCCGCGGAGAAGGGAAGCATCTACACGGGCCTGGACGAAACGGGGATCGCGGTTTTCAATGCCGACGAACCGTGGGCCGAGCTCTGGCGCGCTCAGAGTCGTGGGCTGGGAGTCCTGACTTTCGGCGTCGACCACGCGGCAGACGTCACGGGAAGATTTCATCTGCACGGTCTGGAGAGTCGTCTCAGCATCTTCGCCCCGGCGGGCCAGGCGGATGTCGTGCTTTCCCTGCCCGGCCGGCACAATGCGCGCAATGCCTTGGCCGCCGCCGCCGCCGCACTGGCCGCCGGCGTCCCGCTGGCCGCGGTGCGCGACGGCTTGAACTCCTTTCGCGGGCTCAAGGGCCGCTTGCAACGGCGGATGGCCTTGCAAGGCGCCGTTCTGCTCGACGACAGCTACAACGCCAACCCAGATTCGGTACGCGCCGGTATCGACGTTCTGGCGGCGACGATCGGCAAAAAGATACTGGTGCTCGGCGATATGGGAGAGATCGGCGAGATGAGCGCTCAGTTCCACGACGAGGTTGGCGGCTATGCCAAGAGCCAGGGAATCGACCGCCTGCTGGCGCTCGGTGACGCCAGTGCGCTCGCGGCCTACAATTTCGGTAGCGGTGGCGAGCACTTCGCCAGCATCGAACGCTTGATCGTCAGTCTGCGCGCCGCGCTGACCGCCGAGACGACGGTGCTCGTCAAGGGATCACGTTTCATGCGCATGGAGCGGGTGGCCGACGCCATCGCGCTGCCTGCACCTGCCGGGGAAACGTGATGCTGCTGCTCCTGACCCAATGGCTGGCACAGGAAGTGCGCGCCTTCAACGTCTTCGGTTACATCACGCTGCGCACGGTGCTGGCGGCGATGACCGCGCTGATCATCTCCTTCATCGCCGGGCCGGGCGTCATCCGCTGGCTGGCGGCGAAGAAAATCGGCCAGGCGGTACGCAACGACGGCCCGCAAACCCACCTTGTCAAGTCCGGCACGCCGACCATGGGCGGTGCGCTGATCCTCATTGCCGTCGCCATCACGACGCTGCTGTGGGGCGACCTCAGCAATCGCTACGTGTGGATCGTGCTGATCGTGACGCTCGGCTTCGGGAGCATCGGTTGGTACGACGACTGGCAGAAAGTCGTGCATCGCAATCCGCGCGGCCTGCCGGCCCGCTGGAAGTATTTCTGGCAATCGGCCATCGGTCTGGCGGTGGCGCTCTATCTCGGTCTGACGGCAACCGGCCCGGCACAACTCGAGCTGATCGTGCCCTTCTTCAAGACCGTTTCGTACCCGCTCGGCATCTTCGGTTTCATTGTTCTGAGCTATCTGGTAGTCGTGGGAACGAGCAATGCCGTCAACCTGACCGATGGTCTGGATGGCCTGGCGATCATGCCGACGGTGATGATCGCCGCCGCGCTGGCAATCTTTGCCTACGTCGCCGGAAACTCGGTGTACGCCAGGTATCTTTTCCTGCCCTATATCCCGGGTGCTGGCGAGTTGGCCATTTTCCTTGGCGCAATGGCCGGGGCCGGGCTCGGTTTCCTGTGGTTCAACGCCTACCCGGCCGAGGTCTTCATGGGCGACGTCGGCGCGCTGGCGCTCGGCGCTGCCCTTGGCACGGTGGCGATCATCGTCCGTCAGGAGATCGTGCTGGCGATCATGGGCGGCATTTTCGTCGCCGAAACGTTGTCGGTTGCTGCGCAGGTGCTCTACTACCGGTTTACCGGCGGCCGGCGGATCTTTCGCATGGCGCCGCTGCACCATCATTTCGAACTGGGCGGCTGGAAAGAAACGCAGGTCGTCGTGCGCTTCTGGATCATCACCATCATGCTGGTGCTGATCGGCTTGTCTACCTTGAAGCTGCGTTGACATGGAGCTTGCCGGTAAGCTGATTCTCGTTGTCGGTCTCGGTGAGACCGGTCTGGCGGTTGCCAGATGGCTAGCGCGCCAGGGCGCGCGCGTGCGCGTCGCCGACAGCCGCGAGGTGGCGCCACAGGCCGCCGCTTTGCGCGCCGCAGTGCCGATCGCGGAGCTATTCGTGGGCCCCTTCACGCGCGAGGCCTTTGCCGGCGTCGACCTGATCGTCATCTCCCCCGGCGTTCCGGTCCAGGAGCCGCTCGTCCAGGCGGCGGCGATGCGAGGCGTCGCACTGGTTTCCGAGATCGAGTTGTTTGCCTGGGCAATCCGCCGGCTGACTCCGTCGGCGCGGCTCATTGCGATTACCGGCAGCAATGGCAAGACCACGACGACCGCGCTGACCGGCGCTCTGTGTCAGGCGGCCGGACGGCGGACGGCCGTTGCCGGCAACATCGGCCCGGCGGCGCTCGACGCGCTGATGAGCGCCATCGACGACGATTGCCTGCCCGAGCTTTGGGTACTCGAACTGTCCAGCTTTCAGCTCGAAACGACGCACAGCCTGGCCGCGGACGCGGCGACGCTGCTCAACGTCAGCGAGGACCATCTCGACCGCTATTCCGGCATCGACGATTACGCGGCCAGCAAGGCGCGAGTCTTTCACGGCAACGGCGTGATGGTGCTTAATCGCGACGATGCGCGCAGTCTCGCGGCGCGGCGCGCTGGGCGCAACGTAGTGACTTTCGGCCTCGATTCGCCGGCCGGCAGCGGCGACTACGGGATCACGGACAACTGGATCGTGCGCGGCAGCGAACGCTTGATCGCCTTGCGCGACATGCGACTCGTCGGCCGCCACAACGCCGCCAATGCGATGGCGGCGCTGGCGCTTTGTGCAGCGGTCGGCATCGAGCCACGCGGCGTCCTGTCTGCCCTGGCGGCCTTCGCGGGCCTCGCGCACCGTGTCGAGCGGGTGGCCGAAATCGCCGGTGTCGAGTACTACGACGACTCCAAGGGAACCAACGTCGGCGCCACACTGGCCGCCTTGCAGGGTCTCGACCGGCGGGTCGTGATCATTCTCGGCGGCGAAGGCAAAGGACAGGATTTCTCGCCGTTGAAGCCGGCGATCGACGCCCATGCGCGGGCTGTCGCACTGATCGGCCGCGATGCGGAAGCCATCGCGGCGGCCCTTTCGACTTGCCGGGTGGCGCAGCGTCGTTGCGCTGACATGGCCGAGGCGGTCGGCTGGTGCGCCGCCCAGGCTCAGCCCGGTGACGCCGTATTGCTCTCGCCGGCCTGCGCCAGCTTCGACATGTATCGAGACTACGCGCATCGCGCCGAAGCCTTTGTCGATGCCGTTCGTCGTTTGGAAAGGGGGGCTGCCTGATGTTGCGAGCCGCACCGCGTCGCCTGCCATCGGAAATCGATCTGGCGCTTCTCTGGAGCAGCGTCATGCTGCTCGTGATCGGGATGGTGATGGTCTATTCGGCGTCGATGGCGACCGCCGAGGCCGGGCGCTTGACCGGCAATCAGCCGGCCTACTTCCTGCTCCGCCACGCCGTTTTTCTGTCCATCGGCCTGGTCGGCGCGGCGATCGCCTTCCAGGTGCCGATGCGGACCTGGCAGCAGTGGTCGCCGTGGCTGTTCGTCGGCGGTTTCGTATTGCTGGCGCTGGTCCTGATTCCCGGTATCGGCCGCGAAGTCAACGGCGCGCGGCGCTGGTTGCCGCTCGGGATCGTCAATCTGCAGCCGTCGGAGTTGATGAAGCTGTTTGCCGTTCTCTACGCCGCCGACTACACGACGCGCAAAATGCCGCACATGCACGATCTGAAGCGTGCCTTTCTGCCGCTGGCCAGTGCGATGGTGGCGGTCGGTGTCCTGCTGCTCAAGGAGCCGGACTTTGGTGCCTTCGTCGTCATCATCGCCATCGCGATGGGGATTCTCTTTCTCGGCGGCATGCGCGCGCGCCTGTTCGTCGTGCTGATTCTCGTTCTGCTCGCCGCCTTCGCCGCGCTGATCATTTTCTCTCCTTACCGGCGGGATCGCATCTTCGGCTTCATGGACCCCTGGGCCGACGCTTTCGGTCGCGGCTATCAGCTCTCGCACGCCCTGATCGCCTTCGGTCGCGGCGAGTTGCTGGGCGTCGGGCTGGGGGCCAGCGTCGAAAAACTGTTCTACCTGCCGGAAGCGCACACCGACTTCCTGCTCGCCGTGATCGCCGAAGAACTCGGCTTCGTCGGTGTCCTCGTGGTGATCGTCCTGTTCGGCCTGCTGATCCAGCGTGCCTTCGCCATCGGCCGCCAGGCGGTCGCCCTCGACCGCCTGTACTCGGCGCTGGTGGCGCAAGGCCTAGGTGTCTGGCTGGGCGTGCAAAGCTTCATCAACATGGGGGTGAACACCGGCCTTTTGCCGACCAAGGGTTTGACGCTGCCGCTGATGAGCTTTGGCGGTTCGGGCATCCTGGCCAATTGCGTGGCGCTTGCCGTGCTGCTCAGAATCGACTGGGAGAACCGCCAACTGATGCGTGGAGCGAAGGTGTGAGCAGGACGCTTCTGGTCATGGCGGGCGGCACCGGGGGCCACGTCTTTCCCGGGTTGGCGGTCGCCGACTTCCTGCGCAGCCGCGACTGGAAGGTGGTCTGGATGGGCGCCCCGGACGGCATGGAGGCGAAGCTCGTTCCCTCGCGCGGCTACGAAATGGCCTGGGTGCGCTTCGCCGCGCTGCGTGGCAAGGGCCTGCTGCGCAAACTGCTGCTGCCCTTTCACCTGTTCTCGGCGTGTCGCCAGGCACGGCGCGAGATTCGCCGCGTCAGCCCGGATGTCGTTCTCGGCATGGGTGGCTACGTCAGCTTTCCGGGTGGCATCATGGCGGCACTGCTGGGTCGCCCGCTGCTCATCCACGAGCAGAACTCGGTGGCCGGGCTGGCCAATCGGGTGCTCGCCAGGCTGGCCGATCGCGTCGCCTGCGGCTTTCCCGACGTTCTGCCGAAAGGCCTCTGGGTCGGCAATCCGGTGCGTCCGGAAATGGCTCGCGTAGCGGCGCCGGCGGCTCGCCTGGCCGGTCGTCGGGCGCCCCTGCGTCTGCTCGTCCTGGGTGGCAGCCAGGGGGCCAATGCGCTCAACGAGATGATTCCCCGCGGTCTGGCACTGCTCGCCGCCGAGCAGCGACCCATGGTGGTGCACCAAGCCGGGGAAAGGCATTTGGCGCAAGCCGCACGGAACTACGCGACGGCCGGCGTACAGGCACAGTGCGCCGCCTTCATCGAGGACATGGCGGGCGCCTACGAGTGGGCCGACCTGGTGATCTGCCGGGCCGGCGCGCTGACCGTCGCCGAAGTCGCGGCGACCGGAGTAGCCAGCATCCTGGTGCCTTTTCCGCATGCCGTCGACGATCATCAGACGGCCAACGCCCGCTTCCTGTCGGCGGCCGGCGCGGCCATCCTGCTGCCGCAGGCGGAGTTGACGCCGGAGTCGGTCGGCCGGCTTTGCGCAACGCCTTTCGCTCAGTTGCTGGAAATGGCCGAAAAGGCTCGCCAACTGGCCCGGCCGGAGGCCACCCGCGAGCTTGCGCGTCTGTGCGAGGAGTTGAGCAAGTGAAACACAAGGTCAGGAATATCCACTTCGTCGGTATAGGTGGCGCCGGAATGAGCGGCATCGCCGAAGTGCTGGCCAATCTGGGATTCTCGGTCAGCGGTTCGGATTTGGCCGACAACTCGGTGACTCGGCGCCTCGCCACCCTCGGCGTACGCACCGTCGTCGGGCACGCCGCGGCGAACATCGACGCGGCCGACGCGGTGGTCGTCTCTTCAGCCGTCAAGGCGGACAATCCCGAAGTCGTCGCGGCGCGCCGCCGCCAGGTTCCGGTGGTGCCGCGCGCGCAGATGCTGGCCGAGTTGATGCGGCTCAAACAGGGGATCGCCGTTGCCGGTACGCACGGCAAGACAACGACGACCAGCCTGGTGGCGTCGATCCTCGCCGAAGGCGGCATGGATCCGACCTTCGTCATCGGTGGGCGTCTCAACGCCGCCGGTGCCAACGCCCGTCTCGGTTCGGGGGATTTCCTGGTGGCCGAAGCGGACGAGTCTGATGCGTCCTTTCTGTACCTCTCCCCGGTGCTCTCGGTGGTCACCAACATCGATGCCGACCACATGGAGACCTATGGCCACGACTTCAATCGACTCAAGCAGTCTTTCGTCGATTTCCTGCACCGCCTGCCGTTTTACGGCGTCGCCGTGCTCTGCACGGACGACGCCAACGTGCGCGAAATCCTGCCGCGGGTGAGCAAACAGATCGTCACTTACGGTCTCGATCCTTCGGCTAGCTTCTACGCCGAGAACGTCAGCGCGCAGGGCGGCCAGATGCGCTTCGATTGCGTCAGGGTGAACGGCAGCGTCAGCCGACTGCCGGTCACCCTCAACCTGCCGGGGAGGCATAATGTGCTCAATGCCTTGGCGGCGATCGCGGTGGCCAGCGAGCTCGGGGTGGCCGACGAGGCGATCCTCAAGGCGCTGAGCGACTTTCGCGGCGTCGGTCGCCGCTTCCAGCGCTACGGTGACATTCAACTCCCGCGTGGCGGTCGCTGCACGCTGATCGACGACTACGGCCATCACCCGGTCGAGATGAGCGCGACGCTCGCGGCGGCGCGGGGTGCATTTCCGGGCCGCCGTCTGGTGCTGGCCTTCCAGCCGCATCGCTACACGCGCACGCGCGACCATTTCGAAGACTTCGTGAAAGTGCTGAGCGGCGTCGACGCCCTGGTGCTGACCGAAGTGTATGCGGCCAGCGAGCAGGCGATCGTCGCCGCTGACGGGCGGGCGCTGGCGCGCGCGCTGCGCGTCGCGGGCAAGGTCGAACCGTTCTTCGTCGACAGCGTGGCCGATTTGCCGCAAGCCATACTCGACGTCGCCCGCGACGGCGACGTGGTGATCACGATGGGCGCCGGGTCGATTGGGGGCGTTCCCGGCAAACTCGTTAGCGGGTAGGATCAAGGGATGAACAGCGGGGACTTCGGAAAGGTTGCGGTACTCTTCGGCGGGCGCTCGGCCGAGCGCGAAGTGTCGCTGAACAGTGGTTCGCGCGTCCTGGCTGCCTTGCAGCGACAGGGGGTAGACGCCCAGGCTTTCGACCCGGCCGAGCGCCGACTCGACGAGCTGAGAGTCTTCGATCGTGCCTTCATCGCTTTGCACGGACGTTATGGCGAAGACGGGACGATCCAGGGTGTGCTCGAGCTGATGGGCATTCCCTACACCGGCAGTGGTGTGATGGCTTCTGCGCTGGGAATGGACAAATGGCGAAGCAAGCTGCTGTGGCGTGCGGCGGGTTTGCCGGTGCCGGAGTATGTGCTGCTCGACGAGCAGACTGATCTGGCGAGCGTGGCTTCGGCACTTGGGCTGCCTTTGTTCGTCAAGCCGGCCAACGAAGGCTCGTCGATCGGCATCACGAAAGTCAAGACGGTCGATGATCTGGCCGTAGCGCGCGTCGCGGCCGCGCGCTACGACTCGCTGGTGATCGCCGAGCGCGCGATACTGGGCGGCGAGTACACCGTCGCCATTCTCGGCGACCAGGCGCTGCCGATCATCAAGATCGAGCCGGGTAACGAGTTTTACGATTACGAGGCCAAGTACCTGCGCGACGATACCGCCTATCGCTGTCCCTGCGGTTTCCCCGAGGCCCGTGAAGCCCAGCTTCGCGCGCAAGCGCTCGAGGCTTTTCGCGTTCTGGGCGGGCGTGGCTGGGGGCGGGTCGATTTTCTGCTCGACCAGCCCGACGCCTCTGGCGAGCAGCAGGCCTATTTCCTCGAGGTCAATACCTCGCCCGGAATGACCGACCACTCGCTGGTGCCGATGGCGGCGCGCGCCGCAGGCATCAGCTACGAGGAACTGGTCGTCCGCGTCCTGGCACTTGCCACTCTGGGATGAGCGATGTGGCACAAACCGCGCTTGCTGACCGCCATTGCCGATCTGCTCCTCGTGGCGGCCGGAACGGCCTTGCTGTTTGCGGCGGTGATCTGGGGAGCACCGCGTCTGCGACTCTTTCCGTTGCACGAGGTGGCGATCAAACACGAACTTCGGGAGCTTCGGCAGGAAGACATCGAGCAGGCGCTGTCGCCGGTCCTGCAGGGCAATTTTTTCACCGTCAATCCAGAAGCCGTTCGTCTGGCGCTCGAGCAACTGCCGTGGGTACGCCGTGCCGAAGTGTGGCGCAAGTGGCCCGCCCGGCTCGAGGTGCGTATCGAGGAACAGCAGGCGGCGGCCCATTGGGGCGACGGTCAGGGAGAGTTGGTCAATACCTTTGGCGAAGTGTTCACCGCGCCGCTGGCGCGACCACAAGCACTGCCTCGGCTCAGCGGTCCGGCCGGGTCATCGGTCGAGGTTCTGCGTCGTTACGCGGAGTTCGCGGAGCAGTTGAAGCCCACCGGGACAAGGCCGGCACAACTGGCTCTGTCGACGCGGTTGGCGTGGTTGCTGAAAATGGAAAACGGCATGCTGGTTGAACTCGGTCGCGAACAAGCAAAGGCGCCTATCCTCCTTCGCCTGCAGCGCTTCGTCGACTACTATCCGACCTTGTCGGAGACGCGCCTTGGTCGGCCGCTGGTGGTAGACATGCGCTACCCGAACGGTTTCGCGCTGCGCTTTCCGGCCAGTGCAGTTCAAGAAGTCAAAGGAAAGAAATGAGCAGGGATAGCAAGGATCTGATCGTCGGACTCGACATCGGTACATCGAAGATCGTCGCGCTGGTCGCTGAACTCACTCCCGAAGGGCGGGTGAACGTGATCGGCATGGGTTCGCAGGAATCGAAGGGGCTGAAGAAGGGCGTCGTGGTCAACATCGAGGAGACCGTTGCCACGATCTCGCGTGTCTTGCAGGAAGTCGAACTGATGGCCGACTGCAAGGTGCGCGACGTTTATACCGGCATCGCCGGCAGCCACATCAGGAGCTTCAATTCGAACGGCATGGTCGCCATCAAGGACAAGGAAGTCACTCCGATGGACGTCGACCGGGTGATCGAAACGGCGCGTGCGATGCCCATCCCGGCCGATCAGGAGATTCTGCACATCCTTACCCAGGAATTCATCATCGACGATCAGGACGGCATCCGCGAGCCGATTGGCATGAGCGGCTTTCGCCTCGAGGTGAAGGTGCACATCGTTACCGGTGCCGTCTCGGCGGCACAGAATATCGTCAAGTGCGTCCGGCGCTGCGGTCTGGAAGTAAACGACCTGGTTCTGCAGCCGCTCGCTTCGAGCCGCGCCGTGCTCTCGGAGGACGAGAAGGACCTCGGCATCTGCCTGATCGACATCGGCGGTGGAACGACCGATCTGGCGGTATGGACGCAGGGCGCGATCCGCTACACTTCGGTGATACCGATTGCCGGTGATCAGATCACCAACGACATCGCGATGGCCTTGCGGACCCCGACGCGCGAGGCCGAAGACATCAAGCGTACCTACGGCTGCGCCGTTGCCCACCTGGCCGACCCCGACGATGTGCTCGACGTGGCTGGAGTCGACGACCGTCCATCGCGCAAGCTGTCGCGCCGCGCGTTGGCCGACGTCATCCAGCCGCGCGTCGAGGAACTCTTCGAACTGATCCAGGCCGAGCTCCGCCGCTCCGGTTTCGAGGATGTGCTGTCGTCGGGAATCGTGCTTACCGGCGGTGCCTCCGTGATGCCGGGAATGATCGAACTCGGCGAGGAGATTTTCCACATGCCGGTTCGCCTGGGGGTGCCCAAGTATCAGGGAGCCTTGGCCGATGTGGTGCAGAGCCCGCGCTTTGCGACGGCCTGCGGTCTGTTGCTCGAAGCGCAGACGCAACGCAAGCGCGGCCTCAAGGTGCGGGAGACACGCGACGTGAAACAGGTATTTGGCCGCATGAAATCGTGGTTCGAGAAGAACTTCTGAGAACGGTCGAGGCCGCGGGCGACATTTTATTTTCCAGTTATCAACCAGCTTTTTGCAGAGGAGGCGACAATGTTTGAAATCATCGACAAAGAACAGGGATCAAGCGACATGGACACCGTGATCAAGGTGATCGGTATCGGCGGTGCCGGCGGCAACGCCGTCGATCACATGATCCGCGAGGGCGTCAATGGCGTTGACTTCATCGCCGCCAATACCGACTCCCAGGCCCTGGGCCGCAGTATCGCCGTGCAGAAGCTGCAGCTCGGCAAGACCGGACTGGGTGCCGGCGCCAAGCCCGAGGCCGGGCGCAGCGCCGCGATGGAGGAACGCGAAGCGATCGCCGAGTCGCTCAAGGGCGCACACATGGTCTTCATTACCGCCGGCATGGGCGGGGGCACCGGCACCGGCGCCGCGCCCATCGTCGCCGAAGTGGCGCGCGAACTGGGCGTCCTGACCGTCGCCGTGGTTACCAAGCCGTTCGGCTTCGAGGGCAAGCGCCTGAAAGTCGCGGAAGTCGGCATCGGCGAACTGCAGAAGCATGTCGATTCGCTTATCGTGATCCTCAATGATCGTCTGATGGACGTGCTGGGCGACGATGTGTCGATGGACGACGCGTTCAAAGCCGCCGACAATGTGCTGCGCAACGCCGTCGGAGGTATTGCCGAGATCATCAACTTCCCGGGGCTGGTGAACGTCGACTTCGAGGACGTGCGCACGGTGATGGGCGAAATGGGAATGGCCATGATGGGCTCGGCCAACGCCGCCGGCGTGGATCGGGCGCGAATCGCCGCCGAGCGTGCGGTCGCCTCGCCGCTTCTCGAAGGGGTCAACCTGTCCGGCGCCAAGGGCGTGCTGGTCAATATCACCGCCACGCGCTCGTTGAAGATGAAGGAAGTCAATGAAGTAATGAACACCGTCCGCGCCTTCGCCGCTGACGACGCGCACATCATTTTCGGCGCCGTCTACGACGAAAACATGGGCGAGGACATTCGCGTGACCGTGGTGGCGACCGGCCTCGGCCAAGCACAGGCCAAGCGGCAGAACTTCGAGGTGATCAACAGCGCGTTCAGCCAGGCGACGGGCACCGACAGCCGTTTCGGGCACAGCCCGAACATCGACTACTCGAGCCTCGACCAGGTGCCGGCGATTGTCCGCAAAGGACGCAGCGCGACAGTCGAAGCGCTGGCCAACAGCGGCGTCGATCGCTACGACATCCCGGCTTTCTTGCGCAAGCAGGCTGACTGAGCGGGAAATCGGGTAACTCCTCTGCCGGGATTGGCGCCTTCCGGGACCGCGCGGGCTGTGCTAGAATTCGTCAATTCCACAATTCTTTCAGACACATGTTGAAACAGCGAACACTCAAGTCGGTAGTCCGCGCGGCGGGCGTCGGCCTGCATTCCGGCGTCAAGGTAACCATCAGCCTGCGTCCGGCAGCGCCCGACACGGGCATCGTTTTTCGTCGTGTCGATCTGGAACCGGTCGTTGACGTGCCGGCTTTTGCCCAACTCGTCAGCGATACGCGCATGTGCTCCTGCCTGGAGAGCGGCGGCGCCAAGGTGGGGACGGTCGAACATCTGATGTCGGCTTTCGCCGGCCTCGGTATCGACAACGCCTTCGTCGATCTCGACGCGGCCGAGTTGCCGATTCTCGACGGTTCCGCTTCGCCGTTCGTGTTTCTCATACAATCCGCCGGCATCGAAGAACAGCCGGTCGCCAAAAAATTCATCCGCGTCAAACGGTCGATAGTGGTCAGTGAACAAGATGCTGCGGGCGAAAAGTCGGCGCGTCTGGATCCCTACAACGGCTTTCGCCTGTCGTTCTCGATCGGCTTCAACCATCCGGCGATCGACCGTACCGGTCAGTCGGTGAGCGTCGACTTCGCCGAGCATTCCTACGTCCGGGAAGTGGCGCGTGCACGGACCTTCGGTTTCATGCAGGAAGTCGAGTGGTTGCGCGAAAACGGTCTGGCGCAGGGCGGTGGTCTGGACAACGCCGTCGTGCTCGACGAATACCGGGTGCTGAACGCCGACGGCTTGCGCTACAACGACGAGTTCGTCAAGCACAAGGTGCTCGATGCCATCGGCGACCTCTATCTGCTCGGGCACCCGCTGTTGGCGTCCTTCGTCGCCCACAAGTCGGGGCACGCGCTGAACAACGCGCTGGCGCGCGAGCTGCTGGCGCAACCCGACGCCTGGGACTACGTCACTTTCGAGAACCACGAGCTGGCACCGCAGTCGGTTGTCCGCTGGCTGGCTTCGCCGGCTAACTGACGGCATGTGGTTGCTGCGCCTGCTGGCGGTCCTGACGGTCATCGCCGTCGCCGGTGGTGTGGCGATCTTTCTGTTTACCCGCGATGTACGCTACCTGCAGTTTGCCTGGAGGCTGTTTCGCTATTCGCTGCTCGTCGCACTGCTGATTTTCGCGTTGATGATCGTCGAGCGGGTGGCCGTCATTCCTCTCTAGCCGCGCGGGCCAGGAGCGTTTCGAGTGCCTGTCGCAAGGGCGAGGCCGGCAGCGTTTCACATAGCGTCGATAGATCCTCACCAGCTCTCGCGCTGAGCGGTTTGAGGAGCGGCGGTCGGGGCACCGCGAACGCTGTGCGCGCCTGTACCTTGACCCGAAGCGCGTGGCATTCGATGCCGCGTTTCCGCAGTTCCTCGACCAGCGTTGGTGCCATCTGGCGGAGTTTGGTCGCCACCGCACCGTTGTCGGCGTGGATGACGACGACTCCCGACTTGAGGTTGGCGACCTGACTTGCCCCGCTCAGATGCCTCGGTGCGATCTCGGCGTAGAGGCCGGCAATCCGGATCAGGCGGCCGGCGTGCTCGAGTACCTTGCCGGCACCGTCGCTGGCCTGCAGATAGTGCTGAAGTCGATCCGGCATCGGCGAACTCGAAGATAGTTTGATCAGCTATTAATCCTAAGCGCGGGGAGGTAGCCTGGCAAGCCGCCATCTTCGCCCCGGTCAGGTGCGCTCGTAGACCACGAAGTCGAAGGAAGGTCCCGCTTCCCGTCTGTCGTCGCGGTTCGACGGCGCGTTTCCAGTGCGTCGGGAGACTTCTCGCCACTCGTCGGGAGCGACTTCGGGAAAGAAGGCGTCGCCTGGAAAATCGTCGGCGATTTCGGTCAGGTAGAGACGGCAGGCCAGCGGCAGCGTCTGGCGATAGAGATCCTCGCCGCCGATGACGAAGACCTCGTCGGCGTCTCCGGCCAGACGCAGCGCTTCGTCGATCGAATGCGCCAGCGTCGCGCCCCCTGCTTGATACGCCAGGTTGCGGCTGACGACGATGTTGTGCCGATTTGGCAGGGGACGATAGGCCGGTGGCAGCGACTCCCAGGTTTTCCGGCCCATGACCACCGTCTTGCCAAGCGTCGTCTCGCGAAAGTGCCGCATGTCTTCCGGCAGGTGCCAGAGCAATCGCTGCTCTTGACCAATGCTGCGGTTGCGCGCCAGGGCGGCGATCAGCGAAATCATCGCCTGGCAAACGGCCATCGGGCGTTCGGCGTACCCATCGTTCGCCGTTCAGACGGCGACCGGAGCTGCAATGTGAGGATGGGGATCATAGCCTTCGAGGGAGAAGTCCTCAAAACAAAAGGCAAACAGATCATTGGTGGCTGGGTTGAGTCGGAGCGTTGGCAGTGCCCGTGTTGCGCGGGCAAGTTGACAGCGCGCCTGTTCGAAATGGTTGCTGTACAGATGCGCGTCGCCAAAAGTGTGCACGAAGTCGCCTGGTCGGTAACCGCACACCTGCGCCACCATCAAGGTCAACAGCGCGTAGGAAGCGATATTGAACGGCACGCCGAGAAAGACGTCGGCACTGCGCTGGTACAGCTGACAGGAGAGTTTCGCGCGGCCATCATGATCTTCCGTTGTCGCCGGGGTGACGTAGAACTGGAACAAAGCGTGGCAGGGCGGCAGCGCCATTCGTTCTACATCGGCGGGGTTCCAGGCCGTGACCAGATGACGGCGAGAGTTCGGATCTTTCTTCAGGCGGACGACGAGTTGTGCGATCTGGTCGATTTCGCCGCCGTCGGCAGTTGGCCAGCGGCGCCACTGCCGGCCATAGACCGGGCCGAGATCGCCGCTCGCGTCGGCCCATTCGTCCCAAATGCGGACACCGTTCTGCTGCAGGTAGCGGATATTGGTGTCGCCGCGCAGAAACCAGAGCAATTCATGGACGATCGAACGAAAATGAAGTTTCTTGGTGGTCAGCAACGGAAAGCCGGCGGCGAGATCGAAGCGCATCTGCCAGCCGAATATGGAGCGCGTGCCGGTGCCGGTGCGGTCTGACTTGGGTACGCCGTGTTCGAGAACATGGCGCATGAGATCGAGATACTGCTGCATGCTTGCGGCCTGTCAAACGGAATGCATTACAATTTAGCGTTGGGCCACGACCGCCCGCGATACGGCTGACTCCGATGATCCTCAACTTGTTTCCCCGACGTCCCGATCACCTTCTCGCCGACGCCAAGGAGCTGAAGCGCGTTCTGGCGGACTTGCATGTCGCCAAGGCGGGGAATGCGGTCGACGAAGTGATGAACTGGTTCGAATCGTTGAAGGATACCAAGGATTTTCGCTTAGACCACTATTTTGACATTCTTCGCCAGCTCGACGAGGCGGCGCAGCCTCACCTGCGCCGCCTGGCGCGCGACTATCTGCAGACGGTCGGCCTGCCGAGAGCCGAAGAACAGCGCCTATGGACCAAGACTTGCGCCTACTGGCGCGAGATCGCCAGTCTCTACTCGGCGAGTGTCGAACGTTCCCAGCGCGACCCGAAGGGCAAGGGCGTGGATCTGTTCAAGACCTCGCTAGCGCTGGCCGACACGCGTGCCCAGGCGGCACGCAACGTTCATCTGAAATGGCTGGCTTACCGCTACGGTCCGATCGACGACAGCCTCTGGATGGCGCTCGGCCAAACCTATCTGGCGGCGGAGAACGCAGGGCACGCGCAGAAGCTGCTGCAGCTCTATCCGACGCTGCGTGGAATGACCAGCGTCGCGCAGCAGTATCTGCGGGCCATCGTGTTCTTTGCGTCGTCCATGGACAGTCTGCTTCCGTTGCAGATCGAACTCGCCGACCGCCTGATCGCGCACTTCCTGCCGTGCTTCGTCTTCTCCGCCGATTGCCGCCGGGACAGCGTCTATTGGGTCGACGCGGCAAGCGGTTCGGTGCCGGTCCGATTGGCGCGCCACCCGGGCTCGACGCGCCCGGGGCTGCGCTTTTACTCGCCGGGAACGGTGCTCGCCGCCCTGGAGGAACTGATTCATGTCGTCGAACACGGCGAAATTCCGCCCGATCTCAACCTTGGCGGCGACTATCCGCCGAACGTTCTGTTGCCGGTGTTGCGGCACTTGCGCGTTCATTGGTCGGTACATCCGCCGCAGCGACTTTTTCAGCGCCATGCGGTCAAAACGCGAGTCACCGTACGGCACGGGTTCTCGGCCGGCCATGCGGTGTTTGGGCGAACCGCTTCGGCCTTGGAGAGCAACCTGGCGAACGAGGTTTGGCTGGTCGAGAACGTCAGCCGGGGGGGGTTTCGCGCTTGCGTGGCGGACAATCCGGCCGACCGGATCACGCTCGGTACTCTGCTTTCCTTGCAGCCCGAGGGTGGCGACAACTGGTTGCTCGGTGTCGTGCGGCGTTTCAACCGCCTGGCTGGCGGGCGTGTCAACCTGGGTATCCAGTTGCTGTCCAGGCAGGCGCAGAGCATCGACCTGCGGCCACGGCGAAGCGGTTTCTCGGCGGCCATCGGCGTGCCCGGAATCTGGTTACGCGACGGCGGTACGCCGGGACAGGTGCGTATCGTGCTGCCGCGGGGTGACTTCAATGTCCGCGAGACTCTGGAGTTCGCGGATGCTGGGCAGCGCCATGTGCTGACGCCGGCGGAACTCGAGGAGAGCGGAGCCGATTACGATATCGGCCGTTTCCACGACCCGTCTTCGGCCGCCTGAGGGGCTTCGGCAGCAGGCCGCAGGGCCGATTTCGGCCGAAAGGCACGGACCACCCGGTCGACGGTTTCGACATAAGGGCCGCCGATGAGGTCGAGACAGTAGGGAACCGCAGCGAAGATGCCGGCGACGGTCAGCACGCCGTCAGCCGTCCTCACGCCTTCGAGGGTCTCCTTGATTGATTTCGGCTGACCTGGCAGGTTGAGGATCAGCGCTTGGCCGCGAACGACCCCGACTTGGCGCGAGAGGATCGCGGTGGGTACGAAATTCAGGCTGATGCGCCGCATTTCCTCGCCGAAGCCGGGCAGGATCTTGTCCGCCACGGCGAGCGTGGCCTCCGGAGTGACGTCTCGCGGTGCCGGACCGGTGCCGCCCGTGGTCAATACCAGATGGCAACCGCACTCATCGACCAGTTCGATCAGCGTCCCTTCGATCGTCCGCTGATCGTCGGCAATCAGGCGCGTCACAGCCCGCCAGGGGCTCTTCAACGCGCCGCCCAACCACTCCTCTAGCGCCGGGATCCCCTGGTCGCGATAGCCACCCTGTGTCGCGCGGTCGCTGATTGACAGCAGGCCGATCACAAGTTCATTGTTCGTCATGTCTATCGTCGTCGGCGACGCGGGCAGCGCTCCCTTCGACGTCCTTGAGTAACTGAAATATGGCGCGGTAGCTGCGTGGCGGCTTGCTTCTTTCCTGTTCGAGAAGAGCCGCGCGGCGCAGCGAACGCAGATGCTGTAAATCGAGCGACGGATACGCATTGGCGATTTCGTACAGGACCTTCTCGTCGGCCAGCAAATCGGCGCGCCGACGTTCGATGCGGTGCAGCCTCGCCGTCTCCTCTAGCGATTCGCCACGCATCGCTGCCAAAGCCGCGCGTATCGGCGCCGGGTCCACGTCGCGCATCAGCCGGCCGACATACTGCATCTGTCGCCGCCGCGCATCGTCGTGCCGCGTCATGCGCTGCACTTGGTCGACCGCTGCCCGCAGTTCCTCGGGCAGATCGATCTTCTTCAGTCGCTCGGCGGCCAGTGTGACCAGATCTTCACCGAGCGCCTGGAGCTCTTCCATGGCCCTTTTGCGCTGCGTTTTGGACGGAGGCGCCGTTGCTTCGTCGAGAGTCTTCATTGGTGGCTTACGATCCGCCTCTCGCGGTATAAGGGGGAACGGATGGTCTGGCATCAATGGTGCCCAGGGGAACTGCTATGATAGCCGTTTTCGCTTCCGGCCACCGTCCTCATGCCTCGTCGAACCCCCACTCCAATCTTGTCAGAATCGCGTTTCAGCCATCGCTTCTCCACACTTCAGGAACTGGCGCGCGACGTCCTGGCGTACGCCGAGAAACAGGGTGCCAGCGCCTGCGAGGTCGACGTTTCGGACGGCTTTGGGCAATCGGTGACGGTTCGTCGCGGCGAGATCGAAACGATCGAGTACAACCGCGACAAGTCGTTGGCCGTGACGATTTACCTGGACCAGCGCAAGGGACAGGCAAGTACTTCGGATTTTTCGCCGGCCGCCTTGCGCGAGACAGCCGACGCGGCCTTGAACATTGCCCGCTTCACAGCCGCCGATCCCTGCGCGGGATTGCCGGATGCCGCGCTGCTGGCGGTCGACAGCGATAAACTGCCGGACCTCGACCTCTACCATCCGTGGGTGCTGTCGGTCGAGGCGGCGGTCGAACTCGCCCGGCGTTGCGAGCAGGCCGCCTTTGCCGTCAGCCCTCAGATCAGCAACTCCGAGGGAGCGATGCTGTCGATCCAGGAGGGACAGTTCGTCTCGGCCAACAGTCTCGGTTTCATGGGCGGCTATCCGACCTCGCGACACTATCTGTCGTGCTCGGTGATCGCCGGTCAGAACGAGCACATGCAGCGCGACGAGTGGTATTCGATCACCCGCCATCCGCTGGCGATCGATTCGCCTGAGTCGATCGGCCAGCGTGCGGCGCAGCGCGCGCTGTCGCGGCTTGGTGCGCGGAAGATCAAGACCTGCCGCGTGCCGGTACTCTTCGAAGCGCCCCTTGCCCCGTCGTTGATCGGCAATTTCGTGCACGCGGTGAGCGGCGGCAGCCTCTACCGAAAGACGTCTTTCCTGGTCGATAGTCTAGGCAAGCGGGTTTTTTCGAAGAAAGTCCGTATCAGCGAACGCCCGCACCTGCCCGGTGCGCTGGCCAGTACTTGGTTCGACAGCGACGGCGTTGCGACACAAGAGCGTGAGGTAGTCAGTGACGGGCGGCTGCAGGGCTATTTCCTGAGCACCTACTCCGCGCGCAAGCTGGGCATGCAGACGACCGGCAATGCCGGCGGCTGCCACAACCTCATCGTCCACCCAGGCAAGCGCGACTTCCGCGGCCTGCTCAAGAAAATGCGGCGTGGATTGCTGGTCACCGAACTGCTGGGCCATGGCGTCAACTACGTCACCGGCGACTATTCGCGCGGCGCGGCAGGCTACTGGATCGAAGACGGCGAGATCGCCCATCCGGTCGAGGGCGTCACCATCGCGGGCAATCTGCGCGACATGCTGGGCAATGTCGCGGCGGTTGGTAACGACGTTCTCGTCCGCGGCTCCAAGCAGGTCGGGTCGCTGCTCATCGAGCAAATGAAGGTGGCGGGTCGCTAGCTTCCGGCGCGGCAGACGCAAATCGTTGATTGCCGCCTAGTGCTATTGGCTATAATCACACGGCAACCTGTCAAGGGGGAGGTCGTGCCGTGGCTCACGAAAGGCACCTCGCCCGCCGCGGGGAAAGATGCCGGGGGCGAGGATAAGGGTCTTGATTTTCGTCACCGAGAGGAGTCTGGAGTTGCCTTGACCGTTAACAAAAACCTACAGGAGACAAATGTGGAAAGACGTTCTTTCTTGAAGAATGCGGGCGTCGGCCTTGCCGCCGGAAGCATGGCCATGCCGGCGATCGCGCAGAACGCGCCGACCATCAAGTGGCGGCTGGCGTCAAGTTTTCCGAAGAGCCTGGACACCATTTACGGCGGTGCCGAGGTGATGGCCAAGCGAGTCGCCGAGGCCACCGGCGGGAAGTTCCAGATTCAGGTTTTCGCGGGTGGCGAAATCGTTCCCGGGCCGGCGGTATTCGACGCTGTCAAGGACGGTACGGTTGAAATGGGGCATACGGTCTCCTATTACTATTTCGGCAAGGATCCCGCCTATGCGCTCGAGACCGCGGTTCCTTTCGGCATGACCAACCGTCAGATGGACGCCTGGATGCGTCACGGCAATGGCGGCAAGCTGATGGCGGAGTTGTTCGGCAAGTCCAACATCGTGACCATTCCCTGCGGCAACACCACGACCCAGATGGGTGGCTGGTATCGCAAGGAAATCAAGACGGTTGCCGATCTGAAAGGGCTGAAAATCCGCATCGGCGGTTTTGCCGGCGCCGTGATCAGCAAACTGGGTGCCGTACCGCAACAGATTCCGGGAAGCGACATCTATCCGGCGCTCGAGAAAGGTACGATCGACGCTGCCGAATGGATCGGTCCCTACGACGACCAGAAGCTCGGTTTCAACAAGGTGGCAAAGTTTTACTACTATCCTGGTTGGTGGGAGGGTGGCCCTCAGGTGTCGGCCTATGTCGGTGCCAAGAAGTGGGCCGAACTGCCGAAGGAGTACCAGACCATTCTGCAGATCGCCTGTGCCGACGCGCACGTCGACATGGTTGCCAAGTACGATGCCAAGAACCCGACGGCGCTCAAGCAACTGGTCGGGTCCGGGACACAATTGAAGCAGTTCCCGAAAGAAGTGATGGACGCCTGCTACAAGGCGGCCATGGAGGTCTATGCCGAAACCTCGGCGAGCAATCCGGGCTTCAAGAAGATTTACGACGATTACAAAAAGTTCATGGACGATCAGAACCTCTGGATGCGGGTTGCCGAGGGCGCCTACACGAACTATATGTACAGCAAGAGATAGTCGACTGCCGGGCGACGCGACCAGGGCAATACCGTCGCTGTCGCTGCGAATGGAAAGCGGAGGCCGTAGCCTCCGCTTTTTTTGTTGGCCGGGGGTGTTTCGTTCCGTGCCTCTCTCGGCTACTTGCCCTGATCCTGCTTCATCGCATCGCGGATTGCCTTGCTGGCCGCATCTTCCGCGTCGGCCGGCGAAGCCCCCGACGGACCCTGCAAGCCCGCTGGGGCACCGTAGTCGGACGTCGGCATTTCGATCTGCACTTTGTCGAGATCGACCGCAACATCCTGCGCCAGGCCGAAGGTCACCAACTGCGGTACGAAGATGAGGATCGTCACCATGATGATCTGGATGCAGACGAAGGGAATCGCTCCCCAGTAGATGTCGGTCGTCTTGACCGCCGCCGGAGCCACCGAGCGCAAGTAGAACAGCGCAAAGCCAAAAGGCGGGTGCATGAACGAAGTCTGCATGTTGACCGCCAGCAAGACCCCGAACCAGATCAGGTCGATTCCCAGCGCCTGTGCCACGGGTCCGAGCAGCGGTACGACGATGAACGAGAGTTCGAAGAAATCGAGGAAAAACGCCAGCAGGAAGACCAGCACGTTGACCACGATCAGGAAGCCGACTTCGCCACCTGGTAAGCCGGTCAGCAGGTGCTCGACCCAGCGGTGGCCGTCGACGCCGTAGAAGGTGAGCGAAAAGACGCGCGCGCCGACCAGGATGAAGACCACGAAAGTGGTCAGCTTGGCCGTCGTGTCCATTGCTTGGCGGAGCAGTTTCCACGACAGGCGGCGGCGCGTCAGGGCCATGATCAGGGCGCCGGTAGCTCCCATCGCGCCGCCCTCGGTTGGCGTAGCGATGCCAAGAAAGATCGTGCCGAGGACAAGAAAGATCAGCATCAGCGGCGGCACCAATGTCGTCAATACGCGCCACACAAGTCTGCCGCCGCGCAGTGTGCGTGCGTCGAGCGGTAGCGCCGGTACCCAGCGCGGCCGGAAGATCGCCACCAGCACGACATATCCGACGTAAAACGCGGTCAGCGTCAAGCCGGGAATGAAAGCGCCGGCGTACATGTCGCCGACCGACTTGCCCAACTGGTCGGCCATGATGATCAGCACCAGCGAAGGTGGAATGATTTGGGCGAGCGTACCGGACGCCGCGATGACGCCGGTGGCGAGCTTGGTGTCGTAACCGTAGCGCAGCATGATCGGCAGCGAAATGAGCCCCATCGAGATGACCGAGGCGGCAACGACGCCGGTCGTCGCGGCGAGCAGCGCGCCGACGAAAATGACGGCGAAGGCCAGGCCACCGCGCAACGGTCCAAAAAGCTGGCCGATGGTGTCGAGCAGGTCTTCGGCCATGCCCGATCGCTCGAGAATCAGCCCCATGAAGGTGAAAAACGGGATGGCGAGCAGCGTGTCGTTACTCATGATGCCAAAGATGCGGTCCGGCAAGGCCTGGAAAAGCTGCGGACCGAGCAAGCCGAGCTCGATGCCGATCAGAGCGAAGAAGATGCCGTTGGCGGCCAGTGCGAAGGCGACCGGGAAACCGACGAGAAGGAATATGACCATCGACACGAAGATGATCGGTGCCATGTTGGCGATTACGAACTCGGTCATCACAGCTCTCCCTTTTGCGCCTTGATCGCCAGCGCCAGTTCCTCTTCGGGTGTCGGCTTGTGTTCCTTCGCCGTCGGGTCGGGACAGAGTCCTTGCAGAAAGCCGATGCGTTTGATGAGCTCCGAGATGCCCTGAATAACCAGCAGGAAGAAACCGACCGGGACCAACAGGCGCACCGGCCAGACCACCAGGCCGCCAGCGTTGCTCGACTGTTCGTTGTTGTGCAGGGCGAGCAGGAAGATGGGCCACGACAGGTACATCACGGCGACCGCCATCGGCAAGAGGAAGAAAACGATGCCGAATATGTCGATCATCGCCTGGCCACGTTTCGAGAAGCGACCGGCGATCAGATCGATGCGCACATGCTCGTTGCGCATCAAGGTGTAGCCCGCGCCAAACAGGAATATCGCCGAGAACAGGTACCACTGGATCTCGAGAAACGCGTTCGAGCTGTAGTTGAGGGTGTAGCGCATCACGGCGTTGCTGGCGGCGATCAGCGTGACGACCAGAACCAGCCAGATGAGGGCCTTGCCGACGCGCTCGGTGAGCCCATCGATCAGCCGCGAGAGTTTGAGTAAACCGTTCACTGGGTATCCCTCCTTGGACAACTGAAAATTCGCTCCTCCCGGACGAAGTCGTCGCCTGTTCCCTGCCTCTTCCGTGGGCAGTACATCGCGCCGCACTGAGGAACAAGACGTTAGGCGGGCACGGAGCCGACAAGCCGCTCCGATTATGGCACATCTTCGTTCTATGCGAGAACGATTTCACCATTCGCAACGACTCCCGCCACTACCCGCAAATCCTTTCTGTATCAGATAATTGAAGGCTGTTCAAATGAGCTTTCAAGGGCCCCGAAGCGAATCCGGGCGAACCGTCGGCAGACGCTTCTCCGCTCTTGCCTGCCACCAACTGGCCAGTATTGGCGGCGGGCGGGCCAAAGTCGCCGTCGGTGAGCGCTGGCCAGGAGCCGTACTGTCTGCTAGGGTGGCGAACTTGGCCAAGTTCGCACGGGGGCGCCGATCCTGCCCGATCGCCTTCCCGCCGGCACCACCGAGGTGCGCGGCTTGCGCCGGCGTGACGACGGCAAACGAATTCGAAGGACTGCCCGATGGATGCTGACTGGGTTCTCGCGACCCTCAACGACGTCATGGATGCGCTCGAAGACGGCCTCAGCGAGCTCGAGGCCAATCCCGAGGCGATCGACGAACTGCTGCCGCAAGTGTTGCCGGCGATCTACGCCAAGCTCAACTACGCGTGGAACAGCCGCGAACTGGGCCCGCAAGCGATAGAGCAGCTCGACCACGACGCGCTGATCGCCTTTCCGAAGGACTTGCCATTCTGATCGGTTTCGCGGCTCGGCCCGCGGTAGCGCGGCCGACGATGCTCAGGCGAAGCCCGTCTGGACCGAATTGGGCAGCAATGGCTGTAGCGGCTGCGGACGATGGATCGGAAAGACGATGCGCGCAACACAGCCGGACTGTTCGTCGCCATCCGTGCTTCTGCTTTTCGGACGCAGACTGGCTGCGGCCAAGTGCAGTTCGGCGATCTCGCGGACGATCGCCAGACCCAGACCACTTCCCTCGCCGTCGGCGCCCTCGCCACGGTAGAAGCGGTCGAAAACCTTTTGCGATTCCTCGTCGGAAATGCCGCTGCCGCTGTCTTCGACCTCGAGCAAGGCGAAATCGCCCTGCGCCACGACGCGGGCAGTGACCCGCCCGCCCGCGGGGGTGTAACGCAAGGCGTTGTCTATCAGGTTGTTGATCATCTCGCGAAGGAGAAAGGCGTTGCCCTGGATGAGCACGGCACCAGTCGATTCGAAACCGAGATCGATATGCCGGTCGAGGGCTCTGACCACCCAGGTTTCGACGATTTCGCGCAGCAACTGATCAAGGTCGAGTTCCAGCAAGGCTTGCTGGGCGTGTCCACTGGCTTCGGCGTGCGCCAGGGCGAGAAGCTGATCCACGAGGTGCGAGGCCCGATCGACGCCTATCAGGATTTGTCGCAGGGCGTGGCGCAGTTCGGCCGGATCGCTCTCGCGCATGGCGAGCTGTGCCTGGGTCTTAAGGCCGGTCAGCGGTGTCCGCATTTGATGCGCGGCGTCGGCGATGAAGCGCCGTTGGGCATCGACGTTGTGCTGCATTCGGGCCAGCATCGAGTTGAAGGCTTCGGTCAGTGGCCGCAGTTCCTCGGGGACGCGCCCGAGAGCTATCGGCGACAGGTCGGCCTCGCGACGCGCGTGAATGCGGTCGCGCAGACGGGTCAGCGGGCGCAAGCCTTGCGACAGCCCGAACCAGACCAGTACGACGGCGAGCGGAATGATCACGAACTGCGGCAGGATGACGCTGGCGATGATCTTGTTCGCCAGTTGCGAGCGCTTTTCTGTCGTTTCGCCCACCTCGATCAACGCCCAGCGTTGATGCGCCGCATCGGGCGCGGGCAGTCGGAGGTAGGCGACGCGCAGCGTTTGTCCTCGATACTCGTCGTCACGAAAATGAACCTCGCCATTCTCGTTCTTCGGCAGCGCGTCCACGCGTTTTGGCACCGGCAGTTCCTTGTCGCCAGCGATCAGCCTGCCGTCACCGTCGAGCAAGTGGAAATAGACGTTGTCGATCTCGTCCGAACGCAAAAAGGCCTGCGCCATCCCGAGCAGTTCGAGTTGCGGCCGACCGTCGACGGAACTGACCTGGCGCGCGAGGGCGGCGACATGTTCGCGCAGAGACTGGTCATAGGGAAAGCTGGCCACGCTGTTGGCGAAATAGTGGGTGAAGGCAATGCTGATCGGCCACACGAAGAGCAGTGGCGCGAGCATCCAGTCGAGAATCTCGCCGAATAGCGAGCGCTGGATGTCAGGGTTTTCTCTCTTCCGCAGGTTTCTCAAGGTAATAACCGAGGCCGCGCACGGTGATGATGTTGACACCGGTCGATTCGAGCTTCTTGCGCAGGCGGTGCACGTAGACCTCGATCGCGTTGTGGCTCACTTCCTCGCCCCAGCCACAGAGGTGATCGACCAATTGATCCTTGCTGACCAGCCGTTTGCTCCGTAACAGGAGGATTTCGAGCAAGCCCAGCTCGCGCGCCGAAAGATCGAGCATTTCACCGTTCACCAGAGCGCAGCGGTCGGTCTGATCGAAAGTCAGCGAACCGCACTGGATCATCCGTGAGGTGCCCGACGAGCGACGGCTCAGAGCCCGGACGCGCGCCTCGAGTTCAGCCAGTTCGAAGGGTTTGGCCATGTAGTCGTCGGCGCCCAGGTCGAGCCCCTTGACGCGGTCATCGGTACCGTCGAGTGCCGTCAGAATCAACACCGGCGTGCCCGAATTGCGCGTTCGCAAACGGCGCAACACGTCGAGACCGGGCATTCTGGGCAGGCCCAGGTCGAGGATCACCATGTCGTAGACGTTGGTCATCAGCGCCGTGTCGGCATCAAGGCCGTTGTAGGCGCAATCGATCGCGTAGCCCGTTTGGCGCAATGAGCGGCAAAGGCCATCGGCAATGATCCTGTCGTCTTCGGCGAGAAGAATGCGCATGATTTCCAGAGTCCGGTTCGTCGCCCGTAAGCTATCTGTAAGCCCTCGCTCGTAAACTGAGCGCGCTGTTCTCCTTTTATGGTCTTAGGAGTTCCGGTTTCGGCCCGAACTCGGGGGGCACCTGAATACTGCACCGGGTGCTCCCCGCCATCTTTTTCTCTTGGGAGTAAGGCAGCGCACCGTGTCGGGCTCGTTACCTCGTTACGGGTGGCGCGTGCAAACTTTGCGAGTGTAGCAAAAAGCCGCGGCTTCGCGACGTTTGGGGCGGCGCCTACGACGGCTTGCGTGTCCGGACTCCCGCAGGCCACCCGCAGGCAGCGCCGGATGCTTTGCAGTCATGCTCCGTCGCGGTCGGCGTTTACTCCGAGAGCCGTTTCGACCAGTCGCACCCAGTAGCTGACGCCGATTGGCAGGATCGCATCATTGAAGTCGTAATGCGGATTGTGCAGAGTACAGCCACCCGTGCCCGGGCCATTGCCCAGCCAAACGTAGCAACCGGGCCGCGCGCGCAGCATGTAGGCGAAATCCTCGGCTCCCATCGACGGCAGGTCGTTCTCGCGGACCTTGTCGCGACCCAACAAGTCGGTAGCCACGCGTTGGCAGATCTCCGTTTCCGCCCTGCTGTTGATGGTTGGTGGATAGCAATGATCGAAACGCACCGAAATTTGCGCCGCGAAGACGCTGGCGATCCCGCGACATAGGCGCTCGATGGCGCGTTCGACAAGATCCTGGATTTCCCCCGTAAACGTGCGGATCGTGCCGCGCAATACCGCGTCGTCGGGGATGACGTTCCACGCCTCGCCGGAGTGAATCTGCGTCACGCTGACCACCGCAGACTCGCACGGATGTACGTTGCGGGCAACGACGGTCTGCAGCGCGAGAACCAGATGGCTGCTCACGACCAGTGTGTCGACGCCCTCTTGCGGCATCGCCGCGTGGCAGCCATGACCGCGTACCGAGATCTCGAAGGTGCAGGTTCCGGCCATTACCGCACCCGGCATCACGGCCATTTCGCCGACCGGAATCCCCGGCCAATTGTGCAGGCCGAAAATCGCATCCATGGGAAACTGTTCGAACAGCCCGTCGGCGATCATTACCGCCGCACCGCCTTCGGACTCCTCGGCCGGCTGAAAGACGAAATAGACGGTGCCGTCGAAATCCAGTTCGTCCCGGTGCTCGGCCAAGTAGCGTGCGGCGCCGAGCAACATGGCGGTGTGGCCGTCGTGACCGCAGGCATGCATTCGCCCTTCGTTGCGCGACCGGTGCGGGCACTCCCCTTTTTCCTGTAGCGGCAAGGCGTCCATGTCGGCCCGCAAGCCGATCGCACGCCGACTATCCCCCTTGCGCAGAACGCCGACGACGCCTGTTCCGGCCAGGCCGCGGTGGACCGCCAGCCCGTAGCTGTTCAGCTCGCGGGCGACCACTTCGGAGGTTCGTGTTTCCTTGAAAGCCAGCTCGGGGTGCGCGTGCAGGTCGTGCCGAATTGCCGTGAGGTCGGCGATGAAGGGAATATTCAGAGTAGTCATGAGCCTGGCCCGAGAAATCAAATCGGTATTAGTGTACGCCACAGCAACTTGTCGTGGAGCCAGCCATCCGTTATGCTTTGTGACATGCATCTCGTTCTCATCAGCGGCCTCTCAGGCTCCGGCAAGTCGATTGCCCTCAAGGTGCTTGAGGACGCGAATTACTACTGTGTCGACAACCTTCCATCGCAGCTGTTGCAGCCGCTTGTCGAGCAACTCGGGCAACAAGGGTACGACAAGGTCGCCGTGGTCATCGACATTCGCGGCGGTGACAGCGTGGCCAGGCTGCCACGGCAGCTCGACGCGCTGCGCGCCAACGATCTCGAGCTCCAGTTCCTGTTTCTCGATGCCCAGGACGAGACACTGATCAAGCGCTACTCCGAGACGCGCCGCCGACATCCGCTGGCCAGCGACCAACTGACGCTGACCGAAGCCATTGCCGAAGAACGGGTTCGCCTTGCCGGCTTGGCGGCACTCGGACACCACATGGACACCAGCGGCCTGAAGGCCAGCGTGCTGCGCGAGTGGGTCCGCCAGTTCATTGCCGCCGGAGTGGGGGCGGACCCCTGCCAGGGACTGACCCTGCTGTTCGAATCTTTCGGCTTCAAGAACGGTGTCCCGCTCGACGCCGATTTGGTATTCGACGTTCGCTGTCTGCCCAATCCCCACTACGACGCCAATCTGCGACCGCTGACCGGGCGCGACGCGGCGGTGATCGATTTTCTCGAGGCGGAATCCGAAGTGTTGCGCATGCGCAGCGATGTCGCCGGCTTCATTCGTGCCTGGCTGCCGGCCTACGTCCAGGATAGCCGTAATTACCTGACGGTCGGGATCGGCTGCACGGGGGGGCAGCATCGCTCGGTGTACCTGGCCGAGTGGTTGGGACGCGAGTTTCGCGGTTGCGCGCGCGTGCTGATCCGGCACCGCGAGCTGGGCCCGTTGACTGCGGGCTGCCGTGAAGCTCCGTGAGGCCGACCTCGGTAAAGCCCGGCGATTGCCTGGTCGCCGCCCTGGGTCTCGGGGTTTGTGCGGCATCGTTTCCTCTTGCCTGGCAGGCGGGTATCGCCGACAAGGCGGTCATCAGGCGTGGCGGCGAGTTGTTCACGGAAATCGATCTGTCACGCAACGGCCGGATTGACGTGCCGGGGCCGCTGGGTATTACGACAGTCGTCGTCGACCAGCGCCGGGCGCGCGTCGCGGCGGATCCGGGGCCCCGTCAGTACTGCGTGCGTCAGGGCTGGCTGGCGCGCGCCGGCGAGATCGCCGTTTGCGCCCCGAATCAGGTTAGCGTCGAGATTCGTGGCAGCCGAAGAGCCTACGACTCGATGTCCTACTGAAGGGCGTAGGCTCGACGGGCGCGGGCGCCCGGCGTGGCCCGACGATATTTCCCCACGTCGCTGGCAAAGGTCGCCGATCGGTTATAATCCACAACTTAATCCGAGGAGCGCTGCAGGGCCGTCGAGCGACGGTTTCAGGCTCGGATTCCTCAAACGGCGCTCATCCGACCAACCCGTACCGGGTATGGGAAGATGGGTGGACGCCGGTCGAAAGTCTTCAGCCGGCACTCACCGCAGCTTTCCTGCCCCGGTCACAGTCATGATGGAGCCTTACTGTGATGGATGCTGCTAGCCAGATTAAAGACTACGTGATTGCCGACCTCGGTCTCGCCGACTGGGGCCGCAAGGAAATTCGCATCGCCGAAACCGAAATGCCGGGTCTGATGGCGATTCGCGAAGAATTCGCCGCCGCCAAACCGCTCGCCGGGGCACGTATCACCGGGTCCCTGCACATGACGATCCAGACGGCCGTGCTGATCGAGACGCTGACCGCTCTCGGCGCTGAGTTGCGCTGGGCTTCGTGCAACATCTTTTCGACGCAGGACCATGCCGCCGCCGCCATCGCGGCTGACGGCATCGCCGTTTTCGCGGTCAAGGGCGAGTCCCTGCAGGACTACTGGGATTACACCCACCGTATCTTCGAATGGCCCGATGGCGGCTACAGCAACATGATCCTCGACGATGGAGGCGATGCGACCCTGCTGCTGCATCTCGGCGCCAAAGCCGAAAGGGATCCCGCGGTGCTCGCCAGCCCGACTTCGGAGGAAGAAACCATACTCTTCGCCGCGATCCGTGCCCGTCTGGCCAGCGATCCCGGCTGGTACTCGGCGCGTCTGGCGGCGGTCAAGGGTGTGACCGAGGAGACCACGACCGGTGTTCATCGCCTTTACCAGATGCACGCGCGCGGCGAGTTGATGTTTCCGGCGATCAACGTCAATGATTCGGTCACCAAGTCGAAGTTCGACAACCTCTACGGTTGCCGCGAATCGCTGGTCGACGGCATCAAGCGTGCCACCGATGTGATGATCGCCGGCAAGGTGGCGCTCATCGCCGGCTACGGCGACGTCGGTAAAGGCTCGGCGCAGGCCATGCGTGCGCTCTCGGCGCAGGTTTGGGTGACCGAAATCGATCCCATCTGCGCCCTGCAGGCGGCGATGGAGGGCTACCGCGTAGTGACCATGGACTACGCCGCTGACAAGGCCGATATCTTCGTCACCTGTACCGGCAACTACCACGTGATCAATCACGAACACATGTGCAAGATGAAGGATCAGGCAATCGTCTGCAACATCGGCCACTTCGACAACGAAATCGACGTTGCCTCGATCGAAGGCTATCCGTGGGAGGAGATCAAACCGCAGGTCGACCATGTGATCTTCCCCGACGGCAAACGGATCATCCTGCTCGCCAAGGGCCGTCTGGTGAACCTCGGCTGCGGCACCGGACATCCCTCGTACGTCATGAGTTCCTCGTTCGCCAACCAGACGATCGCGCAGATCGAACTGTTCACTCGCGCGGCCGATTACCCGGTCGGCGTTTACACGCTGCCGAAGCATCTCGACGAAAAGGTCGCCCGCCTGCAACTGAAAAAGCTCAACGCGCAGTTGAGCGAGTTGACCGACCAGCAGGCGGCTTACATCGGCGTACCGAAACAAGGTCCGTACAAGCCCGAGCACTACCGCTACTGATGTCGGCTTTCTACAGGAGGGCGCCGTGCGTCTGATCCTCGCCTGGCTGGTCAACGCCTGCGCCTTGCTGGCCGTTGCCTACCTCATGCCATCGATTCAAGTGGCCTCATTCGGATCGGCGCTGCTCGCCGCAGCGGTCCTCGGGTTGGTGAACAGCCTCCTGCGCCCGCTGCTGGTCCTGCTCACGCTGCCGGTGACGCTGCTCACGCTGGGGCTCTTCCTCTTCGTGCTGAACGGCCTGATGTTCTGGCTGGCCGCCTCCTTGCTCGAGGGCTTCGTGGTCGGCGGCTTCTGGTCGGCGGTTTTCGGCGCCGTTCTGTACAGTATCTTCTCGGCGATCATTTCTTCGCTATTGGCGACCGGGAAAAACAGGTAACCCGTGATGACCCAGGACACTCGTACCTTCAGCCTCGAACTGTTCCCGCCACAGACGGCCGAGGGCGCCGATAAATTGCGCGCGGCGCGCGCCCAAATGGCTCTGCTCGAGCCCCGCTTCTTTTCCGTCACCTTTGGCGCTGGCGGTTCGACGCGTGACCGGACGCTGGCCACCGTTCTCGAAATCCAGCGCGAAGGACATGCCGCCGCACCGCATCTGTCGTGCGTCGGCTCGACACCGGACAGTATCCGCAGCATCCTCGAACAGTATCGCTCGCACGGCATCCGGCACCTCGTCGCGTTGCGTGGCGACCTGCCCTCGGGTATGGCTAGGCCGGGGAGCTTTCGCTATGCCAATGAACTCGTCGAGTTCATTCGCGCCGAAACCGGCGACTGGTTCACGATCGAGGTCGCGGCTTACCCGGAGTACCATCCGCAGGCGAAGAGTCCGCGCGACGACTTGCTGGCCTTCAAACGTAAACTCGACGCCGGGGCCAACTCGGCGATCACGCAGTATTTCTACAACTTCGACGCTTACGCCCACTTCATAGACGACTGCCGGGGCATCGGCATCGACGTGCCGATCGTCCCTGGCGTCATGCCGATCTCGAGCTACAGCAGCCTGGCGCGTTTTTCGGACAATTGTGGCGCCGAGATCCCGCGCTGGATCAGGCGAAGGCTCGAAAGCTACGGTGACGATGCGACGTCGATCCGCGCCTTTGGCCTGGATGTGGTGACGCAACTTTGCGAAAAGCTGCTCGCCAGCGGGGCCCCCGGCCTGCACTTCTACACGCTTAACCAAGTGTCGTTGACCCGTGAGCTGTGGCACCGCCTCAGGCTTCCGGGCGGTGCCGCCCGGCCTGCCGTGTCAAGCTCGATCGAGGGTGGCGAGGCATGAAGGACCATTACGCTGCGCTGGGCCTGGCCAGCGATGCGACAGGCGAAGACGTCAGGCGGGCGTATCGCCGGAAAGCGTTGCAGTATCATCCTGACCGGAACGCCGCCGCCGACGCTACCGACCGCTTCCGCGACGTGCAGGAAGCCTACGACACGCTGTCCGACCAACAGCGCCGGCAGGCCTACGACGACAATCGCCGGCGCAATCTTCTCGACAACCCGCTGGTGACGGCGCGCGAGATCTGGAAGAGCTATCTGGGAGGAGTGCTGCCTTGAGTCTGTCGCCCTACTTTGCCGACCTGCGCTCTGCCTACGAGGCGGAACTGGACGATCTGATGACCGATTCGGGGGGGCACGATGTCCTCGCCAAACGGCTGAAGGAAAAACGCGCCCAACTTTCCCAACTGCTGTCGATGCTCGAATGCAACCCGGAAATGGTCGCCGTGGCCTTTCACGGCGGGATTCGATTTCTCAGTTTGGCAGTCATGCGCGACCTGGTGACGCAGGAGGCGGACGACCTGCCTTCGTGGTCGGAGCTGCGGGCTGCGCTCGAGTTGGCGCCGTGGGCCGAGGAACTGGCCCGGGTCGTTCTGCAGGACGCCAGCGGTGACCGCTTTCTGGTCGTCACTGCCTGCCTGGAGTATTTGCAGGGTCATACTGGCGCTCGTCCGGAGACGCCAGGTCGGCAGCCGGCTGCCGATGACGGCGACGGCGACGGCGACGGCGACGGCGACGGCGACGGCGACGGCGACGGCGATGATGACGACGAGGACCGGGGCATGGATCTCGAGGAGGCCGGAGCCGAATGGCTTTCGGAGCAGGGGTTCGAACGTAAGGATCGATTCTCGGACGATTGAGCCAATGAGCCACCCGATACGCCTGAAGGCAGAAAAGCTAATCCACGCCGGTGACATCGTCGGCGCCGAGAAGGCCCTGGTTTCGCTGGTCGACAGTGAGGGCGATACGGCATTGGTCGTCGTGCTGGACGATCTGCCGGCCAAGGATCTGCTGGCTATCCTGCGGGATTTCGATTCGTCGCGCGAATCGGTCGTCAACCTGCTGGTTACGCCGGAACAGTTCGCCCGCGCCATCGTCCTCGAACGGCGCTATGCCGACGCGAGTCACGAGCGCCTGCGCGGAATGCTCAACTCGGTGATCTTTCGGGCCGGCAGCGACCCTGGAGAGTTTCTGGCCGCGATCGGCGACATCGACGGCGGCTGCGACGTGCTGGCCGATTACCTGGCCGATCGTGTCGAAAGTGTCGAGCATTTTTTCCGTACCGGCAGTTTTGGTTTTTTCGACGACGGCGACGACTCGCTGGCCGATCTGAACGACGAGGAACGTCTCGACGCGCTTTCCGATCCCGATTCCAACCGCCCGTTTCTGAGCCATAGCGAGGTTACCGACCACGATTGGATGGAATTGGCCTGGCTACTGCGTTATCAGCAGCCGGAGCTCTTCCGCGACGTCCTGCTGACCCTGCGGGCACGTGCCAGGGCGGACGAGCTTCGGCGGGCGGCGTCGGACGGTGCTCCGGAGGAAACACCGGCGCCTGAGGCCGGGCCAGAGGAAGAGTCGGCGCTCTAAGCGCGGGCAGATCGCATCGAGCGCTACGGACTCGCCACGATGATGTCAACGTCCACAGCGAACGACAACCGCCAGGTCGCCGTTTTCGACGATCGGCCATTTTTCGAGAAAGCCCTCATTTACGGCGTGCGCAACCGGATCATCGATCAGGCGACGATCGATCGTATCCAACATGACGCGCCGAAAGGAATGGTGCAGATCGCCGAGCATTTCGGCACCCAGTACTTGCGTCCCAATATCGAAGAAGCGCGCGTCCGTATCGTCAGGCTCGTCAGCCTTTACCTCGAAGAGTTCAGCGGTGGCGATCTCGCGCAAGCCGCCCGATCCCTGCGGGACAATTCCTTCCTTTCGCATTCGCGGGGCGGATCCGATTTGCTCAAGAGGCTTTGGGCAATGCCCGAGGACAGTTCCATCGGACTCCTGGTCAATCGTTCGCAGAAGTCGTTTCTGGCCGACTGGTCGCTACGTACTCCCGACGAGTATAGACAGGTGCTCGAACAACGCCGCGGGAATCAACTGACTATTTCCGCCGCGTTGTGGTTTGCCGATCGGCTAGGCTTGCCGCGTGCGGCGATGGTGACCGTGGCTGCCGAGTCGGTCATCCGCAGCGGACTGCTGGTCCATCTCGATGGTCGTTCGGCATTCGCTTTTCCCAATGCGGCGGAGTTCGCGGCCATGCTTTCCCGGCTCAGGAACAAGGGTGTCACGGGCAAGGGCAGGAAGCGGCTGCAGGAGATTCTGAAGGATTTGCCTCCAGCCTTTGAGCCCGTCGTGGCACACGAACTGGGGCGGCTGGAAACCGAGGATCTGCGAAAGATCGGTGATCCCGCGCGGCCGCTCGGCGAGTTGATGCGCGAACTCGAGCCACTGTACTTCCTGCGTGACTTCGGCCCGGAGGATGCCGGTCACTTCGACGCCGTGGCAGCTACCGATTGGCACAGGATTACCGATGGCAAGACCGACGACAGTTCCTTGCTGACCATTTTCGTCTGCTTGGCGGCCGGCAACCCGGCTCGGCCGACGCTGACCAGAAGCGCCGCCCGCACCCTGATCAGCCGAGCCCGTAGCGGCGGCTTCCGAAAGTCGCCGGCAGTCGACTTCATCAGGACGCTTGCCCCCTACACGATGCAGGAAGACCTGGAAGCCCTGTGGAACGAGTTTTTCCCCGAGGCCGAGACTTACTTGCTCGACGCTTCCGATACGACTCTCGCGGATGCGCTGTCCTTCCTGAGGGAACACTGTAACGTCGTCTGACCACTCGCTTCGGGCGAGGAAAGCGCGAGCCGGTAGGCCGGCCACGTATTCCATGTGAGGCACTCGTCGAGGTCTGCCGCGCACCGTGGCGCCGCCCGCTGGCCAGCCAGGGCTTGCTGCAAATGCCGGCGCAGGCTAAAGTGCCGAATTGAAAAAATCTCCCGGGAGTCAGCGTGTTTTCCATCGTTCAGGCCGCCGGCTGGCCGATTTGGCCCTTGCTCATAGCGTCGATCATCGCCGTTGCTCTGATCATCGAGCGCCTGGTGGCGCTGCGGCGTGCCAAGGTCGTTCCCCCTGGCCTGCTGCAGCGGGTGGTCGGCGAGTACCGGCAGAATGGCGCCACGGCAGCGATGGTCGTTGATCTTGAAGCGCATTCTCCGCTGGGACGCGTGTTGGCCGCCGGTCTGCGCAATGTCGGCGCACCACGCGAGATCATGAAAGAAGCCATCGAGGAAGTCGGCAGCGTTGTCTCGCATGACCTCGAGCGCTATCTCACGACGCTGGGTACCATTGCGGCAATCAGTCCGCTGATGGGACTGTTCGGTACGGTGGTCGGCATGATCGAGATCTTCGGCTCGCAGGCGCCGAGCGGCAGCAATCCGATACAGCTCGCGCATGGCATTTCGGTGGCCTTGTACAACACGGGCTTTGGCCTGCTGATTGCCATCCCGAGCATGATCTTCTGGCGCCATTTCCGTGCCCTGGTCGACAGTTTGGTGATCGAGATGCAGCATCAGGCCGTGCGCTTGGTGGAAGTTCTGCACGGCGAGCGCAAGTCTTGAACTGAGGCCGGGCGATGAACTTCCGACGTGCCGGGCGGGCTGCGGACGCACCCGAGATCAACCTGATTCCCTTGATCGATGTCCTCTTGGTGATCATCATCTTCCTGATGCTTACCACGACCTATGCCAAGTTTTCCGGACTGGAGATCAACCTGCCGACGGCCGATGCCAACAAGCAGCCGGAGCCGCCGAATGAAGTCAGTGTGGCGGTCACGGCGGCCGGTCAAATCCTGGTCAATAAAGCGCCGCTGGCCACGGTGAGCGTCGCCGCGATCAGCGAAGCCTTGCGTCGTGCCGCTGGCGACGCCAAGGATCCGGTGATCGTCATCAACGCCGACGCCAAGGCGACGCACCAAAGCGTCATCGACGTTATGCAGGGGGCGCAGACCGCCGGCTATCCGCGCATTTCCTTCGCCACACAAGCGCCGCACTGATGGCGGTTTCCGGGATCGCACAGCGCCTTCCCGGCTGGTGGTACCAGCGCCATCTTAGACCGGCGCTCTGGCCGCTGTTGCCGGTAGCCTGCATCTTCGGCCTGCTGGTCGATCTGCGGCGGGCCTTGTACCGTTGCGGCGCGTTGCGCTCGCATCGTCTGTCAGTACCGGTGATCGTCGTCGGCAACCTTACGGTCGGTGGCAGCGGCAAGACGCCGCTCGTGTTGTGGCTGGTTCACCACCTGCGCGCGAGCGGCTGGCGACCGGGGATCATCAGTCGTGGCTACGGCGGCAGTGCCCGGCAGGTTCAGGCGGTGACTCCGGACTCGGCGTGTTCGCTGGTCGGCGACGAGCCCGTGCTGCTTGCCCGGCGCAGCGCTGTCCCGGTTTTCGTCGGCCGCGACCGCGTCGCTACAGGCCAAGCCCTGCTCGCCGCTCACCCGGAATGCGACCTGATCGTCTCCGACGACGGACTGCAGCACTATCGCCTGCAACGCACGGTCGAACTGGTCGTTTTCGACGGGCGAGCCACCGGCAACGGCTGGCTGCTGCCGGCCGGCCCGCTGCGCGAACCGCTGCGGCGCTTGTCGGACGCTTCGGCGGTCGTCTGGAATGGTCCTCGCGACCCGGGGCTGGCCGGCGCCGCTGGCCGGCTGCCGCAGTTCGACATGCAACTCGCCGGCCAGCGTTTTGTCGCTGCCGGCGGCGGCTCGGCGAGTTGTGGCGCGGCCGCCTTGCGCCAGCGCAAGCTGCACGCCCTGGCGGGGATCGGCGACCCAAGCCGTTTCTTCCGGCAACTCAGGGCGCTGGGGCTCGAGTTCGAGGAGCATTCCTTTCCCGACCATCACTCCTACCGCGCCGAGGACTTGGCTTTTGCCGGCGAGGGCGTGCTGCTGATGACCGAAAAGGATGCGGTAAAATGTGCCGCGCTGCTGACCGGTGAGGCCTGGGTGCTGCCGGTCGACGCGGTCGTCAGCCCCCCTCCTGGCCAGGCCGGCCTGTTGGAGACCCTTCTGGAGAAGCTTCATGGACGCACGCCTGCTTGACATTCTCGTCTGCCCGATTTGCAAGGCTAACCTCGAGTACCGCAAGGCGGCCGCGGAACTCGTTTGCCGGCCCTGCCGGCTGGCGTTTCCGGTCCGTGACGGTATACCGATCATGCTGCAGAACGAAGCCCGCCTCCTGTCCTCCGAGGAAGCCTGAAAGGTCGCCGTCGCGCCGTGCGCTTCAAGATCGTCATTCCGGCCCGCTACGCTTCCACGCGCCTGCCGGCCAAGCCCCTGCTCGACCTCGGTGGCAAACCGATGGTCGTTCGTGTGGCCGAACGCGCGCTCCTCACGGGTGCCGACGAGGTTCTGGTCGCCACCGACCATCGAGCGGTCCTGGCCGCCACCGAGCGTCACGGCCTGCGTGCGCTGCTGACTCGCAGCGACCACACGAGCGGGACCGACCGTCTGGCCGAGGTGGTCGAATCAATGGGCTGGAGTGACGATACGATCGTCGTCAACGTCCAGGGCGACGAGCCTCTTATCGATCCGGTGCTGATCGTTCGAACGGCTGCCCGCCTGGCGGAGAGCGCTGCCGATATCGCCACGCTGGCGCATCCGCTGACCGACGCCGCCGACTTCTTCAACCCGCACATCGTCAAGGTCGTGTGCACCGCAAAAGGCGACGCGCTGTACTTTTCGCGCGCCCCGGTGCCTTACGCGCGCGACCACTTTGCCCGTGAAACCGGCGGCGAGACGTTGCCGCCGGGCATGCCGGCGTACCGGCACGTCGGCCTGTACGCCTACCGGGTACGCTTCCTGCGCACTTACTCGGGACTGGCCGCCTCACCACTGGAAACCTTCGAAGCCCTGGAGCAGTTGCGTGCCCTGTGGCACGGATTCCGCATCAGCGTGGCGCTTGTCGATCACCTGCCGAGCGCAGGCGTAGACACCGCAGACGACGCCCGCCGAATGCAGGAATGGTTCAAAAAGGTTTGACCGTTCGCGCATTTGAGGGTAAGTTTCCGCCTGACGATCACGACAACGTGCTGCAACCATGCCGGTGGTGAAATGCAAGTATCTGAAGTACTGGATAAACTGCTCGATTTGATGTTCTTCGAAAGCGAACCATGAAACTCATACTGCTCGGCGCGCCAGGCGCCGGAAAAGGCACTCAGGCTCAGTTCATCAGGGAACAATTCAGTATCCCGCAAATCTCCACCGGCGACATGCTGCGCGCTGCCGTGAAGGCCGGTACGCCCCTCGGTTTGGCTGCCAAGAGTGTGATGGATTCGGGTGGCCTGGTTTCCGATCAGATCATCATCGGTTTGGTGACCGATCGCCTGCAACAGGACGACTGTCGGTCGGGCTATTTGTTCGACGGCTTTCCCCGCACCCTGGCGCAAGCCGAAGCGATGAAACTTGCCGGTATCGCACTCGACTATGTGCTGGAAATCGACGTTGCAGATTCGGAGATTATCGAACGCATGAGCGGACGACGCGTCCATCCCGCCTCTGGACGCGTTTATCATATCCGCTTCAACCCGCCCAAGGTTGCCGGAAAAGACGATGTGACGGGCGACGACCTGATTCAGCGTGACGACGACCGAGCCGAAACGGTTCGGAAACGTCTCGAGATCTACCACTCGCAGACCAGACCCTTGCTCGAGTACTACAGTAGCTGGGCGGCCGCTGGTGATCCGCAGGCGCCGAAATGCCGAAGGATTTCCGGTGTCGGGAGCGTGGACGAGATCAGGAAGGCGGCGTTCGAGGCCCTGCGGTAGTCGCGCCGATGCGGCCGGCTCGCGATCCGCCAATGGCGTTCTGGGTGGCGCCGTACCCGCCGTCGAACTGGTAGGCAGTGACAGGTCGGCACCACGCCGTGTCGGCTTTTTCTACCGGTTCGGTCGGGGGCACCGCGCACGACAGTTCGAGGCTGACGGAGGGGTTTCCTGGTCGCCGTTTTCTGCAGCAGCTTCGGTTGTGAAGCAAAAACCCGGCCCACGGGGACTGCTCGGAGGGTGAGGGTAACTTTAGAGAGGGAGGTTGTTTTATGTCATCATTTTTGATCTTCGCACTGGTATGTGCGGTCATTGCGGTGCTGTACGGGGCCGCCATGACGAAGTGGATTCTCTCGTTGCCGGCCGGCAACCCGCGCATGCAGGAAATCGCCAAGGCCATTCAGGAGGGCGCTTCCGCGTATCTCGCCAAGCAGTACACCACCATCGGCCTGGTCGGCGCCGTGTTGTTCGTGCTGATCTGGCTGGCGCTCGGCAAGTTGATGGCTTTCGGTTTCCTGATTGGTGCCGTGCTGTCGGGAGCCACTGGCTTCATTGGCATGAACGTTTCCGTACGCGCCAACGTGCGGACCGCCGAAGCGGCACGCAATGGCATTGCGTCGGCGCTCAACGTCGCCTTCAAGGGTGGCGCCATCACCGGCATGCTGGTAGTCGGCCTTGGCCTGCTCGGAGTCGCCGGCTACTACGCGTTGCTCAAGGGCTCGGGCGCCGACCTTCAGCACAGTGTCGAGCCGCTGGTCGGCTTGGCCTTTGGTGGGTCGCTGATCTCGATCTTTGCTCGGCTGGGCGGCGGCATCTTTACCAAAGGTGCCGACGTCGGGGCAGATCTGGTCGGCAAGGTCGAAGCTGGAATTCCGGAGGACGATCCGCGCAACCCGGCGGTCATCGCCGATAACGTCGGCGATAACGTCGGCGACTGCGCGGGCATGGCCGCCGACCTTTTCGAGACCTACGCCGTGACCGTCGTCGCGACGATGGTGCTCAGTGCGATGATGCTCAAGGGCGTCGTCGGTGCCAACGACAACCTGGTCGTTTATCCGCTGGTACTCGGCGGCGTGTCGATCGTCGCCTCAATCATCGGCTGTTTCTTCGTCAAGTCGAACGACGGCGGCAAGATCATGAACGCCCTCTATCGCGGCCTCGCCGTTGCCGGTGTCCTCGCCCTGGTCGCCTTCTATCCGGTGACCACCATGTTGCTCGGCAGTGGTGTGACCCTGGCGGACGGTAGCATGATCAGTTCGATGAACATCTTCTGGTCGGCGGCGGTTGGCCTTATTCTCACCGGCTTGCTGGTCTGGATCACCGAGTACTATACCGGTACCGACTTCTCGCCGGTCAAGCGCGTCGCCGAAGCATCGACCACCGGCCACGGGACCAACATCATCGCTGGTCTTGCCGTTTCCATGAAAGCCTGTGCGCTGCCGGTGCTGTCCGTCTGCGCGGCGATCTACATCACCTTTGCACTGGCCGGTCTGTACGGCATCGCCATCGCCGCCACCTCAATGCTGTCAATGACCGGCATCATCGTCGCCCTCGACGCCTACGGGCCGATTACCGACAACGCCGGCGGTATCGCCGAAATGTCCGGCCTGCCGAAGTCGGTTCGCGACGTGACCGACCCGCTCGACGCCGTCGGCAACACCACCAAGGCGGTGACCAAGGGGTATGCCATCGGTTCGGCCGGTCTGGCGGCGCTCGTCCTGTTCGCCGACTACACGCATGCGCTCGAGGTCAATTTCGGTGGCGGCCTGCGTTTCGATCTGTCGGACCACATGGTGATCATTGGCCTTTTTCTTGGCGGACTGATTCCCTATCTTTTCGCCGCGATGGCCATGGAAGCGGTCGGTCGCGCGGCCGGCTCCGTGGTCATCGAAGTACGGAGGCAGTTCAGGGAAATCAAGGGCATCATGGAAGGCAAAGCCAAGCCCGACTACTCGCGCGCCGTCGGCATGCTGACCATAGCCGCTATCCGCGAAATGATCATCCCCTCGCTGTTGCCGGTACTCGTACCTGTCCTCGTTGGCCTGCTGCTCGGTCCGAAAGCCCTGGGCGGGCTGTTGATGGGAACGATCATCACCGGCCTCTTCGTCGCCATCTCGATGACCACCGGTGGTGGCGCCTGGGACAACGCGAAGAAGCACATCGAGGACGGGCATTTCGGTGGCAAGGGTTCTGATGCCCACAAGGCTTCGGTGACTGGCGACACGGTCGGCGACCCGTACAAGGACACGGCTGGTCCGGCGGTCAATCCGCTGATCAAGATCATCAATATCGTCGCCCTGATGATCGTGCCGCTGATGGTTCCCGCGTCGACCGCCAAGCCGGTTGCCGAGGCGCCGGCGAAGGTGGTCGCGATCATCCCGGTTGCCAAGGTTTACTTCGCGATGGGCTCGGCTGAATTGCCCGCCGACGCGTCGAAAACGCTCGAAGCGATCGTCCAGCACGCCAAGGCCAATACGGCTGTCAAGCTGGCTATCTCGGGTTTCCATGATCCGAGCGGCAGCCAAGCGGTCAACGAGGAAATTGCCAAGAATCGTGCCAAGGCGGTACGTGATTCGCTGAAGAACGTGGGGATTGCCGAGGAGCGCATCGAGCTGAGGAAGCCGGAAGTCACCAGCGGTACCGGAGACCCGGCCGAGGCGCGTCGCGTCGAGGTCAGCGTGCAATAAAGCGTCCGATACGCAACGGCGATCGGCGCCGTTGCCTCACGATAAACAAACGGGCCGCACTACTTGCGGCCCGTTTGTTTTTACGACGCCACCGTGGCCGGCCCCGGCATAGCCGCCCTCGGCCGCGACGACTTCTGCTCGCACGATCGGCCGATGGGGAACTGCTGCTGCGGCCGACTCGCGCGCATAGATCAGGCGGCGATGGCGGCCGGTTGCCGGAACGCCGGAACGTGCTTACAGGTATTGACTGGCCAGCAGCGCGGCCAGCAGCGCGGCCAGGAGGGCGCTGATGAGCGCCAGCAGGCGCCCCTGCCGGCGCTGCATGCGCGTCAGCTCGGCGAGCAGTGGCGTCAGATCGGCCGCTTTCGGTTGCGCCAGCGCCTGGTGCACCAGACGCGGCAACTGCGGCAAGGTGCGCGCCCAATACGGGGCTTCCTGCTGTATGCCGAGGCGGAAGGCGTGGCGGCCAATCTGTTCGCTCATCCAACGTTCCAGGAAAGGCTTTGCCGTTTTCCACAGGTCGAGATTCGGGTCGAGCTGGCGACCGAGGCCCTCGATGTTGAGCAAGGTTTTTTGCAGCATGACCAGTTGCGGCTGAATCTCGACGTTGAAACGGCGCGAGGTCTGGAACAAGCGCAGCAATACCCGGCCGAACGAGATTTCGTGCAGCGGACGGTCGAAGATCGGTTCGCAGACAGCGCGGATCGCAGCTTCGAACTCGTCAGCCCGGGTGTTGGCCGGCGCCCAGCCAGCTTCGATATGCGCCGTGGCGACCCGTTTGTAGTCGCGCTGAAAGAAAGCGAGAAAGTTCTGCGCCAGGTAGTTTTTGTCGGCGTCGGTCAGCGTTCCGACGATGCCGAAGTCAAGCGCGATGTAGCTGCCGTGGTGAACCGGGTCGACGGCGATGAAAATGTTTCCCGGATGCATGTCGGCGTGGAAGAATCCATCGCGAAAGACCTGGGTGAAGAAGATCTCCACCCCGGCGCGCGACAGCGCCGGCAGATCGATTCCCGCGGCAATCAGCGCTTCCGTCTGGCTGATCGGGATGCCGCGCATGCGTTCCATGACCATCACCGTGGTCGTGCATTGATCCCAATAAACTTCGGGAACCTGCAGCAGGCGCGAGCCGCTGAAGTTGCGCCGCAGTTGCGAGCAGTTGGCGGCTTCGCGCATCAGATCGAGTTCGTCGTAGAGGTACTTGGCGAACTCGCCGACGACTTCACGGGGTTTCAGCCGTTTGCCGTCCGACCACACTTTTTCCAGTACGCCGGCGAGCGTTTCGAGCAATGCCAAGTCGTTGGCGATGACCCCGTGCATTGCCGGGCGCAGCACCTTGACCGCCACCTCGTGGCCGCCGTCCTCCGGGCGCAAGCGAGCGAAGTGTACCTGGGCAATGGAAGCGCTGGCGACCGGGGTGGCATCGAATTCGGCGAATACTTCGCTCGCTGGACGGCCGTAGGCGTTGGCGATCTGCGCCAGCGCAAGCTCCGAGGAGAAGGGCGGCACGCGGTCCTGCAGCTTGGCCAGCTCGTCGGCGATGTCGGTACGCAGCAGATCACGACGGGTAGACAGGACCTGGCCGAACTTGACGAAGATCGGTCCGAGCGACTCCAGAGCCTGGCGCAGGCGCACGGCGGGTGGAGTATCGAAGCGTCGCCAGAAGTGCAGGGCGCGCGACAAGGCGGCCAGGCGGCCGCTTGGCTCATGCTCGAGGATCATCTCGTCGAGGCCGTAGCGGCTCGCAATGCTCAATATTTTGGCGAGACGGAAAAGTCGCACGGCGGGCGGCAGCGTTCTGGTCGGCAATGGCGCGAGTTTACACAGAAACCGGTATCCCCGCTCTGCCGTTCGCCCGAGTGTGCGTCGCACATCGTATAATCAGCCGCTTGACCGATTTCCCGAAGCCAACACCCCTGATGAGTTACGACCTGAAGTCCCATCTCGCCGAGCTGGTGCGTGCTGCTCTGGGCAGCGTTGCGCCGACCGAGGCGGCAACGCCTATCCATATCGAGCGGCCGAAGCAGGCGGCGCATGGCGATTTTTCCTGCAATCTGGCGCTGCAACTGGCGCGCGCATTGAAACGCAATCCCCGGCAGCTCGCCGAGTTGCTGCTCGCCGAACTGCCATATTCGTCGCTGCTCAGCAAGGCGGAAGTCGCTGGTGGAGGCTTCATCAACTTCCACGTTTCGCCGGCCGCCAAGGTCGGTGTCGTGCGCGATATCCTCGAGCAGCGTGAGACTTTCGGCTGTTCGACCCGTGGCGGCAGGCGGAAGGTGCTGGTCGAGTTCGTGTCGGCCAACCCGACGGGACCGCTACATGTCGGCCATGGCCGTGGTGCGGCCTATGGTGGCAGTCTTTGCAAACTGCTGGCCTTTGCCGGCTGGGATGTGACCAGCGAATACTATGTGAACGATGCGGGTCGGCAGATGGACATTCTGGCCGTGTCTACCTGGCTGCGCTATCTGGAGTTTTGCGACGGCCAGCAAGTGCCGTTTCCTCCCAATGGCTATCAGGGCGACTACGTACGCGACATGGCCAGTCAGCTGCGCGCGGCGCACGGCGACCGATACCGGCGCCCGGTTGGCGATGTCGTCGATGGCACCCCGGGGTTGCCCGACGGCGAGCGCACCGATGCCGAAGCCAAGCAACAGCGCGAAGCCCAACTCGATGCGCTGATTGCCAACGCCAAGCGCCTGCTCGGCGAGGAATGGCGCTACGTGCACGACTTCGTTCTCACCGAGCAGCTGGCCGATTGCCGCAGCGATCTCGAAGAGTCGGGGGTGCACTTCGACGTCTGGTTTTCCGAGCAGTCGCTTTTCTCGACGGGGCTGGTGGCGCGCTGCGTCGAGCGACTCGAGCGAGGCGGCCATCTCTACGTTCAGGACGGCGCCCGCTGGTTCCGCTCGACGGCTTTTGGTGACGCCAAGGACCGTGTCGTCCAGCGCGACAACGGGCTCTATACCTACTTTGCGTCCGACATCGCCTATCACCTGAACAAGTACGAACGTGGCTTTCAACGCATCATCAATGTCTGGGGCGCCGATCACCACGGATACATTCCGCGCGTCAAGGGTGCCCTCAGCGCTCTCGGACTCGATGCCGAGCTTCTCGAAGTGGCGCTGGTGCAGTTTGCCGTCCTCTATCGCTCAGGCTGGAAGGCGTCGATGTCCACGCGCGCGGGCGACTTCGTAACGCTGCGCACCCTGCGTCAGGAGGTCGGCAACGACGCCTGTCGCTTCTTCTATGTGCTGCGCAAATCCGACCAGCACCTGGATTTCGACCTCGATCTGGCAAAGAGCCAGTCGAATGACAACCCGGTCTTCTACGTCCAATACGCTCATGCCCGGGTCCGTTCGCTGCTCGCGCAGTGGGGAGGCGAGCCGGAAACGCTCGTTGGCGCCGACCTGGTGGGAGGGCTGGCGACCCCTCGCGAGGTGACGCTGGCGGCCCGCCTGGGTGAGTTTCCTGAGGTCGTCGAAGCAGCGGCCGACGAACTGTCGCCGCACCTGATCGCATTCTATCTGCGGGATCTGGCCGCCGAATTTCATAGCTACTACAATGCCGAACGCATTCTTGTCGACCGGCTTGACAAGCGCGACGCGCGACTGGCGCTGGCGCTTGCCGTCGCTCAGGTGATTCGCAACGGCATGGCGATTCTCGGCGTCAGTTGCCCGGAATCGATGTAATCGGAGAACAGAGAACAGCCATGAGTCTTGACATGAAAACCCGCCGCACGTCACCCGTCAAGAAATCCGGCGGTGGCACACTGCTCGGCCTGTTCATCGGCCTGGTGATCGGCGTCATCGCGGTAGCCGCCGTGGTCTGGTATATCAACAAGGTACCCTTGCCTTTCACCACCACCGGCCAGCAACCCAAGCTTCCCCCGCCGGTGGCCAGCAAGCCGTCGCCGACTCCCGAGGTGCCGCCGGTGGCTTCGGCTCCCGTCGCCTTGCCGGGCAAACCCGGTGACCCGGTGACCACGGAAAAGCCTCGCTTCGACTTCTACAAGATCCTGCCCGGCAAGGCCGAGGCGATTCCTGATCCGAAACCGGAAGAGCATCGGTCGGACGAAAGCCGTCCGGTCGATACGAAACCTTCAGCCGTCAAACCCAGCGAAGCTAAGAGCGGCGAGCCGAAAGCGGCAGAGGGCAGGTCACCCGAGAGCAAACCGGTCGCGAGCAGCAAGTCGGCCGATACGAAACCGGCCGACGGTGCCAAGGGCGCCAAGGAGGCTACGCTCAAGGAACCGATCTATTTGCAAGCAGGATCCTTCCAGAGCGCGAGCGAGGCCGACAACCAAAAAGCCAAGCTGGCGTTGATGGGGGCTGAGGCCAAGATCCAGCAGGTGATGTTGCAGGACAAAGTGTGGTATCGCGTCCGTCTTGGCCCGTACCACAAGATCGATGACGTGAATCATTTGCGCGCCGATCTGGCGAAACAGGGCATTGATGCCAATCTGGTCAGGAAAGACTAAACCCTTGAGGAGAATACCCATGTATGGACGTATCGGCGGTTGGTGCGTAGCGATGGTCCTGGCGACCCTGGCTGTGGTCTTGCCGGCACGAGCCGAATTGACGGTCGGGCGTGACTACGAGCCGATCGTTCCGGCTCAGGCCACCGACAATCCAGCCAAGATCGAGGTGCTGGAATTCTTTTCCTATGGTTGTCCGCATTGCAGTGACTTCCACCCGCTGGTCAGCAAGTGGTCCGCCGCCTTGCCGAGTGATGTAGTTTTCAAGCGCGTACCGGTTACCTTCGGTCGCCCGCAGTGGACGAGCCTGGCCAGGTTGTACTACGCGCTGGAGGCAAGCGGCGACCTGGCGCGGCTCGACGGCGCCGTTTTCAACGCACTGCACCAAGCGGGGAGCAAGCTTTACGACGACAAGACGATCATCGAGTGGGTCAGCGCGCAGGGAGTCGACGCCAAGAAGTTCACCGACGCCTACAACTCCTTCGGTGTCGTCAGCAAGGTCAAGCGTGCCGAGCAGATGGTTCAGTCGTACAAGATCCGGGGCGTTCCGGCGCTCACCGTCGACGGCAAGTATCTGGTGATCGGCAAGGAGACGAAGGGCTTGGGCGACCTGACGGCCCTCACCGATCAGGTGATCAACAAGGCGCGCAGCGAGCGCGGCAAGAAGTGAGGCCGCCGAACGAGCGGCAGGCGACGCACCGTTCGGCGACCGCTTACCGGCGGCTGCGGGGCGTTTGAGTCGTTGTTCCCGGAGCCAAGTTGTCGTCGGATCTGAAGGTGTTCCTCACCGGTGCCTCATCGGGAATCGGCTGGGCGCTGGCTGAGCATTACGCGGCACAGGGGGCGCTGCTTGGCGTTTGCGCCCGTCGGCGCGACGCGCTGCAGAGCTTGGCGGCGAATTGGCCGGAGCAGATCAGCAGCTACCCGCTCGACGTGACCGACGTCGCCAGCCTGCGTGCGGCGGCTGGCGACTTCATCGGGCGTGTCGGTGTTCCGGACGTGGTGATAGCCAACGCGGGCGTGTCTGTCGGCACGTTGACCGAATGCGCCGAAGACGTCGAGGTCATCCGGCGGGTAATGGACGTGAACTTTTTCGGCATGGTGGCTACCTTCGCTCCTTTCGTCGGCGAACTGCGCCGTGCCGGTCGCGGCCGGCTGGTCGGCATCGCGTCGCTGGCCGGCGTTCGCGGCCTGCCCGGCGCGGAGGCGTACAGCGCGTCGAAGGCGGCGGCGATCAGCTATCTCGAAAGCCTGCGTCTCGAGCTGCGCGGTTCGGGAGTCCGGGTGGTCACCATTGCTCCCGGCTACATTCGCACGCCGATGACCGCGGCCAATCGTTTTCCGATGCCTTTCCTGATGTCGGCCGAAGCTGCCGCGCCACGTTTCGCCCGGGCGATCGCGCGCGGCAGGAGCTACGTCGTCGTTCCCTGGCAAATGGCGCCGCTCGGCAAACTGTTGCGCCTGCTACCGAACGCGCTCTACGACCGCGTTTTTGCTCGCGCGCCGCGCAAGCCGCGGGCGAGTGGCTAGCGGCGCCTGGTCGG
>NZ_JAPUVI010000092.1 GCF_029255285.1 Accumulibacter sp.
CCGACCACGCCCACCAGATTGCCGGGCGTGAGCACGGTCGTCGGGTCGACGAAGGTCTTGAAACCGGCAAGCTTGAGTTTGGCTAGACGCACAACAATAGGGAAAACGCAGGATGGATCGGGGCTTAAGGCCGTAACGGTGGCAACGATGCTGCACTGCCGCATAAGCGGCGGACGCTATAATAACATTGGTCAAAAAGAGGCCAGAGGGTTGTTTTTGCCTCACTTCTCGATCCGCCCGCCCTGGGCCGAATACTAGGAAATCCCCCACAGTGAACCCGCACCTCCAGGATCTTCACCCCTATCCGTTCGAAAAACTGCGCCGCTTGTTCGACGGCATCGTGCCGCCGGCCCAGTACGCGCCGATCCGCCTGTCCATCGGCGAACCCCAGCACGCGACGCCGGCCTTCATCCGCGAGGCGCTCATCGACAACCTCGGCGGCCTGGCCAATTACCCGACAACGCAGGGCTCCGATGCTCTGCGTCAGTCCATCGCGGGCTGGCTGGAGCGCCGTTACGGACTTCCCGCGGTCGATCCGGCAACCCAGGTGCTGCCGGTCAATGGCTCTCGCGAAGCCCTGTTCGCCTTCGCCCAATGCGTCATCGACGGCACCCGGCCGGACGCACTGGTGCTCAGCCCGAACCCGTTCTACCAAATCTACGAAGGCGCAGCCTATCTCGCCGGCGCCAAGCCCTATTTCATCAACAACCTGCCGGAAGACCGCTTCGCCTCCGACTTCGAAGCGGTGCCCGAATCCGTGTGGCAACGTGTCCAGCTCGTCTTCGTGTGCTCGCCTGGCAACCCGACCGGCAAGGTGCTGACGATGGACGAATGGCAAAAGCTGTTCGAACTCTCCGACCGCTACGGCTTTGTGATCGCCGCCGACGAGTGCTATTCCGAAATCTATTTCGACGACGCCCACTTGCCCATCGGCGGCCTCGAAGCGGCCACACGCCTCGGTCGCAGCGATTTCCGCAACGTCGTGATGTTCTCCAGCCTCTCGAAACGCTCCAACGTACCCGGCATGCGCTCCGGCTTCGTCGCCGGCGACGCCGCCATCCTCAAGCGCTTCCTGCTCTACCGCACCTACCACGGCTGCGCCATGAGCCCGTCGGTGCAGGCCGCCTCTGCCGCGGCCTGGAACGACGAAGCCCACGTGGCCGAAAACCGCCGTCAATATCGCGAAAAGTTTGCCGTTATCACCCCGATGCTCAAAGCTCACCTCGACGTGGATCTGCCCGACGCCGGCTTCTACCTGTGGGCTCGAGTGAGCGGCCTCGGCGTTTCCGACACCGAGTTCGCCCGCCGGCTGCAGGCTGAATATAATGTGACGGTTCTGCCCGGTAGCTTCCTTGCCCGCGAAGCCCACGGAGTCAACCCCGGCGCCGGTTTCGTGCGCATCGCACTGGTTGCCGATCTGGCCGAGTGCGTCGAGGCGGCAAGCCGTATCGCCACCTTCGCCCAACAACTTTCGAACAATCCATGACCGTATTAGTACACATCATGCCCCATCGCGAAAATCCGTTTACCGCCATCATCGAAGACCTCTGGGAGCGCCGCACCGAGATCTCCGTCGCCACAGCGACCAAGGAACAGCTCCGCGCCATCGAGCACGTCATTGACGAACTCGATCAGGGCAAGCTGCGCGTCGCCGAGAAGATCGACGGCGAGTGGGTCACCCATCAGTGGATCAAAAAGGCCGTGCTGCTGTATTTCCGCACCCATGACAACAAAGTCATGTCCGGCGGCGACACCCGCTACTTCGACAAGGTTCCGACCAAGTTCGACGACTACAACGAGCACGACTTCCAGACCGGCGGTTTCCGCGTCGTCCCGAATGCCACCGTGCGCAAGGGCAGCTTCATCTCCAAGGGCGTCGTCCTGATGCCTTCCTACGTCAACATCGGCGCTTACGTGGGCGAAGGCACCATGGTGGATACCTGGGCCACCGTCGGCTCCTGCGCCCAGATCGGCAAGAACGTCCACCTTTCCGGCGGCGTCGGAATCGGTGGCGTGCTCGAGCCGCTCCAGGCCAACCCGACCATCATCGGCGACAACTGTTTCATCGGCGCCCGCTCCGAAGTGGTCGAAGGCGTGATCGTCGAAGACAACTGCGTGATCTCGATGGGCGTCTACATCGGCCAGAGCACAAAGATCTACGACCGTGCCACCGGCGAAGTCACCTATGGCCGCATCCCGGCGGGTTCCGTCGTGGTGAGCGGCAACCTGCCTTCGGCCGATGGCAAGTACAGCCTTTACTGCGCCGTCATCGTCAAGAAGGTCGACGCGCAGACCCGCGCCAAGACCAGCATCAACGAACTGCTGCGCGACTGATCGCGCCGCACCCGGGCAGCCCCCGCCAAAGGGGCGGCCCGGCACTTTACGGGCTGCCAGATGATCATCGACAAGCTATTCTCCCTGATGGCCGAGAAGAAAGCCTCGGACATCTTCATAACAGTCGGCACCCCGATCCACATCAAGATCGACGGCAACACCCTGCCCATCAATCAGCAAGCCATAGATCCGACGATGGTCCATCGGATGGCCTACGAGATGATGACGCCCGAACAGATCGAGCGCTTCGAGCGCACCAAGGAGATGAACCTCTCCTTCGGCCGGCGCGATCTGGGCAATTTTCGCGTCAACATCTTCTGGCAACGCGGCAGCATCGCCATCGTGGTCCGCTACATCGCCGGCGACATTCCGCGCCTGGAAACCCTCGGCCTGCCCTCGGTCCTCAACGAAGTCATCATGGAAAAGCGGGGTCTGGTGCTGGTTGTCGGCGCCACCGGTTCCGGCAAGTCGACAACCATCGCCTCGATGCTCGACCACCGCAACGAAAACCGCTCCGGTCACATCCTGACCATCGAAGACCCGATCGAGTATCTGTTCAGACACAAGATGTCGATCGTCAACCAGCGGGAAATCGGCCAGGACACCATCGACTGGCAAAACGCCCTGCGCAACGCCATGCGGCAGGCGCCCGACTGCATCCTGATCGGCGAGATCCGCGACCGCGAAACCATGCAGGCGGCCCTCGCCTACGCACAGACCGGCCACCTGTGTCTGGCAACCCTGCACGCCAACAACGCCTACCACGCGCTCAACCGGATTTTCAGCTTCTTTCCGATCGACGGGCGCGCCCTGCTGTCCCTCGACCTCGCGGCCACGCTCAAGTGCATCATCTCCCAGCGCCTGGTCAAAAGGCCGGACGGCGGGCGGGTTCCCGCCGTCGAAATCCTGCTCAACACCCGTCAGGTTGCCGAACTGATCGAACGGAGCGAGATCTCGGGCATCCGCGAGGCCATGGAACAAAGCCTAACCCAGGGCTCGCGCACCTTTGAGCAGGATCTATTCCGGCTCTACAAAGACAAAGTCATTTCCCTCGAAGAAGCCCTTGCCAACTCCGACTCGCCGACCAACCTGTCGTGGCTCATCAACAACG
>NZ_JAPUVI010000093.1 GCF_029255285.1 Accumulibacter sp.
TGCGCGCCCTGTGGCGCTGGAGCTGGCCGCGCGCGGCGCTCTTCCTGGTCTTCTTCGTCGTCGTCGACTTCGCCTTCTTCTCCGCCAACGTCATCAAAATCCTCGACGGCGGGTGGTTTCCGCTGGCACTCGGCTTCACGGTGTTTGCCTTGCTATCGACCTGGAAACTGGGCCGTCGATTGCTTTACGAAAAGCTGCAGCAGGATTCGATCCCGCTCGACGCCTTCATCGCCAGCCTGGCCAGCGGCGGGCCGCAGCGCGTTGCGGGGACTGGCGTTTTCCTGACCGCCAGCCCCGAAGGCGTGCCGCGCGCACTTCTGCACAACCTTTACCATAACAAGGTGTTGCACGAGAGGGTGGTGTTGCTGCATGTGGCCTCGGAAGACGTGCCGCACGTTCCGGAAGACGCACGTGTGCGCGTCGAGGGGCTGGAGGCGGGTTTTTATCGTGTATTCGTCCGCTACGGCTTCAAAGACGATCCCAACGTGCCGCAAGTCATGGACGAGTGCGCCGATCTGGGGCTGCGTTTCGAGATGATGGAGACGTCGTTCTTTCTCGGTCGCGAGACGGTCGTCACGATGCCGATTTCGAGGCGCGCGCGCATGGCTTACTGGCGGCAGATCCTGTTTACCTGGATGTTCCGCAATGCCGATCCGGCTACCGCCTTCTTCAAGATTCCTCCCAACCGTGTCGTCGAACTCGGGGCCCAGGTCGAGCTGGCCTAGCGATGAGTCGGTCGACCGGTCTGGAAGCGTGCGCTCTCCGTCGCCGGGCAGCGGTGGCGGGGAGGCCGGCTGTCGGCCGGATAGCGTGAGGTGCCGTTTCCCGACTGCTGACCAGGTGAGGCCTATCCATCGACTCGCGATGCGAGTGTTCATTGCCGACCTGGCGCTGGGTGTGGTGATCAATACCCCGTGCGCGGAAGCGTTGCCGCCGGCGCCGGTCGAACTGGGCAGCGTTCGTCGCAATGAACAGGGGCAGCTCGAGGTCGTCAAACCTCCTCCGGACCGCCCTTCCGCCGTCACCCGGGATTCGGGGGCTACGCCTTCGGGCATCGACGGTCCGAACGCGGGACCAGACAAGACGCCGACCGCTCAAGCCGCGAGCGGAAGGACGATCGTCGTCGGACCAAACGAGCCGATCGGCAGCCTCAAGGAAGCGGCGCGGATGGCGCGTGATGGCGATACCATCGAGATTCTGCCCGGCGAGTATCGACGGCAGGCGGTCGTCTGGGGAGCAGGCCGGGTGACGATCAGGGGCCGTGGCAAGCGGCCGGTTTTCCTCGCTGACGGTGACAGTGCGGAAGACAAGGCGTTGTGGGTGGTCCGCAACGCGGACATGCTGATAGAAAACATCGAAATCCGGGGCGTGCGCGTGCGGCATGGTAACGGCGCGGGAATTCGCCTGGAAAATGGCCAGCTGCGAATCGTTCGCTGTGCCTTCTTGGACAACGAGATGGGCATCCTGACGGGAAACGATCCGACGACGGTGCTCGACATCGAGGACAGCGAGTTCGGCCAAGCACCGAAACACAGCGGGGCGCTGCACCACCTGCTCTACGCGGGAACGATCGCTCGCCTCAGTGTCAGGGGCAGCCGCTTCGAGCAGGGCTTCCGTGGCCACCTGATCAAGTCCCGGGCCAGGGAGAGTTTTCTGTTTTACAACATGATCGTCGATGGCGAGGGCGGGCGAGCGTCGTACGAGGTCGAGTTTCCGAATGGCGGGCTGGCCTGGATGATCGGCAACATTGTCGGCCAGAGCGCCAGCACCGAGAATCCCGACCTGATCTCCTACGGTGCGGAGGGTCGGCGCTGGCCCGAGAACGGTCTGTATCTGGCGCACAACACCTTGCTCGACGAGCATCACGGCGGACGCTTCCTGCGCCTCTGGAGCGACCGTCTGCCGCCCGAAACCGAAGTCTGGGCGATCAATAATCTGGTCGTCGGACCGAGCACTTTTTCTCCGCTGGGCCCCGGCCGCTACGATGGCAACCAGACCGCCGAACGGTCGCTTCTGAGCAACCCCGACGGCCAGGACTTCTCCTTGCCCAGTAACTCGCGACTGAGGGGAACGGCACGGCCGCCGGGATCGGTGCGTGAGCGCAGCCTGCTACCGGTAGCGGAATTCCGGCTGCCAGCCGGTACCCGGGCACTTGCCAGCGGCAAGCCCTTGTCGCCGGGTGCCCTACAGTGATGTCGTTGGGCGGGTGAAGCGCGGCGGTGGCCGCGACAGCAGCGTCGGCGATGCGTGTCGTCGCCTAGCGCGGCGACCTGGGAAGGGAATCTAGCTCAGCTTGGCCAGCAGGCTCAGGAACTCCTCGGCATTCTGGAAACCGACGACACGTACGCCGTCGATTTCCTTTCCGCTGGCGTCGAAGAAAATGATTCCCGGCGGACCGAAAAGTTGAAAACGCTGCAACAGCGCCCTGTCCTCATCCGAATTCGCCGTCACGTCGGCCTGCAGCAAAGTCCAGCCGGCCAGTCTGGCCTGAACGCGCGGGTCGGCGAAGGTAAATCTTTCCATTTCCTTGCACGACACGCACCAGTCGGCATAGAAGTCCAGCAGTACGGGCTTGCCGGCCGTCCGGATTCGGGTTTCGAGATCGGCCAGCGAACGGACGCGCGTGAATGGCAGTGGCCTGAGTTCGCCACTTGCCGATGCGCTGCGCAGTACCGACAGCGGCTGCAAGGGGTCGCGCGAGCCGGCCAGCGTGCCGATCAGCATCGCCGCACCGAGCAGCAGCATGACGATGCCGATTCCTTTCCAGAACCGTTGCCAGTTCTTGGCGTGCGGCGGCAGAGGGTCGAGGGCGTGCAGATAGATCGCCGGAACGATCAGCAACAAGGCCCAGGCGACCATCTGCGCGACTATCGGAATGACCGGCGAGGCCAGCCAGACGGCAGTGGCGAGCAGGAGTACGCCGAGTGCCTTCTTGACGGCGTCCATCCACGGACCTGAGCGGGGCAGCAAACTACCGGCAGAGACGCCAACGGCGAGCAAAGGCGTGCCCATGCCGAGCGCCATCGAGAAAAGCGCGGCGCCGCCGAGTCTGGCGTCACCGGTCTGGCCGATGTAGAGCAGGGCGCCGGCCAGCGGTGCCGCGACGCAGGGGCCAACGATGATTGCCGAAACGGCGCCCATCACGGCGACTCCGGGCAGCGACCCGCCCTTGAAGTGGTTTGCTTCCTCCGTGACCTTGCTTTGCAGGAAGGTCGGCATTTGCAGTTCGTAGAAGCCGAACATCGACAGCGACAAGGCCACGAAAAGTGCGGCAAAGCCTCCGAGCACCCAGGGATTCTGCAGTGCCGTGGCGAGCAAGGTACCGGTCAGGCCGGCAGCGATTCCCGCCGCGGCGTAGGTGAGGGCCATTCCCAGAACGTAGGTCAGCGACAGTACGAAGCCGTGCCAATGCGAGACGGGACGACCGTTGCGACCGGCGCCGACGATGATGCTCGAAACGATCGGGATCATCGGAAAGACGCATGGCGTCAGCGACAACAGCAGTCCAAAGCCGAAGAAACTGCCGACGAGCAGCCAGAAACCGCTGTGGCGGAACAATTGCGCGATGCGTCCCGACTCGTCGGTCACCGGGCCGGGCTCCGAAGGTGCGGCAACGGCCGTCGGGTCCGGGAGTTGCAGGTTGAGTTTCTGCTGCTGCGGCGGATAGCAGACGCCGGCGTCGGCGCAGCCTTGCGAAGTGACTTTCAAAATCAGCGCCAGCGGACCCGAGCTGTTGCGCTCGACCGGCAGGCGGATAACGACCGTCTCGTAGTAGACCTCGACCTTGCCGAAAGTCTCGTCGTCCTTCGCTTTGCCGGGCGGCAGCGCGGCCGCGCCGAGTGGCACGGTCGCCGGTTCCGCGGCGAAGCGGAACTTGTCGCGATAGAGGTAGTAGCCCTTGGCGATCGCGAAGCGCACCTCGATGTTTTGTCCGTCGATGGCGCGCGCCGTCGGCCGGAAAGCGACGGCCGGGTCGAGAAAATCGTCGGCGTAGCTCAGAGTGGCGGACAGAAAAAAGAAGAGTAAGAACAGGCAGCGACGGGTCATGAGCAGGTGGGGCAGAAATCAATCGACAGGATGCGTTTCGTCCGCCACCCAAGCCAGGTATTCCGGCAGTCCTTCCCGGATGGGGAGAGCGATCACTTCCGGCAGCTCGTAGGGGTGGCGGCGGCGGATTGCCGCTTCGAGCGCCAGATAACGCTCACTGGACGTCTTGATCAGCATGGGAACCTCGTCGGCGGTTTCGATAGATCCCTGCCAACGGTACACCGAGTGACACGGCGCCAGAATATTGACACACGCCGCGAGACGCGCCTCGACGAGCTCCCTGGCCAGAGCTTCGGCAGTCGGTCGGTCGGGTAGATTGGTCAGTACGAGCAGCGTGGTCACCGGACGAATTCTACTCCGCTGCGCGTTCAATCGGCCAGTCGAGGCTCGCCCAGGCGACGAGGACTGGATGACCGGCAACATCTATCTCAACTTGAGGGGCGGAACTCTACGTCCCAATGGAATCGCCTGCGAGCTCTTGCGTAATAAGGTTGCACACCCCGAGGTTCAGAAATTTTGCCGCGGGCAGAAAATTGACAGGATCGTTGACGCAGATCATGCGCAGGTATTGAAGTATGTACTGATTTTCTAATGTACAACAGTAATATTCCTTCCCACGCAAAGGCCCCTGACAACGGGCAAGCGCGGTCAGGAAAGATCAATTTTCACCGGAGTTCGCCATGATCAAGTGTTCGCCGATTGCCGCCGCAATCACTGTTGGACTGCTAAGTGTCTCATCGCTCGCCTTGGCTTACGAAGCTGACTGGAAACGCGGTCGCGTTTATTACCGTAGTGTGTGCACTGCCTGTCATGCCGCCCAGGCAGGCGGCTCGATCGCTCCGAGCACGATGACCAAGAGCCAGTGGGCCAACTACCTGGAGGCCGACAAGCATGCCAATGGCAAAGATTCGATGAGGCAGTACGTCAGCAAGGCCTACCGCGCCAGCATCCGCAGCCAGAACAAGGCAGCCGAAAAGTTTGCCGACGTGCCCGATGACGAACTTTTCCAAGACATCAAAGCGTTCGTCATCAAGGGCGCCAAAGATGGCGATGCGCCAGCCACGTGCAGTTGAGATGCGCTGAGTGCATCCCTCGTCGATACCGAATCCGCCGGAGATCATGTTGAAACCGATTCGTTCCCTTGCGGTTGCCGCCGTGCTGACCGCTCTTTTCTCCGTTACCGTCGTTTTCCCGACTACCACCTTGTCAGCCGAGGAGGCGGTCGTCCAAAAGGCCGGCTGGTACCACAAGCTGGTCAACGCCGAATTCGTTGCCGAATACGCCGTTCTACCCAAGCCGGACGACGTACAGATCGTCGACTCACGGCCGACGGTGCGCAAGTACGATCCGGGTCACATCCCAACCGCGCTCAACATTCCAGACAGCCAGTTTGACAAGCTGGTCGACCGGTTACCCAAAGACAAGAGCAGTCTGCTTATTTTCTATTGCGACGGTCCGGACTGCATGCTCAGCCACAATTCGGCGTTCCGGGCCGAAAAGCTTGGGTATGGCAACATTCGAGTCTACGCCGACGGTTACCCCGACTGGCTGAAAAGCGGCCATGTCGGGGCAGTGAGCGTTCCCTACATCAAGAAGCTGATCGACGAAAAGGCAGCGATGACGCTGATCGACTCGCGGCCGAAAGAGCGCAAGTTTGACAAAGGTCATATCCCCGGCGCGATCAGTATTCCCGATCTGCAGTTCGACAAGCTGGTCGACCGTCTGCCGGCCGACAAGGCCGCTCCGCTTTACTTCTACTGTGAAGGTCTGAGCTGCAAACTGAGCTCGGATTCAGCCGCCAAGGCGGTCAAGCTGGGCTATAGCGCCGTCAAGGTGGTGCCTGAGGGGTATCCCGCCTGGGAAAGGCTGTACGGCCCCGGACCCACCGCCGAAACCTCCGCCACGCCGGCCGCTCCGGCGATCCAGGCGGGCAAGGAAAGCGGCACGATCAGCGTCGCTTCGTTCGAGAGAATCTACACGGAAGCGCCGGCGACAATTCACTTGATCGACGTGCGCGAACCCGCTGAATTTGCCACCGGAACCTTCAAGGGCGCCGTCAATTTCCCGATCAATGCACTGGAAAAGCGTATTGACGAACTACCGACCGACAAACCGATCGTCTTCTTCTGCGGCACCAGCGCCCGTAGCGGCGAGGCGCATGACATGGCGAAGCTTTACAAACCTTCCCTGAAGACCTACTTTCTTGATGCCGACATCAAGTGGAGCAAGGATGGAAGCTACCTCATTGCCGAGAAGAAATAGGCCCTCTCACCGATTCGCACGGGGACGACATGATATTTAGTATTTTTGACCGGTTGACCACGACGTGTTCGATCGGCAGTCTGCTGGCCGCGCTGCTTTTTGCCGGCACGGCCTGCGCCAGCGAGCCGCCACCGGTACGGCTGGATTCGACGGCAGACCACGCCAAGTACAAGGAATTGCAGCAGAACTTCGCGTCCGGCCCGGAGCTGACCCAGGTCTGCCTGAGCTGCCATACCGAAGCCGCCAAACAGGTGCACCGCACCAAGCACTGGACCTGGGATTTCCTGAACCCGGAAAATCGGCAGCGCCTGGGCAAAAAGAACGTCATCAACAATTTCTGTATCTCGGTTCCGTCAAATTACGCCTTCTGCACCAGTTGCCACGTCGGCTACGGCTGGAAGGATGCGAGCTTCGACTTTTCAGCGGAGGAAAATGTCGATTGCCTGGTCTGCCACGACACTACCGGCACCTATCGCAAACTGCCCGGCATGGCCGGTCACCCGCCGTACAAAGATGTCGAGATTCCGCCCGGCTCAGGCAAGATCGCCAAAGCGGTTGACCTGAGCCGGGTTGCGCAGAAGGTCGGCAAGACCAGCCGTGACACCTGTGGCGCCTGCCACTTCTTCGGCGGTGGTGGCGATGGTGTCAAGCACGGCGACATGGATTCGTCGCTTGCTTCCCCGGACAAGGATGTAGACGTTCACATGGACGCCACCGGCCTCGACTTCACCTGCGGCACTTGCCACAAGACCGCAAGCCACGACGTCCCGGGCAGTCGTTACACTCCGGTCGGCAAAGACAAGGACGGTGCTCACATGCGCGGCAAGGAGGACAAGAGCAATCCGGCCACCTGCCAGTCCTGCCATGGGCTCAACCCGCACAAGGAAGGCGGCATGGCGACCAAGCTCAATCACCATACCGACAAGATTGCCTGTCAGACCTGTCACATTCCCGCTATCGCCCGCGGCGGCGTCGCCACCAAGATGAGTTGGGACTGGTCGACCGCCGGCCGGTTGACTCCCGATGGCAAACCGATGATCAAGAAGGATGACAAGGGGCGCGTCATTTACGATTCGAAGAAAGGGGATTTCGCGCTCGGCGAAAACGTCATCCCCGAGTACGCCTGGTTCAATGGCAAGGTCAGCTATACACTGCTCAGCGATAAGATCGAGAACACGGACGGCGTGACGCACATCAACAAACTGGGCGGCAGCGCCACCGATGGGGAATCATTGATCTGGCCGATGAAAGTGTTCCGCGGCGCGCAACCCTTCGACGCAGTCAACAAGACGCTGGTGACACCCCATACCGCCGGCAACGACGATACCGCGTACTGGAAGAACTTCGGTTGGGAAAAAGCCATCGAGACCGGCATGAAGGTCGCCGGCGCCGATTTCTCAGGCAAGGTGGGCTTTATCAAGACCGACATGTCCTGGCCAATCACCCACATGGTGGCGCCCAAAGAAAAGGCTCTGGGTTGCAACGAATGCCACACCAAAGGCGGTCGCCTGGACAAGATCGAAGGCATTCACATTCCGGGGCGTGATGCCAACAGCCTGGTCAACCTGATCGGTTGGCTGATCGCCGGGGCTACGCTGGCGGCCGTATCGCTGCACGGCTTGATCCGCATACTGCGCCGCCCACGCTGATTTCGAGGAAACCATCATGGAACGTATCTACATCTTTACCCGCTTCGAGCGGTTCTGGCACTGGGCCCAGGTGTTGCTGGTGATCGGCATGATGATCACCGGCTTCGAGATTCACGGTACCTACCATCTGCTTGGCTTCGCCAAGGCGCATCAGATTCATGGCGTCGCCGCCTGGGCACTGATCGTTCTCTGGATATTCGCCATCTTCTGGCACTTCGTCACCGGTGAATGGCGCCAGTACATTCCGACCATGAAAAACGTGGACGTGATGTTGAAATACTATGTCCTGGGGATTTTCCGCGGCGAGCGTCACCCCTTCAAGGTGACGCGCCGGCAGAAGCACAATCCGCTGCAGGCGCAGGCCTATCTCATGGTCAAGGTGCTGATCAACCCGTTGCTCTGGATTTCCGGGCTGATCTATCTTTACTACAACGAACTGGCGGCCTTGGGACACCATTTTGATCTGGCCACCATCGCTCTCGCCCATACCATCGGCGCCTTCATGATGCTGGCCTTCTTCATTGCCCACGTCTATTTGATCACCACCGGTGACACTGTGGGCGCCCAACTCAAAGCGATGATTACCGGCTGGGAGCAAAGCGAAGAGAAAAACGCCGGATAGCGATCCACCTTGCGGCGAGAGTACGTCCCGGACGGAAACTCCCGGCCTTTGCGGCATGGCCCAGTTGTTGGACGAAGCGATTCAAACGCGGTCGGTGCACTCACCGGCCCCGAGGGCGCAACGGGCGCGATTGCCGTGGGTACGAGAGTCACCCGTGCGGCGGCAGCGACCGCTCCGCTCTCCTTCACCAAACGCCGGTGCCAGTAACTCAGCGATCCAGCCTTCAGCGCGTTCTGCGCACATAGGCCTTCCGGCTGCCGCCACTCGCCCGCCCACCTGCTACATGCCCTCGCCATAGTACGCTGCCACTTCTCCCCCCTTGCCCATCGCACTGTCCTGTGAATACCTCGAGAGGGTGCAACTGGGCTGCATGGTAGGTGGATGCGCTGGACGCTTACAAACAAACGAGCCTCCAGGGCGACCGCGGCGAACGGAAAAGCCAAACTACTCGCGAGGGCGTCCTGGCTTTCGTCGGGCTGGCGTCAGGGTGGTTGGCGAAGAGGTCAGCCGGCCGCGGCGCTTCGCCGCCCGGCTATACACCCACCAGTTCGTTCCGGTAGCGCTGCCAGTTGGCGACGTAGTGGTCGGCGCTGTGCCTGAGCTTGGCGACCTGTTCTTCGCTGAGCTGGCGAACCACCTGGCCGGGCGAGCCGATGATCAGCGAGTGGTCGGGGAAGACCTTGCCTTCGGGGATCAGCGTGTTGGCGCCGACGACGCAGCCTTTGCCGATCACGCAGTGGTTGAGCAGCACCGAACCGATGCCGATCAGCGAGCCGTCGCCGATGGTGCAGCCGTGCAGCATCACCAGATGCCCGACGGTGACGTCGCGACCGATGGTCAGCGGTACGCCTTCGTCGGTGTGGAGAACGCTGTTGTCCTGGATGTTGCTGTTCTCGCCGATGCTGATCGGGTCGTTGTCGCCACGTGCCGTGGCGTTCCACCAGATCGAGGCGTTTCTGGCCAGACGGACGTCACCGATGACGACGGCGGTAGGGGCGACCCAGCTCTCGGGGTGGAGTTGCGGGCGACGGGTACCGATGGCGAAAATGGGCATGCGGAGGGACCTCACGATAGGGTGGCAGATGGGCGAGATTGTAGCCCGTTGCGCGCTACTGATGACGCAGCGCTTCGATGGGGTCGAGGGCCGCCGCCCGGCGCGCCGGGTAAAATCCGAAGAAAACGCCGATGCTGGCGGCGACGGCAAAGGCGACCAGCACCGCGGCGCCGGAGATGACGATCACCATGTCGGTCATGGCGTTGGTCAGCAGAGCAGCGGCCGCTCCAAGGATCAGTCCGATCAGACAGCCGGCCAGGGAAATCATCAGGGCCTCAAGCAGGAACTGGGCCAGGATATCCTTCTGACGGGCGCCGATGGCCATCCGGATGCCGATTTCGCGGGTTCTTTCGGTCACCGAGACGAGCATGATGTTCATGATGCCGATACCGCCGACGAGCAGCGAGACCGAGGCGATGGCGCCGAGCAGGACCGACATGACGCGCGTCGTTTCGGCCGCCGAATCGGCGGCGGCGGCGAGATTGCGCAGAAAGAAATCGTTGTCCTGCCCTTCGCGCAGCCGATGTCGCTGGCGCAGCAGCGCGGTCATGTCTTTCTCGACGGCGGGCATGGCTTGCGCCGAGGTGGCCTGCACCATGATCATCCGCACCGAGCCCGGAAACGGGTTGCCGAAGACCTTGCGTTGCGCGGTGGTCAGCGGAATGATCACGGTGTCGTCCTGGTCGCGTCCGTCGAGGCTCTGTCCTTTCTTGCCGAGCAGGCCGATGATGACGAAAGGGCTCTGGCGGATGCGGATCGTCTTGCCGACCGGATCGTCGGCTCCGAACAGATTGCTCGCCGCGGTCTGCCCGATCAGCGCGACGCGAGTCGCCGCACGCACGTCGGAGTCGCCGAAGGGGTAGCCGCTGAGCACCGTCCAGGCTCGCGCGTCGAGGTAGGGCGGCGTCGTTCCGACCACCGTGGCGCTCCAGTTGTTGGGCCCGTAAACCAGTTGCTGGGTGCCCTGCTGAACCGGCGCGACGTTGCTGACGCCGTCCAGTTCGGCGATCGCTTCGGCGTCGGCAACGGTCAGCGTCGGGCCGCCGCCGCTGCCGCTGCGCAGGCCGCCGGTGCTCGTCGAGCCGGAGATCAGAATGTACAGATTGCTGCCCATGGTGCTGATCGTCTGCGCCACGGCGTATTGGGCGCCCTGGCCGATGGCCATCATGAGAACCACCGAGCCGACGCCGATGACCATCCCGAGCATGGTCAGCACAGTCCGCATGCGGTTGGCGCCCATCGCATGCCAGGCTTCTTCGAGCATCGCCTTCAGCATGCCGCGGCTGCTCCGGGAGGCGTCGGCGTGTCGCTGACGATCCGTCCGTCGCGGAAGCGTACTTGGCGCCGGGCGTACGCCGCGATGTCCGGCTCGTGCGTCACCAGGACGACGGTGATACCTTCGCCGTTCAGTTCCGAGAACAGCGCCATGATCTCCTCGCTCGTCTGGCTGTCGAGGTTGCCGGTCGGTTCGTCGGCCAGGATCAGTTGCGGCGAATTGACCAGCGCGCGGGCAATCGCGACGCGCTGCTGCTGGCCGCCCGAAATTCGACTGGGCAGGGATTGCGCGTAACTGCCCAGGCCGACGCGGTCGAGTTCCTGGCGCGCCTTTTGCCGGCGAGGCTCGCGGTCTACGCCGGAATAGACCAGCGGCAGGGCGACGTTGTCTTCGAGAGTCATGCGCGGCAGCAGGTTGAAACCCTGGAAAACGAAACCGATGGTCCGGTTGCGCAGCTTCGCGAGATCGTCCCTGCCGAGCTGGGCGACGTTGCGGGCGACGAGGAAGTAGTCTCCGCTGCTTGGTGTGTCGAGGCAGCCCAGCAGGTTCATGAAGGTGGACTTGCCGGACCCGGACGGCCCCATGATGGCGACGAACTCGCCCCGGTCGATGGCCAGATCGACGCCTCTGAGGGCAGGAAAGGCGCCGGCGGCGGTGGCATAGGACTTGCCCAGCGCAACGACGCGGATGACCGGTTCCGCCATCAGAACAGTCGCATGCCCACGCTGCTCGGCTTGCCGCTGGTCGCCGCGACGTTCTCGCCGACGACGACCTTGTCGCCCGCCTTGAGGTCGCCGCCCAGTACTTCACTGTTGCGATTGTCGGTAATTCCGATCTGCACGTTGACCGGCTTCAACTCGCCCTTGTCCACCACGTAGACGGTGCCGCTTGCCGAGTCGCGTTTTTTGCCCTTGCCTTTGGCTTCGCCGGCGCCGTCGGCGGCCGGTTTCTGGCCGCCGGACGGGGAGGGCGTTGCCGCCCGTTCGCCGTTGCCGATGGCGGCGTCTGCCGGCTTGAAGCGCAGCGCCGCGTTCGGTACCAGCAGAACGCCCTGCCGGCTGGCGACGCCGATGCTGACATAGGCCGTCATTCCGGGAAGCAGGATGTGTTCGGGGTTGGAGAGCGAGACGCGCACGTTGTAGGTCACGACGTTCTGCTGGGTCGTGGGGTTGAGGCGAATCTGCTGTACCTCGCCCTGGAAGCTGCGGTTGGGAAAAGCGTCGACCGTGAAGCGGACTTTCTGGCCCTCGCGGATCTTGCCGATGTCGGCCTCGGCGAAGCTCGAGTCGATCCGCATTTCCGAGAGATCCTGGGCAATCTTGATCAGCGTCGGTGTTTGCAGGCTGGCGGCGACCGTCTGACCGAGGTCGACGACACGATCGACGACGACGCCGGAAACCGGCGAGCGGATCGTCGTGTACCGGAGGTTGACCTGATCTTTTTCCGCTGCCGCCTTGGCCTGCGCCAACTGGGCCTCGGTGGACCGGCGTGTCTGGATCGCCTGCTCGAGTTCCTGGCGCGAGACGTACTCCTGCTCGAACAGAGCCTTCATGCGCGACTCGCTGGCGCGCGCCAGATCGAGTGCGGCGGCGACATTGACGACATTGGCCGCCGTTTGCCTGGCTTGCGCGGCGAGCAAGGAATCGTCGAGTTCGAGCAGTGGCTGCCCCTTTTCGACCTTGTCGTTGAAGTCGACATAGAGTTTGGTCACGGTGCCGGAGACCTGCGTTCCTACGCTGACCAGCACCACCGGGTTGAGCGTTCCGTTCGCCGACACCGTTTGCGTGATGTCGCCCGTTTCGGTCGCCTGCAGCTTGTAGCGCTGTTCCGGAGACTGCGCCGCGTTCTCGCGGTAGCCGTAGTAGACGCCGGCGGCCAGGAGCACGACGAGTGCGGCGATGGCCGAGTTGCGGAGTGAAATTGTCATGGCGTCTGCGCTTTCCTGCCGTCGCCGAGCGAAAACAACGATTTCCCATCGAGCGCGCCGATTGCCCTGGCCAGCGCCGCACGCGACACGTACCAGTCGAGCATCGCCTGGATGCGCTGCAAACGAGCGCCGGCGAGCGCGCTCTGGGCATTGAGGACATCGAGGATGTTGCCGACGCCGGCCTTGTATCGGCCGAGCGCGACGCGTTCCGAATGCTCGGCGCTGGCCAGCAGATCGGCGCTCGTCCGTATCGTCTGGCCGGCGGTGCTCAGGCTCTGATACGCCTCCCAGACGTCGAGCGCGACCTGCAGACGGACGTTGTCGACGCGGGCGGCCTGCACATCGCTTCTGGCCTCGGCGGCGCGAACATTGTAGGTGGTGCTGAAGCCGGAAAAAATCGGCAGATTGAGCGTCAGCCCGATCGAGCTGGCGTTTGCCGAAACCCCGCCGAGATCCTCCCATTTCGGTCCAGCGGCGAGAGAGAGCGTCGGCAGACCGGCGGCGCGCGCGTAGTCGATGCCCGATCGGGCAGCCTTCAGTTCGGCCTCGGCGGCTTTCAGGTCGGGCCGCCGTGCGCGCGCTTCATCGATCAGCGCCGCGACGTCGCGTTCAAATCCGGCGTCGGGGGTCGCCGCCGGGATATCGTCGAGTGGCAGTGGCCGATCGGCGTCGAGTCCCATGACGTTAGCCAGTCTGCCGAGCGTGTTGCGCAGCACGCCCTCGGCCCGGAGGCGCGTCAGCGTCGCCTGCGACCAGGCGGTCTGCGCCTGCAGGCGGTCGGCCGGCGTGCCGCTGCCGACGCGGTAACGGACTTCGGCCGCCGACAGGCTTTCGCGGCTGGCTTTCTCGGATTCGCGCGCCGCGTCGACCGCGGCGCGTGCCGCCTGGGCGTTGTAGTAGGCCTGAACGGCACTCAGAAAGACGTTCTGGACCGTCGAGTCGAGCGTTGCCGAGGCGGCACTGAGCAATTGCCGGGCGATTTCGAGGTTGGCCGATCTGGCGCCGAAATCGAACAACAGCCACGACAGCGTCAGCGATCCACTCTTCTGGGTGTTGCTCTGTCCACTGGCGCGGACGCGGTTGGCGGCCAGTCGGCCGTCCAGTGCGGGCAGGAAGTCCGACTGCGCGATGCCGACGCCGGCGGCCTGCAGGCGAGCGAAAGACCACACTTCGCGAGTCGCCGGGTTCTGGCACAAGGCCAGGTCGACCACGTCGATCAGGCCATAGACGGCGTCGGCGGAAGGCGGTCGGCAGGGACGACGCGCCGGCTCCGGCGCGTCGAGCGACAGGGCCGGGCGTGGCGGCACAAGTGCGCCGGTGGCAAACGGGTCGGCAGTTTCAAAGGCCTGCAGGTCGCCCACCGGCGCGGCGGACAGCGTGGCGAGGAGGAACAGGAAAGGGGCCGTGCGAAGTTTCGGCGAACCCGGCCGGGATGTGGTGTTTGCCATTGTTCGCTAGTATAGCCAAGCTCGTGCCCATCCCGTGTCGGTCGGTGGCATGCCCTGGCGTTCCGTGCCAGCTGGCGGGCGGAACTGGCGCAGCCCGTTGCAGCACCCTCCCTTCAGCTGCGCCGTACAAGACAGCGTTGCCGCCACACGGTCCATTCCTCCCCTTTCCAAGCACGCATGGGGAAGCGCGACAGGCCTACGTCACAAGCCGGATCGGGATCAGCCGGTGCCGCAGCATTTCTTGTACTTCCTCCCGCTGCCGCAAGGGCAGGGGTCGTTGCGGCCGACCCTGGCGGCGGCGTGGCGTACGGTCTGGATACTGCGCTTCGCGACCCAGAAGCGGTAAATCGCCGCGATCGCCTGCGCGAGCTTTTCTTCGCATTCCTGCCGCATCTGATCGAGTTCTCGGCCCGACAGCCATTCCTCGCCGGCCGCGGCGGCGGCCGCTTCAGCCTCGCCGGTCAGCATGAAGAGCGGAAACAACTGGTCGTCGAGGTAGCAGATCTCTTCGCTGTCTTCCTTGTCTTCAGCGGCGCCGAGAGCGTCGAACCAGTCGAGGGGGGAATGGTCGACGCCCATCAGATAAGCCTGACACCAGGGGAGGTAGTCGCTGCCGCCAGTGTCGTCGTTTTCCTTCGCGTAGAGCAGCAACTCAGGTGGCTCGCCACGTGCCATTCCACTCTCCAGGTCGACCGCCAGACGGCGCAGCAGGTCGGCCGCCTGGCGCCCCGCGTCGCTGACGCTGGCCTCGGCACCGCCAAGCACGGTCGCCAGCCACTCGGTTTCGGCTAGCGGCTGCGGGCCGGAAAGCACCGCGCACAAATAGGCTTGTGCTTCGTCGAGGCGCATCGCGGCGGGTAGCGTGTGCTCAGCGAGTAGTTCCTCGAGCCGCAGGAGGTCGGCGTCGGCCAGCGCGCTCACGATGCTCATCGCGTCAGCCCCGGACGCTGGACTGACCGGCGAAGGTGGCGAGTTCTATCGCCGCCTCCGGGATCCAGCCCGCCTTGCGATGTTCGGCGACGACGGTGGTGAAGATGCCGCCGCGCACGTAGAACCTGGCCGTCAGCTTCATGTAGCGGGGCCGCGTGGCGCCGACCAGGTCGTCGAGAATGCGGTTCGTCACCGCTTCGTGGAAACAGCCGATGTTGCGGAAGGACCAGATGTAGAGCTTCAGGCTTTTCAGTTCGACGCAGCTCTGATCGGGAACGTAGTCGAGCAGCAGCGTCGCGAAGTCCGGTTGGCCCGTTTTCGGGCACAGGCAGGTGAACTCGGGGATTTCCATGTGGATGTGGAAATCCCTCTCGGGAGCGGGGTTTGGAAAGGTATCGAGGGTTTTGGCCGGCTCTGTGCTCATGGTCGTCCCGCGTGCTGTTTCTGAGGAAGTCGAATCAGGCAGGCAGAATGCTATCATAGCTGCCGATATCCACGCTTCGACCCTTTGTCGGCGTGTCTCCGGCGGCCGGCGGTGTTTTCCGGTAGCGCTTCGAGGCTTTTTCCAGCTTCGGCGCGGCCGCGCGGACCGCCCTTCATTTCTCGTTCATGCGCCTGACCCGACTGAAACTCGCCGGCTTCAAGTCCTTCGTCGATCCGACGACCATCGTCCTGCCGGGGCAGCTCGTGGGTGTCGTCGGTCCGAACGGTTGCGGCAAGTCGAACGTGATGGATGCCGTGCGTTGGGTGCTCGGCGAATCGAAAGCCTCGGAGTTGCGCGGCGAGTCGATGCAGGATGTGATTTTCAACGGCTCGGGCAGCCGCAAACCGGTGTCGCGGGCGGCCGTCGAGCTGGTTTTCGACAATTCGCTCGGTCGCCTCGGCGGCCAGTGGTCGCAGTATGGCGAATTGTCGGTCAAGCGCCTGCTGACGCGTACGGGCCAGTCCGAGTACTACATCAACAATCTGCACGTGCGGCGTAAGGACGTGACCGACCTGTTTCTCGGCACGGGCCTCGGTCCGCGCGCTTACGCGATCATCGGCCAGGGAACCATCTCCCGCATCATCGAAGCCAAGCCTGACGAGTTGCGCGTCTTTCTCGAAGAGGCGGCCGGCGTGACGCGCTACAAGGAAAGGCGCAAGGAAACCGAAAACCGTCTCGCCGATACCCGCGAAAACCTGACTCGGGTCGAAGACATCCGCCTCGAGCTGGCTTCTCGGATGGAACGTCTCGAGGACCAGGCGAGCGTCGCGCGCCAGTATCGCGAGTTCAGCGACGAACTGACGCGTCGGCAGCAACTGCTCTGGCTGTTGCGGCGCAACGAGGCACAGGCCGAGAGCGAACGGCTGGCGCGTGAGATCGAGCAGGCGAGCACCGATCTGGAAGCTCGTCATGCTGCCCTGCGCGATCTCGAAGCCCGCCTGGAGGAAGCTCGTGAGACGCATTTCGCTGCCAGCGACGGCATGCATGCGGCGCAAAGCGAGCTGTTCCGGGCGAACGCGGAAGTCGCTGGGCTGGAGGCCGAGATCCGGCATCGGCGCGAGGCGCAGCGCGAATACGAGGCGAGGCTGGCGCAATTGACCGCGGACCGCGAGCATTGGCAGAAGCAGGCGGAGAAGCTGGTGAACGACGAAGAGCGCTGGCAGGATCTGTTGTTGATGGCCGACGCACGTGCCGAGCAGGGGCGGGCGCGCCTCGAGGAATGCCAGCAACGCTTGCCTCTGGCCGAGGCCGAGCACGCGGCGGCGCTGGCGGCGGTGAACCAGCAGCGCGCCGAGATTGCCCAGGCCGACCAGCGCTTGCATGTCGAGCAAGCGAACCGCGGGCACGCGCAACGATCGCTGCAGAACATCGGCAGCCGGCGGGAACGCCTGTTACGCGAGCGCGACACGGTGGTGCTGCCCGACGAGACCGAGTGGTCAGACAAAAACCAGGATCTGGCCGAACTGCGCGAGCAGATCGGCGAGATGCAGGAAAGTCAGCGGCTGCGGCAGCAGGATTTGCCACGTCTGGAACAGCAACGGCGGGAATTGCTGGCGGCTCTGCAGCAGGCGCAAAAAGAACGTGCCGAGACCCATGCCCGGCGTACGGCGCTGCAGCAGCTTCAGCAGCGCTTGCAGAGCAACGGCAAGCTCGACGAATGGCTGCGCCGGCACGGCCTGCGGCATGGTGAGCCGCTGTGGAAGTCGCTACACGTCGAAGCCGGTTGGGAAGAGGCGGTCGAAGCCCTGCTGCGCGAAAAACTCGCTGCCCTGTCGGCGCCTGCTGCCGATCCGAAATGGAGTAGAGACCGGCCGGGCAGCAAGCTGACCTTGCTGTTGCCCGTCGCCCAGTGCGCTGGCGACTCGCCGGCGCAGCCCGGCGACGACCGCTTGCTGGCCCGTGTGCGCAGTGACGATCCGGCCTTGTCCATGGTTCTCGCCGATTGGTTGGGCGATGTGTCCACGGCGCCGGATCTGGCCGCCGCACTCGAGCGCGCGGCGAACCTGCCGGCCGGCGCCTGCTGCGTGACACCGGGTGGTGATGTCGTCGGCCGGCACAGCGTGACCCTTTTTGCTGCCGATAGCGGGGAGCACGGTCTGCTCGAACGGCAACGCGAGATCGATGGTCTGGCCGGGCTCATCGAGCGGCACGAAGGGCAGGTTGAGCATGAACAGGCGCGGCTGGCCGAGTGCGAACAGCGTCTCGCCGACGCCCAGCAGCAGCAGCAGGACGCACGCCAGCAACTGGGTGTCGTGCAGGACCGGGCGCACGCCATCCAGGTCGAGACCTTGAAGCTCGCGCAAGCACGCGAGCGCTTTCGTGAACGTCAGGCGCAGATCGAAGACAGCCTGGCCGAAATGCGCGAGGAAGAGGAAAGCGAGAGCGAACGGCTCTTGCTTGCCGAGCAGGCGAGCGATCGGCTGCGCCGGCAGGTCGGCGAACTGCAGGTCGTGCTGGATGGTGCGCGGACGCTTCTCGAGCGGGCCGAAAGCACCTTGCGTGACGAGCGTGAGCAGCGCAACGCGGCCGAACGAGAGTGGCGGGAGGCCGAGTTTTCGCAGCGCGAGTGCCGCGGTAAGCTGCAGGAACTGGCGGCCAGCCGCACTCTGGCCGGCCAGCAACTGGAGCGTCTCGGCGAAGAGTTGGCGCGCTGCGAGGAGACCGCCGGCGCCAGGCAGCCGGATGATCTCGCGCCGCAGCTGCAAGAGGCGCTCGACCACCGCGTCGCCCGCGAGCACGCGCTGGCCGCCGCGCGCGACGCGCTGGAAGCGGCGGCCAACGCGCTGCGTGGGCTGGACGAGGAGCGTCTGAAGGTCGAACAGAGCCTCGACCCGCTGCGCGACCGGATCGGCGACTTGAAACTGAAGGAACAGGCGGCTCGCCTCAGCTTCGCGCAGTTCGCGGCGCAGCTCGCCGAGGCCAATGCCGACGAGCCGTCGCTGGCGGCCGATGTCGCCGGCGCGCGCGCCGGGCCCTTGCAGGCGGCGATCGTTTCGCTGCAACGTTCGATCGACGGTCTCGGCGCGGTCAATCTGGCGGCACTCGACGAGCTCGAAGCGGCGCGCGAACGCAAGGGCTATCTCGACGCTCAGTCGGCAGACCTCAGCCAGGCGATGGCGACGCTGGAGAGCGCCATTCGGCGCATCGACCGCGAGACGCGCGACTTGCTGCAGACCACCTACGATTCGGTCAACCGCAGTTTCGGCGAGCTGTTTCCGACGCTCTTCGGGGGTGGCGAGGCGAGATTGATCATGACGGGCGACGAAATCCTCGACGCCGGCCTGCAGGTCATGGCGCAGCCGCCGGGCAAGAAAAACTCGACGATTCACCTGCTGTCCGGCGGCGAAAAAGCGCTGACGGCGATTGCGCTGGTATTCTCGATGTTTCAGCTCAATCCGGCGCCTTTCTGCCTGCTTGACGAAGTCGATGCACCGCTTGACGATACGAATACCGAACGCTTCTGCGCGATGGTGCGAAGGATGTCCACCCAGACGCAGTTCCTGTTCATCAGTCACAACAAGATATCGATGGAAATGGCGCAACAGCTCGTCGGGGTGACCATGCAGGAATCCGGCGTCTCGCGCATCGTCGAAGTCGATATGGAAGAAGCGCTGCGCATGCGCGAGCAACTCGTTTAGGAATAGACATGACTGACTTGCAGATGGGTCTGATCGGACTGGGTGGCGCCGCCGTGGTCGGCGTGCTGGCCTATAACAAATGGCAGGAGCACAAGCATCGCAAGCTGGCCGAGCACTTGTTGAATGCACGTCAAGCGGATGTCTTGCTCGACGAGTCGCCGCCCGACGAAAGCCGTGACGACGACGGCGCCGGTTCCGGCCCCGAGATCGTCACGCGCTCGCCGTCGGCCGGCGGCGGGATGGGGGCCGGCGACGAGCGCGTCGAGCCCTTGCTGCGCCCGGCGGCCGCCCCCGACGAGGCGCAGGCGCTTCATGCGTCGGCTGAGGCAAGTTCCGCGGCGGCAAACCGGCGGCCGTCAGGCGATGCGTTGCCGGCGGCGCGTTCCGTACCGTCGGCCCAATCGCCGGTGGCGTTACCGGAACCGGCGAGCGTCGCCGTGCCACCTTGTCTTTTGTCGCCGACGATCGACTATATCGCGGCCATCGAGACTTCCGAACCAGCCGCCGCCTACCGCATTCGCGAAATGCAGCGGGCCGCTCTGGCGCGGATCGGCAAACCGGTCAACTGGATCGCTTACAACGAGGAGACAGGCGAGTGGGAACCGATTCTCGAGGACAGCGACAGCCTGTACCGGCACATTCGGGTCGGGCTGCAACTCGTCGATCGCAAGGGACCGGTGCGCGACGGTGATCTGTCGGTCTTCCATGTCGCCATGCTCGAGCTGGCGACCGAACTGCTCGGCGTTGCCGAATTGCCGCTGCGCGATCCGGCCTTGCAGATGGCGGCGCAACTGGACGAGTTCTGTGCCGGCGTGGACATCCAGATTGGCGTCAACGTCATCAGTCAGGGACAGGTGTTTCCCGGCACGAAACTGCGCGGGCTCGCCGAATCGGCCGGTATGCTCATCGATCCGGATGGCCGATTCGCCCGTTGCGACGACGACGGTAACGTGCTTTATGTACTGCTCAATCAGGAGGCGAAGGGGTTTACCAGCGACTCGATGCGGACCATGACAACGCACGGCGTCACTTTCCTGCTCGACGTGCCGCGCGTTGCCAATGGCGATCGCGTGTTGACGCAAATGGTCGAGCTGGCACGTCGCTTTGCCGACGCGCTGCACGGCGCCTTGGTCGACGACAATCGGCGTCCGCTGTCGGAAAACGCCATCGAGCCTATCCGCCGGCAGGTGCTGCAGTACCAGACAGCCATGGCGAATCGCCAACTGCCGGCGGGCGGGCCCTTGGCGCGTCGCCTGTTCTCCTGAACGGGGCGGCGCAAGGATGAGTGTCGGCCAGCGCGTCGACCGCTTGCGGGCCGAGATCAGGCGGCACGATTACCAGTATTACGTGCTCGATGCGCCGCAGATCAGCGACTCCGAGTATGACCGCCTGTTTCGCGAGCTGCAGGCCCTTGAGGCCGAGCACCCCGAACTGCTGCGCAGCGATTCACCGACGCAGCGCGTCGGCGCAGCTCCTCTGGCGGTGTTCGCCGCCGTCGCCCATGCGACGCCCATGCTGTCGCTAAACAATGCTTTCAGCGACGACGAGGTGGCGGCCTTCGATCGCCGTGTGCGCGAGGGTCTGGCGATCGAAGGCGAGGTGGATTACTCGGCTGAACCGAAGTTCGACGGGCTGGCTGTTGGCTTGTCCTATGAGAACGGGATTCTGGTGCGCGGAGCGACACGTGGCGATGGGGTCACGGGTGAAGACGTCACGGCAAATCTGCGTACGCTGCACAGCATTCCACTATGTTTGCAGGGTAACGACTGGCCGACCCAACTCGAGGTACGCGGCGAGGTGCTGATGTGGCGTCGCGACTTCGAGCGGTTGAATGCGCGCCAGCGCGAACGGGCCGAAAAAGAGTTCGTCAACCCGCGCAACGCGGCAGCGGGCGGCTTGCGCCAGCTCGACCCGCGGGTCACGGCGACGCGTCCCTTGCGCTTTTTCGCCTACGGCATCGGCGGTGGCGGCGCTGGCGGTTTGCCGCCGACGCACTCCGCCTTGCTCGACCGGCTCGCCGCGTGGGGTTTTCCGGTTTCTCCGGAACGCCGTCGCGTCTGCGGTCTGGCCGGTTTGCTGACCTACTTCGGGGAGATCGGGCGGCGTCGTGACGGCTTGCCGTACGACATCGACGGCGTGGTTTACAAGGTGGACGATCTGGCCGCTCAGAACCGGCTCGGCTTCGCCTCGCGGGCACCACGTTTCGCCATCGCGCACAAGTTCGCGGCCGAAGAGGCGGTGACGGAGTTGCTGGACATCTCGATTCAGGTCGGCCGTACCGGCGCGCTGACGCCGGTGGCGAGACTGGCGCCGGTTTTCGTCGGCGGTGTCACGGTGACCAGCGCCACCTTGCACAATGAGGACGAAATTCGGCGCAAGGACCTGCGCATCGGCGACACGGTGGTGGTGCGCCGGGCCGGCGACGTCATCCCCGAGGTCGTCCGGGTTCTGGGAGAAAAACCACGGGGCGCTGGGAAAGAATTCGTCATGCCGGCGCGCTGCCCGGTGTGTGACTCGAGCGTGGCGCGTGACGCCGACGAGGCGGTGGCGCGTTGCACCGGCGGCCTCTACTGTCCGGCACAACGCAAGCAGGCGCTGCGCCACTTCGCGTCGCGGCGGGCGCTCGATATCGAAGGACTCGGCGACAAGCTTGTCGAGCAGCTCGTCGACCAAGGGATCGTGCATACGCCCGATGAACTGTACGGGCTCGACTTGTCGGCCATCGCCAGGCTCGAACGGATGGCCGACAAGTCGGCGAAAAACTTGCTGAGCGCGATCGAGAAGAGCAAGCGGACGACCCTGGCGCGCTTCATCTACGCCCTCGGAATACGCAATGTCGGTGAGGCGACGGCGAAGGATCTGGCACGCCATTTCGGCAGCCTGGACCGCTTGCTGGCGGCCGACGAAGCACTCTTGATGCAGGTGCCCGATGTCGGCCCGACGGTCGCGAAAAGTATTCACCTGTTTTGCCGCGAACCGCACAATCGGCAAGTCATCGAGCGCTTGCGGCACCCCGGCGGCCTGGTCTGGAGCGAGGGAGACGCTTACGTTTCCGCCCCCGGCGCGGCGTCCGGCAAGGTCTTCGTGTTGACCGGGAGCTTGCCCTCGCTCACCCGCGAGGCGGCTCAGGCGCTGATCGAGACGGCGGGCGGCAAGGTCAGCGGTTCGGTGTCCAGGAAAACAGATTATGTCGTCGCCGGCGCCGAAGCCGGCAGCAAGCTCGACAAGGCGCGGCAACTGGGTGTGCGGGTGATCGACGAAGACGAATTGCTCGCCTTGTTGAACGAGATTTCGGGCCAGCCGTCACCATGAACGCGCAGAGCGCCTCGGCGCCCGCTCGCCAACGCCACGCTGGCCGCGAATTGGACAACCTTTTCGTAGCCGTGGAGCGACGATGATCGACGCACCGCAAGCGATGGCGATTCTTGCCGCCGCCGACCTCATCCATTCGGCCGATACGGTGGCTGCCGCAGTCAACCGCGTGGCGCGCGAAATCAGCGAAAAGCTGCGCGACAGCCACCCGGTGCTGTTGTGTGCCATGCGGGGCGGGGTGCCTTTTGCCGGCCAACTGATGACGCAATTGACTTTTCCGCTCGACTTCGACTACGTGCATGTCGGCCGCTACGGAGACGCGACCCGCGGCGGCTCGCTGACCTGGCGTGCCGAACCGTCGATCGCGGTCGGTGGGCGAACGATCCTGGTGGTCGACGACATCCTCGACGAGGGATTGACCCTGGCGGCGATTCGTGAGCGCATGTGGCAACTGGGCGCCGACGCCTGCTATACGGCCGTGGTGGCCGACAAGATGAATGGTAAGCACAAACCGATTCAGGCCGATTTCGTCGCCTTGACCGTTCCCGACCGCTTTCTTTTCGGTTTTGGAATGGACGTGCGTGGCGCCTGGCGCAACCTGCCGGCGATCTATGCGATGCGGGAAGAGTGAAATGATCGCCGTTATCGGTGGCAGCGGTTTGACTCAGTTCGCCGGGCTAGAGCTTGACGATCGTCGACGCGTGCGCACGCCCTATGGCGAGCCTTCGGCGGCGCTCAGTTTTGGCCGCGTGAGCGGCCGCCCGGTCGTCTTTCTGGCCCGCCACGGCGACGAGCACGACATTCCACCGCACCAGGTCAACTATCGCGCCAACCTCTGGGCCTTGTCTGAATGTGCTCCCAGCGGAGTCGTGGCGGTGGCCGCCGTGGGCGGCATTCGCCGGGATCTGCGGCCTGGTGACTTGCTGATTCCCCACCAGATCATCGACTACACCTGGGGTCGCGAGTCCTCCTACCACGTGTGGCCGGAACGGGCGGTGGCGCACGTCGATTTTACCGAGCCCTACGATGCCGCGTTGCGCCGCCGGCTGTGCCAGGCCGCGGCAGCGATCGGCGTTCCGGTTGGCGACAGCGCGGTCTATGCGGCGACACAGGGGCCGCGGCTGGAAACCGCCGCCGAGATCGACCGGCTGGAGCGCGACGGCGCCGACGTGGTCGGCATGACAGGCATGCCCGAGGCCGTTCTGGCCCGTGAACTGGCCCTTCCCTATGCGGCAGTCAACGTCGTCGCTAACTATGCGGCTGGGCGTGGCGAAGCAGTCGGGGAGGCACTCGACATGGAAGCGATTCAGGCGGTGCTGCGGGAATCGATGCCGTCGGTGCGAGCGATTCTTTTGGAACTGCTGGCAAACGATGATTAGAGATGTCCTCAAGATGGGCGACCCGCGCCTGTGGCGATCGGCCAAACCTGTGGAGCAGTTTGCGACACCGGCACTGCATGCGCTGATCGCCGATCTGGAAGACACCATGCGCCACCTCGACGGAGCCGGATTGGCGGCACCGCAGATCGGTGTCGATCTGCGGCTGGTGATTTTCGGCGTGGATCGGAACGTGCGCTATCCGGAGGCCGAACAGGTGCCGTGGACGGTCCTCATCAACCCGGTGCTGACGCCGCTGTCGTCGGAGGTCGAAGAAGCTTGGGAAGGCTGTCTGTCGGTGCCCGGCCTGCGCGGCTGGGTGCCACGCTGGCGACATTTGCGTTACACCGGCTTCGACGCTTCCGGTCGGCCGATCGATCGTCGCGTCGCGGGTTTTCATGCTCGCGTCGTGCAGCACGAATGCGATCATCTCGACGGTATTCTTTACCCGATGCGAATCAAGGATTTCACCCGCTTCGGTTTCGTCGACCAGTTGTTTCCGGACGGCGGCGCCGGAGCGGCCGAGTAGCGGATCATTGATGAGGAAGGCAGCCGTGGCACGACAGCGAATCCGGATACTCTTCGTCTGCATGGGCAACATCTGCCGCTCGCCGCTGGCCGAAGCCGTGACCCGCGGCATGGCTCAGCGGCAAGGCTTGGCGGCGATGCTCGAAGTGGACTCGGCCGGCACGCACGGGCACTATCATGCCGGCGAGACGCCGGATCCGCGCGCGCAGCGTGTCGCCGCCAAGCGCGGCTACGACTTGTCCGGAATTCGCGCGCGCCCGGTCATCGAGGCGGACTTCGAACGCTTCGACCGCCTCTTGGCGATGGACGAAGCCAATCTGTCCGCTTTGCGGCGCCAGTGCCCCGACGCCAGCCGGACGAAGCTCGGTCTTTTCCTCGACTACGCCGAGGGTCTTGGCGTGGCCGAGATTCCTGACCCGTATTACGGCGCCGAATCGGGCTTCGAACGGGTTATCGACCTTTGCGAACTGGCGGGAAGAGGCTTGCTGGCGGCTTGCGCGCGCGGCGATCTGGCGCGCTAGCGGCTGGACGGACGATCATCGGCCGCAGGAGACCTGTCAAGGGGTCGTCCCGGTCGGCGCGCTACGCCAGCGTATCCATCGTGTTTAGCGTGCGCCGTGCAAAGGCGCTGTCTTCCAGCGGGTGCGAATCCCACCCGGCAACTTTCGCTGCGGCCGGCAGCAACTGGAGCAGTCGTGGAGATAACGAAGCGGCTGAAGCCTCTGATGTAGAGGGTTCTGTAAGGAACTTGGCGAACATGCAGGCCGTAATGTGAATGAATATCGAGCAGGCCTCGAAAATGATAATGCGGAAGCCGACTCGCCGGGAAGCGGGGAAGGCCGTTGTTACAGGCGAATGCGAGCGAAATGCCGTCTGTGGTTCCGCCGGGGTAATGGTGACGGCATGTGTGCGTTGGGGTAGGCCCGTCGCTGGTCGGCGCAAATCGTCAATTACGCGGACGACTTCGTCATCTGCTGCAAAGTCCGGGCCGAGGATGCCATGGACGCGATGCGAGGAATGATGGCAAACCTGAAGCTGACGGTGAACGACGACAAGACACACCTGTGTCAGATTCTGCGAGAGCGGTTCGACTTCCTGGGTTACACCTTCGGGCGGTGTTACAACCGCGAGACCGGGCGCGCCTACCTGGGTACTCGGCCGTCGCAGACGAGCATCCAACGGATGGTGGCAAGCATCACTCAGGAAACCGACCGCCGCCGAACCGTACTGGAGGCCGAGTTTGTCGTGGGGCGGCTGAACCGGAAACTGATCGGCTGGGCGAATTACTTTTGCCTGGGTCCAGTCAGTCCGGCCTATCGGGCGATCAATACCCACGTTACGCGACGGCTCCGCCGGTGGTTATGCAAGAAACACAAGGTCTCCGGAACCGGGTGGGCGCGCTACCCGAATCAGTACCTTTACGAGAAGTTGGGGCTGATCAATTTGCCGGCGAGGACCCATGACCTTCCGTGGGCGAAAGCATGATGTCTTGTCCGAGAGCCGGATGCGCGAAATGCGCCTGTCCGGTTCGATGAGCGGGATGTGGAAACGGGGCTAGGGCCAGGCTACTTGGGCACCGTCAGACGAAAGGGGCGGAAACAGACAAGCTGAACCTACCGCTACCGCGCCACATCTCGACTCTACATAAGCTATTTTTTCTAAATTGCCGGCTCCTGGCACTGGCTCATCCCGCGCTTGCCCGAGTGCATCGCCCCACGGCGTTGCTACCCCTGGTCGGTGCAACGGGAATTCCTGTCGCCTCGAATTTGGGGCGCTGTGAGAGGCCTTGATCCCACCACCTGGACTCAGACGTTGAACAGAAAGTTCAGCACATCGCCGTCCTTGACGATGTAGTCCTTGCCCTCGGCGCGCATCTTGCCGGCTTCCTTGGCGCCTTGCTCGCCCTTGCAGGCGAGGAAATCGGCGAGCGCGATCGTCTGCGCGCGGATGAAACCGCGTTCGAAGTCGCTGTGGATGACGCCGGCGGCCTGCGGCGCCGTGTCGCCGACGTGAATGGTCCACGCCCGCACTTCCTTGACGCCGGCCGTGAAGTAGGTCTGCAGGCCAAGCAACTGGTAGGCGGCACGCACCAGACGGTTGAGCCCGGGCTCCGCGAAGCCGAGATCGGCGAGGAAGGCCTGTTTGTCATCGTCGTCGAGATCGGCCAGTTCGGCCTCGATCTTGGCGCACAGGGCGACGACCGGCGCGCCCTCGGCCGCCGCGTGCTCGCGCAGGCGGTCGAGATGCGAGTTGTTCTCGAAGCCGTCCTCGAGCACGTTGCCGACGTACATCGTCGGCTTGATCGTCAGCAGGCATAGCGGTTTGAGCCGCGTTTTCTCGTCGCTGGACAGCGCCAGCGTGCGCGCCGGCCGGCCGTCGTTGAGATGTGGCAGCAAACGTTCCAGAATGCCGACCAGCTTTTGCGCCTCCTTGTCGCCGGCCCTGGATTTCTTGCTCTCGCGGTTGAGCGTGCGATCGACGGCGGCGAGGTCGGCGAGGGCCAGTTCAGTCATGATCGTTTCGATGTCCGAAAGCGGATCGACACGGCCTGCGACATGGACGACATTGTCGTCGTCGAAACAACGGACGACGTTGACGATGGCGTCGGTTTCGCGGATGTTGGCCAGGAACTTGTTGCCCAGACCTTCACCCTTCGAGGCGCCGGCGACCAGTCCGGCGATGTCGACGAACTCGACGATCGCCGGCTGCACGCGTTGCGGCTTGACGATCGCGGCGAGCTGCGCGAGTCGGGGATCGGGCACTTCGACGATCCCGACGTTCGGCTCGATCGTGCAGAACGGGTAGTTTTCGGCGGCGATTCCCGCCTTGGTCAGGGCATTGAAGAGAGTGGACTTGCCGACGTTCGGCAGGCCGACGATACCGCACTGGAGACTCATGCTCGAATTCCTATGGTGAGACGCTCTTGGCGTGCAGCAGTCGCTGCGCCGCGGCATAGTCGCCGGCGGCGAGGTCCGGCCAGGCCAGCAGACAGCGATCGATGGCGCGCTCTATCAGTTCGCGCTCTTCCCGCCGCGGCGCGGCGAGGACGTAGTCGACGACCGCGTTGCGCTCGCCGGGATGGCCGATTCCGAGGCGCAGGCGCCAGAAGTCGGGAGTTGCCAGGCGTGCCTGGATGTCCTTCAGGCCGTTGTGTCCGCCGTTGCCGCCACCCTTCTTGAGCCGGGTCGTTCCCGGCGGCAGATCGAGGTCGTCGTGCACGACCAGCGTTTCGTCGGCCTCGATCTTGTAGAAACGGGCCAGTGCGCCGACGGACTGGCCGGAGAGATTCATGTAGGTCATCGGTTGCAGCAGCCACAGGTCGCCGACGCGCGCCAGACGGCCGAAGAACTTTCCCTGAGGCGCGAGCGGCGCGCGCAAGCGCTGCGCCAGTTGGTCGATGAACCAGAAACCGACATTGTGCCGGTTGTCTTCATATTCGCCGCCCGGATTGCCGAGGCCGACGATCAGGCGGGGTGGGGGCATGAAATCCATTGCGTCGGAGCAAAAACAGGCCGCCGTGGGCACCGGGTGCCGGACGGCGGCCTGGCATCGAAGCGTGAAGCTTGTTAGGTCGCCGCCGCGGCGTCGGTACCTTCGTCGGACTCGGCGCCGCCCTTTCTGGCCGGGATCGACGCCACCACCGGATCTTCGTCGCCGTGCCTGATCGGCTTGACGCCGGCCGGGAAGACGAGATCCGAGACGTGCATGGCGTGACCGGAGTCGAGGTTCTTCAGGTCGACCTCGATGTAGGCCGGAAGATCCTGCGGCAGGCAGCTCACTTCGATATCGTTGAGGATGTGCGCGACGTTGCCGCCGCCGATCTTGACGCCCGGAGCGATGTCGGCATTGATGAAGTGCAGCGGCACGCGCTGGTGAATGACGTGCGTCGTATCGACGCGCTGGAAGTCGCAGTGCAGGACCAGCGGTTTCCACGGGTGCATCTGTGAGTCGCGCAGGACGACGCTTTGTCGGTTGCCCTCGATGTTCAGCGTGAGCACGGAGGCGTGGAAAGCTTCCTTGCGCAGGTTGAGCAGAATGTCGTTGTGATCGAGGTCGATCATCAGCGGTGCCGCCGAGCCTCCGTAGACGATGGCCGGAACCCTTTTTTCACGACGCAGGCGGCGGCTCGCTCCGGACCCCTGCAAACTGCGCTGGCGCGCTTCAAGTTCGAATGTCATAGACAACTCCTGGTTTGACGCAAACCCCGCCCGCGACCAGGCGGGGGGTTGGGAAATCCATCGTGCAGGGTGCGCCCTACTCGATGAACAATGAAGAAACCGAATCTTCGTTGCTGATCCGGCGAATCGTCTCGGCCATCACCTCGGCGACCGAAAGCTGCCGTATGCGCGGCGAGGTCAGTGCGTCCTCGCGCAACGGAATGGTATCGGTGACCACCAGTTCGTCGAGGTCGGAAACGTTGATCCGTTCGACGGCTTTTCCCGAAAGGACCGGGTGTACACAGTAGGCGAGAACCTGCCGGGCACCGTGCTGCTTGAGCGCCGTTGCGGCCTTGCAGAGTGTTCCGGCGGTGTCGACCAGGTCGTCCATGATGACGCAGGTGCGCCCGTCGACCTCGCCGATGATGTTCATCACCTCGGAAACATTGGCTTTCGGGCGACGCTTGTCGATGATCGCCAGATCGCACTCGAGACGCTTGGCCAGCGCGCGTGCGCGGACGACGCCGCCGACGTCGGGTGAAACGACCATCAGGTGCTCGAAATCCTTTTTCCAGACGTCGCCCAGCATGATCGGCAGCGAATAGATGTTGTCCACCGGGATGTTGAAGAAGCCCTGAATCTGCTCGGTGTGCAGATCCATCGTCAAGACGCGATGCACGCCGGCCGCGGTCAGCAGGTCGGCGACCAGCTTGGCGGCGATCGGCACGCGCGCCGAACGAACGCGGCGGTCCTGGCGGGCGTAGCCGAAATAGGGAATGGCGGCAGTGATGCGGGCGGCCGAGGCGCGCTTCAGCGCGTCGGTCATGACCAGCAACTCCATCAGATTCTCGTTGGTCGGCGCGCAGGTCGATTGCAGGATGAAGACGTCCATGCCGCGCACGTGTTCCTGGATCTCGACGCTGATCTCGCCGTCGGAAAAGCGCCCGACGTGGGCGCGGCCGAGCGAGATGTTGAGACGCTTGACGACATCGGCGGCCAGCGTGGGATTGGCATTGCCGGTGAATACCATCAGGCTGTCGTAGGCCATGGTGTGCTTCCTCTGGCGCCCGAAGAGCGGGGCCTATAAAGCAAGACGGGCAGGTCAGGCTACCTGCCCGCTTTGACGGAAATGGGATGGCTGGGGAAGAAGGATTCGAACCTTCGAATGCCGGAATCAAAATCCGGTGCCTTAACCAACTTGGCGACTCCCCAGCGGTCGCTCGCCAGCCTCGGTGGCGGGCGAGGCGCGCATTATAGCGAGGATTCGCCGGGAAAAAAAGCGCGCCGAGAAGAAATCCGCTGGTCGTCCAGCGTCGGCCGGCGGCGCTCAGTCGGCCAGCAGGCGTAGCGGATGCTCGGTGAGACCCGCGGCGAGCCAGCCGCGCAACCCCTCGGGTAGCTGTCGAAGAACCGCCGTGGCCTGCTCGCGCGTCGCAAACTCGGCGAAGACACAGGCTCCCGAACCAGTCATGCGGGCGGGGGCAAGGGCCGACAAACAGGCCAGATGCTCGGCGATGGCCGGATAACGAGCACAGGCGATCGCTTCGAGGTCATTGACGCCGAAGTCCGGGCGCCAATCGGAAGCGCTGATCGGTAACGAATCGCGCTTCAGCTCGGCGGCGCCGAAAATCGCCGCCGTGGCCACCTGCACCGGCGGTTCGAGGACCACATACCAAGCCGGTGGCAGATCCAGTGCTTGCAGGGTCTCGCCGATTCCTTCGGCGAACGCGTTGCGCCCGAAGACGAAGACCGGCACGTCGGCGCCGAGCCGCAGGCCGATCTCCTGCAGTCGTCGTCGCGACAGGCCAAGCCGCCATAGGTGATTGAGCGCCAGCAGGACTGTCGCTGCGTCCGAACTGCCGCCGCCGAGACCACCGCCGAGCGGCAGGCGCTTCTCGATACGGATGTCAACTCCCACCCGGCAGCCGGTTTCGGCTTGCAGCAAGCGCGCCGCACGCACGGTCAGATCGCTCGCCGGCGCTACGCCCGGCAAGGGTGTTGCTAATTGCACGCGGTCGTCGCGGCGCGGCGTGAAGCGCAGCCGGTCGCCATGTCCGAGAAAGCGAAAAGCCGTCTGCAGCAGATGGTAGCCGTCCGTTCGCCGGCCGGTCACGTGTAGAAAGAGGTTGATCTTGGCTGGTGCCGGATAGACGCTGTGCCAGGTCCAGCCTTCGTCGGCCGCCGACATGCGCTTCATTCTTCGCTCGCCGGTGTCTGCCATTCGTCGATCCGCAGCCGCAGTTCGAAATAGCCTAGCCGTTCGACGAACAGGCGGCTAGGCAGAGCTTGCGACGCGTCGCTGTCGTAGGCGTAGTCGATGCGCCATTCTTCGTGCCGCCAGCTCAGCGGACGTTGCCGATCATCCAGGGTCAGCGTGGCGCCGTCCGGGTGACGGCCGCGCAGCCAGTCGACCAGCCGGTCGAGGGGCAGCGGATAGCCGATCAGCGATTGCAGCAGAAGATCCACCTTCTCGGCGTCTTGTGAGCTGCCGTCACTGCGCGTCAGACGTGCTCCGCCGGCGTCGCTGACGATTTCCGCCACGGCCTGGCCGAGCGGCGATGAGACGACCAACTCGTTGCGTTCGCCAGCATGTCTCCAGCGCATGCTGCCGACGTAGCCCTTGCCCTCCTGGCGCACCGAAAAGCGGCCGTTGAGTGAGAAGGACTGCAGGCTGTCCCGCGCTACGTTCGCCGTGCCGGCAGGCGCTCGCGGCAGGGTGCAGCCGCTTGCGGCGAGCAGTCCGGCAAGCAGCAGGGCGCTGCCAACCCGATTCCAGACGATGGACGCGCCCTTCGTCGCACCGCGCTCCAAGGTCAAGGCGCGAATTTTTTCACCGCTTCGGCCAGGACCTCGTGCGTCGGATCCTTCTTCTGCGCGTCGCGCAGAAGATTGCGTGCTTCGTCCTTGCGGCCTAGCATCCACAGCACTTCGCCGAGGTGGGCGGCGATTTCGGGGTCGAGGCGCAGCGCGAAAGCGCGCTGGAGGTAGCCCAGCGCGCCTTCGAGGTCGCCCTGCCGATAAAGTACCCAGCCCATGCTGTCGAGAATGAAGGGATCGTTGGGTGCCAGTTGAAGCGCCTTTTCGACCAACTGGCGGGCTTCCGGCAGCCGCATATTGCGATCGGCGTACGAATAGCCCAGCGCGTTGTAGGCCTGCGCACCTTCCGGTTGGAGGGCGATCAGTTTGCGCAGTCGGCTTTCCATCAGTTCCAGGCGGCCCAGCTTCTCGGCCAGCAGCGCCGATTCGTAAAGCAGGTCGGGCTGTTCCGGCTGCTGCTCGAGCGCTCGTTCCAGCACCCCGAGGGCGGCTTCGGTTTGCTTTGCGTCACGCAGCAGGGCCGCTTCGCCGATCGCCATCTGGGCGCGCTGCGCTGGATTCCGCTCGGCCGCGGCGCGCAACTCGGCGCGCGCTTCGTCGAGCTTGCCCTGTTTGGCGAGGAGGCCGGCGGCGCGTAGCTGCGCCGGCAGATAGTGCTCGCCGGGGCCGACCTGGCGATAGTAGCCGAGCGCTTCGTCCGCGCGCTTGTCTTCGTCGGCAAGCTGTCCGAGGTAAAAATAGGCCGGACTCTTGTCGGGCACGTCGAGCGTCGTCAGGTGTTTGAGCTGCGCCTCGGCGAGCAGCCGGTCGTTCTCCTGGAGCGCCAGGAGGGCTACCGGGTAAACGACGTCGGGGTTGTTCGGGTAGGTTTGCAGCAATAGTTCGAACTGCCGCTTGGCGTCGCCGTAACGCTTTTCGCCGACCAGTGCGCGCGCCAGATGAAGGCGGACCTCGCGCGCCTGCGGGTAGCGATCGACAAACGCCTGCAGCGAGGCGACCGCGGCGGCGTTCGATTTGCCGGCCAGGATCTGGGCCTCGAGCAAGGCCGCCATTTCCCAATCCGCGCGAAGTTCGAGCGCCTTGCGGACTTCGCGCAGCGCCGTTTCGGTTTCGCCGGCCGAACTCGCGGCGACGGCGACCGCGTAATGCGCTTCGGCGAGACCGAAGTAGGGCGCGCAGACCGTGCTGATCAACTGCAGCACGGCCTGACGATCCTGGCTGCGCGCAAACATGCGGTTCAGTCCGAGCAGGTTGGCCCGCAGCGACGCCTTGTCGCTGTCGAGCATGCGGATCAGTTCCGGCGCCAGACCGTCTAACTGGTTGGTCATGATCATCACCCCGGCCAGGACCTGCTGCGCCCGCTTCGAATCGGGTTCGACCTGCAGCCACAGGCGGGCCAGTTCCAGCACCTGGTCGAAACGGCGCGCATAGCTCGCCACTTCGACGGCGCGCGACAAGACGGCGGGGTCGCGCGTGCGCACCGCCAGGTCGGCGTAGGCCTGGCTGGCAAAGTCGTTCCTGCCGCGCTGCAAGGCCACTTCGGCCAGCAGGACCTGGTAGACGACCTGTCCGGTCAGTTCGCCGGCCGCCTTGTCGGTGGCGCGCGGCGCGGCCGTCTCGGGCACGTTGCGCTTCACCTCGCGCGCCGCCGGTCGGTTCCGCTGGCCGCTTCCGGTGTCCCCGGCGGCCAGCGCCGGGATGCCGAAGGCGAGCGCCAGCGTTGCGCAGAGGAGGGTGTGTTTGATCGGTTTCATGGCTTCCTTGCCTGCGGCAGACAGTTGCAGGAATCGACGGGATGGATTGCGTCATAATCCTCGTTGCGCATGTTATGGACTTTTTGCGGTAGCAGCAATGCCAGAACTCCCGGAAGTTGAAGTCAGCCGTCAGGGTTTGATTCCCCATCTTTGCGGACAACGCCTGCTCGGCGCGGTCGTTCGTACCCCACGCCTGCGGCACGAGATTCCCGTCGTGCTCACGTCGCGGCTCGCCGGGCTGCGGCTCGACGCCATCGGGCGGCGAGGCAAGTACCTGCTTCTCGACTGCGAGAGCCGTGCCGGTGGCGGCTGGCTCGTTCTCCACCTCGGCATGTCGGGCAGCCTGCGCCTGGTGCCGCCGGATACCCCGGCGCAGCGGCACGACCACGTCGACCTGATCTTCGCGCAGACCGTCTTGCGCCTGCGTGATCCACGCCGTTTCGGGGCCTTGCTCTGGCACGAGGGTAGCCCCGTGGAAAGCCATCCGATGCTTGCCGGGCTCGGCATCGAACCGCTGGCTGCTGCTTTCGACGGCGACTGGCTTTACGCCGCCACCCGTCGGCGGCACGGACCGATCAAACCCCTGCTGATGGACAGTCGCCTGGTGGTCGGGATCGGCAACATCTATGCCGCCGAAAGCCTCTTTCGGGCCGGTATTTCGCCCTTGCGTCGGGCCGATCGAATCAGTCGCGTGCGCTACCGGGTATTGGCGCAGGCGATTCGCGCCACGCTCGAAGCGGCGATCGCCGCCGGCGGCAGCAGCGTACGTGACTACGTGCATAGCGACGGCGGCACCGGCTGCTTTCAGCTTTCGTGTGCGGTCTACGACCGCGGCGGCGAGCCCTGCCCGAGCTGCGGCAAGCCGGTGCGCGTGACGCGGCAGGCCGGTCGTTCGACCTATTACTGCCCGCGCTGCCAGCGCTGATGGCACGCTCCCCGGACGGCCGGCGCATGTTGCTGATTGATCTGGACTATCTGGACTTTGTGGTAGAGTAAGGGCTGTCTCTTGCGCTGGAAACTGCGATGACGCTTGCTCAACATTTTGCCGCCTACAGCGAATGGCGGGCCGAGCTTTCCGGGATTCTGCAAAAGTTCGGCGGCTGGCTCGCCGAGAACGATCTGGCCGACGCCCAGATCGACCGCCGGATCGCCGAGCTGCTCGACAAGCTGCGCGAGGATCGCCTGCACGTGGCCTTCGTCGCCGAGTTCTCGCGCGGCAAGTCGGAGTTGATCAACGCGCTCTTCTTTGCCAACTACGGCAATCGCGTTCTGCCCTCGACGGCGGGCCGCACGACCATGTGTCCGACCGAACTGATGTTCGACCGTAGCCGCCCGCCAGCCATCGAACTGTTGCCCATCGAGAGCCGCGAATCCAGCGCCAGCCTGAGCGAGTACAAGCGCTTTCGCGACGAGTGGACCAACATTGCGCTCGATACCGCCTCCGCCGAGGCGATGCAGGACGCACTACGCCACGTCAGTGACGTTCGCCGCGTCGACCCGGAAACCGCGAAGAAACTTGGCTTCGCGGTGGCCGACGGCGACAGCGTGGCGTTTCGCGTCGATGAAGACGGGACGCTCGAGATTCCGCGCTGGCGCCACGCGATCATCAACTTTCCGCATCCGCTGCTCGAGCAGGGACTGGTCATCCTCGACACGCCGGGTCTGAACGCGATCGGTACCGAGCCGGAACTGACCCTCTCGCTGTTGCCCAACGCGCACGCCGTGCTGTTCATCCTCGCTGCCGATACCGGTGTCACGCAGTCCGACCTGACGGTCTGGCGCGAGCACATTCGTGCGCCCGGCGGCCGCAAGAAAGGCCGCATCGTCGTCCTGAACAAGATCGACAGCCTGTGGGACGAACTCAAGTCTTCGGCCGAAGTGGAAGCCGAGATCGCGCGCCAGGTCGACGGTTGCGCGTGGACGCTCGATCTGCCGGCGAGTCAGATTTTTCCCGTTTCGGCGCAGAAAGCACTGGTCGCCAAAATCAACGACGACGCCGACCTGCTCGAACGGAGCTGCCTGGGCGATCTCGAACATGCCTTGTCCGAGGAACTGATCCCGGCCAAGCAGGAGATCGTGCGCGACAATACCGACAGCGAGTTTGCCGACTGCTATCTGCGGACGCGCAGCCTGCTCGAATCGCGCCTCGCCAGCCTGCGCGAACAGGTCACCGAACTGACCGAACTGCGCGGCAAGAACAAGGGTGTGGTCGAGTACATGATGGGCAAGGTACGCGTCGAGAAGGAAGAGTTCGAATCCGGTTTGCAGCGCTACTACGCCGTGCGCAGCGTTTTTTCGCAGTTGACCAACAACCTTTTCTCGCACCTCGGGCTCGATTCGCTACGCCTGCTCACCACCGAGACGCGGGAAGCGATGCTGCACGCCACCTTCTCGAAGACCCTGTCGGCGGCGATGGCGAACTTCTTTGCCGCCGCGCGTGGCAACCTCAGCCGCTCGGAGAGCGAGGTGAACGAAATCCTGGCGATGATGGAGGCCATCTACAAGAAGTTTGCCGTCGAGCACGGCCTCAAGCTCGGGTCGCCGATCGGCTTCTCCCTGCTGCGCTACGCCAAGGAGATAGACCGCATCGACCAGTGGTGCGACACGCACATCAACACCATGTTCCAGTTGCTGACGCACGAGAAGACCCAGCTCACGCAGCGCTTCTTCGAGGAGGTTGCGGTGCAGGTGCGGAAGAACTTCGAGCACGCCAACCGTGACGCGGAATCCTGGCTGAAGGCCATCATGGCACCGATGGAGATCCAGATTCGCGAACATCAGATTCAGCTCAAGCGCCGGCTCGAGAGCATCAAGCGGATTCACCAGGCGACCGACACGCTCGAAGAGCGAATCGACGAACTGACCAACGTCGAGGACAAGCTGGTATCGCAAATGCAGGCGCTCAACCGGATCGGCGAACGGGTGCGCGACATCCTGCAGCAGACCGTGCGCCTCGAAGATCAGCGCAGCGCCGCCTGACCCGCCGGCGCCGCACGTAGACGCGTCGGCCGCTCGCCGCCGGCCGGGTCAGCCGCTCAATCCGGCGGCAGATCGCGATAGAAAACGGCTTTCAGGTATCTCGCCACCTCGTCCACCTCTTCGTCGCTCCAGCGCAGCGCCATGATCTCCTGCCAGCGCCGGATTTCCGAGCGCAGACTGCGCCCGTCGGCCACCACCTTCCTGTCCCGCCAATGCACCTGTTCGTTGTGGCAGGCGATGCAGTGCGTCGAATACAGCAATTCGCCGCGACTGGCGGCCGGCAAGGGCGGCGTCTCGGCGTTCGCCAGAGCCGCACCCAAAGCCAGCAGGGCGGTGCATAGGGATCTGCGCAGCATGTCGTTTCCTCCAGACGTTGCCCTCCGATCGCCGTCGGCCCGGCGGCCGCGGCGCCCAGGTGCACAGTATGCGGCCGCCGTCGGCGCAAGCAAAGCCGAAGCCTTGTCGAACGTGGTAGGGGCCTGAACGAGGGTCGTGTTTCCATCCCGGAGTAAGCCAGCCGGCGGGGGGCGATTACTTCAACTGGACGCCGGCCGGGAGCTTGTTCCAGGCGGCTTTCCGTCAGGGTCAAGCACTTGCGTCATCGCGGGTACTACTCCCGGAAACCCGAGCGGCGCGCGCAGCGGCCCCTGCTCAACCCGGTGCCGATCTTCCGTTACCGCTGCGCCGGTTGCCGGCGCACTCGTTCGCGCTTGCCCGAGTGCATCGCTCATGGCGTTGGTACCCCTGGTCGGTGCAACAGCACTTTTTGTCGCCTCGAGTCGGCGCCGCTCCAGCCGGTTGCGGTGACGACGGACAGCCGGCAGCGCGGGGTATCGGCCGCCCGTGGCAGTGACCGCGACGCTCAATCCGCCCGATCTATCACGCGAAGACGGACTTCGGGTGCATCGATCTGTATCGCTGCCTGGCGCAGTCGCTCGTCTTGGTGCCAACTTAAAGTTATCGCCGGGCGCTGTTGTGGCGGGAGATCGAGGTGTATATCCACCATCTGGCGGATGGCAAGCAACTCCTGCCGGTGTGGATCCTCGATGAGGCACAGAATCTGCCCCCCGACTTCTGCCGCGACTTCCCGGCCTTTCTCAACGTCGCTTTCGACTCGCGCGATCTGATGGCGGTCTGGCTGGTCGGCCATCGGGTGCTGGCGCAGACTCTGGAACGAGCCCCATATGCGGCGCTCGCCGGACGCATCCAGGTGCATGCGCACCTGACGCCGGTGTTCGAGCGCGAACGCTTCGCGCGGCTGATCGAGCATGGATTCGAGCGTGCCGGCCGCACGCAGACGCTGCTCACCGATTCCGGTCTGGAGATCCTGCGTCAGGCAAGCAAGGGGCAGCATGCGTTCTGCGTACCAGTATGCGTCTGGCGGTACCGCATGGGTGCAGTCATCTGGCCGACGACCTGTTGCCATCGGCCATCGAGCAGCCCCGATAGGCCGCCGCCGTAACAGCCTGTTCCCCGACGGTCTCTCCGACGAAGCCGCCGTCGGGCTCTGCGACTATCTCTTCCAGCTCGCCACCGCCTGCGAGAGTCACTAGTTCCTCCAGCTGCGCCGTCATCACGATCGCCAACGGAACTCCTACGATCCCGAGGAACCCTGGCGCTTCCCGTCCCGCGATCCCCGATCCCGATAGACGCCTTGTCCCATGCTGCTGCCGGGGAAAATCCGCCCGACTATAGCGTGGGATACTCCTCTCGTCTCACCCCGGGATAGCTCGCGACGAAGGGTCTCAAATAGGGCGGGACGTAACCATGGTGTTGCTCATTCTTTCACGCAGCGTGCTCATGACGATCTCCTCGGTTGCTGCCGGGACGTCCCCGCAGCGAGGAGGATCGAGGATTTGCGAGTGAGTTGGGCAACGAAGCGTCGAGGCCTCGACTGCGAGAACGAAGGCTCGAAGCGAAAGAAGGGGAAGGCCTAGGCGCCGGGATCCCTACTCCAGCGCGTAGTGCTTTAGCTCAACGTCAAGCTTCAGGTGCCGGCGATCAGCAAGCGAAGCGTCGCTGCTTGACGGTCCCCTGGAAGCGCTCGTTGGATTTCCATCTGCCGCTCATTCCCTGGTGAGCTCTTTGACTGTCTCTTCGGCGAACTTCTCATATAGCCACCCCATCCGAGCGCTGTCTTGGCCACCGGCTAAACCACCCAACGCGTAGGAGACGGAAACTCCATAGCGATCAAGTTCCCTACCTTCCGAGTTTTTGAGCACAATATCTGCTGTGATGGAATCCGCTCCAGCCATGAAGCCCCACATGACCGCAGAGAAATTAGAGCGAACGCGCATGTCTTTGACGTTAATCTCAAGATTCGGGCGTGACCTATCAGCCGAGCTATTCACTAACGAGTTGGCCTCCAGCGCCCGCCTAACATGACTAAGCAGTTCTTCTGGATTGAATTTCAAATTCTCGGTCGCCTTCTTCTTGGCTTCATCCGTTAGCGACAGGGACACAGAGGCGATTTGGTTATTGGCCGAAAGGGCTACATGGGTAGCGGTCATGGTTGGTGCTCTTGTGACGCCAGACAGACACCCAGCAAGGAAAAACGCGGTCACTATTGTGGATACAAGTTTCTTGCTCATCACTGTCCCCCCTGAAGAATCTGAAACATAGCGTTTATCTGCCGCGCAGAAAGCGTCCTGCCTTGCCGCTGACGTATCCGCGGCAGATAAACCTCGTTGGACTGAAGCGCCTCGATAGCGGTACCTATCTTATGGGAATTGTAAGCGTCCCGCACCCTGGGTCAAGCCACGGCTGATCGGCGAGTCAGCGCGGCTCGCCGTCGCTGCCCGTCAGCATCGCTGCCGGTCTGAGCCAACGGTCGAAGTCCTCCGCCGTCACGTGGCCGAGCGCCAGCGCCGCTTCGCGCAGCGTGCTGCCCTGCTGATGCGCGCGGCGCGCGATTTCCGCCGCGCGGTCGTAGCCGATATGCGGTACGAGCTCCGTGACCAGCATCAGCGAGCGCTCCAGAAGTTCGGCGATACGCTCGCGACGCGCTTCGATACCGCGCACGCAATGCGCCTCGAAGCTCGTCATGCCGTCCGCCAGCAACCGGATGCTCTGCAGGAAGTTGTGGGCAATCAGCGGCTGGCAGACGTTGAGCTCGAAGTTGCCGGCGGCACCGCCCAGGCCGATGGCGACATCGTTGGCCATCACCTGGTAGCACAGCATCGTCAGCGCCTCGCATTGCGTCGGGTTGACCTTGCCGGGCATGATCGAGCTGCCGGGTTCGTTTTCCGGCAGGCTGATCTCGCCGACTCCCGCGCGCGGCCCCGACGCCAGCCAGCGCAGGTCGTTGGCGATTTTCACCAGCGCGACGGCGAGCGTCTTCAGCGTGCCGTGCGCGGCGACCAGGCCGTCGCGTGCCGCCAGCGCGGCGAACTTGTTGGCTGCACTGAAAAACGGCAGCCCGCTGCGGCGAGCGAGTTCGGCCGCCACGCGGGCGCCGAACTCCGGGTGCGTGTTGAGCCCGGTGCCGACCGCCGTGCCGCCGATGGCGAGCGGATAGAGCGACGACAGCGCGCCGTCGAGCAGCGACTCGGCGTGCTCGAGCTGCGCGACGTAGCCCGAGAACTCCTGGCCGAGCGACAAGGGCGTCGCGTCCTGCAGGTGCGTGCGGCCGATCTTGACGATCTCGGCGAAGGCCGCCGACTTCGCCACCAGCGTCGCCTTGAGCCGCGCCAGTGCCGGCCGCAGCGCGTGGGCGATGCCGGTCGCGGCGGCCAGATGCATGGCGCTGGGAAAGACGTCGTTCGAAGACTGTCCGAGATTCACCTCGTCGTTGGCATGAACGCGGCGCGTCTCGCCGCGTTCGCCGCCGAGCAGCTCAGAGGCCCGGTTGGCCAGCACTTCGTTCACATTCATGTTGCTTTGCGTCCCCGATCCGGTCTGCCAGACCGAAAGCGGAAACTCCTGCGCGTGGCGCCCGGCGAGCACTTCCTCGGCTGCCACGGCGATGGCGCCCGCCTTGTCGGCCGGGAGCCGCCCGAGCTCGCCGTTGACCCGTGCGGCGGCCGCCTTGACCGCGACGAGCGCCAGAACCAAATCCTCGGGCAGGCGTTCCCTGGAGATCGAAAAAATTCGAGCGAGCGTTGCGTCTGCGCCCCCCAGAGCCGGTCGGTCGGCACCTCGATGCCACCGAAGGAATCCCGTTCGCGGCGCGTGGCGCTCATCGTCCGCCGCCGGCCGGGAAAGCCCGCGTTTCGTCAGTGCTCATGCCTGTTCTCCTGTTCATGATGCGCTACAACTGTTGACGCCTTCCCGGCCGAGCAGCGGTCAGTCTTCGACAAAGCGCTCGATGAAAGCGGCGACCGCCGCTCGTCCGACGAAGACGCCGAAGTGCCCCTCGCAGAGGATGTCGGCCTGCAGCGCCAGGAGCTTGCGCAGCGACGCCTGATAGTCGCTTCGTTTGGACAACAGGTCCGGGTGCAGGGGTCCATGCACGTCCTGGGCGAAAACGACTCGCCGACCGTCCGATTCGACCACGTAGGCCACCGAGCCGGGCGAGTGCCCTGGCAGGTGGAGCGCCTGAAGCGATCGCTGGCCGAGAAAAAAGCGCTCGCCGTCGGCGAGCCGGACATCGACCGGGCAGGGTGCGAGATGTTCCCCGTACCACGCGGCGGCGCTCACCCTATCGTCGCCGCTTTCCAGATACCGCGCCTCGAGTGCGTGCAGCGCCACCGGCCAGCCGAAGCGACGCCGCAGGCCGGCGGCGCCACCGCTGTGGTCGTAGTGGCAATGCGTGAGCAGCAGGTGGCTGATCTGCTCCGGCACGACCCCGGCTGCTTCGACGTTCTGCAGCAGGCGATCGGTCGCCCGGCCGCAACCGGCGTCGATCAGCGCCGCAAGCTCGCCGAAGTGGACGAGGTAGACCGCCGCATCGTTACCGTGCGTCAGGCCCGGCCCGCCGACCTGGCTGATTTCCGGGGTGATCGCCAAAACCCGAGGTCCCATTCCTCACTCCTCCTGTTGCCGATGCGTTGCCCTTGCCGGCCGAGCGGGGCGGCGGCGCTCGCGTCTGAGCGCCTGCCGTCGGCGCAGGCGAATGACGGCCGGCGGGGCCGATGCGCTGCAAGCGCCTGGCGTCGTTCCGCTGGCCCGCCACGAGCGAGCCATCGTGCCGCATTATTGCGCGCTGGTCCATCCTGCGCGGGCGCCAGGCGAGGCATCATCGGGGGCACCACCAACCACACCACCGGGTGACACGGATGACGCCGCCACGCCGCCCGCCCGCAATCCGGTACTCTAGCGCCTCATGGCCGTCGAGGCGCCTTGGGAAGCAGAAGCCCCACCCAGGCATGAACCTCCAACTCGGCGCGCCGCAACCACTGACGGCGGCGCACCGCACGGATGAATTCGAGTGCGGCGAAGGCGTGCTCGATGAGTGGCTCAAATGACGCGCCATGGCCTACCAGTTGACCGGCGCCAGCCACACGTTCGTGGTGCCCGATCAAGGCCTTCGCATCCGCGGCTATTACGCGATGGCCGCCGGCGCTGTGTCACACCAGACGGCCACAAGTTCAGTGCGGCGCAACAGGCCCGACCCAGTGCCGGTGATGGTGCTGGCCCGGCTCGCCGTCGATCGTCGCGCCCAAAGCATCAAACTTGGCGCCGCGCTGCTGCAGGATGCCGTGAATCGGGCGGTGGTCGTGTCGCAAAACGCGGGAGTCAAAGCCTTGCTGGTGCGCGCCATTCACGACCAAGCCAGACAGTTCTACGAGCATTACGGATTTCGGGCTTCGCCGGCACACCCCATGACGCTGATGCTGCGCTTGAGCAGCGGGAAGCTCTGAGAGCCTGTGAAAGTATTCCGCCAAGTCCGCTCGCCAGCCAGGCGCCTCCTGTAGCAAGCCGGGTGCGGGTACGGGTCGGCGCCGGGGGCCGCCACGTTCCGCGCGCTCGATCAAGCCAAGGGAAATCAGCACGCTTGCATCGTCGGGCAGGCGTTTGACGTCCCGGCCGCCAGCGGCGGGGAACTGGCGAACGACTACCCGTGGGGCGGCCGGGTCGGTGGTGCTTCTCCCCGTCGCCGCCAGCCTCAGGAGGTCCTGCCGGATTGGCCGCCGTGCACGAAGGGCGCCCAGCGCTGGCTCGGGTAGGCCAGCGAGTAAGGCCGATCAGGGTCGGGCGTGCCGGCGACGATGTAGCCGCGAACGGCCATGGCGCCGTCGACCACGGGGCCGCCGCAGGATCCCGGGGCGACGTAGCAGGCGAGCGCCAGCAGACCGGCGACGTCGCCGACCGCTTCGATGGTGATCGGTCGCTTTTCGCTACGCAAGACGGCGCCGGCGCTGATTCCCGTCTTCTCGCCAGCGGCGACGGCCACCTGAACCGCTTCGCCGGCCGCCGGTGGGCGGCTGTCGACCCGCAGCCCGATGGCGTACACGTCGGCCGGCACGTCGAGCAGGGCCGGACCGAAGGGGTGGCCGGTGTCACTTCGCCTCACGCGCGCCCGGAAGCGGCGCTGGTCGCGACCGACCAGGACGAGATGATCGGCTTCGAGCAGGGCCGCGACGTCGAAGCGGTTGCAGACGATGAGGCGCGGCTCGGCGAGCAGGAAAGCGGTGGCCACCGGCATGCCGTCCGGTCCGACGATGCCGAAAACGGCGGACATCAGGTCGTCCAGGGTTTGCGCACCGGCCGCCGCCAGCGCCGGGCCAGCGGCCGGCGCCGCGCTGTGCCGCGTGCGGCGGGTGCTGTCGCGCAGCGGGGTGGCGAGTTCGACCTGCAGCGCCTGCGCCAGCGCGGGGAAGAAATCCTCGAAGGCGCATTCCGGCGCCACGACGGCACGCAGAGACGCGTTCCCGGTCAGGTGGTCGGGTACAGCCTTGGGATGGGTAAACCAGACGTCGCCGCCGGCTGTGTCGACCAGCTCGCGGACGCGCGCGTCGCGCAGGCTGTAGCCGACGACCAGGAAGTCGCGGCCGTCCACCGCCGGCTTCAGGTAGGGCGAGACTTCGGCCAGGAAGTCGTCCATTTCCTCGACCGTCCACGCCATGAAGCGCTGGAAAAGATCGCCATGCAGCTTGACCACCTTGACGCGCGGGCTCTGGCCGCGCAGCAGGAGTGGCAGGCGGTCGGGGCGGATCACGCCGTTGACGATGAGCAGGTAGTCGCGCCGCCAGAGGCGCGCCGCGGCCAGCGCGTCGTCGAGCAGGGGGTCCATGTTGGTGGTCAGGACGAGGTCGAAATAATTCTCGGCGCAGAGTGCGGCGAGCGCCCGGTAGCCGGCGCTGACTGCGGACGGTTGGCGGGTCTGCAGGAAGTCGGCCAGGTAGCGGTAGCGTTCGCTGGCCGTCGTCGGCCCGATCTTGCGGCAGAAGGCGTCGAAGTCGGCGCAGGCGAAAAAGCGGAACAGTTCGTCCATGGCGCCGATCCCGGCGTCGACCGAGGCGCCCGCGCCGAGCAGCAGGACGGGCGGCCGGTCGCCGACCGTGCGGCGCATGCGAAGGTCTTTGACCAGGTCGGGAAACGAGCGTGGCACCATAGGATCTTCCCCTGGGAGGTCGCCGCCGGTCCAGCGGCCGGCCGTTCAGCCGGCGGAATCGACGGCTTGCGGTTTTCGCGGCTGGCAGATTTCGGGCCGCCCGCCGCAGCAACTGTCCGTCAGGAAACCGACCAGCGCGTCTATCGTCTGGATCGCCGCATGGCAGCGCACGAAGCGCCCTTCCTGGACGGTGGTCACCAGGCCGGCGTGAGTCAAGGTCTTGAGGTGGAAAGACAGCGTCGGAGCGGGAAGTTCCAGTTGCTCGGCGATCAGGCCGACGGTCATCCCGGTCGGCGCGTTCTGTACCAGCAGTCGGAAAATGGCGAGGCGGCTGTCCTGAGCCAGCGCGGCGAGCGCGGCAACGGCATCGGCGTTTGTCATGCTTCCAACAATACCGAAATAAGGCCCATCATGCAAAGAGTTTGCCGCTCGCCGCCCGGCTTGCCGCATCCGCCGCCACCGTGCGGGCTTTACTTGTTTTCAAGATTCTAGCAATATGGAAGCGTATTCGCAGACCGGGCCCTCGGCGGCGGCTTTTCCGGTTGGCCGGCGCCGAGCCGCCCATCGTGCGTCACGACTTACCACTCACCACTCGGAGGATCAGGAAATGGCTGTCAAGGTCGGTATCAACGGTTTCGGTCGTATCGGCAGGCTGGCGCTGCGCGCGGCGTGGGGCTGTCCGGAACTGGAGTTCGTGCATATCAACGAGGCGAACGGGCCGGTGGCGTCGGCCGCCCATCTGCTCGAATTCGATTCGGTGCATCGCCGCTGGCCGCACGAAGTAAGCGTCGGCGACGGACAGATGCTGATCGACGGCAAGGCGATCGGTTACAGCAGCGCGCGCGACGTTGCCGGCGGGCCGTGGCGCGAGGCCGGAGTCGATATCGTTCTCGAGGCCAGCGGCAAGTGGCGCACGGTCGATGAACTGTCGCCCTACCTGGCGGCCGGCGTTAGGAAGGTGATTGTCGCCGCGCCGGTCAAGGGTGGCGACGCCTTGAACATCGTCATGGGGGTCAACGACCAGCTTTACGATCCGGCGCGCCACGACATCGTCACCGCCGCGTCCTGTACCACCAACTGCCTGGCGCCGGTGGTCAAGGTGGTGCATGAAGCGATCGGCATCGCGCACGGCATGATCACGACGATCCACAGCTCGACCAACACGCAGAGCGTGCACGACCAGATGCACAAGGACTTGCGCCGGGCGCGCGCTTCCAGCCTGTCGCTGGTGCCGACGACGACCGGCTCGGCGACGGCGATCGCGCTGATCTTCCCCGAATTGAAAGGCAAGCTCGATGGCCACGCGGTGCGCGTTCCGCTGCTCAACGCCTCGCTTACCGACTGTGTTTTCGAAATGCGGCGCTCGACCAGCGTCGACGAGGTCAACGGCCTGCTCAAGGCCGCCGCCGCGGGCCCGCTCAAGGGAATCCTGGGTTACGAGGAGCGGCCTCTGGTGTCGATGGACTACTCTGGCGATCCGCGCTCGTCGATCGTCGACGCGGCGCACACGCTGGTCATCAACGGTACTTTGGTCAAGATTTATGCCTGGTACGACAACGAGTGGGGGTATGCCAACCGTTACGTCGAACTGGCACGCAAGCTGGCGGCCTCCTTATAGGCGGATCGCCCGACAGCGCCGCGGCGGTCGTCATCGCGCGCCCTGGCGCGGCTGACGGCAGGCCGGGGCGGGCCCCCAATTCCAACGGAGCAAGAACGATGAGCGATTTCTCCTCGGCGAGAAGCGACGCGGCGCGCGCCGGCCTGCGCAACTACGCGCTGGTCACCGGCGCTTACTGGGCCGACACGGTGACCGATGGCGCGACCCGCATGCTGGTGCTGTTCTACTTCTATACGCTGGGCTATACGCCGCTGGCCGTGGCTTCGCTGTTCGTTTTCTACGAAGTCTTCGGCATCCTGACCAATCTCTTCGGTGGCTACCTCGGCGCCCGCTTCGGGCTCAAGACGACGCTTTTCATCGGCCTCGGCACGCAAGTCGTCGCGCTGTCGATGCTCGCCTTCGCCCCTCAGGGCTGGCTGGTCGTCGCGTGGGTGATGGTCTCGCAGGCGCTGAGCGGGATCGCCAAGGACATGACGAAGATGAGTTCCAAGAGCGCGGTCAAGCTGATCGTGCCCGAGGACTCGTCGGCCACGCTATACCGCTGGGTGTCCATTCTCACCGGTTCGAAGAACGCGCTGAAGGGAGTGGGCTTCTTCCTCGGTGGCCTGTTGCTGACGCTGTTCGACTTCCAGACGGCGCTCAGGATGCTCGTCGCGCTGGTGGCGATCACTCTGCTGCTCGCCGCCTGGCTGATGCGTGGCGGCCTTGGGCAGGCGAACAAGAAAGCCAAGTTCGGCCAGATGTTCTCGCGCAACGCGGCGGTCAACAAGCTGGCGGCGGCGCGCATCTTTCTTTTCGGCGCGCGCGACGTGTGGTTCGTCGTCGGCCTGCCGGTCTTCCTGTCGAGCGTCCTCGGCTGGACTTTCTGGCAGTCGGGCGGGTTTCTCGCCGTGTGGGTGATCGGCTACGGCATCGTCCAGGCGGCGACGCCCGGTCTGTTGCGCAGTCGGGTCGAAGGGCAGCACGAACCGGACGGGCGGACGGCGACCATCCTGGCTTTCGTTCTCGCCGCCTTGCCGGCCGGGATAGCCCTGGCGCTCGGCGCGGGGTTCGCGCCGGCGGCCGTCGTGGTCGGTGGATTGATCGTTTTCGGCGCGGTTTTTGCGCTCAACTCGGCGGTGCATTCCTACCTGATCCTGGCCTACACCGACAGCGACAAAGTGGCGATGAACGTCGGTTTCTACTACATGGCCAACGCCGCCGGCCGCCTGGCCGGCACGGTACTGTCGGGGGCGCTCTATCAGTGGGGGCTGCAGAGCGGGCCAGACAAGGGTCTGATTGCCTGTCTGTGGGCTTCGTCGGCTTTCGTCGTCGTCGCGGGCCTGCTTTCGCTGCTCTTGCCGCGCCACCCCGGTCCGCGCTCGAAGCCGATCCAGCTCGGCGACCTGGGGGACTGACGCGAGGCTGGCGGAAAAAAAAAAGCATCGCCGCGGCGATGCTTTTTTTGTATATGGTGCGTCGGACTAGAAGCCGGCGCCCTTGATCGACTTGAGTCCCTTGTACACCGCCTTGCGGCCGAGTTGTTCCTCGATGCGCAGCAACTGGTTGTACTTGCAGATGCGGTCGGTGCGCGACAGCGAACCGGTCTTGATCTGGCCGGCGCCGGTGCCGACGGCGAGGTCGGCAATGAACGAGTCTTCGGTCTCGCCGGAGCGGTGCGACGAGATTACGCCGTAGCCGGCTTTCTGCGCCATCTTGATGGCGTCCAGCGTTTCGGTCACGGTGCCGATCTGGTTGACCTTGATCAGGATCGCGTTGGCCGCCTTCATGTCGATGCCCTGCTGGAGGCGGGCTGGATTGGTGACGAAGAAGTCGTCGCCGACGATCTGCACCTTGTCGCCCAGTGCCTTGGTGAGCTTGACGTAGCCTTCCCAGTCGCTCTGGTCCAAGCCATCCTCGATCGAGACGATGGGGTACTTCTTGCACCACTCGGTGTACACGGCGATCATTTCGTCGTCGCTGAACAGCTTTTCCGGATTCGACTTCCAGAACTTGTAGCCCTGGCGGCCGCCTTCGTCGAAGAGTTCGGACGACGCGCAGTCGAGCGCGATGGCGATCTGCTTGCCCGGCTTGTAGCCGGCGGCGACGATCGCCTGCATGACGACCTCGAGCGATTCGTCGTTCGTCAGGTTGGGCGCGAAACCGCCTTCGTCGCCGACCGCCGTGACGTGCCCGCCTTTCTTGAGGATGGACTTCAGCGCGTGGAAGATTTCGGTGATCCAGCGCAGTCCCTCCGAGAAGGACGAGGCGCCGACCGGCATGATCATGAACTCCTGGAAGTCGATCAGGTTGTCGGCGTGCTTGCCGCCGTTGATGATGTTGGCCATCGGTGTCGGCAGGCTGAATTCACGGTTCTTGTGCAGTTTTCCGATGTACTTCCAGAGCGGCATGTTGCTCACGTTGGCGCCGGCCAGGGTGATCGCCATCGACGCGCCGAGGATCGCGTTGGCGCCCAGGTTCGACTTGTTGGGCGTGCCGTCGAGGGCGATCATCGCTTCGTCGAGTGCCCGCTGGTCGAGCGGGTTCTTGCCCTTGAGAAGCTTGGCGATCTTGGTATTGACGGCGTCCACGGCCTTCAGCACGCCCTTGCCGAGATAAGCTTTCTTGTCGCCGTCGCGCAGTTCGCAGGCCTCGAATTCTCCGGTCGAGGCGCCCGACGGGACGGCGGCGCGCGCCAGGAAACCGTTGTCGAGGGTGATGTCGACCTCAACCGTCGGGTTGCCGCGCGAGTCCAGGATTTGTCGGCCGACGACCTTGGTGATCTTGACGAATTCGGGGGTGGCTTCGGGAGTGACTTCGGGAGTGGCTTCGGGGCTGGCTTCTTCGGTTTGTTTTGCTTTCGGGGTTTTCTTGACTTTGTCGGCTTTGGCCATGATCGAGCTCCGTGGGAGTGGTTTGCGGAAAACTGCGCGGGAAAGGTCTGCGGACGATCATACCGAATACAGATGACACGGTGCAATGCCTGCAGGCGGGAAAAGAGCCCGCTGCCGACAATTACCCGAGCCGCCTGCTTCGTAGCTCAGCGCCGTGCGCCGGGCAGGAGTTTCCGGACGCCCTGGACGGCGTCGTCGACGTAGCTGAAAACGACGGGAACGACGAGCAGGCTGAGGAAAGTCGAGGTGATCAGCCCGCCGATGACGACGATCGCCATCGGCGCGCGGAAGCTCGGATCGGTGCCCAGGCCGATGGCGATCGGCAGCATGCCGGCGCCCATGGCGACGGTGGTCATGACGATCGGCCGGGCGCGCTTGCGGCAGGCGTCGAGCAGGGCGTCCCAGCGGTCGAGTCCGTGATCGCGGCGGGCGAGAACGACGTAATCGATGAGCAGGATCGAGTTCTTGGTGGCGATTCCCATCAGCATGATCAGGCCGATCATCGACGGCATCGAGAGCGCGGTCTGCGTCACGAAAAGGGCCAGGAAGGCACCCGGAACCGAAAGCACGAGAGCGGCCAGAATGGTCACCGGCTGCACGAAATCGCGCAACAGCAAGACCAGGACGACGTAGATGCAGAGGACGCCGGTCAACATCGCCAGCCCGAAGCTCTGGAACAGTTCACCCATCGCTTCGGCGTCGCCGATCGTCGTCTGGATGATGCCGGCCGGCAGTTTCCTGAGGCTGGGCAGGGCGAGCGCCATTTTCTCGACTTCGCCCAGCGGCTGCTGGTTGAGTTCGATTTCGAAGTTGATGTTGCGCAGACGGTCGTAGCGGTCGATCTCGGCCGGACCGCCCGCCAGGCTCAGGTGAGCGACGCTGCCGATCATCACCGGGCCGTTCTTGCCCGTCACAGTCAGGCGGGCAAGCAGGTCCGGATCGCCACGCGCCGCTGGCGGCAGCTTGACGACGATGGGGATCTGCCGCTGCGCCAGATTGAGCTTGGCCAGGCTCTGGTCGTAGTCGCCGGCCGTAGCGATGCGCAAGACCTCGGCGATGGCCGCCGAGGTGACGCCGAGGTCGGCGGCCGCGGCGAAATCCGGCCGCACGATGAGCTCCGGCCGGACCAGGCTGGCGCTGCTCGTGATGGCCCCGACGCCGGGCAGGGTGCGCAGTTCGCGCTCGACGCTTCGTGCGTGTTCGGTGAGCAGGGGGCCGTTTTCGCTGGCCAGCACGAGGACGTATTTTTCGCTCGAACCGCCGAGGCCGACTCTGACCTGGACCCCCGGCAGGAGAGCCAAGGCCTCGCGCAGTTGCCCTTCGACCTCCTGTTTCGTGACGCCGCCGCGTGCGCTGCGCGGTGTCATGTTGATGGTCAGCGTCGCTTTGCGCACTTCGGCCGCGCCGCGTGGCGCAAACGGATCGCTGCCGGTGGCGCCACCGCCGACCGCCGTGTACACCATTTTCACGTGCCGGTTTCGCTCGACGATTCGCCGGGCTTCTTCGGCCATCGCCAGGCTGTCGCGGAAGGTGCTGCCGGGCGGCAGCGAAAGATAGACCTGGGTTTGCGAGAGGTCGTCGGGCGGGATGAAGCCGGTCGCCAGCATCGGCAGCAAGGCGAAGGAACCGAAGAAGAAGAGGGTGGTCGCCAGCACGGTGCGCCCCCGGTGCCGCAGGCACCCGATCGCCCAGTCGGTGTAGATGGCCAGCCAGCGCGCTTCGCCAGGTTTTTTTCTGGGTGGCCGCAGGAGGTAGGCGGCCATCATCGGTGTCAGCAGCCGGGCGACGACGAGCGAGAAGAAGACGGCGATCGCCGCGGTCCACCCGAAATGGACGAAAAACTTGCCGGCGACGCCGCTCATGAAGGCGGTCGGCAGAAAGACGGCGATCAGCGCGAAAGTGGTCGCGATGACCGCCAAGCCGATTTCGTCGGCGGCTTCCATGGCCGCTTGATAGGGCGTCTTGCCGAGGCGCAGGTGGCGCATGATGTTTTCGATTTCGACGATCGCGTCGTCGACCAGAATGCCGACCACCAATGACAGCGAGAGCAGGGTGACGACATTGAGCGTGAAGCCCATCAGATACATTGCGGCGAAAGTCGGGATCATCGACAGCGGCAGCGCGGTGGCGGAAACGAAGGTGGCCCGCCAGTCGCGCAGAAAGAGCCAGACGACGATGACGGCGAGGACGGCTCCTTCGATCAGCAGCCACATCGACCCCTCGAAATTTTCGATCACCGGGTCGACGAAGTTGAAGGCTTCGGTAATCTCGATGTCGGCGTTCGCCGCCTGCAATGTTGCCAGGGCGGCACGCACGCCGTCTGCCAGTTCGACTTCGCCGGCACCGCGCGCGCGAACGATTTCGAAGCCGACGACCGGCCGGCCATTGAGCAGCGCGGCGGATCGTTGTTCGGCGACGCTGTCGCGCACCACGGCCAGTTCTTCGAGCCGCACCCGGCGGCCGTCGCCGAGGGCGATTTCCATGGCGCTCAGTTCTTGCGCCGAGCGCACCGTGGCGATGGTGCGCACCGACTGCTCCGCACCGCCGACGTCGGACCGACCTCCGGAAGCTTCCTGCTGAATCTGTCGCAACTGGCGGGAAATGTCGGCCGCCGTGGCGCGCAGCGCGAGCAGGCGTGCGGGGTCCAGTTCGACGCTGATTTCGCGGCTGACGCCGCCGACGCGAGTCACTGCGCCGACGCCGCGAACGTTGAGCAGCGTCTTGGCGACGAGGTTGTCCACGAACCACGACAGCGCTTCGTCGTCCATCCGGGTCGAGGCCACGGTGTAGGTGAGAATGGGTGCTCCGGCCAGACTGACGCGCGCAATCACCGGGTCCTTGAGATCGCCGGGAAGGTCGGAGCGAATGCGTGAAACGGCGTCGCGCACATCGTCCACCGCTTCCTGCGTCGCTTTCTCGAGCCGGAACTCGACGGTGACCGTCGCCGTTCCGTCTTGCACCTTGGTGTAGATGTGCTTGACGCCCTGCAAGGTGGCGACCGAATTCTCGATCTTGCGGGCGACTTCGGTTTCCATCTGCGCCGGCGCGGCGCCGGCCAGGGTGGCGGTGACCGTCACCGTAGGCAGGTCGACGTCGGGAAACTGCTGGATCTTCATGCCTCTGAAGGACATCGTGCCGAACAGGGTAAGCATGACGAACAGCAGCACGGCCGGAATCGGATTGCGAATCGACCACGACGAAACGTTCATTGCGCTTGACCGGCGGCCGCCAGACGCACGCTGTCGCCGTCGGCGAGGAAGGCGCCGCCGCTGGCGACGACTCTGGCGTCCGGGTCGAGTCCGCCGGTGATTTCTATCCGTTCGCCCTGGCGCCGCCCGGTATCGACCTTGGCTTGCCGCACCTTGGCGAGCGACTCGTTTGCCGGGTCGTCGGCCGCTTCGAGGCGGAAGACGTAGGCAAAACCTTCACGCAGCTGGACGGCGCTCTGCGGCAGCGTCCAGGCGGACCGCCGGCCGATCTCGAACTGGCCGCTGGCGAACATTCCGGCGCTCAGTACCGGCGCCGCGTCGCCAGGGAGATCGACATACACCAGCCCCTGGCGGGTCTGCGGATCGACCGTCGGGGCGACTCCGCGCACCCGTCCGGCGAGCACGGCGCCACTCGGGCTCACAACTTGAGCGGGCAGGCCAGGTTTGAAGTGAACCAGGTCGGCGGCCGTCACTTCGGCCCGCCATTCCAGGCGTCCGCCGCGAATCAGACGAAACAGTTCCTGTCCTGGCTGGGTCAGCGAACCGACCGTCGCGGTGCGGGCGGAGATAAGCCCATCGTCGGGTGCGACGACCTCGACCTTCGAGCGCCGCAGTTCGGCGGAGCGCAGGCGGGCCTGTGCGGCGTTCAGCCTAGCGAGCGCCGTTTCGGCAACGGTCTGGCTCTGGATCGCCTGCTGCGGACTGTAGAAACCCTGCGCACGCAGTTGCCTGGCGCGTTCCTGATTGGCGCGCGCTTCGCGCAGTGTCGCGGCCGCTTCGGCCACGCTGGCGCGGGTCTCGGCCAGTTCGCTATCGACCGCGTCGCTGGCGATGCGCGCCAGAACATCGCCTTTGCGGACCCGATCGCCGACGTTGACCCGCACTTCGGTGAGACGGTAGTTGCCGAGTTCGGGCCCGATGATTGCTTCCTGCCAGGCGGCGACATTGCCGCCGGCAGCGAGCGTCAGCGGCCAGTCGATGCGCTGCGGGGCGACTGCAGTGACGGTGAGCGCTGGTTTGGCGGCGGGCGCGAGCGGCGGCGCCGCCGCTTCATCCCGACAACCGGCCAACACCAGCGCCATGGCGGGTACGAGGAGTGCGAGCTTGAGCTTGATCATGCTTGTTGGTGGGCCGCGGTAGACGGCGAATCGGGAACCGGTAGGTGGCCGGCTATTGTCGCAGAAGCTGGCGAGTTTTCCGTTGCCGGCGGCTTGCCGACCGCTGCCGGATGGAGATTCCGCGTCGTGCCGCGACGACCATGAGTGCGCACCGGGACGCAATGCTATAGACTCGGCTTCAGCGTGGGTCGTCGGCACGGGATTCACGATCAATCACTCACCAGGGAACAGGAAACGGAGGAGGTAGTGAAATGAACGATGTAACGACTGAGGTCAATGATCCGTCACCCTCGGCTTCGGCGCCGCTCGTCGGACGCGAGGATCGACGCACCGGGCTCGGGGTGGACGCTCTGAAACGTGCGCTGTTCGACAAGCTGGTCTATGTGCAGGCCCGCTTCCCGGCGGTGGCGACGCGGCGCGACTGCTTTCACGCCCTGGCGCAAGCCGTTCGCGACCGCCTGCTGCAACGCTGGGTGCAAACCGCACGCACGTATCGCGAACAGGGCAGCCGTACGGTCTGCTATTTGTCGGCCGAGTTCCTGATCGGTCCGCAACTCGGCAACAATCTGATCAACCTCGGAATTTTCGAGAACGCGCGGCAAGCGCTGAGCGAACTTGGACTCGACCTGGAGATCCTGCTCGATCAGGAGGAGGAGCCGGGGCTGGGCAATGGCGGTCTGGGGCGGCTGGCAGCCTGCTACCTCGATTCGCTGGCGACGCTCGAAATTCCCGCCATCGGCTACGGTATTCGCTACGAGTTCGGAATTTTCACGCAGACGATCCGTGACGGCTGGCAGGTCGAGCTGACCGACAAGTGGCTGCGTGCTGGAAGCCCCTGGCTGATCCACCGTCCGAACATCGCTTTCGACATCAAACTCGGCGGTCACACCGAACATCAATACGAAGCGACCGGCAGCCGACGCCTGCGCGTGCAGTGGGTGCCTGGCAAGCTGGTACGCGGGACGGCCTGGGACATGCCGGTCCTCGGCTACGGCGTGAACACGCCCAACCGGCTCAGGCTGTGGAGCGCCGAAGCGCCCGAGTCCTACGACTTCGCGGCGTTCAAAGACGGCAACTACTTCCAAGCGGTCGACGCGCAGATTTCGTCGGAAACGATCACCAAGGTGCTGTACCCCAACGACGAGACCGAAGCCGGTCAGATCCTGCGTCTCGAGCAACAGTACTTCTTCGTTTCCTGCTCGTTGCAGGACATGATCCGCCTGCAACTGCAGCGCGAGCAGACCCTCGATCGTTTCCACGAGAAGTTCGTCGTCCAGCTCAACGATACGCACCCGTCGATTGCCATTGCCGAGCTGATGCGCCTCCTGGTTGACGACTACGGCATGGAGTGGGACCAGGCTTGGTCGATCACGCGCCGAACCTTTGCCTATACCAATCACACGCTGTTGCCGGAGGCGCTGGAAAAATGGCGGCTGCCGCTGTTCAAGCGTGTTCTGCCGCGCCACTTCGAAATCATCTGCGAGATCAACGAGCGTTTCCTCGACGACGTGCGGATCTGTTTTCCGGGTGATGACGCCAGGCTCAGGAGGATGTCGATGATCGACGAAGACGGGCCGCGTTACGTGCGCATGGCGCATCTGGCGGTGGCCGGCAGTTTCGCCGTCAACGGCGTGGCGGCATTGCACACCGAGCTGCTCAAATCGGACGTCCTCAAGGATTTCCACGAAATGTGGCCGGAGAAGTTCACCAACAAGACGAACGGCGTAACGCCTCGCCGTTTCGTACTGCTGGCGAATCCGACGATGTCGTCGCTGATCGACGAAACGATAGGTCGCGGTTGGGTCACCGACATGGAGCGGCTGCGCGAACTGGAGTCGTGGGCCGAAGATCCGACTTTCCGCGATGCCTGGCGCCGGGTCAAGGCGGGCAACAAGGTCCGGCTCGTGCGCGAGATCAAGCGACTGACCGGTAGCGACGTCGATCCGGCGTCGATGTTCGACGTCCAGGTCAAGCGCATCCACGAATACAAGCGCCAGCATCTCAACTTGCTGCACGTCGTGTCCCTGTACAAGCGCTTGAAGGACAATCCCCAGCTCGAGGTGGCGCCGCGCACGGTGATTTTCGGTGGCAAGGCGGCGCCGGGCTACTTCATGGCCAAGCTGATGATCCGGCTGATCACCGCCGTGGCCGATGTCGTCGGCCGCGACCCGGCGATGCGTGGCAAGCTTCAGGTAGTCTTCTTCCCGAATTACAATGTCAAGAACGCGCACCTGATCTTTCCGGGCGCCGACCTGTCGGAACAGATCTCGCTGGCAGGCAAGGAGGCTTCGGGGACCGGCAACATGAAGTTTCAGATGAACGGCGCCCTGACCATAGGGACGCTCGATGGTGCCAACGTCGAGATCCGCGAACAGGTGGGCGACGAGAACTTCTTCCTGTTCGGCATGAAGGTGCCCGAAGTCAAGGAGCTTCGCCGTCTGGGCTATCGGCCGCGCGACTATTACGAGACCAACCCGCAGTTGCGCGAAGTGATCGACCTGATCGACTCAGGCTTCTTTACCAAGGGTGACCGAGAGGTTTTTCGGCCGCTGGTCGACCATCTGCTCAGTCACGACGAGTACATGTTGCTGGCCGACTTCCAGGCCTACGTCGACTGCCAGGCGAGGGTTTCCCGGGCCTATCTGGACCCCGAGCACTGGTCGCGAATGTCAATCCTCAACGTTGCGCGGTCGGGCTTTTTCTCATCCGACCGGGCGATCCGCGAGTACTGCGATGAGATCTGGAAGGTGAAACCGGTACGCATCGAACTCACCGAGCTCTCGGCCGAGGACATGCGCTTCGCGCGTGCCACCGGCGGCTCGGCGGTCTGAGCGTCGCCGGGTGGGGCGGGCGATGAGGCCCGCCCGTTCCGCTGCGCTTCCAGGTGGTCGCCCGGCCGGCGTCGACTCGCCCGGCGACATGTGTCGCCGGGCGGGCTTCGGCTACCAGCGGCGGATCTTGATGATGTGCGCCATCTTGGTACTCGGGCTGAGTTCGATGTAGGCCGTCGGACCGCGCCAGCGGTAACGCTCGTCGGACAGCAGATCGTGCGCCTGGTATTGCTCGTCGTCGTCGATGCCGAAAGTGGCCAGCGGGATCTCGAGGTTGGTGTACTGCTTGTGGAAGGGGTCCAGGTTTACCACGCAGACGATGATGTCGGACCGGTCCTCGGTCATCTTGGCGTAGGCGATGATCTTGGGGTTGTCGGTGGTCAGGAACAACACGTTGTTGTAGGTCTGCAGGGCCGGCGAGTCGTGGCGAATGTTGTTGATCAGCGTGATGACCTGGACGATGTGGCCAGGCGCCTTCCAGTCGCGCACTCGGATCTCGTACTTTTCGGAGTCTAGGTATTCCTCCTTGCCCGGAAGGGCCTGGTTCTCGCATAACTCGTAGCCGCTGTAGATCCCGTACACACTGGACAGCGTCGCCGCCAGCACGGCACGCATGATGAATGCCGGCCGGCCGCCGTACTGGAGGATGGGCGGCAGGATGTCCGGCGTGTTGGCGAAGAAGTTGCCGGTGAAGTACTCCTTCATTTCGCCGCTGGTCAGCTCGTTGACGTAGTCGGTGAGTTCCTGCTTCTCGTTGCGCCACGTGAAGTAGGTGTAGGACTGGGCGAAGCCGACTTTCGCCAGCAGCCGCATCATCTTCGGCTTGGTAAACGCCTCGGCCAGAAAGATGACCTCCGGGTGCCGTCGATGCACTTCGCCGATCACCCATTCCCAGAACGGCACCGGCTTGGTGTGCGGGTTGTCCACGCGGAAAGTGGTGACTCCCTTGTCGATCCAGAACAGGAATATTTTGAGCATTTCCTGCCACAGCCCGGTGCGATCGCTGGTGCCGAAGTTCAGCGGGTAGACGTCCTGATACTTCTTGGGTGGGTTCTCGGCGTACTTGATCGAGCCGTCCGGACGGTGGAAAAACCACTCCGGGTGCTGGCTGACGTAGGGATGATCCGGCGAGCAGTTCATGACGTAATCGAGGGCGATCTCGATTTCCAGCTCGCGGCAGGTGGCGACGAACTGATCCCAGTCGTCCCAGGTTCCGAGCTGGGGTTCGAGAGCCATATGACCGCCATGCTCGTTGCCGATCGCCCATGGGCTGCCGACGTCGCCCGGTTCGGCCACCAGACTGTTGTTCTTTCCTTTGCGGAAGCTGTGACCGATCGGGTGAATCGGCGGCAGATAGACGACGTCGAAACCCATCGCGTGGATCGCGCGCAGGCGACGAATGCAGTCCTGCAGCGTGCCGTGCCGGTAGGGTACGCTGCCCTGCGAGCGCGGAAAGAACTCGTACCACGCGGCAAAGCGGGTGATCGGCCGATTGACCATGACTTTCAGCGTTGGCGCCAGTTCGTAGCCTTCGCTGCGATCGGGATATTTGGCCATCATGCTGCGCATGACGACGCCGATGCCCATGTCGATGGCGCCTTGCTGCTCGCCTGCCGCCAGTGCGCTCTCCATGGCGGCGATGATACTGTTCATCCGGTTGCGGTCGCTGCTGGCCGCCATCGCCGCTGATTTCTTCAGAATCAACAGCCCCTCGAGCAGTTCGCTGCTGAGGTTGGCGCCCGGAACGTTTTTCTTGATGACTTCGTCGACCCACGACAGGTAGCGCTCGGCGTAGGCCTCGATGGTGTATTCCCAGCCGCCGATCGCGGTGACAGTGAACTCGCCGTGCCAGCGGTCGTTGTCGCCCAGGGTCATCGGGCTTTCCTGCCACTTCTTGTCGCCGATCGGCCGTACCTTGAGTACGGCGGCCAGCTTGTCGTGGCCTTCCTTGTAGATGTCGGCGCTGACGGCAACTTTTTCGCCGATCACGCGCTTGATGGGAAAGCGACCGTTGTCGACCTGCGGCGCGATCGCTTCGATGATCACACGGGGGTAGTCTTTTGGAACCATTGTGCTGCTCCTAATTGCTGAACCGGCAAGGCCGGAAGTACACTCAAAGAAACGTCCAAGGCTCAGCCGGCGCGACGACGGGCGCGCCAGGCCCGGGCGCCCGAGGCGAGCCGTCGCCGCCGGGCGAAGAGGATCAAATCATTTCAGCAGCGAGTCGTAGAGCGCCTTGGTCTGCTGCGCGATGCTGGCCCAACTGAAGACATCGCGCGCCCTCTGCTGGCCGGCGGCGGCCATCGCCTCGGCGAGTTCGGGGTCGTCGAGCACCTTGTTGATGGCCGCCGCGAGGTCGCGCGAAAAGACATCCGGTACGACGGGTTCGAAGGGTGCGACGTGCAACTGCTCGAGCGGTACCAGGAAGCCAGTGACGCCATCGACCACGACCTCCTTGATGCCGCCGACCGCACTCGCCACGACTGCCGTGCGACAGGCCATGGCTTCCAGGTTGATGATCCCGAAAGGCTCGTAGATCGATGGACAGCAGAATACCGTGGCGTGCGAATAGAGCTGGATCGCTTCGTCCTTGGTGACCATTTCCTGAATCCAGATCACGTTCCGGAAGCCTTCCTGGCGGACGTGCTTGATCGCCGCTTCCATCTCGGCGAGAACCTCCTTCGTATCGGGAGCGCCGGCGCAGAGGACGATCTGGGCGTCGGGATTGATGTACTTGACCGCGTTGACCAGGTGCACGATGCCCTTTTGGCGCGTGATCCGGCCGACGAAGAGGACAATGGGCCTGGCCGGGTCGACGCCATATTTCTCCAGGGCGGACGTCTCGTCAGTTGGGTGGTACTGGTCGACATTGATGCCGTTGTAGATCACGGTGATCTTCGCCGGGTCGATGTCGAAGTGCTCGAGGATGTCGTTCTTGGTCCCCTGTGAAACGGCGATCACCGCATCGGCCATACCCAGGGAGGTACGTTCGATCCATGACGACATGTCGTAGCCGCAGCCGAGTTGCTCGCGTTTCCAGGGCCGCAGGGGTTCGAGCGAATGCACGGTATGGACCAGCGGAATGCCGTAGAGGGTCTTCGCGAGAATGCCGCCGAGGTGAGCGTACCAGGTATGCACATGGACAAGATCGGCATCGACCTGCTCGCTCAGCGTTTCGAGATTGGTCTCGAAAGTATCCAGCGCACCGCTGAGCTTGCGGTCCACGTGGGCGAAGCTGCCTTTCCCGAAGGGGAAGCCCTTGACCCGGACACCTTCGTTCACAGTGTCCTGGTCGCCAAAACAGCGAACTTCGACATGCATCAGTTTGGCGAGCTCGCCGGCCAGATACTCGACGTGAACACCGGCTCCGCCGTAGACGTAGGGAGGGTATTCTCGCGTGAAGAGCAGTACTTTCATCGAGGCACTTTCTATGCTGTGGTTGTGAGTGGGACGTGTTTGCGCACGTCTTCCGAAGTCCCTGCCATTGTATCGGGAAAGGCCTTGGCCGACCAATTCGGCACCTCTCGGCGTACGCTTTTCGCACTCAGGCGGCACCGGCCGTTCGGCCGGCCGGACACGGCGAACACGCGGCCGGTGCGCTGGGCATCCGAGGCGGGCGGCGACGCCAGCCAGCAGGACGGGTAGAATGCGACCGATGAATCTCTTGGCCATCGAAACGTCGACCGAACTGGGTAGCATCGCCGTCTGGCGTGACGGCTACCTGCTGCGGCGCGATTGCCCGGCCGGGCTGGCGCATTCGGAAACGCTGTTGCCCCTGATCGGCGCCACCTTGCACGATATGGGGCTGGGCTTCGCCGACCTGAACGGCATTGCCTTTGCCGCCGGTCCGGGGTCATTTACCGGGCTGCGTGTCGCCTGCGGCGTCGCGCAAGGCTTGGCGATGGCGCACGGACTGCCGGTTTTTCCGGTCGGTACGCTGGACGCCATGGCTTTGGCCAGCGGCGGCGAACGCGTCATCGTGGCGCTGGATGCGCGCATGGACGAAGTCTATTACGGGCTGTTTGTCGCGGCAGCACCGCTAGGCCCGATGGCGGTCTGCGCGCCGTCTCTCGTTCCGTTGCCCGACACCGGCGGCTGGCTGGCCTGCGGCAATGGCTTGCTAGCCTATCCGTCGCTGCGTGAGCGGTTGTCGGTTTGTGTGACACATTGGCAGCCCGACCGAATGCCTGACGCCGGTGCTGTCGCCCGTCTGGCGGCGCGGCATCTGCGGCGCGGCGCGGGGGTCGATGCGGCCGAAGCCGCTCCACTGTACGTTCGCAACAAGGTGGCCTTGACGGTTGTCGAGCGCCTGGCCCGGGGAGGCCGAGCGTGAGTGCCGTGCTACTGCCGCGCGTCGAGATGGTCCCCGTGCGTGTCGACGATATCGACGAGGTTCTGGCGATCGAAAGTCGCGTCTATCCTTTCCCCTGGACGCGCGGCAATTTCGTCGATTCGATCTCTTCCGGCTACAGTGCCTGGGGGTGTCGCATCGACGGCGAACTGGTCGGCTATTTCGTCCTGATGCTGGCGCTCGACGATGCTCATCTGCTCAACCTCAGCGTGGACGAGAAGCGTCAGCGCATGGGTTTTGGTGCGCGTTTGCTGCAACACGCCATGTTGGCCGCGCGACGGGCGGGTGCGACGACGCTCCTGCTCGAGGTGCGGCCATCCAACGAGAGTGCGTTGGGGCTTTACCGGCTCTTCGGATTCGAGCAGATCGGTGTGCGGCGCGGGTATTACCCGGCTGCCGCCGGGCGCGAGGACGCTCTGGTCCTGCGGCGCTCGCTGCTCGGGGTTTCGGCATGAGCGAGGAGAGGCGGTCGGCTGCCGGCTTGCCGCGCGCGCATCTGTTGCGCGAAATGGGCTTGACGCCGCAGTGGCGACTGCGCGAAGCGCTGGCGGCAGGGCGTCAGCGGCTCGCCGAGTCGGCAAACCCGGCGACGGCGACGGCCGGTCGCCGGGCGGTCGAGGAGGATCTCACTGGCCGGCCGGCGAGTCTTTCCATGGCCGCATCGCCCACCGATCGCGCGGCACGGATTGCTCGCCTGGGCTGGGACGAGTTGCGCGCCGCCGTCGCCGACTGCCGGGCCTGCGGACTTTGTGCCGAACGGCGTCAGGCGGTACTTGGCGTGGGGGATGCGGCGGCCGATTGGTTGTTCATCGGTGAAGGGCCGGGGGCTGAGGAAGATGCACGGGGCGAACCTTTCGTCGGTCCGGCCGGCAAGCTGCTCGACGCGATGCTCGCGGCAATCGATTTGCGGCGCGGTGACGATGTCTATATCGCCAATGCGGTCAAGTGCCGGCCGCCCAACAACCGAACACCCGAGACGGCAGAGATGGCGGCTTGCGCACCCTATCTGCAGCGCCAGATCGCGTTGCTGCAGCCGCGGCTGATCGTCCTTCTGGGCCGTGCCGCCGTGCATGCCTTGCTGGGCGACGTTGGTTCGCTGGCCAGCCTGCGCGGCAAACCCTTCGCGTTCTCCTTGCCCGAAGGTAATGGGCGCCCGATCCCAGTGGTCGTCACCTACCATCCGGCCTACCTGTTGCGCAGCCTGACCGACAAGGCCAAAGCGTGGGAGGACCTGTGCCGGGCACGCGCCCTGATGCGAGAGGCGAAGGCGGCGGGTAAGCCAGCCGCCTGACGGCCGCTTGCGCGACCTCGAAAAATCGCCTACCTTTTCCTTCTCGCTTTCCGACTTTCGAGGCCAATTCCATGCACCTGCCAATCGCCGCGCTTCTCGTGCTGCTCGCCGGCCTGCTTTCCGGCTGTGGCTACAACACCTTTCAGAGCGGTGACGAAGCGATCAAGTCGGCCTGGTCGGAGGTGCTCAATCAGTACCAGAGACGGGCTGACCTGATTCCGAATCTGGTCGGCACGGTCAAAGGCTACGCCAGCCACGAGAAGGATGTGCTGACGCAGGTGACGGAGGCGCGCGCCCAGGTCGGCGCAATCCAGGCGACGCCGGAACTGGTCAACAATCCGGAAGCCTTTGCCAGATTCCAGCAGGCGCAAGCCGGTCTGTCGAGCGCCTTGTCGCGCTTGCTGGTCGTCGCCGAGAACTACCCGCAGTTGAAAGCCGACACCGCGTTTCGTGACCTGCAGGCGCAGCTCGAGGGGACCGAAAACCGCATTACCGTCGCTCGCAACCGCTACATCAAGGCGGTCGAAGGCTATAACGTGGCGGTGCGCAGTTTTCCGAACAATCTCACGGCGATGGTTTTCGGGTATTCCGTCAAGCCGAACTTCGGCGTGGAGAACGAGAAGGCGGTCTCGACGGCACCGAAGGTGGACTTCGCCGCGCCATCAGCACCGACTTCGGTGAGGTCGACCACCAGTCAGTAGTCCGATGTGGGCTTTCTTCGCCCGGCTGGCTGCCTGGCTCTGCTGCCTGGCCATTCTGGGATCTGCGGGTCTTGCCGCGGGCGACGATGGGTCGCCGGCAGTTCCTCCGCTTGCCCGGGTTGGTGACCTGACGGCGACACTCAATGGCGAGCAGATTCGCTTCCTGGAAAGCAAACTGGCCGCTCTGGAGCGTGCGAAGGGGGTGCAGATCGCTGTCCTGATTGTTCCGACGGTAAAACCCGAAACCATCGAGCAGTATGCGCTGCGCGTCGTCGAGGCGTGGCGGCTCGGTCGTCAAGGGGTGGACGACGGCGCGCTGCTGCTTGTCGCCAAAGAGGATCGGAAAATGCGCATCGAGGTGGGCTATGGGCTCGAGGGTGTGCTCAACGACGCCAGCGCGAAGCGGATCATCAGCGAGACGATAGGCCCGCGCTTCAAGCAGGGCGATTTCTACGGCGGCATCGATGCCGGTGTCGAGGCCATGATCAGGCTGGCAAGCGGCGAAGCGCTGCCGGCACCGAGCGTAGGCTCGGCGCCCGCGCGCGCCGCCGGCGACGATAGTTTCGAGACCCTGCTGATCGTCGGAGTCATCCTGGTGTTGGTTCTTGGTGGCGTGCTGCGCGCCATTTTCGGGCGACTTCTGGCCGCCGCCATGGTCGGCCTGGCCGCCGCCGGGATCGCGTCCTGGCTGGTCTCGTCGATCCTGGTCGCACTTGTCGTCGGCTTCGCCGCTTTCATTGCTTCGCTGTTTCTCGGTACCTTGGGGGGCGCCGGCTGGTCATCGGGGGGCGCTTCCTGGGGCGGCGGGCGCACGGGGCGCGGGGCGGGCGGCGGCCGTTCCTGGGGAGGTTTTTCCGGTGGCGGCGGTGGCTTTGGCGGCGGTGGCGCGTCGGGAGACTGGTGATGCGACTGAGGAGACTGCTACGTCATCTGGTCCTGCCGGACTGGTGGGTCAGGCGGGTTTTCTCGCCGCGGCTGCGGCAGCGCATCGAGCAGGCGGTGGCCGCGTCGGAGTCGGCGCATTGCGGCGAGTTGCGCATCGTCATCGAAGGTGGGTTGCCTTTGTCGGTTCTGTTGCGCGACGAGCCGGCGCGCGCCCGCGCCATCGAGCTATTTTCGCAGTTGCGCGTATGGGACACCGCCGAGAACAGCGGCGTCCTGATCTATCTGCAGTTGCTCGACCGAAAGGTGGAGATCGTCGCCGATCGTGGTGTCGACGCCAAGCTTGGCCAGGACTTCTGGGACGGCGTCTGCCGTGCCATGGAGAAGGCGTTTCGGGCCGGTGATTACGAAGGCGGCACGCTGTTCGCTCTGACGACGATCAGCGAAGCCTTGCGACTCCACTTTCCGGCGTCGGGCGACAATCCGAACGAACTGGCCGACACGCCCTTGCTGCTCTAGCTTTCGGCATAGCGGATACGCTTGCTCGACCGGGTCGGCTGCGTCAGGTGGTCGAGCGGCAAGACGTGCGTCTGCTTGACGGTTTGCAGGGCGATGCTGGTCTTGATGCGGGCGACCCCGGGGAGCCGCAGCAGCCGTTTCATCATCAGCTCGGAAAACGCCGTCAGATCGGGAACGACCAGGCGCAGCATGTAATCGGCGTCGCCGCTGACCGAGAAGCAATCCATGACTTCCGGCATGGCGGCGACCGCCTGTTCGAAAGCTTCGCTGGCGGTGTCGCTGTGGCGTTCGAGAATGACCTGGGCAAAGGCGCTGATCCCCAGGCCAAGTGCCGACGGAGCGAGCATCGCCACGTAGCCGGCGATGACGCCGTCTTCCTCGAGGCGTTGGATGCGGCGGCTGATCTGCGACGCCGAAAGACGAATTTGTTCGCCAAGCGTCGCGTTGGTCGCGTTGCCCTTGCGCTGCAGCGCATCAAGCAGTGCAAGATCGTATCGATCGATGGTGATTTTTGACATTCTTGGCCAGATTCATGCACGAAATGTGCAGATTATAGGCATGTCCCCAAGTATTTCAAACACCTTTTTGCGCCTTCCGGCGGGCCCTCCGGGCCAACCATCGGCGATCAGTCGCCAAGCACGTCGGTGTTGGCCGGTGGAGTGAAGCGGAACAATGAGGCGTCGAGGCGGGGATTGCGCTCGAGACGGGTAAACCGTAAAGAGGTTGTTTGACCAAGGGTGTCCAACAGTTCCATCGCCTGCAGATCCTTGCCGGCGAAGCCCAGGCTGACTCGTTCGAAACCGCTGTCGGGAGCTCGCGGGATGGCGTCCACCCATTGCAGGCCGTTCTTTTCTCCCGCTTCGTGCAAGCTGAAGTTCTTCTCGATCGTACTGTCGCCGGCGAGCAGCGCGGCCGGCGTGGCACCGAGCGCAGCGCCGGCCTTTCTTACGGTCACCTGGCGAAGGTCGGGGTCGTGGATCCACACCTTCTCGCCGTCGCCGACCAGCAACTGCGCGTATGGCTTGTCGATCTGCCAGCGAAACTTTCCCGGCCGGGCGAACATCATCACGCCGCTCGCGAGCTGCGGTTTTTGTCCGTTGCGGCCGACGACGCTTTGCGCGAAGTCGGCTCGTACGCTCCTCGTCGACTCGAAAAACTGATGCAGCTTGTCGATCGCACCGGCGCCGGCGGCCGGGGCGGTCGCCAGGCAGACGGCGACGAGCAGTGTGCGGCAGATCATTCGTCATCCTTTCGGGCAAGGACTTCCCGACCACCACGGGCGTCCATCGCCGAGACCAGGCCGGCCTTTTCCATCGCCTCGATCAGGCGTGCCGAGCGGTTGTAGCCGATGCGCAGATGACGCTGAACCAGTGAAATCGAAGCACGCCGGTTTTTCAGCACAACCTCGACGGCCTGGTCGTAAACTGGATCGGCTTCGCCATCGGTGTCCAGGCCGCCATCCCCGCCGCTTTCGACGTCGTCTTCGGTGCCGCCCCCGAGAACACCTTCGACATAGGCCGGGGCGCCCGCTTTCTTCAGGTAGTCGACCACCCGGTGGACTTCCTCGTCGGCGACGAAAGCACCGTGAACGCGCGTCGGGTAGCCGGTGCCTGGCGCGAGGAAAAGCATATCGCCCTGGCCGAGCAGAGTTTCCGCGCCCATTTGGTCGAGCACGGTGCGCGAGTCGATTTTCGACGAGACCTGGAAGGATATTCGCGTCGGGATGTTGGCCTTGATCAGGCCGGTGATCACATCGACCGACGGCCGTTGCGTCGCCAGGATCAGATGAATTCCCGAGGCACGGGCTTTCTGCGCGAGGCGAGCGATGAGTTGTTCGACCGTCTTGCCGGAGACCATCATCAGATCGGCGAGTTCGTCGATTACGACGACGATGTAGGGCAAGAGGCTCAGAGGTTCGGGAGTGTCGGGAGTCAGCGAGACCGGGTTGGGGATTTTTTCGCCGCTTTTTTGAGCCTCCCGAATGCGGTGGTTGAGTCCCACCAGATTGCGCACGCCCATGGCCGACATCAGCTTGTAGCGCTTCTCCATCTCGCCGACGCACCAGTTGAGGGCGTTGGCCGCCTGCTTCATGTCGACCACGACCGGCGCCAGCAGGTGGGGGATGCCTTCGTAGATCGAAAGTTCGAGCATTTTCGGGTCGACCAGGATCAGTCGCACCTGATCGGGTTCCGCCTTGTAGAGCAGCGACAGGATCATCGCATTGATGCCGACCGATTTGCCGGAACCGGTCGTTCCGGCGACCAGGAGGTGAGGCATCTTGGCCAGGTCGACGACCGTCGGCTGGCCGCCAATGTCCTTGCCGAGCGTCATTGTCAGCGGCGAAGCCATGTCGCTGTATTCCTTGCTGGCAATGACCTCAAGCAGGCGTACCATTTGCCGCTTCGGGTTCGGCAACTCGAGTGCCATCGACGACTTGCCCGGAACTGTCTCGACGACGCGCACCGAAACCAGCGACAAGGAGCGGGCCAGATCTTTCGCCAGATTGAGAATCTGCGCCCCCTTGACACCAACCGCCGGCTCGATCTCGTAGCGCGTGATGACCGGGCCGGGGTAGGCTGCGGTAACGGCTACCTGGACGCCGAAGTCGGCCAGCTTGCGCTCGATCAGACGCGAGGTGAACTCGAGCGTTTCCGGTCGGATCTGGTCGGTGTGCGGAGACGCCGGTTCGAGCAGATGGAGCGGCGGCAGCATGCCGCCGGCCACCGCCTCGGGGAACAGGGGAGCTTGCCGCTCGCGATCGATCCGCTTTTCGATCTTGGCCGGCAGCGGCGCCGGTGCCGGCGGCGCTGGTTCGTCGGCCGCGGCCGGCGGATCGGCCGGCGCCTTGGCTGTCGGTGGCGAGGCAATGGGGCTGGCTGGCTCGCTGAGCACCGGTTCATGACGAACGCTCTCGGGCGGCCGTATGAGCTTCGGCGACGGCTTGGCCGTCGCCCGGCTTTTATCGAGTGGTGTCGGATCGTGGGCTTCTCCCCGCTTCTTCTCTTCTTCGACCACGGCTTGACGCTCGCGGGCGACCTCGCGGCCGATACGCCGATCCTGCCAGCGCTCGAAGAGTTTGCCGACGCCGCGGATCGTTGCTTCGAAGAGCGAACCGACGCGTTCGGCGGCGGTGATCCACGACATTCCGGAGAAAATGCTCCAGCCGAGCATGAGCATGGCAAACAGGGCCAGTGTGGCGCCGGTGTAGCCCAGGTAGCGCACGGCGAAGACGCCCAATTCGGTGCCGATGACGCCTCCCGGACCCGCCGGCAGCGTCGCCTTCAGCGTGTAGAAGCGCAGCGTCTCCAGTCCGCTGCTGGCCACGAGCAGGACGACAAAGCCGGCGATGGCGATGTACAGAGGGCGTCGATCACCTCCCCGTTGGCCGTCCAGATTCCGGTAGCCCCACCACACGAAGGCGATCAGCAGGATCGTCCACCACCAGGCGGAAAGGCCGAAAATGTAAAGCATCAGATCGGCCAGCCAGGCGCCGCTGCGACCGGCCGGGTTGTGCAGGGTCGTCGTGTGTACGGCGTGCGACCAGCCCGGGTCGGCGCGATGATAGCCCCACAGCGCAAGCGCGAGAAAGCCGGCGACGGCGGTCAGGACAAGCCAGCGTGCTTCCAGCAGCAGACGGGCAATTTTTTCCGGCAACGGGCTCGGCGCGCTCGACGCGTAGGCGGCTCGGCCGGCAGTCTTGTTCAGCAAGGCCATTGGTGTGAAGTCGCTCGCTGCGGATTAGGGTCGGCCGGCCGGCGCTGGCGCGGCGCCGGCGAGCAGGCGCTTTTCAATGATCACGATGCGCCCCTCTTCGACCCGGAAGTAGCCTCGGTTCTCGAGATCCTTCATCACCCGGCTAACCATCTCGCGCGAGGCACCGATCATCTTGGCGATGTCCTGCTTGGTCAGGCGGCGCTTGATCACCCGCTGGCCACGTTCTTCTTCGGAAAAATCGATCAGCAGCTTGGCGACCCGGCCATAGACATCGAGCAGGGCCAAGCTTTCGATGTTGCGGTCCGCTTCGCGCAAGCGCTGGACAAGGCTCTTCATGATGTTCAGGCAGAGATCGAAATTCTCGGCCAGGCAGCGCTTGAAGTCGCTCTTGGTGATCACCAACAGTTCGCAGGTCTCGGTCGCGACGACATCGGCCGAGCGGGGGCTGCCATCGATCAAGCCCATTTCACCAAAGAACTCGCCCGGGCCAAGCAGGGTCAAAATAACCTCCCGCCCTTCTTCATCGCTGTTGAGCACCTTGGCGCCGCCGCTGATCAGCACGTAAAGGGAGTCCGTGCTGTCGCCTGCGCGTACGATGGTCGTCTGGCGCGGTACTCGGCGATGAAAGGCGACCTTCGCGATCTGTTCGAGCTGCGAATCCGGTACGCCGGCGAACATCGGGATGCTGTGCAGCAAAGTCAGGCTGGGTCCTCTTCTGGGTAGCTCGACCTGTGTGTTCATGAGGCATTCTTTCGTCAAGTGAAATGATTTCTATCAAAGGCTTGCGCGCCGATTATAAGGCACTTTGCAGGTCTTCGACGTACCCGAGGCAGCAACTTGCCGCGGGGAGCGCCGAAGTTGCCGGTTATAATTTTTCCATGACCCATCACCCGAGCCAATCAAGATGACCTCAGATACTCGCCATTGCCGCTTGCTGATCCTCGGATCCGGTCCTGCCGGATATACCGCCGCCGTATACGCCGCGCGTGCGAACCTGAAGCCCGTACTGATCACCGGTCTCGCGCAGGGCGGTCAGTTGATGACCACCACCGACGTGGACAACTGGCCGGCGGACGCGCAAGGCGTGCAGGGTCCCGATCTGATGCAGCGCTTCGAAGAGCATGCGCGTCGTTTCGCCACGGAGATCGTGTTCGATCATATCCACACGGCTCGCCTGACCGAAAAGCCATTCACGCTATTCGGTGATTCGGGCACCTATACCTGCGACGCACTGATCATCGCCACCGGCGCCTCGGCCCAGTACCTCGGACTGCCATCCGAGGAGGCGTATGCCGGGCGTGGCGTTTCAGCGTGCGCCACCTGCGACGGCTTTTTTTATCGTAATCAAGCGGTCGCCGTGATCGGCGGCGGCAACACCGCCGTCGAGGAGGCGCTTTACCTGGCCAATATCGCCAGTCATGTGACGCTGGTCCATCGACGTGACAAACTGCGCAGCGAAAAGATCCTGCAGGACAAACTGTTCGCCAAAGAGAAGGCGGGCAAGGTGACGATCCGCTGGAACAGTGTCCTCGACGAGGTGCTCGGTGATGCGTCCGGCGTCACCGGCATGCGCATCCGGAACAAGCTCAGCGGCGAGGCCGAGGACATTGCGCTGATGGGAGTCTTCATCGCCATCGGTCACAAGCCGAACACCGAACTCTTCGCGGGCCAACTCGAGATGGAAGGCGGCTATCTGATCACCTACGGCGGGCGGCAGGGCAACGCTACAGCCACTTCGCGGCCGGGGGTTTTCGCGGCCGGCGACGTGCAGGATCACGTCTATCGCCAAGCCTGTACTTCCGCCGGCAGCGGCTGCATGGCGGCGCTCGACGCCGAGCGCTACCTCGACAGCTTGGGCCTCGCCGGCTGAAGCTCGGCGCCGCCGCCGAGCAGGCCGACACAAGGTGGTGCTCAACGAAATGTGCCTAGGGAGAGGGACCTCCGATGACGCGGGGACATCGACCAAGCCCGGACGATTTGGCGGCTTTTCACGCTGCGGTGGCGGGTACGACGCCGTTGCGTCACGTCGACCGGGTCAGCTTCGAAGCGCCGAAACCCCGGCCGCAACCGCGTCAGCGCCAACTCGACGACGCAGCGGTAATTGGCGAACTGCTGTCCGGGCCGCTGGCGATCGATGACTGGCTCGACCTGGGCGGCGCCGACTCTTTCCTGCGCACCGGCCTGCCGCGCACGGTGCTGCGCGACCTGCGCCGCGGTCGCTGGAGCATTCAGGATCATCTCGATCTGCACGGCATGAACCGCCAGCAGGCGCACGAGCAGGTGACACGATTTCTCGTCGAGTCGCGCGGCGCCGGCAAACGCTGCCTGCGCATCGTGCATGGTCGCGGGAACGGTTCGCCGGGACGTGAGTCGGTCTTGCGCCAACTGGTCAAGGGCTGGCTGAGCCGCTGTCAGGAAGTCGTGGCATTCTGTCACGCACCGCCCAGCGATGGTGGTGATGGCGCTCTGTGGGTGCTGCTGAAGGCCGACAGCCGGCGCTGCTGAGATCGAAGCAGAGCGGACGCCGCGGGCGCACTCCATCGCCGGCGGGTGAGATCGGTTTGGCTCAACGGCCCGGACAGTCATCCGGCAGAGCGCCTGGTGTCGTCCTGATCCTAGGGGCTTGCGACAAGACGGACGCTCGGCGCGCCGAAAAGAGGCGTCGCCGTCGGTCAAATCGCCGATTCGTCGGTCTCGCCGGTGCGGATCCGCACCACCTGCTCGACCGTGGTGACGAAGATCTTGCCGTCACCGATTTTGCCGGTGCGCGCCGCTTTGACGATCGAGTCGATGGCGCCGTCTACCGCGCCGTCGGCAACGACGATCTCGATCTTGACCTTGGGCAGGAAATCGACCACGTACTCCGCTCCGCGGTAGAGTTCGGTGTGACCTTTCTGGCGGCCAAAACCTTTGACTTCGGTGACGGTCAGGCCAGTGACGCCAATTTCGGACAAGGCTTCGCGCACTTCGTCGAGCTTGAAGGGTTTGATGATGGCTTCAATTTTTTTCATGGCCTAGGCTCCGGGAAAGATCGTAAGGAAATCGTATCAGAAATCGGGTATCGACAAGCGATCAGTACAGGTCGCGGTAGCGATTGGTGATTGGATAACGCCAATCCTTGCCAAAGCCGCGCGGTGTGACGCGGATTCCGACCGGCGCCTGTCGCCGTTTGTATTCGCTGATCTTGAGCAGATGCACGACGCGGCGAACGTCGGCTTCGGCATAGCCGCGGCCAATGATTTCGCGTGGGCTGAGATCTTTCTCCATGTAGGCTTCAACGATGGCGTCGAGTACGTCGTAGGGGGGCAAACTGTCCTGGTCGGTCTGATTCGGTTTCAGTTCGGCCGATGGCGGGCGGCTGATGATCCGTTCGGGAATCGCGTCGGAGCGCGTGTTTCGCCAGCGCGCCAAGCGGTAGACAAGAGTCTTGGCGATGTCCTTGATGACCGCGAAGCCGCCGGCCATGTCGCCGTAGAGCGTGCAATAGCCGACCGCCATCTCGGACTTGTTGCCGGTCGTCAGCACCAGCGAGCCCGTCTTGTTCGAGATTGCCATCAGGAGCATGCCGCGAATCCTGGCCTGCAGATTTTCTTCGGTGGTGTCGGCCGGGAGACCGGCGAACTGCTTCTCGAGCATCGCGCCGAAGGTCTTCATGGCCGGTTCGATCGCGATTTCGTCGTAGCGCACACCAAGCAGGCGCACCATTTCGCGCGCTTCGGCCAGACTCAGTTCAGCCGTGTACGGCGACGGCATCATGACCGCCCGCACCTTGTCGGCACCGAGCGCGTCGACGGCGATGCACAAGGTCAGTGCCGAATCGATGCCGCCGGAAAGGCCGATGATGGCACCGGGAAAGCCATTCTTGCCGAGGTAGTCGCGCACGCCGAGCACGAGAGCCTGATAGACCTCCTCCTCCAGGCAGGGCGGCGTGGCGATCGGCCCGGCTTGCGGTTCGCTGTCGACCAAATCGATGATTCCCAGCGCTTCCTCAAACTGCGGCAACTGGTAGCGCAGCGTGCCGCGTGAGTCCAGGGCGAACGATCCCCCATCGAAGACCAGTTCGTCCTGCCCACCGGCCAGGTTGGCATAGACCACTGGAAGACCGGTGCTGGCGATGCGTTGCCGGAGAACGTCGGTGCGGCGCTCCCGTTTGCCGATGTGGTAGGGCGAGGCGTTGAGGACGAGCAGGACTTGGGCACCGGCTTCGCGGGCCAAGTCGGCCGCACCGGCTTCCCACACGTCGGCACAGATATTTACCCCGCAGCGCACGCCCTTCAAGGTCAGAACACACGGGCCTTCGCCGGAGTCAAAGTAGCGCTCCTCGTCGAAGACCTCGTAGCTGGGCAGCCGCTGCTTGTAATACGTCGCCACTCGCCGGCCGTCGCGGATCAGCGTCGCCGCGTTGTAACAGCGTGCGCCGCGCTTTTCCGGGTGGCCGACCAGCATGGCGATTCCCCTGACCCGGCTGGCCAGCAGATCGAGCTCTCGCTCGCAAGCGATACAAAAGTCGTCACGCAGCAGCAGGTCCTCGGGTGGGTAACCGCAAAGGGCCAGTTCCGGCGTCAACAGAAGATCGGCACCCTGGCCCTGAGCGGTCGCCGCAAAATCGGCCAGCCGCGCCGCGTTACCGGCGAAATCGCCGACCGTGGCGTTGACCTGGGCGATGGCAATCTTCAGCGCCATGAAGAGAAGCGCCGCCGCGAGGGGCGCTCGCGCGGTCCTCGCTCAGCAGGGGGCGCGGTTCGTTCAGAAAGCCGGCTTGTCTGCGGCATCGGCGTAGCGCTGCACACCGTCCATGATTTCCTTCTTGGCTTCCTCGCTGCCCAGCCAGCCGGCAATCTTGACAAACTTGCCGCGCTCGAGATCCTTGTAGTGCGCAAAGAAGTGCGCGATCTGATCGAGAATCACCTGGGGAAAATCGCGTGGCGTCTCAAGGTCGCGATACATCGGCGTCAGGCTATCGACCGGAACCGCCAACAGCTTGCCGTCCGGTCCGGCTTCGTCTTCCATCGCCAGCAGACCGATCGGCCGGCAACGTACCACGACGCCTGGAGGCAAGGCAAACTGGGTGACTACCAGCACATCAACCGGGTCCCCGTCGCCGGCGATGGTGTGGGGAATGTAGCCGTAGTTGCAGGGATAGTGCATCGCCGTCGACATGAAGCGATCGACAAAGACCGCGCCGCTGTCCTTGTCTACTTCGTACTTCACCGGATCCGCGTGCATTGGAATCTCGATGATGACGTTGAAATCGTTGGGGAGCGACTTGCCGGAGGGCACGCGGTCTAGGCCCATGGTCGTGATCTTTCTACGGGTTGCGAAGTGGCGATTATAACCGCCTGTCGGCGATCCGGTCGGTTTGGCACCAGACGCATTCCGCGCCAAGGCGGCCTAGGTTCGCCACCGGTGCGGTTGCCGCGGCAAGCGAAGCGCCGGACAAACAAAACTGTCGGGCGTCGGACGCTGGCCGGCAGGCGCCTCGCGCCTGCCGGGGGGAATCACTTCTTGTAGATGCCGACGCCGAGAATACCCTCGTAGCCGGGGACACGGGCCACATAGCTCGATTTTGGAGCGAACTTCTTGGTCTGCGGGTCGGTGTAACTATAGTCGACCCAACCAGTTCCCTTCGCCTTGCCCAATTCGATCATCTCTTTGATAAAGAACTTGCCGTCCGGATCCTTCAGGTCCATCAGGTTCTTGCCGATCAGAGCCTTGTTCGCTCCCTGGGCAACTACGGTGCCGTCGAATTTGACGGCGAAGATGTACAAGTCCTTGTTGTGCCACTTGCCTTCCTTCTCGGAGAAATCGGCGAACGCCTTGTCCGGACCCACCGCCTTGATGTGCGCCAAGCCGTTCTCGGCCATCGCCTTGGCTTCGTCGGCCGTACCGCGCTCCTGCGCGAAGGCGAGCGAAACCGAGGCGAGCATGAACAAAGACAAAGCCAAGTGGCGGAAGAAGTGCGCGAGTTTCATGTTGTCTCCTTTTTAACGTGGATGAGTGCTGCGGGTGAAGTGCTCGGTTTAGGAAGTGTGCCTGGTCACTCTGCTGTGCCCTCCGTGGGTCAAGCCGTCTGTCTGGCTAGCGCCGGAAGCGGTTTACCAGGGCATGCAGGTTCGGCCATGCGATTGAGGTCCTGTGCTTCACCCTGGCTGCTGGCGGCGGCACTGTGGTTCGATTCGGCCATCTGCGCGATGCGCTCGACGTTTTGTGAGATCAGCGTACTCGCTTCGCTCTGTTCATGGGCCGCGGTGGAAAGGTCGGTGAGACGGGTCAGCGCGGCGGCGGAGCATTCACTGAGCTCTTCCAGCGGCCGCTGCAGGTTGCCGACCAAAGTGACACCGGCGTTGACCTGGCGGCCCGTCTCGCTCATTCTCTCGACGGCTTCCCCCGTCTGGGTCTGGACGGCATCTATCGTCCGTTTGATCTCGTCGGTAGACTTGCCGGTCCGCTCGGCAAGCTTGCGCACTTCGTCGGCCACCACCGCGAACCCCCGGCCCTGCTCGCCGGCCCGTGCCGCTTCGATCGCGGCGTTGAGTGCCAGCAGGTTGGTCTGGTCGGCAATCTCCTTGATCACGTTGGCGATATGACTGATCTGTTGCGAACTGGCTTGCAGCCCTTCGATGGTGCGCGCAGTGGTGCCGACGCTCTCGGCGATCTTGTTGATCTCGGTTGCTGCCTCCTCGACCAGTTTCTTGCCGTCGTTGGCGATGCGTGCCGTCTGCTCGGCGACGTCGCGAGCCGAGCCGGCATTATCCGACACCTGACCGATGCTGACCGTCAACTGTTCGACTGCCGCCGCGGTGCTCGATACGGCCTCGCTCTCGGCGCGCAGTGATTCACTGATGCGGTTGGCGGTGGTCGATACGCCAGTCGCCGACTCTCGCACCCGGCCGGCGTTGCCGGCGATGTCGGACAGCACGGCGCGCAGACTTTGCTGCATGCGCTGTAGGGCCTCGAGCATCTGCCCGACTTCGTCGTTGCCGGCGAGGGCGACGTCGGTCGTCAGGTCACCCGCCGCGATCCGGTGCGTCGCGTCGGTTGCCCGGGCGATGCGCCGGGAGATGTCGCGCGCCATGAAAAAGCTGACCCCGACCGAGGCCACGATGGCCAGCAGGAAGGTGACCAACGCTGCCGTCACGGCACGCCGGTACGCGATTTGAGCACGATCGAAAGCCTGATGGCCGAGCTCGTATTCGACCTTGACCAACTGGTCGGTCAGTTGACTGAGCTTCTTGAAATTGTCGTCGGCATTCTGCATCGACGCCAGCGCGGTATTGATATCTATGGTCGCCAGATCGACGGCCTGCGAGGCGCTCTTGCGGTAGGTGGCAAGCATGTCGGCGATCTGCTTGCCCAACTGCTTTTCCTGGTCGGAGAGGGAAGGCTCTTCCAGCCACTTCGAGAAGTCGGCGACGAACTGATCGGCCTGGGTGAGCAAGGCCTTGGCGTCTTCTGCGACGCGCTTTTCGTCGAATGCGCCGGCCCAGGTCATCAAGCGATAGACGCCCGAATGAAATTCGAGGATATCGGCCTTCGTATCACTGGCAACGTGGAGGTTCTTTGTCCGGACATTGTGCAGATCGGCGAGTGCCCGGTGCAGCGTGTTCGCCGACTGATAGCTGACGCCGGCGAAGATGAGCAGAAAGACGATCGCAACCGTCGGCGCAAGCAGAATTTTCCGGAACAGGTTCAAGGCAGTCTCCTCCGATCTTTTCGGATCGTTCCACACCCGCGCGTCGACACCCGGGACGACGGCGACTGAAATTGTTAGCGAAACTCCCGCCGCGGTTTCGCGCTGCCTCGTCGGGATCAGGGCGGCGGAAAACGAAGTCGCCGCGCAGCCGCCACCATCGGGCGACGCCGAATCATTCTACGGCACACGATGCTCGCCGAGAACATCATCATGAGATGATGGTACCGAACGCGGACTGATCGTGCAACGGGGGAGGAATAGAGGAAGGATTCGGAATGGCTCTGTTGGCCGGCGCTCGATGCTGCTAGACTAGCCACTGGCTCAAGGCGCGTACGGAGAGTCGGCAGGTGCCGGCGTTCGGTACCGTCGGACAAAAAGGAGAGATGACATGGGCTTGTTGGATTTTGTCAAGGAAGCAGGCGAAAAGCTTTTTCGTGCCGGAGAAACCGATGCCGCGTCGCAAGCGGTGGCCAGCACGCCCGATGATGACGCGGCCAAGGCACATCTGGAGGAGATGAACCGTACCGCCGGCGAAGCCATCGAGGCCTACGTCGCTACCCAGGGTCTGCCGGTAACCGGGTTGACGGTGACTTTCGACGGTGCGACCGCAACGGCGACCGTATTCGGTGTCGCCGGCGACCAGGCGAGCAAGGAGAAGATCCTGCTGTGCTGCGGCAACGTGGCTGGTGTCTGCCAGGTCAAGGACATGCTGTCGGTTGATCAGAGTGCGCCGGAAGCCACTTTCTACACCGTCGTTCCCGGTGACAATCTGTCGAAGATCGCCAAGCGGCACTACGATAATCCGAACAAGTACATGCTGATCTTCGAAGCCAATCAGCCGATGCTCAGCCATCCGGACAAGATCTATCCCGGCCAGGTGCTGCGGATTCCTGCCGACGAATGAGGCACGCGCCGGTCGACCGCGGCTTGGCGACCGTGCGACGGAAATTCGGTAGTGGCGCGTTCCGAGGCCACCCGGCATTCTTGAGGAGCTGACGATGGGTATCGTCTGGACAATCGTTCTGGGTTTCGTGGTTGGCGTCATCGCCAAATTGATTCATCCCGGCAGGGAGAACATGGGTTTCATCGTCACCGTGCTGCTGGGCATCGGCGGCTCTTTCCTGGCCGGGATGGTCGGTCAGTTGCTTGGCTGGTACCGGGCGGGCGAGGGGGCGGGATTCATTGCTTCGGTAATCATGGCGATCGTTTTGCTGGTCATTTACGGCAAGCTGCGCGGCAGTTCAAACTAGCTGGATCGGTCGCTGGCCGGTGGGCGCCGCCATGCAGGGCTAATCACCGGCCGGCCGACGTGGCGCCGCCAGGCGGTCGATCATGGCGCGCACGGCCTTGATCTGCTGGCCATCACGGGTGTGGTATTCGCTGCCCGAGTAGCCCCACCAGTCCCAACAGGCAAGCGGGTTGTTCACCCACTTCCAGGAACCGAGCGCCAGACCGTGGCGTGGAGTGGTCTGCGGGTACAGGACGATTAGCCGGTTGTTGTCTGCCCAAGCGTTATAGCCGGCGCCGTCGACGAAACGGCGTCCGATGTCGGTCGCGCTTTGGCGGCAGCCGTGGAAGACCACGTGGATGCGACAGGCGGAGACGCGACAGGCGGATGGAATGTAGGCGTAGCCTTCGTCGGCCAGACCGGCGTCGACGGCTCGGCCGTCCACGAAAGGGCGCTGGTCGAAGCTCAGAATCTTCCCGCCCGCCGTCGATGGCCGTAGTGGGCCAAGGAGATGAGTGAGCATTTCGCCGGCTGCGTCGAGGTCGCCACAACGGTTGATGAACGGGGGATGCGCGCTAGAGCAGGGGTTGGGCTGCGGATCGGCAACCGATATCATCGCGTGTCCCGCGTCGGGCAGCTTGACGAAGCGAATTGCCGTCGGACTGAGCCACTGGCCATAGAAATCCGCCAGACGGTCCATCACCGATGTTTCGACCTTGTCGTCGTTGCCCCCGGAAAACAGCCACGCCCGGTGACGGCGCAGGTTGTCGAGGGAATCGATTCGACCTGTTCGCGCCAGTTCCTCGGCGCGCGCTCGCAGGTCGGCGACGGATGGTAACTCTCCCCAGAACGAAGGCGACATGCAACTGGTCAGCGCGCGCCAGCTCGACCCTTGAGCGCAGTAGTACGGCCCACCGGCGATGACGCCGGCGCCACGCACCAGTTTCGAGTGCGCCACCTCGAACTGTACCGCCATGTAGGCACCCGACGAGACGCCGGAGACGGTCAGATCATCGAGGCTGGCCGCGAGGGCCGGCAAAGGTGGCGCTGCGCAGACCGTCTGGCAGGCGAGGCTGAGCGCGAGAAGAGTGGCCGGCGGGCGGCGCAGGCGGGATACGGTCATGGCGCTTCGGAAAAGGCGGCGAAAAGCGGCAGTTTACGGCGAATACGGGTCGCCAGGGCAAGCCCCGACGCTCCGGGCGGATTCCCTGATCGCCGCGGCCTTGGTGAGCCGGGCCTTGTCTGCGCTGTCGGTCGCCCCTAAACTGGTCGCGTTATTATTTTCCTGCCGCGCTTGGCGCGGATCATCGTGTATAAGTCAAGCGTCGCTGTCGATTCCAAATTTCCCCGCGTGGGGACCACGATTTTCACCGTCATGTCGAAGCTTGCGGCGGACTGCGGAGCGATCAATCTGTCGCAAGGATTTCCCGACTTTCAAGCGGACTCCTCGTTGTTCGACGCGACTTGGCGTGCCATGCGCGAGGGGCACAACCAATACCCACCGATGGCCGGCGTTCCCGAATTGCGGGAAGCGATCGCCGGCAAGGTGGCGGCGCTTTACCACGCGCGCTACGATGTGGAGCGGGAAATTACCGTTACGGCCGGAGCGACGCAGGCCATCTTCACGGCGATCGCGGCTTTTGTACGCGCCGGCGACGAAGTGATCGTCTTCGCGCCAGTTTACGACAGCTACGTGCCGGCTATCGAAAGCGCGGGAGGCACGGCCGTGTACGCCAGCCTGAACTTCCCCGACTACCGGCCGGACTGGCAGCAGGTCGGCTTGCTGCTCAACAAGCGCACGCGAATGATCATCATCAATTCGCCGCATAACCCGACCGGCAGCCTGCTAAGCGCCGACGATCTGGCCGAGTTGGCTGGGCTGACGCGCGATACGGACATCGTGGTTCTGTCGGACGAAGTGTACGAGCATATAGTTTTCGACGGCGCGCGACATCACAGCGTCGCGAGCCATCCTGAACTCGCCGCACGCAGCCTGATCGTGTCCTCCTTCGGCAAGACCTATCACATCACTGGCTGGAAGGTCGGTTACGTGCTGGCCGCCGGCGAGTTGATGGCCGAGTTCCGCAAAGTTCACCAGTTCAACGTGTTTACGGTCAATACGCCCTGCCAGTTGGGAATTGCCGACTACATGCGCGATCCCGGGCGCCATCTTGGGCTGGCGGAATTCTATGCTGGGAAACGGGAATTCTTTCGCCGCCAGTTGCTGGGTTCGCGTTTCGAGCTGTTGCCCTGTCATGGCACGTATTTTCAGCTGGCACGCTACGATTCCCTCTCCGACCTGTCCGACCGCGAGTTTGCCTGCTGGCTGACTCGTCACGTGGGCGTGGCGGTGATCCCTGTGTCGGCTTTCTACCCCGACGGTCGTGACGACCATGTCGTTCGCTTCTGCTTTGCCAAACAGGAAGCGACGCTGGCTGCGGCGGGGGAAAAACTACGCCGCGCTTGACGGGCTTCACAGCGTTGTGGCCTTGCTCCTATAATCGCTGGCGCTTCAAGGAGCCGGCCAAGCGTCCGGTAGAGTCCAATGGAAAGTAAAGGATACGGCATGAGCATGGTGCAGGAGTTCAAAGAGTTTGCCATGAAGGGCAATGTCATGGATCTCGCGGTCGGCGTGATCATTGGCGGCGCTTTCGGCAAGATTGTCGATTCGGTAGTGGGTGATCTGATCATGCCCTTCGTCGCCTGGATAATGGGCGGCAAGCTGGATTTTTCGGGAATGTTTCTTGTTCTGGGGACCATTCCCGAAGGTACGGCGAGAACAGTGGATGCCCTGAAGAAGGCGCAGGTGCCGATTTTTGCCTACGGCAGTTTCCTCACCATTCTGGTGAACTTCATCATCCTGGCCTTCATCATTTTCGTCATGGTCAAGCAGGTCAATCGCCTCAAGAAGAGTGAACCCCCGGCCCCACCGGCGTCGCCGCCGGAGCCGGCGGAAGAAGTCTTGTTGCTGCGCGAGATTCGCGACAGCCTGAAAAAGTAGCCGGCGCTCGTTCCCGGGAATCAGGTCCGGAGTGGCGCCGCGTTGTGTCGGCAACTTCGCTGCTTGGGCCTTCCGTCAGTGACCGGCGAGTCGTTTCTCGGCCACGTCGGACGGCCCGACGGCCAGCGCAGCGAGCTTTGCGTTGTCGGCGGCGATGACCAGCGTCAGTTGCTCGGGGTCGATGTACTTGCGAAAAGCGGCGTTGACCTGCTCTACGGAAAGCGCCACTACCTTGGCCTCGAAATCCTTGGAGAACTGCCAGTCGCGGCCCAGATCGAGAAAAGACGACCAGCGTGCGGCCAGTGTGCTGTCCTGCGAGCGGCTCACGGCACGCGACTCGATGATTCCCTTCTTCGCTTCGGCGACTTCCTGTTCGGTGAAGCCGTCCCGGCGCGCCCGTCGAAGTTCTTCGTAGATCGCCTGCTCGGCGCGGCCGAGGTTCTGTGGCGCGACCATGGCCGTCAGCGACCAGGTCGATAGCCGCTCCCGGCTGCCAAGCGACAGGTTCGACGTGACGCTGTAGCTAAGACCCTCCCGTTGACGTAGTCGGTCGATGAGCCGGCTTGATAGCCCGCCACTGCCGCCAAAGATGTTGTTCGCGACGTAAAGCGCAGGCGCATCCGCATCGTCGTCGCGTAGCAAGAGGTCGATCCTGGCGCGAAGAAAGGCGTTTTCTTTGTCTGGCGTGTTGATTTCGATCCGACTCGGCACAACCGCGCGGAACTGGCGATCAACGCGGCCATAGGGCGCTTTCGACTGATGGCCCGGAAACAGCCGCCCAAGTTCGTCCGCGATCGCTTTTTCGTCGAAGTCACCGACGATGGCGATCTCGCCCCGCGCTGTGCCGATCAGCTCACGGTGGTAGCGAATCACATCGTCCAGCGTCGTCTGTCGGACTTGCTCGATACGTTCGGCCAAAGGCGTGTAGTAGCGGGGATCGCCAGCCGGATAGGTGTTGAAATGCGCCCGCATGGCGTCGCTCGAGCGCTCCTCCGGGTTGTCGAGTTGCGATTGCAGGGCGGTCAGATACTCACGCTTGAGTTCCTCGAACTCGGCGGCCGGAAAGCTCGCGTCCTGAATGAGTTGCGCCACCAAGGCAAGCGCTGCGGCGAGATGGTCGCGGTTCGTTTCGAAGTGCGTCAGGCTGCCACGCACCTTCAGGCGAATCAGCTCGTCGGCAATCTGCTGGCGGGTCAATCGACCGGTGCCGCGGGCCAGCATGGCGATCGCCAGCGGACCGGTGACGTTGCGTTTGGCCAGCGATTTCTCATCGCCCCAGCGAAAGCTCATCGCGACGTTTACGGTCTGGCCGCGGTTTTTTTTGGCCAGCAAGGCGATTTTCAGATTCCCGAAAGTCCTCAGTTGGGTGCGCGCGCTGATGTTTTCGTGTGAGGGATCGAAAGCCTCGCCGATGTCTCCCCTTTCCCGTGGCCGGAAATCGGCCAGCAGTTGGGCGGCGCTGGGAGCTTGCGGGACGACGGCGCGTTGCGGTGAATCCTCCGGGATGAAGGTGCCGAGAACACGGTTGTCACGCACGAAGTACTTGCTGGCCGCGGCGTCGACTTGCGCCGGCGTGATCTGGTCGAGCCGATCGCGAGCGTAGAAGAAAAGCCGCCAGTCGCCCAGCGCGATGTACTCGGAAAGCAAGACGGCGAACGCCTCGGGGTCGGCCAGCGCACGCTCGTGCGCGGTACGTGACTGTTCGACGGCGCGGGCGAGTTCGGAGGCCGTTGCTCCGTCGTGCGCCAGGCTTCCTTCGACGACCTCGATCATCCGGTTGCGGACGCGTTCGACAGATTCGCCCTTGTTGACCGTGGCGCCGAACACCACGAAACCCGGTTCGCGACTATCGACCGGGTAGGCGAAGACCTGTGCCGCCAGTCCGGGCTGGACCAGTTCCCTGTACAGGCGGCCGTTTGGCGTGTCGCCAAGAATATCGCTGGCCATGCTTATGGCGTCCGAATCGCCGTGTAGGCTCGATGGGGTACGGTAGGCCAGCGTGACGAGCGGCACCTCACCCTTGCGCCGGACGAAAAACTGACGCTCGCCGTCGGCCGTTGGTTCGACTGTCCAGTGTTCAGGCAGTTTACGGGCTGGCCTGGGCAGTTTGCCGAAGGTCGCTGCGATGCGCTCGATCGTCTTCCGCTCGTCGAACTTCCCGGCCACGGCCAGCACCGCGTTGTCTGGCTGATAGTACCTGCGGTAGAAGGCTTGCAGGTTCTCGATCCTGACATTTTCGATATCGCTGCGTGCGCCGATGGTTGTGTTGCCATAGTTGTGCCAGTCATAAAGCATGGCCTGCATGCGCTTGAGCATGACGCTGGCCGGATCGTTCTCGCCCATCTCGAATTCATTGCGCACGACGCTCATCTCGGTGTCGAGGTCTTTCCTGGCGATGAAGGAATTGACCATGGCGTCGGCGTTCCACGCCAGCGCCCAGGCCATGTTGTCTTCGCTGGCGGCAAAGGTCAGGTAGTAGTTGGTTCTATCGAGCCAGGTCGTGCCATTGATCTGAAAGCCCCGTGCCTTGAACTCACGCGCCGGATCCGGAAAGTTCTTCGAGCCTTTGAAGATCAGATGCTCGAGCAGGTGAGCCATGCCGGTCTCCCCATAGTTCTCGTGCCGCGAACCGACGAGGTAAGTGACGTTGACTGTGGCGGTGGCTTTTGCGGCATCGGGGAAAAGGATGAAGCGCAAGCCATTGGCGAGCTGGTATTCGCTAATCCCCTCGACGGTGTTGAGTTTCCTGACGCCGGCCGGAAGTGGCGCTGTCGCTTGTGTTCCGGCCTGTGTCCAAGCAGGCAACAGGCTCAGAAATAGCCATGATAGGAGAGAGGTTGTAGCTTTCATCCATCGGTTCATGACGACGACTCCAGGCGCTAGCCGGTTGATTGAAAACGATCTGATTCCTGGCGGGCGCTGCGCTTGCCGGCGGCAGGAGCGACGATTATAGGCTGGCTGTCGGCAAAGGAAACGGCCCGCGCAGAGGGAGGGGCTGGGCGGGCCGTGTGGTACCGTCACCGTCACGCAGGGGGAGGAGGAGGGGGAGGATGCGTGCCAGCGACAGGTGGGAGAATAGCGAATCCTTTGCGGCGGATCTGTTGCTTCTCTGTCCTGGTTGTGTAACGGGCTGTGATCCGCTCGTCAACGCCAGTCTTCTACGGTCTATTGCCTTCTGCCAGCCAGAGCTGGCATCATCGACGCTTGGCGTCGTGGCATCGCAGTCAGCAGATCAACGCTGGCGACTCGCCCGGTGAGTTCTCATTGAACCAGTGACAAAATTAAGGAGAGCGTGATGAGTCAGGAAGCGGACGACCTGGGTATGGCAACCGTCGTGCTTGAGCGCCTTGAGAAGGAGCGGCTACCGCGGGCGCTCGACCTGAAAGCGAAAGTGGATGCGGGCGAGCGGCTCGACGAAATGGACATCGCTTTTCTGGAGAGGGTTTTTGCCGATAGCGAGGACGTCAAACCGTTCCTGGCCCGGCACCCGGAGTATGCCGAGTTGTCGGCCAGAATGGCCAGTTTATACGAGGAGATCACCGCCAAGGCGCTCGCCAACGAGAAGTCCTGACCTGGCCACTGAAGCGGTAAGGTGAATTCGTTCTCCACCTCGCCCCCACGCGCGAGATTCCCTCGGTTTTTCGTCGGCCAGGGGGTTGCATGCTCTCAAGATTTTTTGGTACTAGTTTCGGAGCTGGTTCTCCAGGAACGAGCGGGAGGGATTGTGGCCGAGAGCGGAGTAAAGCCTCGTTTGCCGAAGTTTTGGCGCACTTGAATTTCGGGGAGCTTTCTTCCACTCCTCCAGCCTTGCCCATAGCCTTTCCCTGTCGAAAACTTCAAACAGGCGCCAGGTCGCTACCGATTGGTAGGTGGTCGAGGTGGGTGTCCGTGTCCACGCGCACTTGAGCTCGCTCATCTACGAGCAGTCGCAGGTCGCCAGGCGGGTGGGCGCGTCATGGTAGGTGCGGCGTGTCGCTTGCGGAGTGGGCGCGGGCCTTCCCGCTGTGGTTCATAACGCATGGGAGTAGCGATGGGTATCGACGACAGTAATCCGTTCAAAGCGCCGGTCGCCCGGGTGCATGACCATCACAACGCGTCGTCCTTCGGGAACTTCGTTCCCGAAGGACGACGCGTAACCGCCGGTCACGGCTACCAGTGGCTGTTGCGCGGCTGGGAAATGTTCCGCAGCGCGCCCGGAACCTGGGTCGGCATTACCATCGTCCTGATCGTCGTGATGATGGCCATCGGCATGATTCCGGTCATCAACCTGGCCGTGAACCTGCTCGGTCCGGTGTTTATCGGCGGCATCGTCATCGGTTGTCGGGCCATCGAGGATGGCGAAGGGCTGCGCTTCGTACACCTCTTTGCCGGCTTCTCGAGCAAGCCCGGCGGCTTGCTGCTCGTCGGCCTGCTCTACCTCGTGGCGGTGCTGTTGGCGGCCGCCGTTTTCGGTATCATGGTGGCCGTTGGTGCGGTCGGCAGTGGCGGTGCTCCGAATCCGTTTTCGGGGAGCTTCATCGTCGCGGTCATCGTCGTGGCCGCCATTTTCCTGCCCTTGGCGATGGCCGTGTGGCTGGCTCCGCCGCTCGTCGTGTTCCACGATTTCTCCGCCTTTCAGGCGCTGCAGACCAGTTTCATGGTCGCTTTGCGAAATGCCGTGCCTTTCCTGGTGTACGGTCTGGTTTTCCTGCTCGCCGCCATCGTCGCTTGTCTGCCGCTGTTCCTGGGCTGGCTGGTGCTGGTGCCGGTACTCTACGCGTCGCTTTATGCCTGCTACAGGGACGTGTTTTTCGAGCCGTGACCACTCCTCCGGCTCGCTTGGACAACGTTCACCGCGTCGCGACGCCAGAGGGCTGCGACATCGAGTTACGCGCGGCCGGGCCGGTGGTTCGCGCACGCGCCTGGTTTCTGGATTTCCTCGTTCGTTTCGGCGTGTGGCTGTTGCTGGCGATCGGCGCAACGATTTTCGGCCAACTCGGGGTCGGCATGCTACTGCTCGGCGCTTTTCTGCTCGAGTGGTTCTATCCGGTCGTTTTCGAGGTCTACCGGAACGGTCAGACGCCTGGGAAGAAGGCTTGTGGGCTGGCCGTCGTCCTTGACGACGGACGCCCGCTTGGTTGGAGCGCCGCCGGTATCCGAAACGCCTTGCGCGGCGTGGACTTTCTGCCGTTCGGCTATGCCCTTGGCTTCATCGTCAGTTTGCTCGACGTGCAAGGCAAGCGCCTGGGTGACCTCGCGGCAGGCACGCTGGTGGTGTATCTCGATGTGCCAAGGCCGAAGGCTGTCGGCGCGGACAATGATGCGGGTAGCGAAGCGCCGCCTTTTCCTCTGACGCGGGAGGAGCAGGTCGCGGTCATCGAGTTTTGCCAGCGCGCCTCCCAGTTGACCCCTGAGCGGGCCGCGGAGATAGCGGCGGCCGCCGGCCCGTTGACGGTCGATCTCGATGGCGAGGCGGCGCCGCGGCGCCTGTTACGCATCGGTAATTTCCTGCTTGGTGAAGAGGCCCGAAAAGTTGATGCTTGAACGAGGAGACTGAAAGACACTATGAACGCCTACCCCGGCCCCGCGCTGCTTACCCTTGCTACGTCGTTTCTGCTATTTGCCTGTGCCGCCTACGTTGGCCGCTGTCGAGTCAAGTTTGGCATCAAGGCGCCGGCGACGACGGGTCACCCGCAGTTCGAGATCGCCTATCGCATCCAGATGAATACGCTCGAAAATGTGGTGCTCTTCCTGCCGGTGTTGTGGCTCTTCGCGATCCATCTGTCGAGCTTTTGGGCGACCGCATTGGGCACTCTCTGGCTCATCGGCCGGATCTGGTACGCGTTGTCCTACGCGCGCGATCCACGCACACGCGGCAGTGGTTTCCTGCTGTCGATGCTCTCTTTCGGCGCGCTCGGCGTCGGCGGTGCCTGGGCCGTGCTGTATGGACTGCTCGTCTGAAGGCCGGCGTGGCGCCGGCGTCGGACCGCTCGGAGCCTGACGCAGGCGGTGCCCAAGGGCTGCCGCCGCGCCGGCTGCAACCCCTCCGTGCGCTGCTACCCTACCTGACACCTTACCGCGGGCAGATCGGGCTGGCTTTGCTTTTTCTGCTGCTCGCGGCCGGGGCGACACTGACCCTACCCTACGCGGTGAAGCTATTGGTCGACGGCGGCCTGGTCTTGCCGGTCGGTGCCGACAGTGTCCAGCGGCTGGCGTCGATCCGCCGGCATTTTCTTGGCCTGTTCGGGGTGGCGGTCGTCCTGGGGCTGGCTACTGCCGCACGCTTCTACATGGTGAGCTGGATCGGCGAGCGAGTGACGACCGATCTGCGACAGGCGGTATACGCGCACGTGCTGCGGCAGAGCCCGCAGTTCTTCGAGACCTTGAAGACCGGCGAGGTGTTGTCGCGACTGACGACGGACACGACGGTGATCCATCACGCCGTCGGCTCAAGTGTGAGCATGGGGTTACGCAATATCGTCTTGCTGGCCGGTGGCCTGACGATGCTGGTGGCGACCACGCCACGCCTGATTCTCACCGTGGTCGGCATCATCGTTCTCGTCGTGTTGCCGGCGGGTCTGATCGCTCGCCGCGTGCGCAAGCTGTCGCGCGCCAGCCAGGATCGCATCGCCGATACCAGCGGGATCGCTGGCGAGATCCTCAACGCGATTCCCGTGGTCCAGAGCTACACTCGCGAGAGCGCCGAGGCGGCGCGCTTCTCGGCCGCCAACGAAGAGGCTTTCGCCGCGTCGCTACGGCGTACCGGCACGCGCTCGGCGCTGACGGCCTTCGTCATCATCGGCGTCTTCGGCTCGTTGCTCTACGGCATGTACGGTGGCGTGCAGGCCGTTTTCGCGGGCGAAATCACGGCCGGGCAATTGAGTCAGACGGCGCTCTACGTGGTGGTCGTGGCCGGCAGCGTTGCGGTGCTTGCCGAGGTGTGGGGGGATTTGTTGCGCGCCTCGGGGGCTGCCGAAAGGCTCATGGAGTTGCTGTCCACCCGTTCGTCGATCATCGAGCCACAGCAGCCGGTGGCGTTGCCGGTGCCGCTTGGTGGCCTGCGGGTGTCTTTCGAGGGAGTGCGTTTTGCCTATCCGTCGCGTCCGGAGCCGATGGTTCTGCAAGATCTGGAGCTCAGCATCGAAGCCGGCCAGACGGTGGCGCTGGTCGGACCCTCCGGGGCTGGCAAGACGACTGTCTTCCAGTTGTTGCAGCGCTTCTACGATGTGCGCGATGGGGTCATCCGGATTGACGGCGTCGATCTGCGGCGTTGCCGGCTCGCCGAACTGCGGTCACGCATTGCCGTCGTGCAACAGGAAGCAGCGATCTTTTCCGGCAGCATCGACGACAACATTCGCTACGGCAGACCCGGCGCTTCGGTAGACGAGGTCAGGTTGGCGGCAGGTGCCGCTTTCGTCGACGAATTCGTGCGCCAACTTCCCGCTGGCTACGCCACGCTGGTCGGCGAGCGCGGCGTCCGGCTGTCCGGTGGGCAACGTCAGCGAATCGCCATCGCGCGCGCGATCCTCAAGGACGCTCCCTTGCTGCTACTCGACGAAGCGACCAGCAGTCTGGATTCCGAAAGCGAGCGCGTTGTGCGGGCGGCGCTGGAAGCGGCAATGGGTGGTCGTACGACAATCGTCATTGCTCACCGCCTGGCGACAGTGCAGGGGGCCGACCGCATCCTCGTGCTCGATCACGGCCGGGTCGTCGAAGCCGGGAAGCATGCCGAGCTCGTGGAAAGGGGCGGCCTCTATGCTCGACTGGCGGCGCTTCAGTTCAGTGTCTGACGGGGAGAGGAGCGTCGGCGCAAGAAAGCGCTTCGCTTTTGTGGCGCGGCGACCGTCGGGGTCATGCGGGATTCCGTCCTGCGCCAATCAGCTTCGGCGGAACGGCGCGAGTTCGCCGTCCGGCTGGCGATAGGAAGACGCTTCGTCGAATAGCCACGCGCGAAAAGCGGCGACGGCTGTCTGCTGCTCGTCCGTCGGACGACAGACGAAGAAGTAGGAGAAAGGTGATTCGACGGCCAGTCCGAAAGGAGGGCGCAGCGATCCGCGGGCCAGATCGTCGGCTGCCAGGGCGTGACGTGCGAGAGCCACACCCTGGCCGGCAGCCGCCGCCATCAGCATCAGACTCGAGTCGTCGAACACGGCGCCACGTTGCGGTTCTTCGACGACCAGTCCGGCGGCCGTGAACCACGGTTGCCAGAGTTCATCGTTCGATCGCAACAGTGGCAGCTCGATCAATTGCGCCGGGTCGAGCAGCGCGTGACGCGCCATGAAATCGGGCGAGCATACCGGGTAGTACCAGTCCTTCATCAGCAGTCGATAGCTCAGTCCGGGATATCGGCCATGTCCAAAGCGCAGGGCGACGTCGGCTTCGCCCCCCTTGATGTCGGCCAGCCTGGCGGTCGATTGCACTTCGACATCGAGATCACGGTGACGGGAAATGAAGTTCCCAAGCCTCGGCAGCAGCCAGCGGGCGGCGAATGACGGCATGCAGGTGACGCGTAGACGGCGGTAGGCGCGTGCCGCGATCAGTTGATCGGTCGCCTTGCCGATGTCCGTCAGCGCCCGTGAAACCTGTTCGGCATAGGCGGCGCCTTGCGCCGTCAGCTTCAGGCCGCGGCCGTGGCGTTCGAACAGGGCGACGCCGAGATAGTCCTGCAGCTGGCGCAACTGATGACTCACCGCGCTGTGCGTCAAATGAAGCTGCGCGGCAGCGCCGGTGACGCTCTGGCTGCGCGCGGCCGCGACGAAGACGCGCAGACTGCCGAGCGGTGGAGTGCGGCGGTTATCAGTCAATTTCGTTCACATGTCACGTGAGAACAATTCGCTTGTCCTTGCGCTCCTGGCAGACAAAAATGCCCGGACCTGTCGAACATCGGACAGGCATCGTGGCCCGTAAAGGAGGATATCATGGCAGCCCTCTTACCCTACCTCGAGTTCGAGTTGAATGCAGCCGAGGCGGTTTCCATCGACCGCCTCGCCGGCTGGACGGTGATTTCAGTCAATGGTCGTATCTGGCTCACCGAGGAGAAGGGCGGCCGAGATGTCTGGCTGCTTCCTGGCGGGCGTCACCGCATCGTGGGAGCGGGCCGCACGGTCGTCGAGACGTGGCCGATGACCGATGCCGAGCTGCCGATGAGAATTCGCCTGGCACCTCCGCCGGGCACATTGGGCCGCACGTGGTGCCTGCCGAAGCTTCGGCTGGGTGGCGCCCCGGCCTGCGCCTGAATCGGCGGAGGGCTTGGCGTCTACGGTCGGGACTCTTTGATCGACAGCCACATCCAACATTCCTGAGCGCATACCCTTGACGATCGGAGAAACACATGACGAACTTGACGGAAGCGGCACCTTATCAATTGCTTGGCCTTTACGATTCACCCTTCGTGCGGCGGGTCGCCGTGACGATGCACCTCTACGGGCTACCGTTTGAGCACCTGTCGCTTTCGGTGTTCAGGCATATGGACGCAATGCGGCCGATCAATCCCTTGTTCAAGGTGCCGATGCTGACACTGCCGAGTGGCGAGACGCTTTATGAGAGCGCCTACATCCTCGATTATCTGGACGAACTGGCGGTTGAACGCGGTGTTTCGCCACTCATCCCGCGTTGCGGAGCGGAGCGGTGGCGGGTGCAGCAGTTGATGGCCCTGGCGATCGTGGCGACCGAGAAAGCCGTGGCCATGGAGTACGAGCGCAAGAGGCCGGACGAACGGCAATGGCCCGAGTGGACGGAGCGTCTGCGCGGCCAGATGCGGCAGGCCTTCGCCATGCTCGAAAAGCGGCTCGAAGGCGACTATCTGGTCGGCGACCGCCTGACGCAGGCCGACGTCACGACGGTCGCCGGGATTGGCTTCGTGCGCTACATTCTGCCGCACGAGTGGCCAAGCGCGGACTATCCGGCGCTCGGTGCGCTGGCGCAGCGGCTCGAGGCGAGCGACGCGTTCAAGGCCGTGCCGCTCGACGAATGAGTTGCGTCGCGGGCGTTCTCGCACGATGCGGCCATCTGGCGGGAAAACCGCAGGTGCTCCGATAGAAGAAAGAAACCTGTTGCCGAAGCGTGCGAGAGGCGTTTGCTTTACGCGCCGTTTACTCGCTGGGCCGTTGAATGTTTTCATTAACCTTCCCATTGGAGCTTTATACGGCCACCGAGAAAAAATCCAGGAAGCCGGCGCCGAAGTGATGGCGTTCGACAGGCCGGACCTGTCGTGAGAATGACACGGAAAGCAGGCGCGAGTCTGCTTTCGGTGCTTCATGGGGTCCACTTTGATCTAATCGATTCTGGCCGCCAGAACCTTCCGCACTGGGCAGGCCGGGCTTTCCCCCAGTCTGTTTGCCGGCCGGGTTTTCTGGCCTTCTGAGCGCCGATTCCCTTGCCGCACTTAGCCACCTTCAAGCCCGGAGACTTTCTTCGCTATTTCGTCAGCCCGGCGGCCTTCGGCATGCTGGTACTGTTCATCGTTCAGCAAGCAGGTGTGCGACGACAACCTGGCTGGTGATACAGATTGCTCACGATATTTCCGAGGAGCACATCTCGGCGAGCGATTTCGTCGAGATCATCCTTTCGCAAACCGTCTCCTACGTCGCCGGGGCGGTAGGCTGGATCTTCGCCGAGCGCGTGGGGTTTGCCGCCTACGCTTGCTATATGCTCGATTTTGCGCGGTGCAACCGCTTCCAGACGGCCTTGCTGGCCGATGCCGGGGTGCGCGAGCAGCTCGAGCCCTTTCTTACCAGCGAAACCTTCGATATCGGCTTCGACCTGATCTACAACCTGCGGTACTACCTGCGACTGTCTTTCCAATTGCTCTTCAACGCGCTGGTTCTCGGTTTCGAACGGTTTGCCGCTTGCCTACGCTACCGTATTCGTCGTTCTGGCCACACTGCAGTGGCTGCTGAGAAAACCGCTCGCGGCAGCCTTTCTGCACAACCAGCGGACGACCAACCGCATGCGGGCGCGCAGCTACAACGCCTGGGACAAGGTTTTCAGTGGCAACCGCTACAACTTCACGATCTGGCAACGGGACTTTCGCCAACGTCTGGGCGACGCCATGGTAGCGCAGATTCGAGCGATTCTGGCACCTCGTTCTCAGGGAGGGGAACAAAGAGCGCCGCTGCGCGTTGCTGGCCGACGCCGTGCACTGTGTCCTCGCGCAGCCTACCCGGCTGGTGGGCGCACGGCGGCAATGGTACGGGCAGGTCCACCCTGCTTTCGGCCCTTGAATGCCAGTTGCGTGGCAAGGCCTACTACTGACCGACGCAGGACTGCCTGGCTTTCGAGTTCAACGCTGACGCGTCGGTTGCCGCTACCCCGAAGCGGATCCATGCGACCGGCGATACGGACGAGCGCATCGAGGATCCCGAACAGATCGACGGACTGGAGGCGGCGGAGCAGAAAGCCTACTCATCGGGCGAAAGGCAACTACAGGCGCTGCGGGAGATCGTCGCGCGAACCGATTGTCCAGTCTATCTGCTTGACGAGTGGGACGCCAATCTCGATCACGGGAACCGTGTCGCGGCCCGCGAACTGGTTGATCAGCTAGCGCGGCGCGCGCGTCGTCGAGATCTCGCACCGTGATCGGCGCTAGGCGCGGTGCCTAGGTTCGACGGCGCCGATCCGGCTGTCGGGTGGAAGCAGGGGATTTCTCAAGCGGCCGCCGGTGGCAAGGCCGACGGCGCCATCAGCGCTCCGAGCCGCCGCACCGCGTCTTCGATCTGCGGCGTGTGGGGATTGCCGCAATTGAGTCGCAGGCAATTGCGATACATGCCGCTGGCAGAAAAGAGTTCGCCTGGCACGTAGGCGACACCGGCCGCGACGGCGCGTCCGTGGAGCGCGCTGGTATCGATCTCCTCCGGCAGTTCGACCCACAGGACGAAACCTCCCTGTGGCTGCGTGATGCGCGTCGTCGCGGGAAAGTGTCGCGCTACCGAGGCGATCATCGCATCGACCTGCTGTTCGTAGGTGCGTCGCAAGCCGCGCATGTGGCGCTGGTAGGCACTCGATTCGAGGTACTCGGCGAGAACCATCTGGGTGACCGGATTGGTCGCTCCGCTGGTGATCGTCTTCTGCAAGGCGACTTGCGACCGGTAGCGTCCGGCAGCGACGAAGCCGATTCGCAGGGCTGGCGACAGACACTTGGAAAAGGACGAACAGAGCATCACATTGCCCACCCGGTCGAACGCCTTGATCGGTCGCGGGCGCTCGCCGGCAAAGTGGAGATCGCCGTAGATGTCGTCCTCGATCAGCGCCACGCCGCGGTCGGCCGTCAGCTTGGCCAAGCGACGCTTGTTCTCGTCGGGCATCACGCTGCCCAATGGGTTACTGGCATTGGGTACCAACAGGCAGGCCGCGATGCGGCCGTCGCGCGTGGCGAGATCGAGCGCCTCGATAGACATCCCGTTGCGCGGGTCGGTCGGAATTTCGAGTGCTTTCAAACCGAGTGTTTCGATCAGTTGCAGCATCAAGTAATAGGCCGGCGATTCGACCGCCACTGTGTCGCCGGGTTGGGTGACGGCGCGTAGGCACAGTCCGAGCGCCTCGGTGCAGGAATTGGTGATCACGAATTCACTGGCCGCCAGTGGCCCGGCCCAGCCTACCGAGCGTAGGACCAGTTGGCGGATCAGTGCCGGTTCGTCCATGTTGATGTGGCTGGCGCCTTCGAGCAGTCGTGGATGACGCCTGGCGACGCCGCCGTACAGTCGCCGTAGCGCCGCCACCGGCATCAGCGCGGCGTCCGGCAGGGCGGCGGCAAGCGGCGCCACGCCCGGCTGCATGCCGCTTTGCAGCACGCGCATCAAGCGTTGGCTTACGTCTACCGGGACCGCTTCGTCGGGCGTCGAACGCGCCGTGGGTGGCTCCCGACGTGCCGCCGCGTGGCGTACGAAATAGCCGGATTGCGGTCGTGCCTCGACGAGTCCTTTATCTTCCAAGTGTCTCAGCGCTTGCAGTACCGTCGATACGGACAGACGCCGCTCGCGCGATAGGCGGCGTACCGAAGGCAGTCGCTCGCCGGGCCGAATGTTGCCGGCGACGATGATCCCGCTAAGATCCTCGGCCAGTTTTTCGTAGCGTAACAGTTGATGGTCCATTTATTCTTTACAAGTACAGTTTTGGATCGATCTGATAAGAACAGTTGTTATTTTTTATGATTGTTCTGGTTACAATTCATCTTTTCTGTCACTGTACCATATCCGTTCGCCGGCTTACACTGCTCCAGGTCAAGACAACCGAAGGAGATGGCGCGATGGATCAAGATCTTTACAACAATGAACTCTGCCTGGCCGACAACGTGCCGTTTCGCCTGCTGTCGGCCAAGGGGATGCGAGTGATCTGTACTGCCGGCGTGCTTTGGCTGACCGTCGAAGGCGAAGCCGGCGACATTATTCTCACTGCTGGTGAGAGCCATTTGGTGCGTGGCCGTGGTTTGGCTTTGCTGGAAGCGATCGGCACTGGCCGGGTCAGGTTCGAAAGGGCCGCGCGCCCGCGGCGAGATCTCCGGCCTCGTCTCGTCGCGCTGCTCCTTCGCAAGCGCCGCGCTTGGGCGCCGATTTCTTGCTGAGTAAGCTCGGGGACTTCTGGTCGATGTATAGTACTGGTCACGTGCTGGGAGTTTGACGCAATGACGCTTGTGCTGGTTCTCCCGGCCCCGGGTTAAGCTTTCTGACGGGCGCCAGGAGGCAAACGCGGACTTTTCGGAAAGGATGCCTGATGACCAATCCTCTGCCGTCGCCAGCGAAACGCAAACCCGCGGCTGCAAAGCGGGGGCCGGAGAAACTCGCCGCCGCCAAATCGGCAGCGACTCCCTCCGAGCCCGGACTGGTCGACCAGGTGCGCGCAATGGCAGGCCGCCTGCTGGACATCAGTTCGGCGGCGGGGGTCGCCGGGCGAGCCGTGCAGACGGCGGGCAAGGTATCGAGAGCGTTGCGTCACGGACAGCCTTTCGAGGCGGCGAGTGAAGTCGTCAAAGCCGTCCTGCCAGGCGTCGGCGAGCCGACCGCCTGGCGCAAGACCGGCGAGGCAATCCGCGCCATGCGCGAGGCGGCGGGCCTGACGATCGCCGAAGTCGGTGCGGCCATCGATCTCAAGGATCCGTCGTTGATTGAAGCCTTGGAGAACGGCCGTATCGCGCTCTCTTTCGAACTGATTCTGCGGTTGGCGGCGGTTTTCGGCCGTAGTGACCCGATCGGGTTCGTCATCGGCCTTACCCGTAGTTCGAATCCGGAGCTCTGGAAGAGCCTCGAGGCCCTCGGGGTGGGTAAGCTCGTCTTGCAGACGGTGCGCGAGCATCAGTTCGTCAACGTCTATCGGAGCAATGACGACGCCAGAGGACTCAGCGACGAAGAATTTGCCGAGATTCTGGCGTTTACCCAGGCGGCCTTCGAGATGGCGATGGCGCTGCGCACGCGCTATGCGGCCAGGCCCGCGAGGCTGTCCGGTGATGACGGCGACGGCTGAGCGTCACCGCTCAATGCCGCCGTGCTCTTCGTATCTAGCGCCCGCTGCCGATGCCGGTCGAGCCGCAGTCGCTGCGCACGCTGGTTGTACCCTTGCCAGGCGAGGCTATTTCTGGTATTTAATCAAATTTTTGCAATCCGTAAGAACAGGGTTTTCCGATATGGCTGAAGAGTTGCTGTACAAGCATTTCACACCTTATGTACCGAAAGCGGGCGAGGAGTTCATGAACCGCGAGCAACTGGACCATTTTCGCGGCATCCTGGAGACTCTCAAGCGGCAGTTGATGGAAGACATCGAGCGCACGGTGCACACAATGAAGGACGAGGCGACTGTTTTCGCCGATCCCAACGACCGTGCCAGCCAGGAAACCGACATCGCCATCGAACTGCGCAACCGTGATCGCGAACGCAAACTGATCAAGAAGATCGAGGAAACCATCGATCGTATCGAAAGCGGCGATTATGGCTACTGCGCGGCCTGTGGTGTGGAGATCGGCATCAAGCGGCTGGAAGCGCGCCCGACGGCCACGCTTTGCATCGACTGCAAGACGCTGGAAGAAGTGCGCGAGAAGCAGATCGCGAAGTAGTACCTCGCCCCTGGTAGTTGGCGGCATCCGCGACCAACCAAAACAGAAAGAGGACGCCTCGGCGTCCTCTTTCTGTTTTGGCTACCTGACTCTACCTACCTCTTACTACCACGTCGCCTTGTCGTTACGATCCACCGGCCAGCGCTGCACCGCCTCCTTCTTCGGCGGTCAGTGCTTTCATCGATAGCCTAACGCGACCCTTCTCGTCTGCCTCCAGAACCTTGACCCGCACTTTCTGGCCTTCCTTGAGGTAGTCGGCAACCGCATTGACGCGCTCGTTGGCGATCTGAGAAATATGCAGCAGGCCGTCTCGACCTGGCAGGATGCTGACGATGGCCCCGAAGTCCAGCAACTTGAGTATGGTGCCGTCGTAGACCTTGCCTACTTCAACGTCGGCGGTGATCGATTCGATGCGGGCCCGGGCGGCGTCGGCGGCGTCACCGCTGACTGAGGCGATGGTAATCGTACCATCGTCCTTGATGTCGATGGTCGTTCCGGTTTCCTCGGTGATGGCGCGAATTACTGCGCCACCCTTGCCGATCACGTCGCGAATTTTCTCGGGGTTGATCTTCATCGTATACAGTCGGGGTGCGTAGCTCGATACCTCGTCACGGTGTCCGGACATCGAGCCCTGCATCTGCTTCAGGATGTGCCGTCGGGCTTCACCGGCTTGCGCCAGGGCGACCTGCATGATTTCCTTGGTGATGCCCTGGATCTTGATGTCCATCTGCAGCGCTGTGACACCGGCTTCGGTGCCGGCCACTTTGAAGTCCATGTCGCCGAGATGATCTTCGTCGCCCAGGATGTCGGTCAGTACGGCAACGCGATTGCCTTCCTTGATCAGCCCCATGGCGATTCCGGCGACGTGCGCCTTGAGGGGTACGCCGGCGTCCATCAGCGCCAGAGACGCACCGCACACGCTGGCCATAGAACTCGATCCATTCGACTCGGTGATCTCCGAGACAACGCGTATGGTGTACGAAAAGTCTTCAGGCGACGGTAGCACCGCGAGCAAGGCACGTTTGGCCAAGCGTCCGTGGCCGACTTCTCGGCGCTTCGGTGTGCCGACACGGCCGCATTCTCCGGTCGCGTAGGGTGGAAAGTTGTAGTGCAACATGAAGCGTTCGCGGTATTCCCCCGACAGAGCGTCAATGATCTGCTCGTCACGACCGGTGCCGAGAGTCGCCACGACGATGGCCTGCGTCTCGCCACGGGTGAACAGTGCTGAACCGTGTGCCCGCGGCAGGACACCCGAACGAATCGCGATCGGTCTGACCGTTCGCGTATCGCGGCCGTCGATTCTTGGTTCGCCGGCCAGGATACGACCGCGAACGATACGGGCCTCGGCGTCCGCCACCATGTTTCTGATCGCGTTGGCGTCCGGAGCATTGTCGTCGGCCGTCAAGGCTTCGACCGCGTAGGCAGCGATCTCCTTTAGGCGCTGGCTGCGCAACGGCTTGCTGGTGATCCGGTAGGCCTCCTGAAGTTCGCCTTCGACCAGTTGGTTGAGCTTGCCATGCACTGCCTCGTTTCTGGCGGCAGGTGCCCAGTCCCACTCGGGTTTGCCGGCTTCATCGGTTAGTTCGTTGATGGCGTCGATCACCGCCTGCATTTGCTGGTGCCCGTAAACGACAGCGCCGAGCATGACCTCCTCCGACAACTCCAGGGCCTCTGATTCGACCATCAGGACGGCCGCTTGCGTGCCGGCGACCACCAGGTCGAGTTGGCTCGATTTGAGTTGCGTCGCGGTCGGGTTGACAACATATCGGCCGTCGATATAGCCAACGCGGGCAGCACCGATAGGACCGTCGAAGGGAATGCCGGAAATCGAGAGTGCGGCCGACGCACCGATCATTGCCGGAATGTCGGGGTCGATCTCGGGGTTTAGCGACATCACAGTCGCGACGATCTGCACTTCGTGGTAGAAACCTTCCGGAAACAGCGGGCGCAGCGGACGATCTATGAGGCGCGAGGTGAGAGTTTCCTTTTCCGAAGGGCGGCCCTCGCGTTTGAAGAAGCCGCCTGGAATTCGGCCAGCGGCATAGGTTTTCTCTATGTAATCAACGGTCAAAGGAAAGAAATCCTGACCCGGCTTGGCCATCTTGTTGCCGACAACGGTGACCAGGACGACTGTGTCGTCGATCGAGACCATGACCGCGCCGCTGGCCTGGCGTGCTATTTCGCCGGTTTCCAGGGTCACTTGGTGGGCGCCGTAGGCGAAGGTTTTCTTGACGATAGTAAACATTGTTTCCTTTCTCAATAGTCTGGCGCGCGCCTACCCACGACTCCGGCCGGCCATTCAACCGACGAACGCACCAATTGCCAAGCGAGCCGCCATGGCGAAAAACAGCGGCGCAGCCCGAAACGGGCTGCGCCGCTGACGGCTTCTCGAGTTGCCGGCATGTCCGACCGCGGCGCGGACCGGTGAGCCGGCTTACTTGCGTAGGCCGAGACGCTGTATCAAGGCGCGGTAAGAATCGACGTTGGTGCGCTTCAGATAGTCCAGCAACTTGCGTCGCCGACTGACCATGCGCAACAGGCCGCGACGCGAGTGGTTGTCCTTCTTGTGTTCCTTGAAATGGCCAGTAAGGTCATTGATGCGTGCGGTCAGCAGGGCTACCTGAACCTCGCAGGAACCGGTGTCTCCGGCCGCACGCTGGTAGTCGGCCATGATTTGCGCCTTCTGCGCAACATTGATCGCCATGTCAAACTCTCTTTCGTGAATAGCGGCACAGCCCCAGTTTGATAGAGCCGGTGCCAGATGGAAAAATGTTGCCATTCGCTTGGCGAAGCGAGCCCGGCATTCTAACTTGCGCCCCGAACAGCCACAAGCCTAAGGCCGATTTTTTGCGACGGCCAAGCGCTTAGTCGGTCAGTCGGAGCTCCGAGGCCGTCCAGTGTTAGCCGAAGCCGGGAAGCCAGCCGCTTTGCTGGGGCGGCGTTACGGCCTCCAGCGTTCCCTGAAAAAGCGCTTCGATGACCGGTGGCTCACGCCAGCGTTCGTTCATGAAGGTCAACCCGGCTTCTTCAACCAGAGCGCCTTGCCAGTAATGGTTGGCGATGGTGTCGAGGGTAGACAGGCTCAAACTGTGGGGTAGGCGCAGGTAGTCGAGCCAGCTCGAATCGTGAAACGAGCACAGGTAGGCGCCAGTGCTGCGCGCCTGCACCAGTGTTCGTCCGAAGACTCGCGCCGGGTGCTTGGCGCGAAAGGTTTCCGCGTCGACGCGGGTGGCGAACAACAATAGGGCATGCAGGCGGCTCGGGAAGTGTCGATAGACGCGCTGACGGAAGTACTCCAGATGATACTCGGCAAAATAGTTTTGCACGGTCGTAAACTGGTCTTCGGGTAGCGATTTGCCAAAGGGATTGCCGACCAGGACATCCCAACCTGGCAACTCGGCGTCCTCGTCCAGCCAGGCGTACAACTCGAGTGGGGCGCTGTCCTTGAGCAGATGGCCCATAGTCTGCGGCGTGTTTTCAGCGTCGGCTCACTTGTGGCGGCCGAACTTTTCGACGAGTTGGCCGAGCTTCTGCGCGTGCTGGCGCGCCAGGGTCTCTGCTTCGCGCTTTGCCTGGCGTTGCTCGGCCTGCTTCTGCAAACGCTCCTTGACCAGTTTAGCGGCATGAAGCCGATGAGTTGCGAGAACCTCGCCGGCCGGATTGCCGTCGAGGTCGACGCGTACGGTGGCACGTTCGGTTGTCTTCAGGTAGCGCAGGGAGTGCGTGTGGATCCCCAGTGCAGTACGCAGTTCACTGCGGTTGAGAGCGGGCAGCCGCGCCAGGAGTTGCTTGTCGATGCCGATGGCGAGCGGCAGGCAGTCCCGGAATACCGGGAACTTGTCCTGCAGTTCCTTCAAGAGTTGACGTGCGTTGTGGCCGGGTACGGCGCCAGGAGGGACGGGGGTGTTCATGAAAAGATCTAGAAATGGATGCCGCGCATGATTTGCGAGAAAGCGATCTGGTCGGCCGTCTGCGCTGCCGGTTCCTGCTTCTTTTGTGCCGCCGCGCTCGAATCCGGGAACATCCGAAAGCTCGTATTCATCATGATCTGAGCAGCTTTCGGCGTCAGCGAGTGGAGCAGGGCGCCGAATATTCCCAGCCGGGTGGCGATTCGCACCGGCTTGTGGATGATTGCCTCGACGACCATGTCGGCGGCTTCATCTGGCGACAGCGTCGGAACCTGGTCATACAACTTAGTCGGCGCAATCATCGGCGTTTTGACCAGCGGCATGTTGATGGTTGTGAACTCGATCCCGCGGTCGGCAAACTCGGACGCGGCACAACGAGCCCAGGCGTCCATCGCCGCTTTCGAGGCAACGTAGGCCGAGAAGCGCGGGGCATTGGTAAGGACGCCGATCGACGAAATATTGATGACGTGTCCCTTGCGTTTGGCGATCATTCCCGGCAGGAAGCCCATCGTCAGGCGCAATGCGCCAAAGTAGTTGACTTCCATGGTACGTTCGAAGTCGTGGAAGCGATCGAAGGAAGTCTCGATACCGCGGCGAATCGACCGGCCCGCGTTGTTGACTAGAATGTCGACGCCACCATGTTCCTCGGTCATGCGCTCGACGAAACGCGCGCATTGCTCCGGATCGGCAACGTCTACCGCATGCGTGATCAGGCGCAGACCATCGGCTTCGAACTCGCGTCGGGTTTCTTCGAGTGCTTGCGTGTCACGGGCAATGGTGACCGCAATCGCACCCGCTTCGGCCATCTTGCGGACAGTCGCCTTGCCGATTCCGGAAGAGCCGCCGGTGACGAGAACAACCTTACCTTCGACCTGGCCACGCAACGTCTGATCAATGAACAGGTCCGGGTCGAGGTGGCGTTCCCAGTAGTCCCACAGGCGCCAGGCGTAACTGTCAAGCGGCGGGACAGAGATCCCGGTACCCTTGAGGGCACGCTGCGTTTCCCGGCAATCGAAACGGGTTGGGTAATTGATGAAATCAAGAATGTCGTCGGGTAGGCCGAGATCCTTCATCACCGCGTTGCGGATACGACGAACAGGCGTCAGGGCAAACATGGCTTTGCGCATGGAGCGCGGGATAAAACCCAGCAAGGCGGCATTGACGCGCATCGCCATTTCCGGGGCGTGTGCGGCGCGCGCGAAAGTATTGAGCAAGTCACCGACTCGCATGGGCGTCGGATCGGTCAAATGGAAGCAGTTGCCGTCTTCGTTCTCCAGGTGTGCGATGTGGTCCATGGCGGCGACGATGAAGTCGACCGGAACGACGTTGATGCGGCCGCCTTCGATACCGATGGTCGGCATCCACGACGGAAACATCCGGCGCATTTTCTGGATCAGCTTGAAGAAGTAATAGGGCCCGTCGATCTTGTCCATTTCGCCCGTGCGCGAGTCTCCGACGACGATCGCCGGTCGGAAAATCCGCCACGGGATCTTACATTCCTTACGGACGATTCCTTCAGAGTCGTGCTTGGTACGGAAGTAGGGGTTTTCGAGGTTCTCCGCCTCATCGAACATATCTTCACGAAACAAACCTTCGAAAAGACCCGCTGCCGCGATCGAGCTGACCAGATGGAAATGCCCGGCACCCAGTTCCTCGGCCAGGCGGACCGTGTTACGCGTGCCGTCCACGTTGGCGCGCTGTTGGTCCTCAGCACTCGCCTTGAGGTCATAGATCGCGGCCAAGTGGAAGAAATGGTCGATCTTGCCCTTGAGCTTGTCCCTGTCGGCCGTCGAGACGCCGAGTTCCGGTTGCGTCAGGTCGCCGACGACCGGAACGACGCGCGTTTCGTCGGCGCCCCAGTATTCGTATAGCTGCCGGAGTCGCGGTAGCTCGACGGCACGAGTCAAAAAGTGCACGACGGCGTCGGGGCGGCTCAACAGTTTGGCGACGAGCCGTTTGCCGATGAAGCCGGTGGCGCCGGTCACGAAGTAATTCATCGCTGTCTCCTTGAGTTCATGGTCATCTCCGCGTTGGCATGTTTTTGGTAGACTGGTGCCGTCTAGAGGCCACTTTCCAGGCCTTTAGTGTGCGTACTCTAGATATTGTCACTAGACTGGCTTCCTAGGGCAAGTGAAAAACTTGTTGACCTCTCGACGATGATCTTAAAGGAGATAAAAATGGGCAAGAAACTCAAAGAATTGGCTGGTGGGTTAACGGAAAACCAATTGGCATCGACAGTCAAGGAATCGGCGCAGCAGATTTGGCTGGCCGGGTTGGGAGCTTTTGCCAAAGCGCAGGAAGAGGGCGGCAAAGTGTTCGACGCACTGGTCAGGGAAGGCGAGAGCATTCAGGCGAAGACGCGCCAAATTACCGACGAGAAAATTGCCCAGGTGGCCGGCAAAGCCGCAGGCACGTGGGATCGTCTCGAGCAGGTGTTCGAGGATCGCGTGGCTCGTGCGTTGGGTAGCCTTGGCGTTCCGAGCAGACAGGATATCGACAGCTTGTCCAAGCGCGTCGTCGAGCTGAGTGCTGCCGTGCAAGCTCTGACTGAGGGGAAGGCTGTGGCCAAGGCGGCCGCCAAGCCGGTGGCAGAAGATGAGCCGACGTCGGCCGAGCCGGCAGCGGCCAAATCGGCAGCCCGCCGGCCGGCTACCCGCCGGCCGGCCGCCGCCAAGTCGGCTCCTCCGGTAACGCCGGCCGACGTGCTCAACACCCTTCCGCAAAGTAACGAGTGATCGATTCGCTCGTGGGGGCTGGGTCCAGTCACGCGGCGCGAGGTCCAGGGTCGGTTGGCCGCAAGCTCCAGCCTCCCCCTGCTGCGTGACGCAGGGCGCCGAGAGCGGGTTGACTGCAGCGCGAGGCGAGGGCGCCGATGTGCGTCGAAGGCCCAAGCGGTTGCGCGGCGTTGGGGCGGTCAATGTGATGGTTTGTCTCCCGTCGGGCACATTCGTTTGACTTGCCGGGTTCCTCTTTGAGCGGAGAACTGGTGCCGTAGGTTTCCTATGGCGCGCCAGGGATCCTTTCTGCGACGTTTGGGAGCGACGATGTCGCGCGAGCGGCCGGCGTCATCTTCCTATCCTAACGTGAAGGCGCCGAAAGGCAGCCTGTAGCGCCGCCCGGACGGCGCGCTTCCTGGCCGAGGCTTTGCACTATGGCAGATGCATTGAGATCTTCGAAGGTCGGACTGGCTCTTGCCGGCGGTGGCCCGGTGGGCGGTATTTACGAAGTGGGCGCCATGGCCGCCTTGGCCGAGGCGCTCGACGGCGTCGATTTCGGCGACTTCGACATCTATGTAGGGGTCAGTTCCGGAGCCTTCATTTCGGCTGCGGTGGCCAATGGGCTGGGGCCTGCGACACTGGCACGAATGCTCGTCGAGAACGACTCTGACCAGGTCTTCGATCCGGAGATGTTGCTGCGCCCGGCTTTCGGCGAGTATTTCCGACGCGCCGTGTCGGTACCGCTGCTCTTCTGGTCCTCCCTGCGGCAGTATTTATCCGATCCTTGGCACCTTCGTCTGGTCGAGGCCTTTCAGGCGCTCAGCCACGCCATTCCGGCTGGCCTGTTCGATAGCGCGGGCATCGATCAGCTGCTTCGGAAGCTGTTTTCGACGGGGGGGCGGAGCAACGATTTTCGCCAGCTGAAGCATCGGCTGTTCATCGTGGCGACCGATCTCGACACCGGCGAGTCGGTGGCTTTCGGTTCCTCAGGGCATGATGACGTCCCGATTTCGGTTGCCGTGCAGGCCAGCGCCGCGTTACCTGGCCTGTTTCCACCGGTCAAGATCGGCGATCGTTATTTTGTCGACGGTGCCTTGATCAAGACGCTGCACGCTTCCGTGGCGCTGCACGAAGGGGCCGACCTGGTGATCTGCCTCAATCCGCTGGTGCCCTTCGACTCCCGATTGGCCGCCAAACGTGCGGCGCAGGAGAAGACGAGACCCGAGCCGGCCTATCTGGTCGACGGCGGCCTGCCGGTGGTTCTGTCGCAAACGTTTCGTGCCATCATCCACTCGCGGATGCGTACCGGAATGGATCGCTACCGACTCGAGTTCGAGGGCAAGGACGTGATTCTGTTCGAACCGACGCGCGACGACGCGGACATGTTCTTCACGAACGTCTTTAGCTACCGCGGCCGCAGCCGGCTTTGCGAGCACGCCTATCAACGCACGCGCAGCGACCTGTATCGGCGTCGCCATGAGTTGCGGCCGATTCTCGAGCGCCATGGCATCCATCTCAACCTGGGCGTTTTGAAGGATCATAGCCGTTCGCTGTTATCACGCCGGCGTCGCCCGGATCTGGCGGCCAGCGCTTCGGCGCTGGATTCCTCGTTGCGCGACCTGGAGGCGTGGTTGCAGACGCGGACTTGATCCAGCAGGTCGCGGCGCGAATTCTGCGGCCGGCATTTCCTGGCCGGATCGGCAGTGATATGCTCGCCATTCACGGCGGATGAGGGGCGGCGAATGGAGAGCAAACCCAAGCGGCGAACGCGCGAACGCATCATCGAGACGAGCCTGCGCCTGTTCAATGATTTCGGCGAGCCGAACGTGACGACGACGGTCATCGCCGACGAGATGAATATCAGTGCCGGTAATCTGTACTACCACTTCCACAACAAGGACGAGATCATCGAGACGATCTTCGCGTCGTTCGAGCGGGAGATGGAGGGAACGCTTGCCGTTCCGGCGCGCCGGCTTACCGACATCGAAGACATCTGGCTTTTTCTGCACCTGTTGTTCGAGCAGATCTGGAAGTATCGCTTTTTTTACCGCGATCTGAACGACTTGCTGACGCGCAATCGCTTGTTGGAAATCCATTTCAAGCAGATCCTGACACACAAGGTGCAGACGGCGACGAAGCTGTGCGACGGACTGGTGTTGGCCGGGGCAATGCGCGCCACCGGCGAGCAGGTGCGTGCGCTGGCGACGAACATGGCGGTGATTGCGACTTATTGGTTGTCCTTCGAGTACGCACGTGACCCGCGAGGCAAGCTCGAAAGCGATCGGATCGGGCGCGGTGTGTACCAGGTGATGGCGATGTTGTCGCCGTTTCTCCTTGGCGAAGCGCGAAGTCTGCTCGACAAGCTGTCACGCGAATACGTCGGATCCTGACGTCAGCGCGGCAACATTTCATTCATCTGGAGGACGATCAATGGCCTGGATACCCTTTCCCTACGCCGACACGGCTTACGGTTTCCCCGGGGCGGCTCTCGAACAGCATTGGGGGCGCCTGCATCGCGGCGACTGCGAACCCTTCCCGACCGATCCCAAGGTCCAGGATGCTTGGCGCAGCTACCACGCGGGCGAATTCGGTAAAGCTGTGGAAAGCGGTTTGACGTGTGGAATTGCCGGCTACAACGTGGCTAACAAGGCCGCTGCGATCTATGCCACCTACCTGGAGCGCGACGACGAGCGCAAGCGCAGTTTGCTGCTGGAAGTCGCTCGGCGTTGCGAGGAACAACAGGAAAAGAGGCCAGGCGACGCCAACGCCTGGTATCTTCACGCTTTCGCGCTGGGTCGCTACAGCCAGAGCATCTCGGTCGTCAAGGCGTTGGCGCAAGGGCTTGGCGGAAAGATAAAGCACAGTCTGACGCAGGCCCTGGAGATCGAACCCCGACACGCTGATGCGCACGTCGCGCTCGGCGCCTATCACGCCGAAGTCATTGACAAGGTCGGGGCGCTGGTCGGCGGGCTGACTTACGGGGCCAAGAAGAGTACGGGCAACGAGCTGCTCGAAACCGCTCTGAAGCTCAATCCCGACTCGGCGATCACTCGCATCGAATATGCGAACGCTTTGCTGATGATGTTTGGCAAGGCGCGGATGAAGGACGCCGAACGTCTCTATCGGGAAGCTGCGGCGTTTGTACCGATGGACGCCATGGAGCGTCTCGACGTCGAAGCAGCGAAAGAGGAACTGGCGGACTGAACCCTATGGCGTGCCCGGTCCGAGCATGCCATCGCACCGTCCGCGGCTGCTCAACGTCGGATCAGGGCGAGCACGTCTTCTTCGACGGCCTGCGGAAAGCCGAGACGATCCCAGGGTTCGAGCAGGACGAGCCAGAGCAGTTTTTCGAACTCGTCGGCAAATCGGTCGACAATGTTTTCCGGGTCGTCGACCATGCTCTTGTCGGTGATCAGTCCGAATTGTACGTAGTTGTTGTAGGAGAGAATGCTGACTCCCATGCCGATATCGCCTGCCTGGGGTACCCAGACCATTTGTTGTGCGATCCTGCTGCCGGCAAAGAAGCGGGTCTTCTGAAAGCCGGGGACATTGGTCATCACCGCCGTCGTTTTGTCGGCGAGCTGTTTGAGCACCTTGTCCTGAACGAACTGAGGCGCCATTCCTGCCGCGCCGAGCAGGGAGAAAGTCAACATCGCCTGGTGTGATCCTTTGAGTTCCGCCATTCTGGCGCGCGTTGCATAGAGCCTGGCGAGTGGATTTGCCACGCCGATAGGCAGGTCGAGGGTGACGAGCCCAAAGCGGTTGCCCAGCTCCTCGATGTCTCCAGGCCTCCGCAGATTGACGGGCACCATGACGCGGATGGCCACCGAGCCGACACGGTCGCCTTTGGCCGCCAAGTAGCCGCCCAGGGCACCGGCGACGGAGGAAAGCAGGGTGTCGTTTACCGAGCAGCCAAGAACCTTGCCGACGGCCTTGATGTCGGGCAGTGAGATCGGCTCTGACCAAGCCACGCGTTTTGCCGTTCCCGCCTTGCCCTTGAAGCGTGTCGCGCTGTCGCTGGGCAGCAAGGCGAGTTGGCCGATTTCCCGGGCGAGGGCTCCGGCGGCACGAGCGTAGTTGCGCAGCCTTCCGGGATCTCGACGTAAACCGAGGTATTGGCCCCAAAGATGGCCACCAACGTGTATCGAGGTCAGTGCCAGCTCGCTCAGCGGTTCAAGGATCAGGCGCCAGACACGGTCGCCGGTATCGTCTTCGTCGTCGTCGGCGCTGGCCGCTGATGCGAAAAGCGAATCCGCCGACCCACCGTCTTCCGGAGCGTCGGGCTGTTCGTCGGTCAGCGAGTTGATGACGCCAATCAGCGCGATCCCGTCGGCGATGGCGTGGTGGATGCGGACAACGAGTGCCGAGTTTCCGCTAGCCGTTTCGACGACGTTGAATTCCCAGCGAGGCCGCGCTGCATTGAGTGGTGTGCTGGCCATTTCAGCGACGAACTTTTGCAACTCGTGTTTACCACCAGGGGCCGGGAGCAGCGAATGGCGAACGTGTGCGTCGATGTCGAAGTCGGGATCGTCTACCCACCACGCGCCGTCCGAATCCAGCCGCGCGATCTGACGGAAGCGTCGGTAACGCAGTAGACGCGAAGCGACGGTGCGCTTGAGACGCTCGGCGTCGATGCGGCCACCGAAAAGCATGACGCCGAGGATCTGCATCAGGTTCTCCGGCCGGTCCATGCGTAACCAGGCCGTGTCGACGTGGGAAATGATTTCGCGCGAGCGCATCGAGTCTGCTCCGCCGGAAAATGGCAAGCCCATATAATAGCAAGCCATTTCCATCCGATCAGCGTGCGAAGGAGTTGAACATGAGTGAACTGCAAGCCCGATTCGTAGCCGCCGTTGCCAGCTCGAAGACCCTGAGTGAACGTCCCGACAACGCCACCTTGCTGAAACTGTATGCGCTTTACAAGCAGGCGAGCGAGGGCGATGTCGAGGGCCGGCGCCCGGGCTTTACCGACATGGTTGGGCGAGCCAAGTTCGACGCTTGGGCGGCGCTCAAGGGCACGGCCTCCGACGAGGCAAAGCAGCAGTATGTTGCCCTGATCGACGATCTGAGAGCGCGCTGACGGACGCTAACCGGCGCCTCTCGTCGGCTGCCGTCAGTCAGATTGGAAAGTTCTCGTCGAAAAAGCGTTGCGCCTCACGCTCTATACGTGGCTTGAGTGCGAAGAGCAGGAATCCGAGACGGATGTGCAGGGCGACTTCCTTGGCGTCGAGCGACAGCTCGCCAGAGACGCCGGGCCGCTGAAAGCGCATGACATCCCCGTCCCACGCGTAATCCAGGTCGAACTCTTCCTTCAGCTCGGAAGCCATGTGTTCAGCTGAGGCGCGGGCTTCGGCGCGGCTCTTGCCATGTGGTCGACGAATGTCGATGTCGCTCATCGGAAAGTTCCTCTCGGGACAATGTGAAAGGCGGCACGGTGGACCACGAACCTCGGCCTACCCGCATTCCGGGGAGGGCTCAGTGTGGGGCCGATGATCGTGACCTTCACTATTGGTTGGTGAATATTGCTACGATCGCCAGACGATTTCGGCGCATAGCGACCGGAAGGCAGCATAACGCCGGTGGTCGATTTCGCCATGTCGCAGAGCCGCCTGCACGCGGCAGTCGGGTTCCGTCTCGTGCCGGCAGTCACGGAAGCGGCACTGACCAAGCAGTGGGCGGAGTTCGAGAAAGCCTTGTGCAATATCGTTGCGCGACAAATGTCGCAAGCCGAAAGCCATCAAACCCGGCGAGTCCAGCAGGGCCGTTGTCGTACTGAGGCGATAAAGCTGGGCTCGCGTCGTCGTGTGTCTGCCAGCCTGTAATGCTGGCGAGAACTCCCGGGTTGCCACCTGGGCGTCAGGGACGAGCGCGTTGATCAGCGTCGACTTGCCCATTCCGGATTGACCAATCAGCAGGCTGGTCTGCTCTCGCAGATAAGGCTGCAGGCGCGTGCCTTCGGCGAGGGCGGAAAGCTGCACTACCGGGTAGCCTAATTGCTCAAACGGGGCCAGCGTTGCCGCCGCCGCGGCCACACGCTCGGACAGGTCGCACTTGTTCAGCACGATCACGACCCTGATACTTTGATTTTCGGCGGCGACGATGCAGCGGGTGATCAATTCGTCGGAAAACGATGGTTCGGTGGCGACGACGATGATGATCTGCGTCACGTTGGCGGCGATCAGCTTTTGCCTGACGTTGTCCGAGCGGTAAAGCAGGGTAGTGCGCGCTTCAAGCGAGTTGATCACACCCTGAGTGGGACTCGTGCGCTGCACGCTGACATGGTCGCCGCAGGCCAGCTCGCTTCTCTTGCCGCGTGGAAAACAGAGCAGCAGCGCGCCGTCGGCCAGCTCGACTCGATATTGCCGTCCGTAGGCGGCAACGATGGTGCCGGCAAGCCTCAAATTCCTGCCAGCGCTTCGATTTTGGCCGCGCAAATGAAATCGTTACGCGATAGCCCACCCACGTCATGCGTACTGTAGCTGACGCTGACCTGGCCGTAACCGATTCGCAGTTCGGGATGGTGGTTTTCGCGTTCGGCCAGCCAAGCGACGGTGTTGACGAACAGCAGCGCGGCCGCGTAAGTGGCAAAGGCAAAATCCTTGCGCAGCGCCGCACCCTGCTCGTCTATCGTCCAGCCCGGCAGTCCGCTAAGCAGGGCTGAGGCCTGGGCGGGATCGACGAGATGTTCGCTACCGCGCAAAGTGCGGCAGCATTGTTGCGCCAGTGGCAGTTCGGTCGTCATCGGGCTAGCTCTCCGATCGGGGTTATGCCGCCTGCAGGCAGGCTATACGCCGGGCGGCGGGCGGATGGGAATCGTAGAAAAGCGAGTGCAGCGGGTCGGGAGTCAAGGTCGCCGCATTGTCTTCGTAAAGTTTCACAAGCGCGCTGACCAGGCTCATGGCCGAAGCGTTTTCGGCGGCGTAGCGGTCGGCCGCGAATTCGTCGCGGCGCGACATGAGGCTCAGCAGCGGTGTCATCAGAAAGCTGAAAACGGGGCTGGCGAGCAAGAACAGCAACAAGCCGAGCGCGGTGCTGCGGTTATGGACCCCGAGTCCGTCGTAGAACCAGGGCGCGTTGATCAGTTGCCCGAGCAAGGCAAGGACGACCAAAGAAAGCGCGAAGAGCAGGCCGATCCGCTTGAGCACGTGACGCAGCTTGAAGTGTCCAAGCTCGTGCGCCAGTACGGCCTCCACCTCGGTCGGTTGCAAGCGGTCGAGCAAAGTGTCGAAGAAGACGATGCGTTTGGCTTTCCCGAAGCCGGTGAAGTAGGCGTTGCCGTGGCTTGACCGTTTCGAGCCATCCATTACGTAGAGCCCGGAACTCGCAAAGCCGCAGCGGGCCAGTAGCGCTTCGACGCGTGCCCTGAGGGCCGCGTCATCGAGCGGCGCGAAGTGGTTGAACAGGGGCGCGATCCAAGTCGGATAGACGAAAACGATCAGCAGGTTGAACGCGCACCAGAAGAGCCACACGTAAACCCACCAGCCGCTCCCCATGCTTTCCATTAGCCAGAGAACAGCCAACAGAGCTGGAGTACCGATCACGATAGCAAGCGCTGTCTGCTTCGCCAGGTCCGCGCAAAAGGTTGCCAAGGTCATACGGTTGAAACCGAAGCTTTGCTCGATGACGAACTGTCGGTAGAGGGCCAGAGGCAGGTCGATAAGGGCCGACAAAAAGGCGACGCTGAAGACCAGCGCCACGCCATAGGGTAGGCCGTCGAGTCGTGCCGACCAGAAATCATGCAAAGACTGAAGGCCGCCACCGAAAGTGAGGGTTAGTAGAAAAGTCATTTCGACGGCGAGAACCGTGCGGCTGAAGCGGGTACGCGTCACCGTGTAGTCAGCAGCCTTCTGGTGGGCGTCGAGTTCGATCCGATCGGCGAAGGCTGCCGGCACCGCTCCTCGGTGTGCGATGACGTGTGCGATCTGACGCTGCGCCAGCCACAGGCGCAACACGGAGCTTGCCGACACGGCGGTCAGAAAGATCAGAGCGAGAACGCTGTCCATAGGACTGTGACACAATGCCAGTTCTTAAGTTTAGGCGGATTATATGGCACTGGATGGAAATCACCTCGTTTGGTTGGACATGGAAATGACCGGCCTCGACCCGGAGCGCGACCGGATCATTGAATTGGCCATCGTCGTGACCGATAGTAAGTTGACGACGATTGCCGAATCACCCGAGTGGGCTGTCCACCAGGATGATGGCTGTCTCGATGCCATGGACGACTGGAACCGGAAAACCCACGCACGCTCGGGGCTGGTCGAACGCGTCAGGTCGTCCACGCTCGACGAGATGGCGGTCGAGGCGGCCGCTCTCGCTTTCGTCCAGCAGTACGTCCCACAGGCGGCCAGTCCCCTGTGCGGCAACTCGGTGGGGCAGGACCGTCGTTTCATGGTGAGATACATGCCACGTTTCGAATCGTGGTTTCACTATCGCAACCTTGACGTCAGCACGCTCAAGGAGTTGTGCCGGCGCTGGAAGCCCGATGTGGCAAAGGGTTTTATCAAGCGGGCAGACCACACGGCGCTGGCTGATATCCGCGAGTCGATTGCCGAGTTGAAGTACTACCGCGAGCACTTCATCAAGCTTTGAACGCGCACGACCGATGATCGCCGCGCTTCGCTCAGCCAGCCGACGCCGCCTCCAGCCTCTCGCGGCGGTATAGCCGAAGTTTTTCACTATCGCGCCGGTCACTCGGGCGACCGCCTTCCCAGATCTTTCGCCAGCCGTCGCTCACCGTCGGCCATCCATCCTTGGGCAAGCCGTGGATCAGCAGCAAATCACAGCGCGCGCCGGCGGCTGATCTCGCGGCCAGCGTGCGTATTCCCTCGAAGTAATCCAGCGAAGCGAGAAGGGAATCGGCCAAATTGGCGCTGGCAATGCAGTTGTGTTCCTTTGGTAAGGCCATGGCCAGCGACGCCGACATCGGCCGGTAGGTTTTCCCGTGGTCAATCCACGGCATCAGGAGTGTTGCAATCAACAGCCAGAAGAGCGTCAAGCCGGCCATCCAGTGCGTGATGCCGCGCATCGGCGAGCGCGGGCTGGTGACGATCAGCCAGCACCAGACGAGGCTTGCGAGCAGCGCGAGGGAGGCGCCAAGAAGGCTGAACGCACCGACAAATCCGGGTTCGAGCCGGCTGGCCTGTTGGGCCAACCTTGCTGGCCAGCCGAAGATGATCGCGCTCCAGGCGATCCAAACCAGTCCCGCACAAAGGCTGAATGTAATCATTCCGAACCAGTCGAAAGCGTTGGCCGCTCCCCTGCGCAGTGAAGTGACACCTGGAACGGCAAGCAGCACGAGTGGCGGTAAGAACAGCAGGGCCGGCGCACTGCGGGCGGGGAAAGAATAGCTGATGCCGACCAGCGTAATCAGAAAAGCGAGAATCGGCAGGGCCAGGGCCGGCGTCGACAACTGTCGACGTTTGGCCCAGAGAGTCCAACCGGCGAGGGGCAGAGCTGGCCACGCGTACCACGTGAGCATCGTCAGAAAGCCCCACAGATTGAGTAGCGGCTGCAGATTGCCGCGCATCTGCATCAGCTCGTTACGCCAGAAGGCCGACAGGTAGTCGGGTGCGTTGGCCAGCAAGGCGAGTTGCCACGCACCGGCGAGCGCGAACGCAAGCAACAGGGAGCCAAGCAGGAGAAGCCACTGCTGGCGCCTTGGCGAACTGCGCCAGGCAACCACAATGGCCACTGGCAGCAGCGGCAGCATCGGCGCCAACCCGTTGGCGAGGAAGCCCAGTCCGAGCGCCGAACCGAAGTAGGCCGCGCCGAGCGCCGGCTTTCGACTCAGCAGTGCCAGTCCCCAGTAGGCGGCGGCATGCGCTGTTAGCGCCGCCAGCATGGGTTGCGCCTCATGGGCATGGAACAGGAAACCGATGCTGCCCGCCAGCAACAGAGGCGCCGCCGGTGCCTGCTCGCGGCCGTGCAGTTCGCGCGCGGCAAGCAGCATGAAGGCGAGAGCCAGCAGCGTGCATACGCCGCTGGCCAGGCGTGCGCCTTCGTGTGTTGGCAGAAGCCACGAGAAGGCATGGCCACCCAGTGCTGCCATCCAGTAATAAAGCGGTGCGTCGGGGTAGGGGCGGCCAGCGAGGCTGGGCGTCAACCAGTTGCCGTTTGTGACGATGTCGTGCACCAGGCCGATAGTGACCGCGTCATCGTTCTTCCATGGGTCGTGGCCGACCAGACCCGTGAAAATGTAGAGGACGAGCAGGACCGCCAAGGTCAAGCCGCTGGGCGGCAAGGGAATTCCCCTAATGCGGAGATTCTCCGGGTGGTCTGGCATCTGAAGGCGGCTGGTGCCGGTGCGGGTGAAACGAAAAAGGCAGCCGCGGGGCTGCCTGCCTTCGGTGTCGACTCAAGTCGACCGCGCGTAACCTAGGCCGACTTGCGAATCGCCCCGTATTTCTGATTGAACTTCTCGACACGGCCAGCGGTATCGATGATCTTCTGTTTGCCGGTGTAAAAAGGATGACACGCCGCACACACTTCGACATGTAAGGCCTTCTTCATCGTCGAGCGAGTGGTGAAGGTGTTGCCGCAGGAGCAGGTCACCGTGATTTCGTTATAGGCAGGGTGGACGTTGGCTTTCATCTGGTACATTTCCTGTATGTGTTAGATCCGTCAGTCCAAACGGTAAGGAGGGACGAGCGGAGCATGATTCCTTTGGCTAAACGGCGATTATCGACGATTTTTTTTGCCTCTGCAATCGCCGGCGTGGCAGACCGGCACCGGGGGGATGGCCTATGGACGACTGGCAATAAGGGGTGTCGCTGGGTTCAGCGGCGCATGGAGTCGAAGAATTCGCCGTTGTTCTTGGTCGCCTTGATCTTGTCGAGCAGAAACTCCATTGCTTCGAGATCGTCCATGTTGTAGAGCAGTTTGCGCAGAACCCACATTTTCTGCAGCACGTCGGGTTTGAGCAGGAGCTCCTCGCGGCGCGTGCCCGAACGGTTGACATTGATCGCAGGGTAAACGCGTTTCTCGGCCATGCGGCGGTCGAGATGGATCTCCATGTTGCCCGTCCCCTTGAACTCCTCGTAAATGACGTCGTCCATGCGGCTGCCGGTATCGATCAGCGCAGTGGCGATGATCGTCAGCGATCCTCCTTCCTCAATATTCCTTGCCGCGCCAAAGAAGCGCTTTGGCTTCTGCAGCGCGTTGGCATCGACGCCGCCGGTAAGAACCTTACCCGAAGCCGGCTGCACCGTATTGTAGGCACGCGCCAAACGGGTGATGGAGTCGAGCAGGATGACCACGTCGCGTTTGTGTTCGATCAGGCGTTTGGCTTTTTCGATCACCATCTCGGCGACTTGTACGTGGCGCGTGGCAGGCTCGTCAAAGGTCGAGGCGACCACTTCGCCGCGGACCGAACGGGTCATTTCGGTGACCTCTTCGGGGCGTTCGTCGATCAACAGAACGATCAAGGTCACGTCCGGGTGGTTGGTCGTGATCGCATGCGCGATGTGTTGCATCATTACGGTCTTACCACTCTTCGGACTGGCGACGAGTAGGCCGCGCTGACCCTTGCCGATCGGTGCGATGATGTCGACGATGCGGCTGGTAATGTTCTCTTCGCCTCGGATGTCGCGCTCGAGTCGAATGTGCTCAGCGGGATGAAGCGGTGTCAGGTTCTCGAACAGTATCTTGTTCTTCGACGCCTCGGGCACTTCGCCGTTGATCTTGTCGACCTTGACCAGTGCGAAGTAGCGCTCGCCGTCTTTCGGCGTCCGTATTTCGCCCTCGATGGTGTCGCCGGTATGCAGGTTGAAACGCCTGATTTGGCTTGGGCTGACATAGATGTCATCCGTACTGGCCAGATACGAGGTGTCCGGTGAACGCAGGAAACCGAAACCGTCGGACAGGGTTTCCAATGTGCCATCGCCGAAGATGGTCTCGCCTTTTTTGGCCTGATTCTTAAGGAGCGCGAAGATCAATTCGTGCTTGCGCAATCGGTTCGCGCCTTCGACATTGTTGGTGATGGCCATGTCGAGAAGCTGGCTTACATGAAGTGCCTTGAGTTCGGATAAGTGCATGTGCTGATGACGAAGAAGGGAATGAGCAGGCGAGCGGCATCTCGCCGCAACCAGGACGCGTGCTGGGAAACGCCGGGAACCGGGCGGGGGCTACTACTACTGGAAGGAAGGGAACGCCTGAAGGTTCTATGCGGGCTCTAGGTTATTAGCTAGGGGCCAGTTGCCGCACCCGTCGAACCTGCAGGCGGAGGGTAGCCGCTTTACAGGTTGCTGTCAATGAAGGTGATCAGTTGCGACTTGGATAAAGCCCCCACCTTGGTTGCTTCTACGTTGCCGTTCTTGAACAGCATCAAGGTTGGAATGCCGCGGATCCCGTAGCTGGCCGGAGTTTTTTGGTTGTCATCGATGTTGAGTTTGGCCACCCGGAGCCGGCCGGCGTAGTCGTCTGCAATGTCGTCCAGGAGGGGTGCGATCATTTTGCAGGGGCCGCACCATTCAGCCCAGTAGTCGACGAGTACCGGCAGGTCGGATTGCAGTACCGTGGTGCTGAAGTTGTCGTCCGTAACGTGTTGGATGTGTTCGCTCATTATAAGAAGCCTCTTGCGGGAACGGGGTGGGGTGCGGGTGGAACGGCAATGTCAGCCTCTGGCCTGTGCAGCCAGCCCCGCCATGCTAGCGAAAAAATCCTGCCAAGGGAAGCCGCCGCTCTGTCTCGTCGGCGCCAAATGCGCTATAGTCGTCAACGTTACATTTTTCCGAATAGAGACAATGGCCTACGTCGTTACTGAGAACTGCATCAAATGTAAATTCACGGACTGCGTCGATGTCTGTCCGGTAGACTGTTTTCACGAGGGACCGAATTTTCTGGTGATCGACCCCGACGAGTGCATCGACTGCACGCTGTGTGTTCCGGAATGCCCGGCCGAGGCCATCTTTGCCGAGGATGATGTGCCGGACACTCAACGGGCCTTCATTGCGCTGAACGCGGAGTTGGCCAAGAGCTGGCCGACGATAGTCGAACGTAAGGAACCGCTGGAGGACGCCGATGAGTGGAACAATAAACCGGGCAAGTTGCAGTACCTGGAGCGTTGAGGGGCCTGGCAGGAGACTGCTCGCTCAAGATGTTTCTCCAGCAAAATTGAAACCTGCAGCAGACGAACTGCTGTAGTGGGTTCGCCGGCCTGCGGTCGCCAGATCTCAGCCCGGCGAAGGGCGCAGCGATTCATAGACAGACAAGTGGTTGAGGAGGAGAACGGGTGGAAAAGATTTGGCTAAAGAGCTATCAGAAAGGCGTGCCCGCCGAGATTGACTTGCAGGAATTTCAGTCTCTTGGCGAGCTTTTCGAGAAGAGCGTCGCGCAGTATCGCGATCGGGTTGCCTACATCAACATGGGCGCCGAGGTGAGTTATGGAGAACTCGACAAATTGTCGAGGGATTTCGCTGCCTACTTGCAGTCGGTGCTCAAATTGCCTCGGGGTGCGCGCGTGGCGATCATGATGCCGAACGTGCTGCAGTACCCGATCTGTATTTTTGGCGCTTTGCGTGCCGGCTATGTCGTGGTGAACTGCAACCCGTTGTATACGCCGCGCGAGTTGGAGCACCAGTTGAAGGATTCGGGTGCCGAAGCCATCGTCATTCTCGAGAATTTTGCCGTGACGCTCGAACAGGTGCTGGCAAAGACGCCCGTCAAACATGTCGTTCTGGCTCGTCTGGGGGACATGCTCGGTTTCCCGAAAGGGGCGGTGGTCAATTTCGTCGTCAAGTATGTGAAGAAAATGGTTCCCGCGTGGAGCCTGCCGCGCGCTGTCAATTTCCGGACCGCACTTGCCAGGGGCGCATCGGCGGAGCTCAAGTCGGTGAGCGTCACTCAGGAAGATCTGGCTTTCCTGCAGTATACGGGTGGAACGACCGGCGTTTCGAAAGGGGCAATGTTGCTTCATCGCAACATTCTGGCCAACTTGGCCCAGGCACATGCTTGGATCCAGCCGGAATTGGGCGGTGAGCAGCACATGGTCGTCACAGCGCTGCCGCTTTACCACATCTTTGCGTTGACAGCGAACTGCTTCACGTTCTTCAAGATCGGCGCCAGCAATTTGTTGATTACCAATCCGCGCGACATTCCGGGCTTCGTCGCGGAGGTCGCAAAATATCCGTTTACCGTGCTCATTGGCGTCAACACCCTGTTCAACGCGCTACTCAACAATGATGCCTTCTGTGCGCTTGACTTCAGCAAACTTAAGGTTACGCTTGGCGGTGGAATGGCTGTGCAGAGAGCGGTGGCAGAGAAATGGAAGCAGGTCACCAGAAAGCCACTGATCGAAGCCTACGGACTGACCGAGACATCACCGGCGGCGACGATCAATCCGCTCGACATCCCGGAGTATACGGGCGCGATAGGCGTGCCGATTTCGTCTACCGAAGTGGCCATCCGCAACGACGCTGGCGCGGATGTTCCGATCGGCGAGCGGGGGGAACTCTGTATCCGCGGCCCGCAGGTGATGAAGGGTTACTACAACCGCCCGGAAGAGACCGCCAAGGTCATCACAGCGGACGGCTTTCTGATGACAGGCGATATCGCCGTAATGGACGAACGTGGTTTCGTGCGCATCGTGGACCGGAAGAAGGACATGATCCTCGTCTCCGGCTTCAACGTGTATCCGAACGAAGTTGAAGATGTCGTGGCTCAGCATCCGGGGGTACTCGAAGTCGCTGCCGTTGGTGTGCCGCACGAGAAGTCCGGGGAGGCGGTCAAGATCTTCGTCGTCAAGAAGGATCCGGCGCTTACGGCCGAGGCGCTGATCGCTCATTGCCGGGAAAACCTGACTGGCTACAAGGTGCCGGGGCAGGTCGAGTTCCGCGCCGACCTGCCGAAGACCAACGTCGGGAAGATCCTGCGCCGCGAATTGCGCGACGAGGCACAGAAGAAGGCCTGATTGGCGGGTGGCTAGGTGGCGTACGCTTCCGCTCGATGGTCGTGCTGGCCACACCACTGGCCAGCCGACCGCAGGTGGCGGTCAATCCTTGACAGCGTGCTGCTGGAGGACTTCGGTTGTAACCGGGTGCTTGTTCCGCGAGGCGTAGAACAGGGGTGTTTTCTCGTCCTTGTCCTTGCTGTGCGGATTGGCGCCGCGTTCGATAAGCAGACGCGCAATTTTTGGCTGGCCGGTTGCGGCGGCAAGATGCAGTGGTGTTTGCCCTGCGTCACTCGTCGCGTTGACCTTGGCCTTCTTGTCGAGGAGCAGTTCAATCTCCTGTCTCGTGCCGGCGAGTACTGCGGCGTGTAGCGCCGTCATACCGACGCGGTCCCGGGCTTCGATTTCCGCTCCGCTGTTGAGCAGGAGTTCCGAAACCTTGGTACGGCCGTAGAAAGCCGCCATATGCAGCGGTGTTCTTCCCAGGGCGTCGGTGGCGTTGACTTCAGCCCCAGCCGCGAGCAATGCCTTGACTTCGGGCAAGTCGCCCCGGCTTGCCGCTCTGGCCAGCGGCGACGCTGGCGTGGGAACGTCGACGACGTTAGCCGCGGCCGGAGGTGTAGTGGCCGGTGCGCCCGGGTGCTTGTTCTCCGCTTGCTTGCCGCATGCGGCAAGTGCCAGCAAGAGCGCGGCCAGGCCGAGCAGAGCGGCGTGGGGGAGGGCTGATTTCATTGGCGAAACTCTCCTGCCAGGACGAGATGGCAGTTTACATGATTCCTGGTGTTTCGAATGTCAGTTCGCCTGCTTCCTGGCGGTACTGAAAAGGGGCTACTATCGCCAGCGAAACTGCGCCGCTTGCTGATGGACTGGCGCCAGCCTGTCTGGCTCAGAACTGCCGGCCTTTGTTCTGTGTAATACCGATGGACTGGAGGGCAGAGTCATGTTGATCCGTATCGACTGTTCCACACTGTTGCTGATCGACCTGCAGGAGCGTCTACATCCGGCGATTCACGCCGCCGAGCAAGTTCTCGAGGCCAGCGTGTGGCTGACACGAGTGGCGCAACGACTGGGAGTTCCGGTGATCTGCACCGAGCAGTATCCGCGCGGTCTGGGGCCGACCTTACCCGCATTGCGGAGTTTGTTGCCGGCTGATGGCATCGTCGAGAAGCTTCATTTCTCGGCAGTTCCGGAAGGTGGCTTGTGGAATGTGCCGGGTGGCGAACGCGCGCAATTCGTCGTTGTCGGGACCGAAGCACATGTCTGCGTTCAGCAGACCGTGCTCGACCTGCTGGCCGCCGGTCGCCGGGTTTTCGTCGTCGAGGAAGCCGTCGGTTCACGGCAGCCGACTGACAAGGCGCTGGCCATAGAGCGTATGCGCCGTCACGGAGCCGACGTCGTGTCGCGCGAGATGGTCGCTTTCGAATGGTTGCGGCGCGCAGGTAGCGAGCTTTTTCGAGAGATCAGTCGCGAGTTTCTTCGCTGAGGTCCGCCGCCGCCGGCATCGCCGGCGACCACCGTCCGGGCGGCAGCCGTTTGAGAGCCGGCCTCTTTTCGGCTACAATCTGGATTTCCCGCTGCAGTCATCTCCATGATCAAATACGTATTCGTTACTGGCGGCGTGGTTTCGTCCCTTGGCAAGGGCATCGCTGCCGCTTCTTTGGGAGCGATCCTCGAGTCGCGTGGCATCAAAGTCACTCATCTCAAGCTCGACCCCTACATCAATGTCGACCCCGGAACGATGAGTCCGTTCCAGCATGGCGAGGTGTTTGTCACCGAGGACGGCGCCGAAACCGACCTCGACCTGGGCCACTACGAACGCTTCACCAATGCGCGCATGGAGCGGCGCAACAATTTCACGACCGGCCAGATATACGATTCGGTCATCAAGAAGGAGCGGCGCGGCGAGTATCTCGGCAAGACGGTGCAAGTGATTCCGCACATTACCGACGAGATCAAGGCGCACATCAGACGAGGCGCTGAAGGCGCCGATCTGGCGATTGTCGAGGTTGGCGGAACGGTTGGCGACATCGAGTCGCTGCCCTTCCTCGAGGCGATCCGCCAGATGGGCCTGCAGGAAGGTCGCAGTAACGCCTGTTACATGCATCTGACCCTGGTTCCCTACATTTCGACGGCTGGCGAGCTGAAGACCAAGCCAACGCAGCATTCGGTCAAGGAATTGCGGGAAATCGGCATTCAGCCGGACATTCTGCTTTGCCGAACGGATCGACCGATTCCCGAAGACGACAAGCGGAAAATGGCTTTGTTCTGCAACGTGCAGCGCGAGGCGGTAATCGAGGCACGCGATGCGGATTCGATCTACAAAATTCCGGCCATGCTGCACGACCAGATGCTTGACGAGATCGTCTGCCACAAACTCGGGATCTTGGCCAGGGCGGCTGACCTGAGCGTCTGGAAAACGATCGTGCAGGCGCTCGAGAACCCGGAGCGGGTGGTCAATGTGGCCTTCGTCGGCAAGTATGTCGACCTCACAGAGTCGTACAAGTCGCTGACCGAAGCCTTGGTCCATGCCGGAATCGCCACGCGTAGCAAGGTCCAGATCAGCTACGTCGACTCCGAAGACATCGAGCGGGAGGGCTGTGAGGCCTTGCGGAGCATGGACGCGATTCTCGTGCCGGGTGGCTTCGGGCGGCGGGGCACCGAGGGCAAGATCGCGGCAATTTGCTATGCGCGCGAGAACGGAGTGCCCTTCCTGGGGATCTGTCTGGGGATGCAACTCGCTGTCGTGGAGTTCGCGCGCCATGTCGCCGGCATGAATGGTGCGCACAGCACGGAGTTCGACCAGGAAGCCACGTACCCGGTGGTTGGCCTGATCACCGAGTGGCAGGACGCCTCCGGCCGGCTGGAAAAGCGCGACGAGAACTCCGATCTCGGCGGCACCATGCGTCTGGGTGGTCAGATCTGCCGCCTTGTCGAGGGTACTTTGGCGCGACAGGTCTATGGCCGGGCTGAAATCATCGAACGTCATCGTCATCGCTACGAAGTCAACGGCACGCTGCTCGGTCGCCTGGAGGAAAGCGGCCTGGTGGTTTCCGGTCGAGCGCCGGTGACCGATCTGTGCGAGATCGTCGAATTGCCACGTGGTGGAGTCAACCAACACCCGTGGTTTATCGGTTGCCAGTTTCACCCCGAATTCACGTCGTCACCGCGCCGTGGCCATCCCCTATTCACGTCGTTTGTTCAGGCAGCCGCGGCGTACCGGGGCAAGGTATGAAGCTCTGCCACTTCGAAGCCGGTCTCGAGAAGCCGCTTTTTTTGATCGCCGGTCCTTGTACCGCGGAATCTCTCGATCTTTGTCTCGAGGTTGCCGGCCATCTCAAGGAAGTATGTGGCCGCCTCGATCTGCCCTATGTGTTCAAGGCATCGTACGACAAGGCCAATCGCAGTTCGGGCCATTCGCCGCGTGGACCGGGCATCGACGCCGGCCTGCGGATTCTTGCCGAGGTGCGCCGCCAGGTTGGCGTTCCGGTACTCACCGACGTGCATCGTGAACAGGATATCGACGCCGTCGCCACCGTCGTCGACGTTCTCCAGACACCGGCTTTTCTCTGTCGGCAGACTGATTTCATCGAGGCCGTCGCCGCCGCCGGTAAGCCAGTCAACATCAAGAAGGGGCAGTTTCTCGCCCCGGGCGACATGGGCAACGTCGTCGCCAAGGCCAGAGCGGCGGCGGCCGGGGCCGATACGATCATGGTTTGTGAGCGCGGCGTGTCCTTTGGCTACAACAATCTCGTTGCCGACATGCGCAGCCTGTCGATCATGCGCGAGACGGCGTGCCCGGTGGTTTTCGATGCCACTCATTCGGTGCAGTTGCCGGGCGGGCTGGGCAGCGTTTCTGGCGGGCAGCGCGAGTTCATCCCGGTGCTGGCGCGCGCCGCTGTCGCGGCGGGTCTCTCCGGTTTGTTCATGGAGACCCATCCGCGTCCCGAGGTGGCCCTGTCAGATGGGCCCAACAGCTGGCCGCTGAGTCGCATGGAAAGCCTGCTGACGATGCTGGTGGCGCTCGACCGTGTGGTCAAGGCGGCTGGCTTCGAGGAACTCGGCTGATGGCGCGCCGCGGCTGGGTGTCGAGCGATTACCAATCCGGTTCTTTTGAAACGAGGAAAACAAGATGAGTTCTGTCGTTGATGTTGTCGCCCGCGAGGTTCTCGACTCGCGCGGCAACCCTACCGTCGAATGTGACGTTCTGCTCGAATCCGGCGTCATGGGACGGGCGGCGGTGCCTTCGGGCGCCTCGACCGGCTCGCGCGAGGCCATTGAATTGCGCGATGGCGATGCGGCCCGCTATCTCGGCAAGGGTGTACTGCAGGCGGTGGAAAATGTGAACACCGAGATTTCCGAGGCGATCATCGGACTCGACGCACAGGAACAGGCCTTCATCGACCAAACGCTGATTCACCTCGATGGCACCGACAACAAGGCGCGCCTCGGTGCCAACGCCATGCTCGCGGTTTCGATGGCGGTCGCCAAGGCGGCCGCCGAGGAGTCGGGTCTGCCGCTCTACCGATACTTCGGCGGTTCGGGGCCGATGCAGATGCCGGTACCGATGATGAACATCATCAACGGCGGCGAACACGCCAACAACAGCCTCGACTTCCAGGAGTTCATGATCCTGCCGGTCAGTCAGAACTCGTTTCGCGAAGCCCTGCGTTGTGGCGCCGAGGTCTTTCATGCTCTGCGGAAACTCTTGCACAAGAAGGGTTTCTCGACGGCGGTCGGTGACGAGGGAGGGTTTGCTCCGAATCTCGGTAGCCATGCCGAAGCTTTGGATCTGATCATTCATGCGATCGAGAACGCCGGCTACTCCCCCGGTGACGACGTGCTGATCGGTCTCGACTGTGCCGCATCCGAACTGTACCGAGACGGCCGTTATCACCTGATCGGCGAGAACCTCCAGTTGAGCTCGCACGAACTGGTGGACTATCTGGCCAATCTGACCGATCGCTTCCCTATCGTTTCGATCGAGGACGGGATGGCGGAGGGTGACTGGGATGGCTGGAAAGTGCTCACGGCGCGCCTCGGCAAGGGAGTCCAGATCGTCGGTGACGATGTGTTCGTGACCAATACGCGGATCTTCAAGGAGGGCATCAAGCAGGGTATCGCCAACTCGATCCTGATCAAGATCAATCAGATCGGCACGCTCTCGGAGACCTTTGCCGCCATCGAGATGGCCAAGCGCGCTGGCTATACGGCGGTGATTTCGCATCGCTCGGGCGAAACCGAGGACAGCACCATCGCCGATATCGCCGTCGGTATGAATGCGCTGCAGATCAAGACCGGCTCGCTGTCACGCTCCGACCGGATCGCCAAGTACAACCAGCTCCTGCGCATCGAGGAAGATCTCGGCGATACGGCGGGTTATCCGGGCCGCGATGCTTTCTACAATCTGTCTTGACTGATTCGGCCGGTTCCGTCCCGTGCGCTGGCTGGCTGTCACACTGCTCGTGTTGATCGCCCTGCTGCAGCATCCGCTGTGGTTGGGCAAGGGCGGCTGGCTGCGGGTATGGGACGTCGATCGGCAATTGCGCCAGCAACAGGAGGCGAACAAGCAACTCGAGAAGCGCAATGCCGGATTGGACGCCGAGGTGCGTGATTTGAAGCAGGGTTACGACGCGATCGAGGAGCGCGCCCGCTTCGAACTCGGGATGGTCAGGCAGGACGAAGTATTCGTCCAGATTCCGGATCAGCCTGCGGCCGACAGGACGCTTGCCCCAAAGGCATCGGCAGCGGGCACGCTTGCGTCTAAGCCAACGGCGGGGAAGGAGGCCGTCAAACAGGCCGGACGATAGCGCGTTTCCTGTCGGCCGCGCTCCGTTCCATCCCGGTGGGCGCGTTGCTGTGGTCCGTTCCGGGCACGGGCAGTCGCGCCGGTCCGGCTGACCGGTAGTTGTAGTCAGGTTCCGGAAGCTTGGTTAGAATCGGGGCACCCGCTCGCTAGCGTGCGATCGGGATGGGTCTTTGAGGGGGCACCATGCTGAAAGCAGGACAGCCAGCGCCGATGTTCGTCCTCCCCGATGCGGATATGGAACTCATCGATATTGCCCAGTTTCAGGGCAGGAACAATCTCATTCTCTTTTTTTATCCCAGAGATGACGCACCGTGCTGTACCTTGCAGGCGACCGATTTCTCCGACCATGAGGACGAGTTCGCGCGACTGGATTGCCGGGTCATCGGCATCAGTCGGGACGACTGTATCCGGCATGCGGAATTCCGAGACAAGCACGGGATATCCGTGTCCCTCCTGTCGGATGCCGATGGCTTGGCGTGCGAGCAGTACGGTGTATGGCAGGCGAAAGAAGTTGGCGGTGTCGAGAAGTACGGCATCGTGCGCTCGACTTTCGTCATCGACAAACAAGGTGTTCTCCGCCTCGCGCTGTACGGAGTGAACGCCAAAGGCCATGCGCTTCAGATGTTGCGTGCGGTGAAGGAACTGAATTCATGAACATGCAAGTTGCCAAGAATACTGTCGTTACGCTCGACTACAGCGTTACCGATCCCGATGGCGAACTGGTCGACGCCGGTCAGGAGCCGCTCGTTTATCTGCACGGAGGCTACGACGATATTTTTCCGATGATCGAGGAAGCCGTGCACGGAAAGTCGATCGGCCAATCGGTAATCGTCAAGATGCAGCCTGACGATGCTTTCGGCGAGTACGATGCCACCTTGGTCCAGGTCGAGCCGCGCAGCCAGTTTCCCGACGAACTGCAACTCGGCATGCAGTTCGAAGGGGTGGCGGAAGGGGCCGACGACGAGGACGAGGACGTGCTGATCTATCGCGTAACCGAGATCGCTGACGACCAGGTGGTGCTCGACGGCAATCACCCACTGGCCGGTATGGCATTGGTATTCACCTGTACGGTTACCGGAATCCGTCCCGCCACGGCAGACGAGATCAGACACGGGCACATGCACGACGACGAGTGTGACGACGACGATTGATGACTGTTCGGCAAATCGTCGGCCGCTAACGACGGCCTGTCGGCCGTAGTGTCCACTCATCGTTGCGCCTGGCGCTCATCGTCTGATCGATGGCGGGCTGAGGGTCGGATTGGTCGAGCCCGCCGTACGGGCTGCGCGCATCAAGCGGACTTCACGTGAAAACAAGGATTACGACGATCCCGCTGCCCGGGAGGCTGTTGCGTGGCGACCGAGGTCCGCGCGTCGCGCTGGTCGGTCGTCTGCAGACCGGAAAGAGTACGCTTTTCCGTGCCGCATCGAGTGCTTCCCCGCGCCACCACAGGCTGCTGCGCGACGGTGGTGCCTATGACGAGTGTCTGGTCGACATCGGCCTCGAGCAGATCTCTCTGGTCGACCTGCCGCCGCTCGCTTCGCTGCATTCGCTGGACGCGCACGACCGGATCGTCGTCAAGTATCTGCTCTGGGGCGACTCCTGGCCGCCGGTTGCCGCGCACGAAACGGCGCAGCCCGTGGTGGCTTTCAACGCCCCCGACGTGCTGATCCAGGTTGTCGACGCCACGGCCCTTCAGCGGGATCTCGAACTGAGCTTCGAACTCAGTCTACTCGGCAAGCCGATGGTCATCGCACTGAACCGCGTCGACGAAGCCCGTCGCAAGGGACTGTATATCAACGCGCGGACGCTTGCGGATTCCCTCGGGGTGCCGGTGGTGGCGACGGTAGCGCACATGGGTATTGGCGTGGCCGAGTTGTTCGCGGCGGCGCTTGCGGCGGCGCGAGCGCCGACTGTGCCGCGCCAGCAGTTAGCCAGCACGCCTATCGAGGCGAGCCTGGGAGGGCTGCGCTCGCTGGTCGAGCGAGACGAGGTCGAGGAAGCGTTTCGCGTCCCCTGGCGTTTTCTGTTGTTCCAGCTAGCCGAGAACGACGGCTATTTTCTGCAGGAACTGAGCTGCCATTTCCCACACTTGCTGCCCGAAGTCCAGGCGGCGCGCGTTTCTGCCGAGAGCCGCTTGCCGCGTACACTGTCGGACGAACTGCACGCCGACCGGCACCACCGGGCGGCGATGCTGTTCGAGGATGTCACGCGCTTCGGTGGCGCTGCGGACGCCGGCTACTGGCAGCGCCTGCTCGACGGCATCTTTCTCCATCCGCGATGGGGTTTGCTGGGCAGTGTGGCGGTTTTTGCGCTGGTCCTGCTGATGGTTTTCAAGGTCAGCACGATGCTTGATGCCTTGACGGCGGCACCTCTGATGGAGTGGGTTCAGCAGTGGCAACCTGATTCCACTGCCGGCGTCGTCGGGCGAGCGGTCGCCGACGGCTTGGTCGGCCTGGTCGGCATCGCCATTCCCTATATGCTTCCACTCGTCGTGTTTCTGGTGGCGCTGGAGGAATCCGGAATCATGCACCGCGTCGCTTTCGTCGTGGACCGGGGTTTCCACCGTATCGGTCTGCACGGCAGCGTCGCCTCCGCCTTTCTCGTTGGCCTCGGTTGCAACGTGCCGGCCATCTCACTGGTCGCCGCAACGACGAGCGGCAAGGATCGGCTCGTCGCTACCCTGTTGCTTGCTTTCGTCCCTTGTTCGGCCCGCTCGGCGATCATTCTCGCGATGGGCGGCAAATACCTCGGCGGGCTGGGTGTACTGGCCATTTTTGCGCTGACCGCGATCGTCCTTGCCGTATTGGGGCGGATCCTGACACGACGTTACCCGGAGGTGGCGGCGGGCGTGATCCAGGAAATTCCGTCCTACGCGCTTCCTAGCTGGCGCGATGTGTTCCGGCAAACCTGGGAGCGGACAAGCGACATCGTGACCGTCGTCACCCCGCTACTGGTGGCGGGCAGCGTGCTGCTGGCGCTGCTCAGACACTTTGGTGCCGATCAGGTGATCAATCTCGTCCTGCTACCGATCAGTACTTGGTGGCTGGGACTGCCGTCACTTCTCGGAGTGCCGATCCTGTTTGGTGTTTTGCGCAAGGAACTGTCTTTGCTGATGGTCTACCAGGCCCTGGGGAGCATGGAAATCGCGCCTTTGCTCGATCAGGTACAGATCGCTACTTTCCTCGTTTTCCTGACCTTTTACATTCCGTGTCTGTCCACCTTCGCCGTCATGATCAGAACGATAGGCTGGCGAGAGGCCTGCTTCTCGATCAGTCTTTCGGTTGGCGTTGCGCTGCTCATCAGTGGCGTCGTTCGACTGCTGCTGGAGATCGGCCGCGCCTTGCTTCCGTGATCTTCCTGGCTGGTCGTGTGCCAACGCTATGGCGATCCTTGCCGCTGCCACCATGGCCCGAGTTCACCGACGACAGCCCACCGTGCCGCTCGCCGGAGGCCTGCTGTGACCTCCGGCGAACCCCGGTAGCGTGCGTGTGGGCAGCAGAAGTCGGCGGTTCGACGGCCGACGCGCCGCGCTCGAAGGGTCGCCGGTCGTGGCCCTGGAAGCTTCTCGCCGCCCAGCTTGACAAAGTGATTGCCAACGCACCAAGATGCGCCAAGTAGGGCGTCTCTGCGCGGCGGGCAAGAAGGCGGACGGGTGGTGCGGAATGTCCTTCGCCGGCGTCTCTGATCTTGCCACGATGACATTCTCGGCAGCGAGGCGCGACATCTTTCGGCGGCGCCTCCGTCCGGTAGTCGCCATTGCTTTTCTTGGCTTCCTTGCCTAATGTCGATTTTCTCGTTCCACGGATCCAGCGTTTCCCGGACTTGATGAATGCCAAGTGCCTCGATTACCCCTGATTCCGCCGGGCACGACGGCATCGCCCGGCCTACCGGCTGGCTGCTTGCGTACCTCGCTTTCGTAATCTACGGCAGCCTGGTTCCGCTCGACTTCCAGCCGCATTCGCTGGCCTGGGCCTGGGCCCGTTTCGAGCAGATTCCGATGTACCGGCTGGGAGTCGAGAGCCGTGCAGACTGGATCGCGAATGGTGTGCTCTATGTTCCCGTCGGCTTCCTTCTTGTCAACCTGTTGGCGGGCAGGGGGCAACTCGAAAGCCGCGTCTCGAGGCTTGCCTTCGCTATGGTGTTGTCCTGCAGTTTGGCGGTCAGCATCGAGTTTGCGCAGATTTTTTTCCCGCCACGCACGGTTTCCCTGAACGACCTCCTTGCGGAAGTGGTAGGCAGCGCTGTCGGCATCGTGGTGGCCGCCTATGGGACCGCCTGGTTTCGTGCACTCGTTAGCGTCAGGCTTCGCGACCACACGCAATTTCTCGACCTCCTGCTGCAGGTGTACTTGTTTTTCTTCCTCGCCCTTGCCTTGTTCCCATACGACTTCGTCTTGTCGACCGAGGAACTTGCCGCCAAGGCTGCTTCGACCCAATGGAGCTGGTGGCGAGCCGAAGTACCCGCTCAGTGGGGTCTACTGAGGGTTCTGCTGCAACTCGCGATCGAGGTCTCCACGGCCTTGCCGCTTGGCATCCTTGTGGCGCGGCGGAACAGCTTGGCCAGCGGGCGAGCGGGCGCTGCCTTGCGTTTTGGGCTCTTGCTCGGTTTGGCGATCGAGCTTGCCCAGTTTTTCATCTATTCCGGGCGTAGCCAAGGGCTGTCGTTGCTGACCCGGGGTTGTGGGTGCTGGCTGGGCGCTATCCTTTGGCAGCACCGCGAGCGCCTCGCCGAGGGGCGCATCGCCGGACTGGTGCGGCGTCTGACAGTACCGCTGGCGCCGGTTTACCTGTTTTCCGTCCTCGCGCTCAATGGCTGGTTCAGTCGCCCTTGGCAGGGACTGGAAAATGCCAGAGCGGCCTTGGCCGAACTGCGTTTTCTGCCCTTCTACTACCACTATTTCACGACCGAGGCCCATGCCCTGTCGAGCCTGGTTTCGGTTGCGGGCCAATATGCTCCGTTCGGCTTGCTCGCCTGGGCTTTCCGCACTTCCTTGATGGTGCCGGCAGTAGGCGCCTTCCTGCTGGCGCTGGTCGTCGAGACGGCCCGCCTGTTCATCGCTGGCGGGCATCCGGATCCGACCAACGTGCTGATCGCGCCGGCCGCGGCCGTCTTCACGGCACTCGTCGTGGCGCAGCTCGCTCGCTCGCTGCAGGCGGAGAACCGGGGGGCCGTGGCGGCCGTCCTTTCTCCGTTTCCCCAGATGGCCGCCAAGCACCGACCGACTAGCGGGCGCGCCGAGCGGCTCGCGCGAACTCCGGCGACCGCTCGACAAACGAAGGCTGGCAGCTTGGTGGCGCTCGCTTTCGCGGTGCTGGCGACCTTGGTATGGCTTGCCAATTCCCCACTTCAACCGGTGATCATGGCCCTGCTCCTGACCGCCTTCGCCGTGGCCGTATGGTTTCGCCCGCCGGTGTTGATGGCGCTGCTTCCCGCTGCGCTGCCAGTCTTCGACCTGGCGCCCTGGAGCGGGCCGCTGCTGATTGACGAGTTCGACATCCTGATGCTTCTCGGCTTGGCGATTGCCTATGCCCGGACGCCGCAGGCACTGCCCGGCCAGGCGCACGATGTGCCGCTGACCGCTTGCCTCAGCTTGCTGGCGCTGAGCGTCGGCATCGGCGTGCTGATGCCCTTGTTGCCGTGGCCGGCCATCGACCTCAACGCCTTTAGCGGGTATTTCAGCCCGTTCAACGGACTGCGCATCGGCAAGGGGCTGTTGTGGGCACTCCTGTTCTGGGGATTGCTCCGTCGCCTGGCGCTTGCCAATCAGCCGGTATTTTCGCTTTTCGCTCGTGGGATGGCGACGGGATTGTTATTCACCGTCGCGATCGTTCTCTGGGAACGCTCGATTTATGGTGGGCTGACCAGTCTCCACAACGACTACCGCGTGACCGGGCCTTTTTCGGCGATGCATGTCGGCGGTGCCTATATCGAGTGTTTCTTCGCCGTCGCCGTGCCTTTCCTCATTTTTCTTCTCGCCGGAACTTCCAGCCGGGTGGCGAAGCTGTTTGGCGTCGGCTTGTTGTTGATGAGCACCTTCGCTCTGATGCTGACATTTTCCCGTAATGGCTATCTGGCCTTCGCCATCTCCTCGCTGTTGGCGCTTGCCGCCGCACTGCTGGGCGGGCCTGGCCGCTTACGGCGAGTGGCGCCCGTTCTGGCGCTCGGTGTGGCGATGGCCGTCGTGGCCGTACCAATCTTTGCCGGTAGAGTTGCCCAGGATCGGATAGCCCGCGCCGGTGTCGATCTCGACGCCAGACTGGCCCATTGGCGGGGCGCGCTGGCCATGCGGGACGACGGTCTGGCGACGTTACTCATTGGCATGGGCCTCGGCCGCTACCCGGAGATCCATTATTGGCGGAGTCCCGAACCGGGACGGAGCGCTTCTTTCCGTCTCGAGCGTCAGTCAGACAACACCTTCTTGCGTCTTTCGGCCGGCCAGCCGATTTATATTGAACAGATCGTAAGCATCCCGGCCGGCCTGCCGTATCGGCTGAGGGTCGACGTGCGCAGTGCGGTTCCCGCGGCCGGGAGCGTGGTCGTCGCGGTCTGCGAGAAATGGATGCTCACTTCCGCCAATTGCGCCGGTAGTATCGAAGTGCCGCTGGCGAACGCTTCCGGTAGCTGGCAACACTTCGAACAGCCGATCGACGTCAGCCGCTTGACGGCACGCCCCTGGTTTGCCCGCGGCCCGGTCAAACTGACGGTTTATAGCACCGGCCAGACGGCCGTCGACATCGACGCGCTTGGCTTGAGAGCCGGCAATGGACTGGAGCTGATCGACAATGGGGACTTCAGTCAGGGCATGGCGTCCTGGTTTTTCGCGTCCGACAGCCATCTGTCGTGGCATAGCAAGAGTCTGCCGGTTGCCTTGTTGTTCGATCAGGGCTGGCTTGGCGCGTTGGCCGTCACAGCATTTGTTGCGTTGAGTCTGGTTCGGGCAAGCAAGCGAGCAGTCCGGGGTGACCTGGCCGCGGCGACCGCCGGCGCTGCCCTGGCAGGATTTCTGGTACTGGGTTTGTTCGACACGCTGATCGACGCGCCGCGATTCCTTTTTCTCTTCGTCGTTCTCGGTGTGCTCAGTAGTGTACCCGGCGGTTCGCCGCCGGCGCGACGCTGAGTCCGGCTAGCCGCGTTTGGCGTCGTCTTGCGGATCGCCGGTTTCGATCGTTGGCCGATGTAGCCCACGTATTGCCTAGCAAAGGCGCGCCCCTTCGAGCGATGGAAAGGGGCGGCTGGTCAGGAACGCCTCGAAATCCACCGCCGCCAGTGGTCGGCTGAACAGAAAACCCTGCATGTCATTACAATCGAGCTTACCCAACAGTGTTCTTTGAGCGTCGGTCTCGACGCCTTCGGCCAAAACTCGTAAGCCGAAACTGCAGGCGATGCAGGAAACGGCGTGGATGATCGCGCTCGAACTCTGATTCTGAGGGTTGAGATCGCGAACGAAAGACTGATCGATTTTGAGGCTGTTGATCGGGAAGCGGCGCAGATAGTTGAGCGACGAGTAGCGGGTGCCGAAGTCGTCGATCGAAACGCCCAGGCCGCAGGCGCGCAGTTGCTGGACTCTGTTGATGTTTCTTTCGGCGTCCTTCATCAGCAGATTTTCGGTGATTTCGATATCGACCGCCGCCGCCGGGACGGCATGCGTGTCGAGATGGCGGAGGATGCGCTCAGGCAGGTCGTCACGCTCGAAGTCTTTTGGCGAAAGGTTGATGGCCAGTCGCAGGCTGGTGAATCCCTTGTCGCGCCAGGACGCCAACTGGCCCAGCGCTTTGTCGAGTACCCAGTCGCCCAGATCGACGATCATGCCGGTGTCTTCAGCTAGCGGAATGAAGGCGTCTGGCGCCATCAGACCATATTGCGGGTGGCGCCAGCGGATCAAAGCCTCCATCCCGATCGTCAGTCCCTGGCTGAAGCTGATCTGTGGCTGATAGTGCAGCTCGAACTGGTCGCCGCTGACCAGCGCCAGGCGGAGATCGCTTTCGAGCGTGATTCGTCGGCTGTGGCCGCTGTGCATCTCGGGCATGTATTGCAGATAGCCGTTCTTGCCGCGGCCCTTGATCTGGTACATGGCGATGTCCGCACTGTTGAGTAGAGCTTCCGGTGTTTCGCCATTGTCCGGATAGAGCGATATGCCGATGCTGACCGTGGTGAAGAAATCCATACCGGCGATCTTGAACGGTCGCCTGAGTTCGGCCAGCATCTTGGCGGCGATCAGCTCGGCATCCTCGCCGCTGCCGAGATCGGGTAGCAAGACGGTAAACTCGTCACCACCCTGGCGCGCCAGGGTGTCACCGGAGCGCAGGCAGCGACGGGCTCGCTGGGCAAACCCCTTGAGCAACTCGTCGCCCTCGTGGTGGCCGTAGGTGTCGTTGACCAGCTTGAAGCGATCGATGTCGATGAACATTACGCCGAGCCGCTTGCTCTTCCTCTTGGCTTGCGTGAGCGCGATCGCCAGTCGGTCCTTGAACAGGATGCGGTTGGGCAGTCCGGTCAGCAGGTCGTGAAACGCCTGGAAAGCGATCGTCTCCTCGGCTTTCTTGCGCTCCGAGATGTCGCGCGCGACACCGGAGGTGCCCATGAACTGCCGGTCTTGCGGTTCGTTCTGCGTAGTGTAGAGACCTTGCGCGCTCAGGATGGTGACGACGGTTCGGTTTTCGAAATGACGCACGCGTTGGGACTTCGTTTGCAGCCGGATTTCGACGTTGCTGCTGGCACGTTCGCCGATCCGACGTTCGTTGAAGACGAAGCGGGCGCGCTCCTGGTCATCCGGATGTACGATCAGCGAGTAGTGCTGCCCGAGGAGTTCGTCGCGCGTGTAGCCGAGCAAAGCTTCGACGCGGCCGTTGACGAAAATGAAGTGGCCGCTGCGGTCCAAGGTGTAGATGATGTCGGGCGACTGCTCGACGAGAAAACGGTGCAGTCGTTCCGACTGTTCGAGGCGGACCGTCATCAGCGCATGCTCGCGCTCGATCCGGCGTCGATGCTCGACGCGGTCTACGGTGTCGATGAGTTCCTGCGGATTGCCGTGCTTGCGAATGAACTCCAGGGCACCGTGTCGCAGGGCGCGGATCGCCGAATCGATCGACTCGTCGCCGCTGAAAACGACAACCGCTGTCGGCACGTGCGTGTGGACCATCCATTCCATGATCTCCAGCCCGTTCATGTCAGGCAGATTGAGATCCAGAATGACGATGTCGATGTCGCGCCGCTCCAGCCTGCGCAAGGCTTCGCCGCCGCTTCCGCAGTCCTCGATGTGACGTCCCTCGGCCGCCAGCAGTTGCCGGTAGGCCATCCGGATACGCTCTTCGTCGTCGACGATCAGGAGGGTAGCGCCGATGGCGGGAGACTCCGGGACTTGCGGCGAAAAATCGACGTTCGGTATGGCCTTCATCGTTGCTCCTGGCCGCTGTCCGGCGGCGAGATTAACTTCTTAACGCGGTTGGGTTTCACTGTTGCCGTGCTGCGGCGCCGAATTCGCAGTCGGCAGCAGCAGCGAGATCATGGTCCCCTGGCCTTCCTTGCTGCGGCACGTGACGAGTATCCGCAGCTGTCTGGCCAGCGTGCCGACGATCGATAGACCAAGCCCACGAGCAGCGCCGATGCGTCCGTCGACCGGGCGGTGGAGCGCGCTGATCACCGCTTCGCTCATGCCTGGCCCGTTGTCTTCGAACCTGAGTTCGGCAAAATGGCGGCCTTCGTGCAGGATGCCGTCGGTCAGCGACAGTTGCACGCGCTGGCCGCAGGAAAGCGCTTCCGAGGCATTCTTCCAGAGATTGACGAGGATCTGCTTGAGGCTGTTGCGATCGCCGGCAATCCTGATCGCCTGTGGCGGCAGGCGTGCATCGACGACAATCCCACGAGCATCGAAAAGCGTTTCCCGATAGAGCAGAAGAAGTTCGCGCAGCAGGTCGCAGATGTCGAGCGATTCGTCCTCGGTCATCGCCGCGGGGATGGCGCTCATGCGCCGTACGATGCTCGCCACTCGTTCTATTTCCTCGCTGAGTACGGTCAGTTCGCGGTGTACGCCAGCGTCCGGCGGCAGCTTGTCGTCGAGTATCCTCAGATAGCCCTTGATGATCGTCAGCGGATTGCTGGCTTCGTGAACAACACGTCTGGCCTCACGAACGAAGCGCGCCGACACGTCTTCATCAGCCTGCCGACGAACGCTCTGCGTCTCATGCCAGTTGTCGATACTGATGCCGGCAATGCGCCCGAAGTTGGCCAGGCAGGGCTGGCGGCGGGACACGAGAGTGTGTTGACCGGCACTCAACCCGGCGACGATGACGCCGACCGTTCGGCGGTCGCCGATCATCGGGATGCAAAGCAAGCCACCGCTCGCCAGGGCTCTGGCAAACTGCATGTCCATCAGGGATTCCGCGGCCGGCGGCGCCCGGTCGTAGGACGAGCAGATCCGGCCACTGAGGGCTGCCGCGGCGGCCAGACTGCGCCGCGCTTCCGGCAGGATGCTGATCTGGCCGAAGATCGCTGCCTGACCGCTGATACCCTTGCCGGTCAGGCGGCCGTCGAGCGGATCGCAGAACAGGAAAGCGACGCGGTTGAGGTCGAACAAGATGCGCGCCGATTCGCGCAACGCGAAAAGTACCTCGGCGTCAGTGGTGAGGGTGAACAGGTTCTGCTGCAGCGGTCGCATCAGGGCCTGATTGCCGATCAGGCTGGCGATCCGGCCATGGGCGTCGGTTTCGCTCCGGCCGTGGCCCGCCAGCACCCGCGGCAGCCCAGCCGCACCGCCGCATGCCGCGCGGTCGGGCGGCGTCATGCCGATGGCGTCGGCAATGACGCACATACGTTGCTCCGCCTGATCGCGCAGCGCCCGGAGCGAGGTGTTGCCGGGCTGGCCGAACATCCGCTCGGCGAGTTCTTCCAACGCCCCGGGAACCTCGTCGCAGCCGCTCAGCGCGTGCGCCAGCCAGACCACCTGTGGCAACTGGGCGGCGGTGACGATCTGCTCGGCAGGCAGGTGATGGAACAGGATGCCATCCGCAAACGGCGAATCGAGCTGCCATTGATCGGCCAGCCAGGTGCCGATCTCGCCATGATGCGCACCGAAGCGCTCGGTCTCCATGACTGGCAGATCGGTTTCGTTGGTGCAGGTGGCCAGGATCTGCAGATAGGGATCGCCGAGCGCCGACAGCAGGATCAGTTCCCCGACATCGTGCAGCAGGCCGGCAAGGTAGGCTTCGTCCGGCCGGTGGTAGCCGCTGGCGATGGCCAGGCCGCGGGAAAGCTCGGCGATCAGTAGCGAGTGCGTCCAGAAGGCCGACAGATCGACCAACCGGGTGGCGGTCCTTTCGTCGAACAGACTTTGCACCGACAGACAGGTGGCGATCGAGCGGACAAGGCGGGTTCCCAGCGCCATCAGGCAGCTCTCGATGCTGCGCAACTCGTTGCCACGGCGGATCGCCGCCGAGTTGGCCGCCGTCAACACCCGAGTGCATAATCCCGGATCCTGTTCTACCAGCCGGGCAAGTTCGGCCATCGTCGTGCCGTCGTCATCGACCATTTGCATGAGACGCAACAGCACCTGTGGCGGCGATGGCGCGCGTCCCGACTCCATCGCCTGGCGTATCGACTCCGGCAGGCTATGCATGGCGCTGGCGCAAGACGCCTGATCTCTCTCCGGCAGCGGCAGGCAAGAGTCGAGAGACGTACATGGATCGACGGCTAGAGCAGAGGATGGTGTTTCGCGCGCACCGCGTCCTGTCCGCTGGCGTCGAGGCCATCCTTGACTTCGCGCGAGATGACCTCGAAGAGCGCACGGACCAGAAAGTTCATGCCGCCGATGATTTCATCGACCGACATCATCGAAGGAAGGCGGATTCCGCGGTGTTCGATCTCGCCGCCGATCGTCTCGACGCGGACACCGAGTCGCGAGAGGTTCAGCGCGAGACGTCGCTCGGTCAGCACGAACAGCGTGGTGATGCCGTAATGGCGGGCCAGTGAGATCAGACCAAGATAGACGGCAAGAGCCAGATAAGGCTGGCGGGGCCGGTTCGGCGTGCCGAAATCGTCGTCCGAAAGGGAGATCGCCTTGCCTTGTTCGCCTTGCCGGCGGCGGTAGCTGCCGATCACCGCCAGGCGGGAGATCTCGGCGATACGCGAGCGGTCGACGCGCATCGGGTCGATGATCGACCGGTCGAGAGTCGCCTCGCAGCTGATTTCGAAAGGCAGTGACGCGTGAGGGCGCTCGGGGTCGACCAGGACCAGACGGGCGCATCCCACGTACTGCCCGTTGGCAACGGACTGCACCAGACAATGCACCGACTGGTCGTCGAAGGCGTCCGCCTCGAGGCCCTCCGGGCGCTCGGCCTCGAAACCCAACTCGCGGCAGTAAACTTCGTGGCGAATCCGGTAGTTCTCGGCTCGCAACGCGTCGCTCAGGGCCGGCACGACCCTGAAAAACCGCCGGTAGCCCTGGCTCATCGTCAGTTCGGTCAGATTCGAAAGAAACATTCGCCACCCTTCTGCTATTCACTAAACTGCCGGTCGGCCCAGCGCCAAAGCAGCATACTGCATAGTACTACGAACTCAGACCGCCAGTCCCGGAGTGGCGGCATAAGCCCGGACGACCGATCAATCCGCACGGCGGCAGGGAATCATCGTTGCCAGTCTGCCGCTTGCGCTAGTCGAGTTTCTTCAGGTAATCCTTGGTGAATACCTTGTCTGGCAGGTCGCGCAATTTCATGCCGCCATACTCCAGAACGGACTGTTCCCCACCGCGCAGCGCGTCTTCCATGACCAGCCGGGTCGGCCGCTTCCTCCCCTCCATCGCCTTGAATTCCTCGTACTTGCAGGTTTTCAACAGGCGGTTCGAGAGCGAATAGAACTCCGCCTTGTAAGGCCAGAAATCCTTCTCACGCACCCAATAGACCACCCGTTGGTAGGTCACGCTGCGATCGACGCCGGTCAGTTCGAGTACGTGATAGTTGTCGCTTCCGATCTTCTCGCTACGCAGCAGTTTCGGGGTGTAGTCGGCGGCGAAATTGGCGCGCGCCAGGTCGCCGTTGGCCACCTGTCCGGTCAGTCGTTGCGACAGTGCGAGGCGAATCGGTTGCGACACATCGGGCATGAAGACCCACAAGTCGCGACCCTTCATGAGAAGGATCTGGCCGCGTTCGGAAGCGGGTTCGGTGACCATGACCACACTATTTGTATTGCCTTTGGAAAGTACCCGGTACTTGCGGACATCGGCGGTCTGACCGCTGCTCGCGGTGGTGATCGTCACATCGACCTGAAATCCCTCGCTCGGGAAGCGCACCTGATCCGCCTTCTCGACAATGGCCCTCGCCTCGGCTTCGTCGCCAGCCGCCGTCGCCGCCGCGTCGGCGGCCCGCGCCGGCGATGCCCAGGCGAGAAGGGCGCAGGACAGAAGAAGCACGGCAGTCTTGACACCAGTATGGCGGGTCGTCATGATTTCCATAGTTTTCACCCCATTGTGCTGACCGTCGACACGGTTGGCAGGAAGTGCCAGCGAATGAGCGTTGTCCGCATCGAACACGTAAACAAGGATTATCTGCTCGGCGAACAGAAAGTCCAAGCCCTCAAAGACATTACCCTGGCTTTCGATCCGGGCGTCTTCCTGGCGATCGCCGGTCCGTCGGGCAGTGGCAAGACCACTTTGTTGAACCTGATCGGCTGCATCGACACGCCGACCAGCGGGCGGATTTACATCAACGACGAGGACGTCAGCGGACGCACGCCCGACCAGCTCGCCGACCTGCGCGCACGCACGATCGGCTTCATCTTCCAGACCTTCAACCTGCTGCCCGTGCTGTCGGCCGCCGAGAACGTCGAATATCCCCTGCTGCATCGCAGGGATATTACCGTTTCGGAGCGTCAGAAGCGAGTGGCCTACTTTCTCGACGTCGTCGGCCTGTCGAAGTACGCCGAGCATCGCCCGAACCAGTTGAGCGGCGGTCAGCGGCAACGCGTGGCGATCGCCCGGGCGTTGGCCATCAAGCCGGCGATCGTCCTGGCCGATGAGCCGACGGCCAACCTCGACCACAAGACCGGCGAGGAGATCCTCCTGCTGATGAAGAAGATCAACCGCGCCTTCAAGACGACTTTCATCTTCTCCACGCACGACAAGCGCGTGATCGCCAGGGCGGACCGTCTGGTGCGTGTCGAGGACGGCGAGATCGCCATGCTGGGCGTACGTTCGAGTACCAAGTGGTCGCTGGCCCGTCACCGTCCCACGGAAGCCGCTACCATCAACCAGGAGAATGGCCAGCCGAGTGGCGCGCCGGCCTCCGCCGGGGAAGAGAATCATGCACAACAGAATTGACAGGGCTATCGTTCGACTCGCATGGCTCTTCGCCGCCTGGCCGCTGGCCGCGGCGGCCGGGCCCGGCGAGCCGGCGTCGCCCGCGTCATCGGCCGTACTTTTGGCGGCGAAACCCGACGACAGCCTCCCAAAAAGCCGGGATGCCCTTTTCGCCGACGACGAGCCGGCCAAGGAAACGGCAGCGCCGGCCAGCCGCGAGTCGCTGTTCGGCGACGACGCGCCGCTCGCGGCCGATGCGGGCCCGGGCAGCGGACCGGCGCGCGCCGCCGGCGTCAAGGGTTTCGTCGAGAACGTCATGGCCTATGCCTATCGTCAGCCGTCGCACTGGTCGGAGATGATGCTGCGCGCCGATCTCGGCGCCCAGGGTGATCTTGGCAACAACGTCAAGTGGAAGCTGGGTGCCCGTATCGATTACGACGCCGCTTATTCCCTGACCGATTTCTACCCGCAGGCGGTGGACAACAATCAGCGCTTCAATGTACTGCTGCGTGAGAACTATCTCGATGTCGGCGCGGGCGACTGGGATTTTCGTATCGGCCGGCAGCACGTCATCTGGGGCGAGATGGTCGGCCTGTTTTTCGGCGACGTGGTTTCCGCCAAGGACGTGCGGCACTTCGTCCTGCCCGAGTTCGACGTCCTGCGCATCCCGCAGTGGGCCGTCAGGGCCGAATATTTCAAAGACGACTTTCACGCCGAGTTGCTGTGGATTCCCGTTCCCAGCTATGACGAGATCGGCAAGCCCGGCGCCGAGTTCTACAACTACACGCTGCCGCCGCCACCCGGAGTGGCCACCGTCTTCCGCAACGAGAAGATCCCGACGCGCAACCTCTCCAACACCAACTATGGTCTGCGCCTGTCGATGTTGCGCGACGGCTGGGATGTCGCCGCCTTTGCCTATAGCAGCATGAGCGCCGCGCCGACCTTCTACCGCGAGATCGTTCTCGGCCCACAGCCGACTGTCGTCTACCAGGCCAGGCACGACCCGATCGATCAGTTCGGCACCACCCTGGCCAAGGATTTCGGTTCCGTGGTCTTGAAGGCCGAAGCCGTGTATACCCGCGGCCTGAACTATCAGGTCAAGAACACCACCGACCCGGACGGAGTGGTCGCACAGAACACGCTGTTGTGGGTTGTCGGCCTGGATTTCACGCAGTTCAGCGACACACGTATCAATGCCCAGTTTTTCCAGAGCCATTTCTTCGACCACCATCCGGACATCATTCCGTCTACCAATGAAAACGGCTACAGCCTGCTGGTCAACCACAAGTTTGGCGACAAGATCGAGGCGCAGGCGTTGTGGATTGCCAGCCTGAACCGCAACGACTGGATGCTTCGCCCGCGCCTGACCTGGAACTTCGAGAAGAACTGGCGTCTGGCCCTCGGCGTCGACGTCTTCAATGGCCCGCCGCTCGGCTATTTCGGGCGCTACGACGCGAAAGACCGCGTCTACTCGGAACTGCGCTACAGCTTCTGAGGCGCGCTCGGCTCGGGAACGAGCACCGCCGCGCCGCGGATTCGGCCTTCCCGCAAGCGCTGCAGCGCCTCATTCGCCGAGCGCAGCGGGAAGCTCTCCACTTCGCACCTGACGCCGGCGCGTGGCGCGACGGCGAAGAATTCCTCACCGTCGCGCCGGGTGAGATTGGCGATCGACCGCACACAGCGCTCGCCCCACAGGATGGCATACGGAAACGCGGGGATGTCGCTCATGTGGATGCCGGCGCAGACCACGCTGCCGCCCTTGGCCGTATGACGAAGCGCCTGCGGTACGAGTTCGCCGACCGGCGCGAAAATGATCGCCGCGTCCATTTCCCCGGGCGGTGCCTCGTCGGCGCCGCCGGCCCAGCTCGCGCCGAGTTGGCGGGCGAAATTCTGACCGTCGATGTCGCCCGGCTTGGTGAAGGCGAAGATCTCGCGTCCTTGCCAGCGAGCCACCTGCGCGATGATGTGGGCGGCTGCGCCGAAACCGTAGATGCCGAGACGCGAGGCGTTGCCCGCGGCGACCAGCGAGCGATAGCCGATCAGCCCGGCGCACAGAAGCGGCGCCGCTTCGACGTCGGAGTAGCTTTCCGGCAGCGCAAAGCAGTAGGCTTGATCGGCCAATGCGAACTCGGCATACCCGCCGTCAAGCGTATAGCCGGTGAACTCCGCCGCGTCGCAGAGGTTCTCCGCCCCGCCGGCGCAATGGCGGCAATGGCCGCAGGTGCGACCCAGCCAGGGCACGCCGACACGCTGACCGAGCGCAAAACGTTGCACCGCGGAGCCTTTCGCGACCACCAGGCCGACGATTTCGTGGCCCAGCACGAGCGGCAGCCGGGCCTGCCGCAGATCGCCGTCGAGGACATGCAGATCGGTGCGGCAGACGCCGCAGGCGCGCACCTCGAGCAGCAACTGATCGGACCCCGGTCGCGGCCGCGCGACTTCAGCCAGTCGCAAGGGCTGGCCTGGGGCCTCCAGAATCATCGCTTGCATGGCAGACCTTTCTGTGCAGGCCGTCTTGCTCGCCGGCGCCGCCCGCACACCGGCGCCCAAGGGCGATTCTATGCCTTGGCGCATGGCGCACGCAACGTCACCGGCGCGTCTGGCGGCCAGGCTCCGGCAGCGGCCGGTTTTCTGCGCTAGACTGAAGTCACCATGCCACTACTTGAGATTCGCAAGGTCAGTCGCCGTTTCGGCGACCTCAAGGCGCTCGACGACGTCTCCCTGTCGATCGAGGCCGGCGAGTTCTTCACCCTGGTCGGACCTTCGGGTTGCGGCAAAACCACGCTGCTGCGCATGATCGCCGGCTTCGACGAACCCGATGACGGCGAGTTGCTGCTCGACGGGCGACTGCTGGCCGGCATTTCGCCCGAGAAAAGGCCGGTGCACACCGTTTTCCAGAGCTACGCCCTGTTTCCTCACCTCAGCGTGGCGCAGAACGTCGCTTTTCCCCTCGAGATGGCCGGCGTCGGACGCGACGAGCGGCGGCGGCGTCTCGCCGAAGCGCTCGCCCTGGTCGCGTTGACAGACAAGGCCGAGCGCTATCCGAACGAACTGTCCGGCGGCCAGAAGCAGCGTGTCGCCCTGGCCCGCAGCCTGATCGACCAGCCGCGGGTGCTGTTGCTCGACGAACCGCTGGCGGCGCTCGACGCCAAACTGCGCGAGCAGATCCAGGGCGAACTGATTGCCTTGCAGCGCAAGATCGGCATCACCTTCGTATTCGTCACCCACTCCCAGCAGGAGGCGCTCGCTCTGTCGCAGCGGATTGCGGTGATGAATCAGGGGCGTATCGAGCAGATCGGCGCGCCGGCGGAGATTTACAACTACCCGAAGAATCGCTTCGTCGCCGACTTCATCGGGACGATCAACCTGTTGCCCGTCGAGGTCAGGGAAGCGGCGGCCGATCATCTGCGGCTTTTCGCCAGCGGACTCGGCGACCTCGTCGGCCCGCCGGCGGCCACCGCTCGACCCGGACAGCACGGCGTCCTCGCCTTACGCCCCGAACAGGTCGGCATCGTTGCTGGCGTCCCGGCGCAGGAACTGGGCAACCATTTTCAGGGCCGGGTCCGCGATTACCTCTACCTGGGCGATGTCACGGTGTACAAGGTCGCGCTCGACAACGGAGTGATCGTCGAGGCGCTGGTCGCCAACTCGCTGCCCGGACCGACCCGCTTCCTCGAGCGCGGCGACCCGGTCGGCATTGCGTGGCGGCGCGACGCCGGAGTCTATCTGCATGATTGAGCCGCGTCACCGACAGCGCGCCGCGGCGTCGCGCGGATCGCCGAACGGCTGGCTGCTCGGCGCCCCACCGGCCGTTTTCCTGCTCGTCTTCTTTCTCGCGCCGGCGCTGTTGATGGTCGGCGCTTCCTTCCAGGAGCCGGGCGAATTCGGCGGCCTGGCGCCATTGCTGCAGGACGGCCGGCTCAATCTGTCGCTCGAGAGTTACCGCTTCTTCTTTGGCGACCGGATTTATGCCGAGATATTCCTGCGTTCCTTCATCGTCGCCGCGGCGACGACACTGATCTGCCTGATGCTCGCCTATCCGCTGGCCCTGGCGATCGCGCAGAGTGCCAAACGTCGGCGCGATCTGCTGGTGTTGCTCGTGATTCTGCCGTTCGCGAGCAACTTCCTGATCCGCATCTACGCCTGGATCGTCCTTCTCGGTCCGGCCGGCCTGCTCTACACACCAGGCGCGGTGATCGCCGGCATGGTCTATGTCCATCTGCCCTTCATGGTGCTGCCGCTCTACGCCAACCTCGAAAAGCACGATCCGGCGCTGCTCGAAGCGGCGCAGGATCTCGGCGCCGGGCGATGGACGCGCTTCCGGCGGATTACGTTACCGCTTTCGCTGCCCGGCGTGTGGGCCGGCTCGGCGCTGGTCTTCATCCCGGTCCTCGGCATGTTTGCCGTCCCCGAGTTGCTCGGCGGCACGCGCGACATGCTGATCGGCAACCTGATCAAGGAGCAGTTCCTCGACAACCGCGATTGGCCGCTCGGCGCGAGCCTGTCCATCCTGCTGACCGTCGGCGTCCTGCTGCTGGCCGGATTGTCGGCGTGGTCCGCGCGGCCGCGCCGGAGCGTGCCATGAAACGCGGCGCGCCTGGCCTGTGGGCCGCGGCCTTGTCCGTTTATGCCTTCCTCTATGTGCCGCTGGCGATTGTCGTGCTGTTCTCCTTCAACGACTCGATGCTCAGCGCCGAGTGGGTCGGATTCACCACGCGCTGGTACGCAACGCTGTTCGCCGACCAGCAGATGCTCGATGCGGCCGCCAATTCGCTGTTCATCGCGCTCAGCGCCGCCAGCTTGTCGACCGTTCTCGGAACGATGGCCGGACTGGCCATGGCGCGCCGCCGGTCGGCCTGGCTGGGCGGCCTGCCCCTGCTCGTGCTGGGGCCGGTGGCGATGCCCGAGCTGCTGCTCGGCGTGTCGCTCCTGTTGTTCTTTCGTCAGGTGCTCGATCTGACGCTCGGCCTGCTTTCCATCCTCATCGCCCACGTCACCTTCTCGATCGGCTTCGTCGCCGTCGTCGTCCGCAGCAGCCTGGCGATGCTCGACGAGAGCATCTTCGAAGCGGCGCGCGATCTCGGCGCCAGTTCCTGGCAGACCTTCCGCCACGTCACCCTGCCGCTCATCCGACCGGCCGTGCTGGCCGGTTTCCTGATGAGCTTCACGCTCTCGATCGACGATTTCGTGATCACCTTCTTCGTCGCCGGGGTCGGCGTCACAACCTTGCCCTTGCAGATCTACTCGCTGATCAAAGTGGCGGTGACGCCGGAAATCAATGCCGTATCGACGCTGCTGATGGCGCTCACGCTGACCCTCATCGCGCTGGCCGCGAAACTGGCGCCGGATGCCCTGAAGGGCCGGCTGTGAAGATCTGGCCAAGCCTTCGCCGATGGGCGCGGCGGCTGGCCGCGCTGGCGGCGCTGGCCGCGCCGGCGCACGGCGAGGATGTCCTCTATCTGTACATCTGGAACAGCTACCTCTCGGAAGACACCGTCCGCCGTTTCGAAAGCCAGTGCCGCTGCCGGGTCAATCAGGACTACTACTCGGACAACGAGGAGATGCTGGCCAAGCTCGATGCCGGTGCGACCGGCTACGACCTGCTGGTTCCCACCGGCTACGCGGTCGAGACCTTACTGCGGAAGAACGCGCTTCGCCCACTCGACAGGACGAAGCTGCCGAAGCTCGCCAATCTCAAGTCCGACTTCCGCGAGCCCTGGTACGACCCCGGCCTGCGCTACACCGTGCCCTATGCGACGACGGTCACGCTGCTCGGCTACAACGCCACCCGCCTGGCTCAACTCGGCCTGCCGACCGATAGCTGGGCACTGATCTTCGAACCGCGCCACCTCGAGAAACTCAAGGGCCGGGTGACGGTGCTCAACAGCCAGCGCGAACTGATGGCTGCTGCCATGAAATATCTCGGCCACTCGGTTCAGGAAACCGACCCGGCGCGCTGGGACGAGGCCAAGCGCCTGATCCTGCGCGCCAAGCCTTACTGGGCGACTTTCTCCAACAGCACCTATATCAAGGATCTGGCGCTCGGCAACATCTGGGTTGCACACGGCTACTCGAGCGACATGTATCGCGCGCAACAGGACGCGCTGGAGGCCGGGCGTCCTTTCGCGATCGATTTCCGCACGCCGAAGGAGGGTGCGGTGCTGGCGGTCGACAGCTTCGTCCTGCATCAGGGCGGCCGCCGCCCCGACCTCGCTCATCGCTTCATCGACTTCATGCTCGACGGAGCCAACGCGGCCGACGTCTCCAACCTGATCGGCGCCGGCAACCCGAATGCCGCCGCGATGCCGCACATCCGGCCCGAAATCGCCGGGCATCGCGGCATCTTTCCGCCGCCCGAGGAACTACGCCGGCTCGAAATGCTGCGCGACTTCGACCCGAAAACGCGTCGCCTGCTATCGCGGATGTGGACCGAGATCAAGGTTCGCTGAAACGCGGTCGGCCGCGGCGCGCTTCGTGCTGCCGGCAGCGAGCCCGGGGCAGGGCGCTCATCGACGCTGGCCGGCGCTACTTCCCAGCCCGCAACGCCGCCTGCTGGCGTTGGTATTCCTCATAGGACATGCTCGCGCTGGCCAGGCAGCGCTTGTGCTCCTGGGTGTCGTAGATCTTGTTGCACTCGTTGGTTTGCCAGGATTGCCCCGTGCGGTAGACGTCCTGCGACGTACAGGCGGCGAGTGCCGGCACGAGCAGGAACGACGCCACAAGCCGCCAGCCGCGAGTCGCTTTTTCCGAAGTTTCCATGAGTTGACCTCGACAGATCATGATCCGCTGACCCCGGATCTCAGCGGAGAGGAAGCACCGCTCTCCGGCCAGGGCTCGCAATAGGCGTTGACAGCGTATTGTCCGCTCTGTGGGGCGAATGCGAAGGGCCTTCCTCTGCATTGGGTCGATAGGCACATGCAGGCGCTCATCGCTGCGCAGAACGTGAGAAGCAATGCCAGTCGAAAAATCGCTTTCACCTGCTGAACCTCCTGTTGAATAGACTGGACAGCGCAATTCGGCAGCGCAAGCGGCAAGCTTGCTGATTTCAAAACCAAGCGCATCACCGGTCAGCCGACCGGAACTGGCAGCGCTCCACTTATCGAAGAGCATTGGCTGTCCAAGCAAACGGGGCCGCCTCTCAATTCTACTTCCGTTGCCCCCAAGGCAGGCGCATTGAACGGCGACCTCGGCCAGCTGCGGTGAATTGATTGCGCCCGCGGAGAATATCGGACATAATCGCCGCATGAAAAGCGGCAATTACACCTACATCTGGCAGACCAACGAGTGGCCGGACTGGCGCTACGACCTGGCGGCCCTTGCTGGCCCATTGGCCGAGGTCAGCCGCGCCCAGGGCCTGCTGCTGGGGCGCTTGGCGGATGTTGGCATGCCCCTGCGCGATCAGGCCAGTCTGTCGGCACTCACCGAAGACGTGGTCAAGACCAGCGAGATCGAGGGCGAACAACTCGACGTCGAGTCCGTGCGCTCGTCCATTGCCCGCCGCCTGGGGGTGGACATCGGCGCCCTCGGCCCGGTAGATCGGCATGCGGAAGGCGTGGTCGAGATGGTACTCGACGCCACGGCCAACTGCGACGCGCCGGTTTCGCGGGAACGCTTGTTTGGCTGGCACGCGGCGCTCTTTCCGAGCGGTTACTCCGGCCTTTCGAGAATCGGGGTCGGCGCCTGGCGCAACGATGCCGGCGGCCCTATGCAGCTTGTGTCCGGCCCTCCCGGCCGCCAGCGGGTGCATTTCCAAGCGCCGCCCGCCGAGCGCCTGGAGACCGAGACGGAGCGATTTTTCGACTGGGTCAATGGCCATACGGGCGAGCCGCCGCTCATCAAGGCCGGCCTCGCCCATCTGTGGTTCGTGACCCTGCACCCCTTCGACGACGGCAATGGCCGAATCGCCCGCGCCGTTGGCGATCTGCTGCTGGCCCGTGCCGATGGCAGCCCGCAACGCTTCTACAGCCTCTCAGCCCAGATCCAGCGTGAGCGCAAGGCCTACTACGACATCCTGGAGCGCACCCAGAAAGGCACGCTTGACGTCACCGATTGGCTCGCCTGGTTCCACAACGCCTTGCACCGTGCCGTCGATCAGGCGCAGCACACCCTCGACGCCGTTCTGGCCAAGGCGCGTTTCTGGCAGCGCTTCGCCGGCACCCCGATGAACGAGCGCCAAGTGAAACTCGTCAATCGATTGCTCGATGGCTTCGAAGGCAAACTCACCACGAGCAAGTGGGCGGCGATTGCCAAGTGCTCGCCGGATACAGCGCTGCGCGACATCAACGAACTGCTCGCGCGGGGCGTGCTGCGCAAGACCGCCGCGGGCGGACGCAGCACCCACTACGAGTTGAACGAAGCGTCGGCGGGGGATCGCCCATGAACCAAGCCATGATCAACTGCGAAACCACACCAAGCGAGTTCGCTGCCGAACGCCAGTTCGATTCCCGAAATCACTCTCGAACGCCTGATTATCCAAAGTGCGGACCCGCATGCCGGGTGGTGTGGGGAGGGCCGGTTAGACGCCGGCCCTTACCCGATTGGGGCTAGATTGCACCGATGTTCTCCAGAATCTGATGATAGCGGGCCGATGAAATGCCGCGCACTTGCTCTGACGCCAAGCCGCCTAAGTGACCGGGGGAGCATTCAATTCTTGGGCGCTCAGTGGAAGTGCCGAACTTTATGGACACAGGGCAGCCAAGAACTCGTTCATATCCTGGCGGCTGATTTGCGAGCTTCGCAGAGACGGCGGGTTCAGTGGTGGCGTCGTGCTCGTAGATTTCGAGGTAACGCTCAAATACCGGCTACTCGACTTCTGCCCAAAGGCCCCAGCCGAAATAGCCGTCACGGTCTGTGAACTGCAAAGGCAAGAGGCAGCGAATGAAATAGCGCTCTCCGAACTGGCAAAGATCCGTGGTCCATTTAGCCTTCGACGCACGTTCTTCTTCGGGGATCGCCCAGACGTCATCTGGAAGCGAGTATCCGTAGTCGGTAGGAAGGCCGTCATGCGACTCGCCGCAGTGTGGGCAGACAAACGACGGTGAGGATTCAGTCATACCTAGAACCCCAACGTAAAAGTAACCGGCGCCGGAGCGCCAGCGGAGGGGACCCAAATGCAGCATTTGGGTGTCCGGTTGACTGTCATGTTAGCCGTCATGCTCTTGGCAAGCGCGCGGCCTCTGGAACCTCTTGCATTAGGCCACGCAGTTTCGTGAGGGTAATGGGGCGCTGACCGTTCTTCTGCATGGCGCCACAGAGCCCCCAAACAAGAGCGCCTGGACCGTTGTAGATCTCGTCTGCCTCGCCGGACCGTCGAAGCAGCAAGACAACCAAATGCTGAGGTTCTGACCGCAGTGCGACGGATTTGCTTTGTGTGGCTTTAATCTGAACTAACCAGCCGTTGGGTGCCGTGGCGTCGTGGCCTTCAGATGACACGCCGAGTAGTGTTAGGCCGTAGTTGTGCGCCGCGACCATTTCGCCAATGCTCCCAACAAGATGCCCGTCGGGGGTAAAAGCCCTTCCAGGGAAGAGACTCTCGAATTCAGCCACGAGCTCGTAGAGCTTGCGAACAAGCTCAGGAACCTTTGCGATTGCGTCACTGTTGGGCTGCATTGAGACGGCTA
>NZ_JAPUVI010000094.1 GCF_029255285.1 Accumulibacter sp.
CGAGACCATCGAACAGGCTCGCGCCTGGGGGAGCGATTTCGTGCGCTGGTACAACACGGAGCACCGCCATAGCGGCATTCGCTATGTCACGCCAGAGCAACGTCATGTTGGCGACGATCAGGGCCAATTGGCGGCCCGTCACCTGCTCTACGAAGAAGCCCGTGCGAAGAACCCGGCGCGCTGGAGCCGACACACGCGAAACTGGTCGCCCATCGCCGCCGTGGCGCTCAACCCGGAACGGGATGCCGTCGTGAATGCGGCAACCAACACGACCAAAAGTATGCAAATGGCAGCTTGAACCTAAGCGACAACTAGCTTGACATCTACCGTGGGTACGGATGTGATGAACGCGCTGTCCGGGCTGAAAGCCAAGCGCATTCGGTATGGAACGAGCAGGTGTTGCGAAGTCGCCACCATCCTGCGCACCGTTGGTGATGGTGGCCGGGTCATCGGTGCATCTCCGGCTGCGCCACGATGCGGGCAACGGTCGAGCCGTTGCTGCGAAGGCCAACAGCACGAACGCGCCGCGCGGCAGCACGTCCCCGAACAGCGGCACCACCACTTCCGCCGCCGTGAAAGCAGCTGAGCGCGTCGCGCTCAGCGCCAGCAAAGGAAGTGGCCTCGAGAACGCTCGCGTGACCACCAGAGAAAACGGAGAACAGAGAGGCGTCAGTGGGGGCAAAAACGCCCCTTCGCAGGGGTGGCGCTCGCGAGGCCAGGCCCGGAAACCGCGTAAAGGCTGGGGAAAACGGGCAAAAAAAATCAACCGAGAGCGGTTGGTTTATTAAATAGTGGTGGGTCGGGTGGGATTCGAACCCACGACCAATGGATTAAAAGTCCACTGCTCTACCGACTGAGCTACCAACCCAAAAGCCCGCGGATTATAGGGAAGCGACCAATGACTGTCAACGAGACCCTCGCCACCTAACCCATCATGAGTGGGCCCACTCGCCCCCGACCATGAAAGCCTTGGGCAGGGGCATCATGCGAGGTGGCGCGCAAGGGCAAAGAGGTCGCCAAACGAATGAAGGCCCGACCCCGTTGCCTAACTTCGAGAAGTCTTCCAGCTCACCGGTTTGTCGTGCCGCGGCAGACGCGGCCGCTCGACGCACCGACCACAGGTGATGCCCCTGCGTGCCGCCTCCCACTGAAGGCCGGCATCACGGCGTGGGCGGTCAACGCCCACTTCATCAAGGATGTGTCCGGCCGCAAGACCGACATGCTCGACTCGGAGTGGCTGGCCATGCTGGCGCGCTTCGACCTGGTGCGCGGCAGCTTCATCCCGCCCAAGGACTTGCGCGAACTGCGCCTGGTCTCGCGCTGCTGCCGAAAGCTCAACGCCCTGTGCCGCGGCCAGATCAACCGGCTGCACAAGATCCTGGACGACGCGGGCATCAAGCTCGGCGCGGTGGTCAGCGACATCCATGGCGTCTCCGCCCGGGCGATGGTGCGCGGCCTCATCGAGGGTCCGTCCGAGGCGGTGTTGCTGGCCCATGCGCGCGGCACGCTCAAGCGCAAGACCGAGGAGCGGGCCGCCAGCCTGGACGGTGAGCTCAGCGAACGCGACCTGTTCGTGCGGCGCCATCTGCGCGACAGTATCGAGGCCCGGCAGCGCCAGCTCGCCGAGATCGACGCCTACCGGGTGGCGGCCATGAAGCCCTACGCCCGGGCGCACGGCCTGTTGCAGATCCTGCTCGGCATCGACCAAGTGGCCGCCGCACTGATCTTCATCGAGACCGGCGACGACATGTCCCGCTTCGGCTCCCCCCAACGCCTGGTCTGCTGGGCCGCACTGAGCCCCGGCAAGCACGAGACCGCGGGCAAGCGCAAGTCCGGCCGCACACGCCACGGCAACAACGTCATCCGCTACATTCTGTGCGAGTGCGCCAACGCCGCGCGCTGGATCAAGAGTACCCTCACGGCCAAGTGCAAGAGCCTGATGGTGCGCAAGTCGGACAAAAAAGGCCATCGTGGCCGTGGCGCACAAGATGATCCGGCTGATCTACATTCTGCTGTCTCGCCGCGAGCCCTACCGCGATCAGGCCATCGACTACGCCGCCATCTGCGCGAAGAAGAACGCGCCTCGCTGGGGATTATCGGCGGCCTCCGTTAGCCGGTCGTAGGGCCCCACCAGCCGGTGCAACCTGCCCAGCGTGCCGCCGCCTCGTAAGCGCTCCGGCAAGGGGAACTCGACCAGTGGCGGCCGGTCGGTGCCCCGGCACAAACTGGCGGGCTCGTTCTATCCGATCAGTGCCGCGATATGGGCTGGATCCTGGTCATGACGACGCCGGCGCGTCGCCAGCACCGCCTGCCAGTCGACGATGCGTACCTGAAGGGGGCGACGATGTTGGGGACATGCTTGTGTTCGACGTTTGCCGCCGTGAAGTTCCACGGGGATTCCTGCCGCCGGGACGACCCAAATCAAGTGCCCAGGTGCTGCGATTGGAGCGCTGGTGGCCATTCCCGCGCATCACCAACCCGAAATTTTGCGATGGCGTACGTCACGGGGGCAGAACGTACGCCATTACAAACGCTCTGCATTTTTGGAGTGAGGCTAACGGCATCCTCAGCGCGCCCGCGCTCCTGGAAGTTCGCTGGAACAACACGCCGAACCACGTCTTCAGCAAATCTTCCAGCGGCATCATGGTCAGTGCCAGTGGGACGATCGGTGCCAGCGTGGCGACCGCGAGTTGGAGGAGGATCTCCTTGGTGACCGGTACCGGGCGCATCGTCCGCACCACTTCGTAGCTGTTGCCCAGATCGGCGAGCGACTGGATGTCGCCGCTACCGACCAACGGCTCGTCGGAAGCGGCGCCGCCGCCCAGCCATTTCGCGTCGAACTCGCGCACGTAACGCTCGGCCAGCGTGCCATATTCCTGCCGCCCGATACGCTTCGCCTGAACAAGCTGCGGAACGAACAACGCCATGCACGAGAACGATCAGCAAGACCTCGGCGAGCACCGAGTTGCGCAGCCACCGAGGCGATGGCCGACTGGAAGCGGGTCATGGCGTGTTTGGGGATCAGATGCCGCTCGACGAACGAGCCCGCCACTGAACGCCCGCGCCGATGTACGACCAGTTCGGCGGCGATCAACAGCGGCATCGCCAACAGGAAGCGGACGTGAACCTCCACGTCGAACAGAAAAGGAACGCCCTCCTCGCCGCCGCGAACCTGCCCTTGCCGGGTCGAGAGCAGCAGAAGCGGCAGCCAGGCGAAGAGCGAGATGACGATGATCCGTTTGCGAACCATCAGCAGCGCATCGTCAGCGAGGCGCGCCCGACGCAGCCGTTGAAAGAGCGGCCCAGCACCAGAGAGCAGTCTGGCTGCCCGTCAAGCAGGTTCAAACCGTCGCTCGATTCCGAGGTGTCCGATTTCATTGGCGGGTTCTCCCTATGGGAGTGGCGCTCTTGCGGTCACTATGCTTTTCGCCCGACGCAAGAGCCTTCCCGCTTTACGTCGGCGACGCTGACGGACTCGGGAATCCCGTGTCCTCCACCGGGCTGCTCTCATGGCACTGGGGCCGCCAATGTTCGCACCCCCGCTGTACGTTCACTATACTGATTATGATCGTCGTCTCACGTTCATTGAAGGGAGTGCCGAGATGTCAAAGCGCAAACTGGACGACAACAAGAATAGCGCCACCATGACCGGCCAGGCGGCGGTTCTTTCGCCGCAGGAGCGCCGCGCACAAGGGAGCGGGCTGCGTGAGGTCGTGTCGCGCGAGGCGCAGGGCGGATGGAAGCCGCCGAAGAAGCGGCGTGATCCGATCGAAGTGCTGACCGCCTCCAACGAGGGCCGGATGCCCGAACTCGTACCGATCCGCTTCGGGCGAATGCTGCAGTCGCCGTTCACCTTTTACCGCGGCTCGGCCGCGATCATGGCCGCCGACCTCGCCTCTACGCCGAACACCGGACTGCGGGTACAGGCCTGTGGCGACGCGCATCTGCTGAATTTCGGTGGATTTGCCACGCCGGAGCGGCAAGTGGTCTTCGATGTCAATGACCTCGATGAGACGCTGCCGGCACCCTGGGAGTGGGATCTCAAGCGCCTCGCCGCAAGCATCGTCATCGCCGCGCAATACTTGCGCCTGCATGAAAGTGAAGCCGCCCGGGCGGCGACGGCAACGGTGCGCGCCTACCGTGAGCGGATGGCCGACTATTCGTCGATGCGGGCGCTGGACGTCTGGTACGACACTATCCCCCTTGAACGCGTTCAGGCCGAGATGAGCGGAACCAGCGACAAACGGAGGCAGTTCGTCGCCAGGCGGATCCAGAAAGCGCGCCAGCAAAGCGCCGTCGAAAACATCTTCCTGAAGCTCGCCGAACATCACGGGGCACTGCCGAAGATCAAGGACAATCCGCCACTAATCTTCCACCTCAGTGAAGAACAGGCTCCGGGAATGCGGACGCAATACCGGGAAGCACTGGCCGCCTACCGCGAGTCCCTGCCCGAGCACGTGCGCGTGCTCTTCGACCGCTTCCACCTGTGCGACGTGGCGGTCAAGGTCGTCGGCGTGGGCAGCGTCGGAACCCAATGTCTCGTGGCGCTGTTCATGGCCGCGGACAACGACCCGCTCTTCCTGCAGATCAAGGAAGCGCGGGCCTCGGTTCTGGAGCCCTATGCGGGTGCGAGCCTGCATGCCAATCACGGCCAGCGAGTGGTTGTGGGGCAGCGCCTGATGCAGGGAGCGAGCGACATGTTCCTTGGCTGGACGGCGGGCGTCAACGGCCGGCACTACTATTTCCGGCAATTGCGCGATGTCAAGATCAGCGCCATTGTCGAGGGATGGGATGCCGACCTGCTGACCATCTACGGCCGGCTGTGTGCCAGGGCATTGGCGCGAGCGCATGCGCGCTCCGGGGATGCGGCGCTGATTGCTGGCTACATGGGTTCCAGTTCCATCTTCGACGACGCCATCTGCGAGTTCGCGGTCGAATACAGCGACCAGAATCAGCAAGACTACCGGGCTTTCGTCAAGGCGGTCCGGGAAGGGCGACTCGAAGCGCAGGTGGAAGACAACCCATGAACGCCACTGAATCGCCCCGGGTTTTGTAGAGGCTCCGTGGTTTAAGTACAGGCGTGATGGGCCTGTTGGGCGAGTTGCTGACAATACCGATCCTCCGCCTCGGCGGGTGGACTGTAGCCGAGGGATTCCGGGAGTCGCTGGTGGTTGAACCAAGTCACCCATTCGAGCGTGGCCAACTCGAGCGACTCAACGGTTTTCCCGAGCGCCCGCCGATGGATCCGTTCGGCCTTGTACAGTCTGTTGATGGTTTCGGCCAAGGCGTTGACGCAGCTGTCGCCCTTGCTACCGACAGAAGGTTCGATGCCGGCTTCGGCCAGGCGCTTGGTGTAGCCGATGAAAATCCTGGTGTGTCTCCTGGATTCGCTTTACCGCACGCTCTCTGACTTCCGGTGAATATTTGTTTGTCTTGCTCATGGCTCCATTACCTCAGGTCTGGAGCCTCCTCAATTCCCGGGGCGATTCACTGGGTCGCGCAGTCAGGTCAGAACCCACCATCCTTGATGTAGGGTTGACTCCACAGGATGGTCTGCATCAGCACCGACTTGACCCAGGCGGCGTGCATCTTCTCCACGTCGGCGGTGGAGGCGCCTTTCTTGGCGAGGAAGGGCTTGAGCGTCGTGGTGACGGGAATGGTCAGTGCCGGGATGTAGCGGAAGTTGACCTGCGCCACGCTCGGCGCGCGGTCGGTCTTGTTCTTCTTGAGCTTGTTGTGGCGCAGGCCGATCTCGTGTTGCCAGTCCAGCCAGCGCTGGTCGTAGTTGGCGTCGGCGGTGTCCAGGATCCACAGCGCGAAGCGCTTGCGCACGGCTTCGAGGTATGCCCCGTCGGGCTTGCCGGTCTTGGCTTCGCCGAAGAAGTAGACGAGTTCAGGTGTCGAAGCAACGAAGCCGTACCAGACGTCGAGGATGGCGTCGGTCTGGTCCGCCAAAATCGCCTTGCTTTGACGCAAGGCCTTGACGTCCTCCTCGGTGAACAGCAGTGAGGTTTGCAGCGACTTCAGGTCGGCCATCGAGTACGGCGCCTTGGCTAGCGTGCTTTGGCCATAGGCGTAGCCCTGCACGGCGGGGTTGGGCTGTTGCTGGGCGTGGCTGGTGGAAATCGTGGTCGCCAGGCCGACGGTGAGCAGGATGGGTGCGAAGTGTTTCATGGCGGTCTCCGGGGTGAGGAGCGGCGGGTGCCACTCGATGGGTTGCATCATGGCCAAGAACCTCGGATGATTGTTATCATGAAGTCCACGAAACTTAACGCAACGTCCAATTCGCACGGTACGGATGCGCCCGAAGCGGTCGATCGCCTGTCGACGCTGCTGGATCGCTTCCACATCCGCGCCTCGCTGTTCCACACCGGGGCGCTGTGCGGGCGCACGACCTTCGAGGCGCAGCCGGATCGCGCCTTCCTGCATGTGCTGCGGCGCGGTCGGCTTCAGATCGAGCACCCGAGGCACGCCGGTGCGCCGCGTTGCGTGGTCGTCGACGAGCCGACGCTGCTGCTGTACCCGCGAACCGTGCACCACGCGTTCATCAATCCGCCGCGCGAGGGCTCGGACTTCACCTGCGCGACGCTGCAGTTCGCTGGTGGAGACCGCAACCCCATCGTCGCGGCGCTGCCACCGCTGGTGCAGGTACCGCTGGATGCGGTGGCGGGCCTGCGGCCGGCGCTCGAGCTGCTGTTCTCTGAAACCGACCGCGTGCGCTGCGGCTCGCGCCTGCTAGCCGACCGGCTGTTCGAGGTGGTGCTGATCCAACTGCTGCGCTGGATCATCGATCATCCCCAGGCAGTGGGCGTCAGCAGCGGTCTGGTGATGGGACTGAGCGACCCGCGGCTTGCCCGCGCGTTGGTTGCGCTGCATGGGGCACCGCAGGACGACTGGACGCTGCCACGCATGGCCGCTGCGGCCGGCATGTCGCGTAGCGCGTTCGCCGAGACCTTCAAGACCGTCACCGGCACCACGCCCTCGGCGTACCTGACCGACTGGCGCCTTACCCTGGCTTCGACACTGCTGCGCGCGGGCCGGTCGCAGAAGCTGGCGGCGGCTGAACTGGGATTTTCGTCGGCGTCTTCGTTGAGCCGCGCGTTCAGGCAGCGCTTCGGTGCGGCTCCACGCGAGTGGCTTGCAGCGCAGGCTTAGCCGACAGCTTCGGTCTCCCACGGGCAGTAGGGAGCGCAAGAGAAACCGGCTAGCGCAACCGGATTCGAACCTAGGGAAACTCTGATTAATGACTTTCGCACGTCAACGTCCAATCTTCACGAGTTAGCATATAAGCATATTTCGCGCCAAGCCTTGTATCGGTGCTTCCCGCGTGGCAAAAAAGTGACCATGCCCATGTGCTAACTTGCGAAGATTGCCTCCTCATGCCAGTTACTGGCGTTTTGCAGGGCCGGCCAAGTCCATCTGGCAAGGGTTTGCGGCCGACAGCCCTCGGAAATTCCCCTGCCATGGGCCTTTCGGCGCGAGGTTGGTGCTATTCGTAGTGATAGCGGCAGGCGACGATAGCCAGGTTGTCGCCTTCGACCGTATAGACCAGCCGATTCACGTCGTCGATGCGACGTGACCAGAAGCCAGAGAGGTTTTCGCGTAACGGCTCGGGCTTGCCGATGCCCTCGAAGGGATGGCGCATCGCGTCCTGAATCAGGGCATTGATGCGTTTCAGCGTCTTGCGATCCTGCCCCTGCCAATACACATAATCCGCCCAAGCGGCGGATGTCCAGCGCAGCCGATCAGGCATCGACCAGCGCCCGCTCTCGTGCCTTGCCTGAACGCAACTGGCGGATGGACTTGGCGAGGTGGCTGGCGTTGGCCGGAGTCTTCAACAGATGGACAGTCTCCATCCAACTGTTGAACGTGTCGAGCGACATCACCACTGCATCGGGCGCGTCGCGGCGGGTGATCACAGCCACGTCCGCGTCCTCGACCACGCGGTCGATGACCTGTTTGAGGTTGTTGCGAGCGTCAGAGAAGTTGATGATCTTCATGGCGACTTGTCCAATAAATTGGACAAGTGTAGCACTGGAATGGCATGGCTGAACAGCTTAACCTGTCAATGCTTGCCAGCAGCACGCATGCCAAGCTTCTGCCGACAACGCGGAGAGTTCTGGCAACCCCAGAAGTCAGGCCATCTGCTGGTGCCCGGAACGTGCCGCATTTCGTCACCGCAGGTCGGGCAGGTCGGCGTGCGGTAGTCACCATCGGTGGCAAAGGCAAGCAATGCCTGTTGATCGGCATCGGGCAGCAATCGAAACCTCCCATGCTTCAAGCACCCGATCCGAAGCACCGGGAGTAAAGTTTTGTGCTGCATGGGGTTCTACCCGCTCCGGCCATCCGTTCTCGCTAGGTTGATGCGTAGGCGGGGCCGGCGGTTGCCATGTCGCCATTGCATTGGTCGAGCGTGAGTAACCGGCAACTGGCCGACGTCCTTGCTTCCTACGTGCGGAAGTTGTAGAGGTCGGAGCGCAAGGGGCTAGCGGCGAAGAGCGGCTTCCAGAGCCGCGGGGTCAGTTCGAGGACGCGGTTGGCCGGCTGCTGACCGACACGCTGGAAGACATAGACAAGATAGTCGTACGGATCGACCTGGTGGAGGCGGCAGGTCGCGATGAGGCTGTGCAAGATGCCGAGATACGTGGCGCCGACTTCAGTCCAACAAAAGAGCCCCCTGACCGCCGCCCCATAGGAATGGGGCGCAGCGCCCGTTCCAGATGGTTGGTGTCGATCGGTACCTCGGGATCGGTCAAATACACCTCCAAGTCCCTATCGTCGTTCCCGTGCGTAGGCCAGGGCGATGGTCAGCGGGTTGCTGGGCAGAAGCCCCTGGGCGTCGAACTGCCGTCCCAGCCAGACGAAGGAGTCTTCGACCACCGGCTTGGCGTGGATCAGTCGATAACGAACGGCGCTTGGATGCCGACGCCCCCTTTGTGCTGGTCGATGCTCTGTTCATCCAGAGTCGGCAGGAAGGATCGCGTCGTGATGCGCACCGTCCTCACGGTCAGCGGCGTGCGTGCTGACGGCAAGCGCGAGATTCTCGGCGTGAAGATCGGCGACAGCGAGAGCTTTGCCACCTGGGACGAGACCTTCCGCTGGCTCAGGGGCCACGGACTCAAGGGTGAGGGCTTCATGGTCTCGGATCAACATGGTGGTTTGCGTGAGGCTGTCGCCAAGCACTTTCACGACGCGACCTGGCAGCGTTGCCAGGTTCATTTGATGCGCAACATTCTCGGCCGTTGCGGATCGAAGATCCGTGCCGAAGTAGCGGCGGCCGCCAAGCGGGCCTTCCGGGCGGCTAATCTGCCGGAAGCAAGACGACGGCTTGACGAGTTTGGCGAGCGCTTTGCCAAGACGGCACCCAAGGCGGTGGCCTGTCTCGAAGCCGGGTTCGATGATGCCATGGTGGTCATGGCGCTGCCGGAAAAGTACCGCAAGCGTCTGCGTACCACCAATATGCCGGAGCGCCTGAACGAGGAAATTCGACGACGGGAGCGGGTGATCCGCCTCTTGCCTAACGACGAATCGGTACTGCGGCTGACCGGCGCCTTGGTCGCCGAACAGAAGGAAGTTTGGCAGGAGCGTGTGTCTCTGGACATGCAGGAGTATCACGAATGGGCGGCGGCGTGCGTCGCCGCCGGAGAGGGCAACAACGTTGTTGCCCTCTCCGGCTGAAAACCAATCGGCATTGACCGGCTCAAGGCAAATTTACAGCAGATTTCGGACTTGACTTGATCCGGCCCAATAGGCTGGATTACCATTTGCGACATGCCAGCCACATTAGACAACCAACTCGTCGTTGCCCTGTCTGCCCGCGCCCTGTTCGATTTCGAGGAAGAAAATCAGGTATTCGAGGCACAGGACGACACCGCATATATGCAGCTTCAGCTTTCACGGCTGGATCGCGCAGCAAAGCCCGGGTGCGCCTTCCCGTTGGTCAAGAAATTGCTTGCACTGAACACTGCCGGAGAGCAGCACGTAGAAGTCATCATCGTTTCCAGAAACGACCCAGTTTCCGGATTGCGCGTATTCCGATCGGCAGATCATCACGGACTTGGCGTGACCCGGGGAGTATTTACGAGGGGCAGACCTGCCTATCGTTACCTTACTCCGCTCGGTGCCAATCTGTTTCTCTCGGCTCACGAAGAGGACGTAAGGAACGCCTTACAGGCTGGCTACCCGGCTGCGCGGGTATTTGCCCAATCGGCCATAGAGGCCGACCGCCATCCACACGAAATCCGGATTGCCTTCGACGGCGACGCGGTATTGTTCTCGGATGAGGCCGAGCGCGTATATCAGAGCCAAGGATTGCCGGCATTCACCGAACATGAACGGAGCAAGGCATTTCAGCCGTTGCCCCCCGGCCCATTCAAACCGCTGCTCGACGCCATTCACAAACTGCAGTTGGCCACGGCGACCGATAGCCCCATCAAAATCAGGACGGCCTTGGTCACGGCAAGAAGTGCCCCCGCCCATGAACGAGCGATACGAACGCTAATGGGCTGGAATATCAGCGTCGATGAGGCGATGTTCCTTGGTGGGCTGGAGAAAGGGCCATTCCTGAAGGAATTCGAGCCCGACTTCTTCTTCGACGACCAAACCCGGCATTGTCAGTCAGCGGCTTTTGCTGGCCCAGTCGGCCACGTTGTTAGCGGCGTAACCAACGAACTATCAGTCACAGCAGAATAGCATCACGCCGTCTCACTACATCCCACCGAGAATGATGGGCCAGGTGATGGGTGGAAATGAAAAACGGCCCGAAAAGGGCCATCGTTCAAGGTGCCTTGGCGGAGAGGGCGGGATTCGAACCCGCGGTAGGCTCACACCTACGCCTGATTTCGAGTCAGGTACATTCGGCCACTCTGCCACCTCTCCGCAGGCGCAGAATGTTAGCACAAGTCACGCTGCCATGGGCTCGCCGCGTGCCCTTTCGCTCGCCACCGAAGCCTTGCCTGGACTCAGTGCCGGCCAATCGTCTCGAGTCCGCCGAAGTACGGACGCAGAACGGGCGGGATGTCGACGCTGCCGTCGGCGTTCTGGAAGTTCTCCATCACAGCTACCAGTGTGCGTCCGACAGCCAGGCCCGAGCCATTGAGGGTGTGCACCAGTTCGATCTTGTTGCGTCCACTACGGTAGCGCGCCTGCATGCGGCGCGCCTGAAAGCTTTCGAAATTGGAGCAAGACGAGATCTCGCGATAGGCTTTCTGTGCCGGCAACCAAACCTCGAGATCGTAGGTCTTGGCCGACGAGAAACCGAGGTCGCCCGTGCTCAACGCGACCCGGCGGTAGGGCAGTTCGAGCCGCTCGAGGATACGCTCGGCGTGGCCGGTCAGTTCCTCGTGTGCCGCCGACGACTTCTCGGCAGCGACGATCTGTACCAGCTCGACCTTGTCGAACTGGTGTTGGCGAATCATTCCGCGCGTGTCGCGGCCGTAGGACCCGGCTTCAGAACGAAAGCAGGGGGTATGGCAGACGAGCTTGAGCGGTAGCACTTCGGCGGCGAGAATCTCGTCGCGGACGATATTCGTCACCGGAACCTCAGCCGTCGGAATCAAGTACAGCGGCTCGGCCTCGCTGCGCAGAATCTTGAACAGGTCGTCTTCGAACTTGGGCAACTGCCCGGTACCGCACAGACTGGCCGCATTCACCAGGTAGGGCGCGTAGACCTCCGTGTAGCCGTGTTCGACGGTATGGGTGTCCAGCATGAACTGGGCAAGTGCGCGGTGCAGGCGGGCCAGCGAACCTTTCATGAGCGAAAAACGTGTGCCGGCTATTTTGGCCGCGGTCGTGAAGTCGAGCTGACCCAGCGTCTCGCCGAGATCGACGTGGTCCCGGACGGCGAAAGCAAAGCGGCGTGGATTGCCCCAGCGTTTGATCTCGACATTTTCGGCATCCGAGCGGCCGACCGGGACGCTGTCCTGTGGCAGGTTCGGGATGACGGCCAGAAAGCCGTCGAATTCCCTGAGCAACTCGGCGAGGCGAATCTCGTTCGCCTCGAGCTCGCCTTTCAGCGCCGAAACCTGCGCCATGACTGACGAGGCATCCTGAGATTTCGCTTTCAGCAGGCCGATCTGTTTGGAAAGACTGTTGCGATTGGCCTGAAGTTCCTGTGTGCGGGTTTGCAGCGCCTTGCGTCGGCTTTCCAGATCGTGAAACGTCTCGCGATCGAGCACGAAGCCCCGTTTGGCCAGACTTTCGGCCACGGCGTCGATGTTGGTGCGCAGCAGTTGGATGTCGAGCATGGTCAGTCACTTCCTGAGTTGGCGCTCGCGCGGCGAGCCGCAAAGGGTAGCCATTCCCAACGGCAGGCCGCCGCACGGGCTCACGGTGCCAGCGGTGATGATGTTCTGGCTAGTTCTTCTTTCGACTTGCAAGGCGATCAAGCTCGCGCAACTGCGCCAGCTTTTCGCCAATCCGAATCTCGAGGCCACGTGCTACCGGCCGGTACCATTCGACCGTCGTCATGCCGTCGGGAAAGTAGGTCTCGCCGGCCGCGTAGCCGTCGGGCTCGTCGTGCGCGTGACGATAGTCCTTACCATAACCGAGGTCGCGCATGAGCCGCGTCGGCGCGTTGCGCAGATGAACCGGTACCGGCCGGGATCCGTCAGCGGCGATGAAGCGGCGCGCCGCATTATACGCCAGGTAGGCGGCATTCGATTTGGCCGCCAGCGCGAGGTAGAGCACCGCTTCGGCAAGCGCGAGTTCGCCTTCGGGCGAGCCAAGACGCTCATAGGTCTCGGCAGCGTCGAGGGCCAGGCGCGCGGCGCGCGGGTCGGCCAGACCAATGTCCTCCCAGGCCATGCGGACGATGCGGCGCGCCAGGTAACGCGGGTCGGCGCCGCCGTCGAGCATGCGACAAAACCAGTACAGCGCGGCGTCGGGGGACGAGCCACGAACAGCCTTGTGCAAGGCCGAAATCTGGTCGTAGAAGGCGTCCCCACCCTTGTCGAAACGGCGCAGGCCCGGCGCCAGCGCTTGGTCGACGAAGGCGCCGTCAATCGTTTCGGCGTGCACATTGGCCGCCGCCGTACCGACCTGTTCGAGCAGATTGAGCAGACGCCGTGCGTCGCCGTCGGCCAGATCGATCAGTCGCGAGCGCGCGGCGGCGTCGAAAACGAGGCCCGGCAAGGCCAGCCGGCAGGCACGCTCGAACAACTGCCCCAGTTCGTCGCCCGAGAGCGGTTGCAGCACGTACACCGCAGCTCGTGAAAGCAGCGCCGAATTGACCTCGAACGAAGGATTCTCCGTTGTCGCCCCAACCAAAGTCAGCAGTCCGCCTTCGACATAAGGGAGAAAGGCATCCTGCTGAGCCTTGTTGAAGCGATGCACCTCGTCGACGAAAAGGATGGTCCGCCGGCCAGTGCGCGCGCGCGTCGCCTCCGCGTGCGCCACGGCCTCGCGAATGTCCTTGACGCCAGAAAAGACGGCGGAAAGCGCCACGAACTCGGCGTCGAAAGCCTCCGCCATCAAGCGCGCCAGCGTCGTTTTGCCGACCCCCGGCGGTCCCCAGAGAATCATGCTATGCGGCTGACCGGAGTGAAACGCCGTGGCCAGCGGTTTGCCTGGGGCAAGCAGATGCGATTGGCCAATTACCTCGGCCAGCGTTCTCGGCCGTAGACGCTCCGCAAGGGGAGCGCCTGGCGGCTCTTCAGGCGCCCGGGTGGCCATTGGTCAGCCTCGCAGGGACATCACCGAGCTTCGGACTGGGTGCGATTGCCCGGTCCATTTTCTTGCGTGGCGTAGCACGGCCGACTACACACCGGGCTTGAAGGCGTCGAGGACCGACTGTTCGAGTTCGCTGAAGGCATCACTGACGTAGCGGCTCAAACGCTCGAGGTTGGGCAGTTCCTGAGTCGCGATCAGTCCAAAAAAGAGTTGCCCGGCATAGCTGAACAGCGTGATGTTGAGCAGATTGCCGGGCGGCAGCGTACTGATCGGGTGCAGTTCCTCGATCCTTGCGCCCTTGACGTACAGGTACTCGCTCGGCCCCGGAACGTTCGACACCAGCGTATTGCCGGTCGGCGGCAAACGGTTGCTCAGATTCAGCTTCTCGGTCAGCAGCCCGACCAGCGAGGTAAGCACCGTATAGGACTCGATCGCCTCCGGTGCGACGCTGTCGATCATCGAGCGGACATTGCGCAACGAAAAGCCGATGTTGCGCAAGCGGACATACGGGTCGTCGGTGGGCGGCGAGAGTTCGACCTGGACGAAGCCGATCTTGTTGCCCGCCCCCTGCTCACCCTCCTTGCGCAGGTTGACCGGCATCTGGATCGTGATCGGCCTTTTCAGGTCGACGCCCTCGTCGCGCAGATAGCGGTGCAGTGCGCCGTCGAGACAGGTCAGGGCGACATGATTCAACGTCGACCGCGTCCGCGTGCGGATTCCGTTGACTCTCTCCATGGCCACGCCGGACGTCGCAAACTGGCGACCGGCCGTCACCTGCCCGGTGAGCGGCGTGTTGCCATCCGCCACGAAGGGCAGCGAAATGGCGTTCTTGGTGAGCTTCACGCTTTCCAGAAGCAGCATCGCGGCCAGGCGCCCGACCCCCAGCGCGAGCTTGCCGGCGCCGCTGAGCTCAGCAAGCAGTGACTGCGCCATCTTTTCCTGGCGCCGCTTCTCCTGGCGCTCGCCACGCAGGTGTGGAATCGACCACAGCGGCCGGAGTTCGACGTCCGACGCCGAGCGGGACAAGGAATCCGCTGCCCAGCGCATCATCGTCACGCCGTCCGCACAGGCGTGGTGCATCTTGAGATACAAGGCAAAACGCGCTTCGCTGAGGCCGTCGACGACATGCAGTTCCCACAGTGGCCGCGAGCGGTCGAGCATCGGTTGGTGCAGCGTCGACGCCAGTTGGTAGAGCTCCCGCCGACCATTTTTCCCGCGCGCCATGCGGTGATAGAAAACATGCTGGGTGAGGTCCACCGCTTCCGCTTCCCGCCACTCCGGCATCCCGGTAAGCGAAAAATGGATCACGCGATTGAACGGTGCGACGACGTCGGCATGAGTCAGGAACTCCCGGTAGAGATCATCGACAAAAGCGGCATTCGTACGTGATGGCCGCTTGCAGATCATCAGTCCGCCCACGTGTTTCGGGCTGGCCTCCGACTCGGCGATAAAGAAGCCCAGATCGAGCAAGGACAGCTTGTGCATGTGATCCCCTTCCGTGTGATGCGAGGGCAGTAGTCGCCTGTTGTGCAAACGCTCGCCGTCCCCGAAAGCGCGCCGAGACGACTGTGAAGCGCGACCCGCTCGGTGCTCTCGCGCACCTTGAGCGGGCAAAGGCGAGCCTGCCGTAATACCGCCAAGGATACAGCATCAGAACTCGTCCGCTTTAGACGAAAACACCCAGGCGTTTGGTGTGCTCCCTCTAAGGCTTGCCGCTAGACTCGCTCCCGGTGACTGCAGTGGCAGTCGCACAAACCTTCTGACTCAGTCGAACAAAGGAGAAACAGATGAGCAAGACCTTGACGGTATTGGCCGATCGCGTCGCTAGCGAACAGGTCCTGGCAAGCGCCCGCGAAACGGCACGACAAATGTGGCTCTTTGGTCTTGGCGCCTATTCGCTTGCCACCCGGAGCAGCGCCCAGGCCTTCGCGACCCTGGTGCGTGAAGGCAAAGCGTTCAGCCCGAAGGCGCGGCAGCAGATCGCGGAGAAATCCGCCGAACTGAAGAGCGGCGCCAAGACGACTATCGAGCGCGGCGAGCAGCTATTCCGGGAGCGCTTCGTCCGACCGCTTGATTACCTTGCGCCGGCCAGCCGGCGCGACGTCGACGAGCTGTCGATGCGCGTTCGGCAACTGGCGACCGAGGTGCAGCGCTTGGCCGGTAGCGCGGCGAAACCACCGGTGCCGTCCGAACCCGTGATCGAAACAGCGGCGACGGACAGTTCTCAGGTGGTCGAAACCGCTGCCTGACGAAGCGGCGTTCTTGCTCTGGCGGCGGGTCGGCCAGTCGCTCGCCGGATGCGGCGCCGATCGGCCGGCGGCATCCTATTCCTCCCGCACTTTCGCCGCCTCGCCAAGCAACCAGCGGCGAAAGGCGCTGACCACGGGACGATCGGCGACCGCCTCGGGAACGACCAAATAGTAAGCCTCGGTCCGGCGGATGAGGATGTCGAACGGCATTACCAGTCGACCGGCGAGCACCTCGGCTTCGACCAGAGGCTTCGATGCCAGGGCAACCCCAACACCGTCGATGGCCGCCGAGAGAACCAGTCCGGGATCGCTGAAGTGGGTGCCGGCGTCGGGATCGACGCCGCTTACCCCGGCGACCTGCAGCCACTCCGCCCAATTCGGGCGATCCATCAGTTCCATGACCGACTCGTCATGCAGCAGATGGTGCCGGCGCAGGTCGGCTGGCACGTTCAGCGGTCGCATCCCGAACAGCAGGCGTGGACTGCAAACCAGCGTGTAGACCGGAGCGAACAGACGATCGACGCGACAAGCATCGTAATGGCCACGACCGAAACGGATGGAGAGTTCGGTTTCGTCGTCACGCACGTCGATCCCTTCGAGACCCGATACGCCGGACGCATCGCGGCCATCGATGGTTTCCAGCGACGAAGCCAGATGCAACTCGACCTCCGGATGCGAGGCTGTGAACTTCTCGAGATGGCGGATCAGCCAACGGGTCAGGAAAGCTGGTGGCGAGGTGACGAGAAGGCGGCCACCTGCCTGATGCTCTCGGGTGCTCTCGATCGCGGCGGCGAAGCATTCCAGACCGTCGCGGACCTTCGGCAACATCGCCCGACCTTCGCGCGTCAGTTCGAGAGCCCGCGTCAACCTGTGAAAGAGCGGGAAGCCCAGGTAGTCCTCCAGGCCTCGAATCTGGTGACTGACGGCGGTCGGTGTCACCGACAGCTCGTCGCTGGCCTCCTTGAAACTCAGATGGCGAGCGGCCGCTTCGAAGGTACGCAGCGCATTCAGCGGGGGCAGGCGATAGGTCATATGGCTGAGATTTTCTCACGCATCGGCTGACATTTCATCGTTTGCCGACACGCTTGCGAAGAAATACAGTGACAGTGATCTCTCGCCAGTCGAGAACAACACAAGGAACAGAGCAATGAAAACCGATCTCAACCGTGAACAGATGATGATGATCGTTGAGCGTGCACGCCATGAACGCAGCATCGCGGCAGGTGACATCCTTGCCGCGACGACACACAAGGCACTTTGGTGGCTGGCCAGGTGGACCGACCGCTTCCTGCACGCCCTGCTGATGTCGCCCACCGCGCGCCAGTAGACCGGGGCTGCCCGGACCAGCGTTTAACCCTGACGGAACTGTTGTCAAACCGACGCTGTCGATGGGAGTTTAGCGAGATACAGGCCGCCATATGCCGAGAATCCAGATCCAGCTGCCGACGCAGTTCACTTTCGCGACGGAGATCGCGCTCTACGTTGGCCACATAAACTACGGTGGCCACCTCGATAACGCGCTGCTGCTGTCCCTGGTCTCGGAAGCGCGGGCGCGCTTCTTCCAGTCGATGGCCTACACCGAACTCGATGTCGAGGGGCGGGGGATCATCGTCGCCGACGCCGCCGTGCAATACCGATCCGAAGCATTCTACGGTGAAGTGATGGTCGTACGAATGACGGCCGCCGACTTTACCGAAAAGGGTTGCGACCTGCTCTGGTGCATGACCGACAAGGCAAGCCAGCGCGAGGTGGCGCGTGGCAAGACGGGAATCGTCTTCTTCGATTACACATCGCGCAAGGTGGCGTCGGTACCGGCCGGTTTCCGCGCGCGCGCCGCCGGTTGACGGGAAAGCGCGGTACGTCGACCCGGCTGACGCTCACCAAAGCTTCGCCCGGCCACTCAGGCCGGCGCGTATTCGCGAACCAGGCGCTTGTGCAGCAGGGCAACCTGCTTCAGCGATTCCTTGAGGATCAAACGGTCCAGTTCGTGCAGATCATCGGGATCGACGCGGTTGCCGGCACCGCGTTTCACCTGTTGCTCCAGCCGGACGCGCTGAATATGCTGAAAAGCATCGATCAGCGTCGCCGTGTGCTCGAGCGGCATCCCGATTCGCTCGCCGGTAAGGCGCAAACGTTCGACGGTATTCGTATCTGGGATTTGCCTGGCCAGTGCATGAATACGCGCCGCGTCGACGAAGGGGCGAGATCCATGTTTTTTCAGGTCGATGGTGTGCGGAAATTCCTTGTCACCATCGTAGCGGAAACCGTTCCACCAGTTCAGCGGCGACTCCCAGTTCATCGTGTTCTCGACCATTGCGCGCAGAAAAATGGGGTAGGACGGCGTGCGCGCCAACAGCCAGCTACGCAGTTCGTTGGCCAGGGACTCCTGGCCATACAGAGCGCGCAGATCGAAGAAGATGCTCGAATTGAGCAGGGCTTCGGGCTGCGGACACTCCAGCCAGCCGGCGAAGGCCGTCCGCCACTCCTCGGTAGACAGGCACCATTGCGGGTTGCTGGCCATGATGTTGCCCTTGCACAACGGGAAACCGCAGGCGTCGAGTGCCTCGTTGACCGCCCGGGCAAACGGCAGGAAAGCTTGGCGGAGGATGGCGGCCTCCTCGTCCGACTGGGCGGCGAAAATCAGGCCATTGTCCTGGTCGGTGGCCAGCGTCTGTTCGAGCCGCCCTTCCGAACCGAACACGAGCCAGCACCAGGGCACATAGGGCAGATCGAACTGGCCGGATACCAGTTCGATCACCTGCAGGGTCAGCAGATCGTTCAGCGAGGAAAGCCGATGGCACAGAGCGTCGGCACTCACACGTTCGGCAACCAGCCGGGCGACAAAGGCGCGAATCTCGCCGGCCAGGGAGACCAGCGTCGGGATGTCGCCAGCGGCGAGAATCGCTCGCACCAGGTCAGTGCCTTGGGCGTCTGGCAGGGAATACAGGTCGGTCTGCGAGACGAGGTTGAAGTAACTGCCGTCACTTTCGGTAAGCACCAGATGGCGTACGCCACGCCGTACCATCACGACACTCGCCTGGTGGGCGGTACTGTCGGCAGGTATGGTAATCAGGCCGCCGGTCATCACCGCGGCGATCGGCGCCGACAGATCAGCGCCCTCGATGGCGATACGGCGCACCACATCCTGCAGCGTGACGATACCGAGCGGAACCCGGCGATCCGCATCGACGACGACGACCGCATCGGCGCGCAAGCGGTCGAGAAGCAGCAGAACCTCGCGCACGCTCGCCGACGGATCGACGGTCAGCGGCCGACCACGAACCAGATGCCGCAGCGCGACGTAGGGTGAATAGGGCGCGGCAGGCGTCGTCGGGTGCTCGGCCGGCTCAGTATTTGAGCCGCGCATGGTAAGTTTTCTCGCTGGCCTCGCGCGCTTGGCGCAGCGTCGTGATCCCCATTTCGGCGAGCAGCGGCAGCATTTTCAGAAAGACTTCGCCGGTCACCATCGCGTCGCCGAGTGCCGTATGACGCCCGAAGACCGAAACTCCCAGCCGCTCGGCGATCGCCTCCAAACGGTGTGAGCTCTGGTTCGGGTGCAGAACGGCCGACAGCAGCAGGGTATCGAGCACCGGTTGTTCGAAGCGAACCCCGGTCTGTTTCTCCTTGAGTTGCAGGAAGCGCATGTCGAAAGCCGCGTTGTGGCCGACCAGAACCGTGTCGGCACAAAACGCCTGGAACTGCGGCAGGACGACCTCTATCGTCGGCTGTCCGACGAGAAGTTCGCGGGTAATTCCGTGCACCTCGACCGATTGCGGCGACAAGTTACAGCGCGGATCGATCAGTTGGTCGAAACACTCATGGCGCAGGAGGCGCCGATTGACGATACGCGTTGCGCCGATCTGGATGATCTCGTCGCCCTGAGAGGGCTGCAGGCCAGTGGTTTCGGTATCGAATATCGTGTAGGACAACTCGACCAGCGGTCTGTCGTCGAGTTCGTGGCTGACTCCCGACCAGCTGAAGATGTCGAAGTCGTAGAACTCGGGGCGGTCGTCCTCGTCGGCGGCCACGATGGTCCGCGGCAGATCCTTGGGCGCCGCGGCGGCCGGCAGCATGGTACGAAAGATCGCGCGATGTGAAACGCGCACCCGCTGAAACCAGATCTCGCCGTTGCAGCGTTCGATCACGTCGACGACGCTGAGCGGCGACGATTCACCGCCGCCGGTCATCGGATCTTGCAGCCAGCTCATCGCCGTCTCGTTGTTCATGAAGGTGCCGAGCCATGACAGGTCGAGCTGCGCCAGCTGACCACTGCGCGTCAAGGAAAGCCGTACCTCGCGGACCTGGTACTCGTCCTGCAGGCGCAGTGCCAAGTAGCGCAGCGCCTGCAGAAGTCCGAAGCTGTCCACCCGCACCCACAGGTCTTCATCGACCTCCTCGGTCTTCACGGCCAGCGCGCGCCGCTCGCTGGGCCGGCGCTCGCCGATGCGCCGCGCGGCCACCTCGAGCAGTTCCGCACCGAGTATTTCCTCGAGCAGCCAGCGTTCGCGCAGGTCTTTCGAGAAGGCGCCCTCGGCATTCTCCAGTTGCGCCGACAACACCTTGGCCTCGTCTCGGATGACGTTGAGGAAACGGTCACGCTGCCGGGGCGGCATGTCCGAGAAATCGGCCAGCATTTCCGCGGCGGCCCGAATGCTGCCCAAGGGCCCGCGCCCACCCTCGATCAGCGACTGGATCAAGGCATCGCGCCTGGCGTGCCGCTCGTTGGTCGTCGTCACGTCGTCGAGGACGAGGACGAAGCCGGTGATGGAATAGCCGCCAACTCGCGCGGCGTGTTGCCCCTCGCCACCGAGCACCGGCGACATGTGGGTACGCATCAGGCGTCCGGAGCGAGTGGCGGTGACAAACTGCGCCGAACCGATGAGTTTTCTGCTCTCACCGCTGGCCTGGTCGCGGCTGGCCTGTTGCAGCCGTTCGAGCGCGTGCTCGATCAGCGCCCGATCGAAAACGGTATAGATCGAACGTCCAAGGCCAAGCAGTTCGCCGGTGCTGCCGTCTGCTCCGGCAGAGAGTTCCTGCTTGGCGCGCTGGTTGTAGAGCAATACCCGGCCATCGAGATTGCACACCACGACACTCTGGCTCAGGTCGGCCATCAGCGCTGCCAGGCGACTACGCTCCTCCTCGAGCGAAGCGCGGGCCTCGCGAACACGCTCGGCGACGTCGCGTTCGAGCGTGTCGCGTACGGCGAGCAGTTGATTGGCCGCTTGCGCCAGCGCCCGCAGTTCCTCCGCTCCCTGCTCAGGCAAACGCAGTCCGCTGTGCGCCGCCTTCGCCGCGAGTTCCTCGGCCAGGCGCAGCGTGGCGCCGACGTAACGATGGTAAAGCCGGGCCAGCACCCAGCAAGCGAGTGCAGCGGCCACCAGGGCGAGCACCGCCAGTGCGACGACTCTCTCCTCGATCGTCCGGCCACCCGCTTCGCTGGCCGCCATCAAGCCCGCGCTGGCCAGCACCAGGACAAGCACGAACAGGCACAAGGTCACCGCCGCCAGCACGAGCTTGCGCGTCGGGTTCATGGCCTACATTCCCAGCAGCTTACGCACCTCGGTGAGCAGCTCCTTGGTGGAAAAAGGCTTGGTCATGTAGCCATCGGCGCCCAGCCCCAGGCCTTTGCTGACCTCGGTGTCACGTCCCTTGGCAGTGAGCATCAGGATACGCGTTCCGCTCAGGTCGGGGTCGGCACGCAGCGCCTGGCAGACATCGAAGCCGTTCATCTTCGGCATCATCACGTCGAGCAGGACCAGATCGGGCCGCTCAGCACGTACGCTGGCCAGCGCTTCCTCCCCGTCGGCGGCCACCAGCACGTCGAAACCCTCGCGGCGCAGCAGGAACTCGATCGAGATGACTATGTTCTGCTCGTCGTCGGCAATCAATATTCTCTTGCTCATCAACACTCCGATCATCAAAAGACCACGCTAAACTACCTACGCCACCGTCGCCTCCACGTTTGCCTCGGCGAAGGGCAAGGTGAAACGGAACGTGGCGCCCTCACCCGGCACGCTCTCCACCCACAGCCTGCCGCCAAAGTGCTCGACGATGCGCCGGCTGATCGGCAATCCGAGCCCCGTACCCGACGGCTTGGCGGTCATCGTGTCGCCGACCTGGCGGAACTTTTCGAAAATCAGTTCCTGATCCGCCGGACGAATGCCAGGCCCGTTGTCGGTCACACTCACTTCGAGTCCATCCGCCAGGGCCCGCAGACCGACGCGTACACGACCCGTACCCGGGGCGAGAAACTTCACCGCGTTCGACAGGAGATTCAGCATGACCTGGATCAAGCGATCGCGGTCCGCCAGAATCGGCGGCAAATTATCGGGCAGATCGACATCGACCTGCGCCTCTTTTTCGCGAAAGAGCTGACTGGTCGCAGCGATAGACTGTTCGACGACTTCCTTCAGGTCGAGTTCACAGCCATTCCAGTCGGCCCGGCCCGACTCGATCTTCGCCAGGTCGAGCGTCTGGTTGATCAGGCGCGTCAGTCGCTCGGCCTCGCTGACGATCAGTCCGAGAAAACGTTCGCGGTCGGCCAGATGCATCTTCGGATCATCGCGCAACAGCTCGGAGAAGGCGCGGATCGAAGTCAGCGGCGTACGCAGTTCGTGCGTCACCGACGACATGATGTCGTCCTTGACGCGATCGAGTTCCTGGAGGCGCTCGTTGGCCTCTTGCAACTCGAGCGTCGCCGCGGTCAGTTCGCGTGACTTGCGCTCCAGTTCTCGACTGTAGGTCCGCAGTTGTGACGCTTCGTCGAGAATGTGCATCACCTCGTCGATGCTGAGCGGCTCCTCCTTGGCCACCGAGGCGACCATGACGCGCGCCGAGGCGCTGCCGATGGCACCGGCGAGCAGCGATTCGGCGAACTGCACGAGTTGCGCGTCGGCCTCCAGCGTGACGAGCTTGCCGCGGCCCTGCCGGCGCGCATAGGCGGCGAAGGCGGCCTGCGCGCGCGCCGGACCGAGAAAGCGGCCGACCAGTCCCTGCAGGTCGCTGACCTTGGCCCGTCCGCGCCACAATACGGCGCCAAGCTGTCCAGTATCCTTCAGCGCATCGACAAAAACCGTTGCCTGGGTCGCCTCGGCGACCATCGGCGGCCGCAGTAGCGAAACTCCGACATAGGCGCCGATGTTGGCGAACAGGCTCCAGAACAGGCAGTGCGAGATCTCGTCCAGACCGGACAAGCCGAAAAGCTGCTGCGGCCGCAGCAGTTCGATGCCGAACATTCCCTGCGTCAGGAAAGCGGCGGGCAGCCAGCCCGACTTGGCAAACGACGGCAACAACAAGGTATAGCCCCAGACCACAAAGCCGGCTGCCAGACCGGCGAGGGCTCCGCCACGGGTGCCGCCTCGCCAGTACATGCCGCCGATCATGGCTGGGGCAAACTGGGCCACCGCCGAGAAGCTGATCAGGCCGATGGCGACCAGCGCATACGCCTCGCCGGCCAGCCGGAAGTAGAGATAACCGAGCAGCAGGATGGCGACGATGGCGCCGCGCCGGATGCCCAGCAGCAGACCCGACAAGTCCTTCGACTCTTCCAGCGACTGCCGCTTGTGACGCAGCAACAGCGGCATCACGAGGTCGTTGCAGACCATGGTCGACAGAGCGATGGTTTCGACGATCACCATCCCGGTCCCTGCCGAAAGGCCGCCGATGAAGACCAGCAGCGTCAGGCCCTCGTGCCGTTGCGACATGGGCAAGGTGAGGACGAAGGTGTCGGCGTCGACGCCCTGTCCCGCAAAGTGCAGCAGGCCACCGAGCGCGATCGGCAGGACGAAGATGTTGATCAACAGGAGATAAAGCGGAAAAAGCCAGGCCGCGCGTTTGAGGTGCGCCTCGTTGACATTCTCGACCACGGCGACCTGGAACTGGCGGGGTAGGAAGAGCAGCGCCATCGCCGACAGGACGATCAGCGCGAACCAGCCCGTATAGCCCTGGCCGGACGGTATCGCGCTCACCAGATGGCGCAGATCGGGATGTGTCGCGACGTGCTCGAAGATATCGCCCAGGCCGTTGTAGATGCCATAGGTGACGAACACGCCGACCGCCAGGAAGGCCACCAGCTTGACGCCCGACTCCAGTGCAATGGCGGCCACCATGCCCTCGTGGCGTTCCGTCGCATCGAGATGCCGGGTACCGAAGACGATCGTGAAGGCGGCCAGAATCAGGGCGATGTAGAAGCTCATGTCGGCCGCCACCGACATCGTCGCGCTGCGACCAGGCATGACGATTTCCGGGTAGCTGAGCAGCAGGCTGACCGTGCTCGACATCGCCTTGAGCTGCAAGGCGATGTAGGGAATGATGCCGACCACCGCGATGACCGTCACCAGGCCTCCGAGCAGATGGCTCTTGCCGTAGCGCGACGAAATGAAGTCGGCGATCGACGTGATGCGGTTGGCCTTGACGATGCGGATCATCTTCAGGAGAACGAACCAGCCGAGCGCCATGACCAACGTCGGGCCCAGGTAGACCGGCAGGAAGCCGATTCCGGAGACGGCCGCCCGTCCGACGCTGCCGTAGAAGGTCCAGGTGGTGCAATAGACGGCCATCGACAGGGCGTAGATCGTCGGGTTGGCGATGATCGACTTGCCCTGGTCGGCGCGTCTGTCGCCCCACCAGGCGACGGCAAACAGCAGCCCGAGATACAACAGCGCGGCGGTTATGACGACCGGAGCTTCGAGCATCGTGGGGCGGCTACTTGACGCGCCGTTCGACCGCCCAGGCCATCAGTCCGATGACGAAGGCCCAGGCGGCGAAAACGTAGGCATAGACCAGCGGCAGTTCGAAGATCACGGCGTGGCGATCGAACACCGAAAGCAAGGGGTAGTTGAAAAGAGCACAGCCGACCAGGAAGGCCGCGATCAGCCGGTCGCCCGCCAGAATCCTGCGATGCATGTCCACCTCCCGTCTCGTTTGTAGCGACCCGGTAGCCGTCAGATCATCTGGACGACTTGCCCGTCGTCAACGTCACCACGTCCACGGCTATACTGCCGCTCCTCACTTCTCGCCGATGAAACTGCCGACATGATCCGCCCCGCTCTCGCCTGGCAGCCGCACCCTGCCGACACCACCTACACCGACATCCGCCACGACAGCGCGGCAGGCATCGCCCGCATTGTCATCAATCGGCCTGAGCGACGCAATGCCTTTCGGCCTGAAACGGTTCAGGAACTGATGGACGCCCTGCGCCGCGCCCAACTCGACCCGGAAATCGGCGTCGTCATCCTGACCGGCGCCGGACACGAAGCCTTCTGTTCGGGCGGCGACCAAACGGTCCGCGGCGACGACGGCTATCACGACCGCTCCGGAATGCCGCATTTGAACGTCCTCGACCTGCAGATGCAGATCCGCCGCTGCCCGAAACCGGTCGTCGCGATGGTCGCCGGTTATGCGATCGGCGGCGGGCATGTGCTGCATCTCGTCTGCGACCTCACCATCGCAGCCGACAACGCCCGTTTTGGACAGACCGGACCGCGCGTCGGAAGTTTCGACGCCGGTCTCGGCGCCGGCCTCATGGCACGCACCATCGGCCTCAAGCGGGCCAAGGAAATCTGGCTCCTGTGCCGGCAGTACGATGCCCCGACGGCGCTCGCCATGGGACTGGTCAACGCTGTCGTGCCACTCGCCGAACTCGAGGAGGAAACGGTTCGCTGGTGTCAGGAGATGCTGCAGCTCTCGCCGATGGCCTTGCGCATGATCAAGGCCGGCTTCAACGCCGATACCGACGGCCTGGCGGGCATTCAGGAACTTGCCGGCAACGCCACCGGACTGTTCTACATGACCGAAGAAGGCCAGGAAGGGCGCAACGCCTGGCTGGAAAAGCGGGTCCCGCGTTTTTCGCGCTACCGGCGGCGCCCCTGACCCGCCGCTGGAGGTCGCGGCGTCGGGCCAAGCACTCATCCGAGACGGCCCGGCGTCGGGTCGCCGCCCGCCAGGCTCTGCTCGTCCTCAGATGAAGATCGCCGCCGTCGCCCTGCACCGCTATCGCCTTCCGCTATGCGCCGACTGGCGGACGGCCGGCGGCGGCTTTGCGTGGCGCGAAGGTTGGCTGCTGCGCCTCGACGCGGCTGGTGGCGCGCGCGCTTACGGCGACTGCGCGCCTCTGCCGATGAGCGGCACGGAGACGCTGGCGGCGGCCGAGCCCGCGCTGCAAGCGCTGGCTCGACGGCTGGTCGGAAAATCAGCCAGCGACGCCTTGGCGACCCTCGACCGCCGCTCGGCCTGTCGCACGCCGGCGGCACGCTGCGCCGTCGAAACGGCATTGCTCGACCTGCTGGCGCAGGCCAGCGGCTGCTCGCTCGCCGCTTGCCTGCACGATGGCTGGGCGTCAGCCGACCCGCCGCCGAAGCGATCCACGGTGGCGGTCAACGCGGCACTCGGCAGCGTCGGCGAAGTCAGCGAAACGGCGATTCTGGAGGCTTGCCGAGAAGGCTTTCAGGTCTTGAAACTGAAGGTCGGCATCGCTGGAGTGCGACGCGAAATCGACCACCTGTGGCGCCTCGCCGACCTTCTGCCGAAGGGCATCTGGTTGCGGCTCGACGCCAACCGCGCCTGGCGCTTCAGCGACGCGTCGCGCTTCCTGCAATCCTGCGTCGGCCTGCCGGTGGAAATGCTCGAAGAACCTCTGGCCAAAGCACGACTCGATCGGCTGCAGAGCTTGCAGGCCGGCACCCCGCTGGCTATCGCGGTCGACGAGTCGACCGCCTTTCTCGATCTCGAGCGCCTGCTGCGCAGGTGTTCGGTACGCCGGCTGGTGATCAAGCCGGCCCGCGCGGGCGGCCTGTTGGCGGCCCGCGCTCTCGCCCGGCGTGCCACCCGTGCCGGGCTCGAGTGCGTCGTCACGAGCAACCTCGACAGTGCCTGCGGGGTTCTCGCCGCGGCCCACCTCGCCGCGGCTATCGACAATCACCTGGCGCATGGTCTGGCCACCTCGACCTGGCTGAAGCGTGATACCGGTCCTCGGCCGGCCATCGCCCACGGCCGCCTGTGGCTGCCGGACACTCCGGGCCTGGGCTTTGTTCCCGGTTCGGAGATTGTCTTCGCGCCGCTCGACCTGTGCTGAGAGCCGTCGCGTGCCGGCGCACGGTGGCGGCCGGGTAGGGTTCCTCGAGGATCGCGCGTCGGGAGGCGTATCGATCGAGTCGGGTGACGCTAGTCGAAGTAGCTGCGCGCGGTTTCGAAGCGCTGCGCGTAATACCGGGCACCGAGATGGTCGATGCGTACCCGGCCGTTGCTCGACGGCGCGTGGACGAAACGATCGTCACCGATGTAGATGCCGACGTGCGACAAAGGCGCGTTGCGCGTGTTGAAGAAGACGAGGTCGCCGGGGCGCAGGCCGTCGCGCTCGATCGGCCTGCCGCGCCGCGCGATGTCGGCCGCGCTGCCGGTGACGTGGATGCCGGCGGCACGGCCATAGATATAGGAAACCATGCCGCTGCAGTCGAGACCCGCGGCCGGGTTCTTGCCCCCGAAACGGTAGTCGGTATCGATCAGGCTCAAGGCGTAGATCACCACGTCTTGGGCTTGCGCGCTGCTCGCCGGCCGCTCGACGAGCTTCGCTGCCGGCCGTGGCGGGGCTGGCGGCGCCGTGCCGCAAGCCGCCAGCAGCAGCGAGATCAGTCCGGCGATGAAGAGATGTGCGCGCATTGGCCGTAGTATAAACTGCCGTTTTCCGGATATCAGGGAATTGCCATGCAACTCGCCGACCCCCGTTTGTTACGTTCGAACTGCTATATCGACGGTCGTTGGGAGGCGGCCGATGACGGCCGCACACTGACCGTCACCGATCCGGCGAGCGCCGAGGTGATCGGCGAAGTGCCCTTGGCGGGCGCCGCCGAAACCGGGCGGGCAATTGCTGCCGCGGCCGCGGCCTTGCCGGCGTGGCAGGCGAAAACGGCGAAGGAGCGAGCCGTTGTCCTGCGCCGATGGTTCGACCTGATCGTCGCCAACGGCGAGGATCTCGCACGGCTGATCACCGCCGAATGCGGCAAACCGATCGGCGAGGCGCGCGGCGAGGTGGCCTACGGCGCATCCTTCGTCGAATGGTTTGCCGAGGAGGGTAAACGTGCTTACGGGGAAACCATCCCCAGCCCGACCGGCGACCGGCGACTGCTGACGATCCGCCAGCCGGTCGGCGTTTGCGCGGCGATCACGCCGTGGAACTTCCCGTTGGCGATGATCACGCGCAAGGTCGCACCGGCGCTCGCCGCCGGCTGCACAGTCGTCGTCAAGCCAGCCGAGCAAACCCCGCTGACGGCGCTGGCGCTCGCTCGTCTGGCGCACGAGGCGGGCCTCCCGGCGGGTGTTTTCAATGTCCTGACCGGCGATCCGCTGGCTATCGGTGGCGCGCTGATGGCCAGCCCGCTGGTGCGCAAGCTGTCATTTACCGGTTCGACCGAGGTCGGCCGCCTGCTGATGGCGCAGTGCGCGTCGACGATCAAGAAGCTGTCGCTCGAACTCGGCGGCAACGCGCCGTTCATCGTTTTCGACGACGCCGACGTCGCCGCGGCGGTCGATGGCGCACTCGTCGCCAAGTACCGCAACACCGGCCAGACCTGTGTCTGCGCCAACCGGCTGCTGGTCCAGGACGGTGTGTACCCGCGTTTCGTCGAGGCACTGACGGAGCGCGTGCGCGCGCTGAAAGTCGGACCGGGCAGCGAGGAGGGGGTCACGCAAGGGCCCCTGATCGACGCGGTGGCGCTGGCCAAGGTCGAGGAGCATGTGGCCGACGCGCTGGCCAAGGGGGCGCGCCTGCTTACCGGGGGTGTCCGCCATCCGCGTGGTGGCACCTTCTTCGAACCAACTGTCCTGGCCGATGTGACGCCCGCCATGCGCGTCGCGCGCGAAGAAACGTTCGGGCCGCTGGCGCCCGTGTTCCGCTTCGCCAGCGAGGCAGAGGCGATCAGCATGGCCAACGACACGGAGTTCGGCCTGGCGGCCTACTTCTATTCGCGCGACGTCGCGCGCTGCCTGCGCGTTGGCGAAGCGCTCGAGTACGGCATGATCGGCGTCAATACCGGCCTGATCTCGAACGAGGTGGCGCCCTTCGGTGGCGTCAAGCAGTCCGGCATCGGTCGCGAAGGCTCGCGGCATGGGCTCGAGGAGTACCTCGAAATCAAGTACCTGTGTTTCAGCATGACGTAATGGCGAGTGGCCTGCGATGAAGCTCATCATCTTGCTTTCCTTCATCGGCTTGATCGTCGCGACGATCTTTTGGTGGCGCGCGCTGCTCAGGCAGCGCGCCGAGTTCATCGACCGCTATCCCTACGCGAAGCTTCTCGACCGACGGCTGGCGGCGCGCCGGCCCGAGTTGAACGCGGCACAGCGCGGGCTGGTGTTCGACGGTTTGCGCGAGTATTTTCAGATCTGTCGCGAGGCGGGAAATCGCCTGGTGGCGATGCCTTCGCAGGCGGTCGACGACGCCTGGCACGAGTTCATCCTGTTTACCCGTCAGTATCGGCAATTCTGCGACCGCGGCCTCGGTCGTTTCCTGCACCACACGCCGGCCGAAGCCATGCGCACACCGGTGGACGCGCAGGACGGCATCAAGCGCGCCTGGCGTCTGTCGTGTCGACGCGAGGGAATCGATGCGCAGCGGCCGGCGTCGCTGCCGAGCTTGTTCGCGCTCGACGGGCTGCTCGGCATTACCGGTGGCTTCGTCTATCAGCTCGACTGTCTCGCTGCGGCGTCGGCCGGCACGGCGAGCGGCTTCTGCGCCGGCCACATCGCTTGCGGCGGGGGTTGCGGTGGCAGTAGCGGCTGCGCCGGTGATGGCGGCAGTTCGTCCGCTGACGGCGGCTGTGGCGGGGGAGGTTGCGGCGGCGGTGGCGATTGATCGTTGGCCGCAGAACGACGACCGGAACCGCAAGACTCGCCGCGCCTCACCACCCGCCGTCTGAGCCGACCGCGATATCGCCTGCCGGGTGTTTGGTCGGGCCGTTTGGCGTCAGCGGTGCGTCAAGCGCCGGCTGGCCGACGCGACGCGTCAGGGATGGCACGGCTTCAGACGCCGTGTTGTTTGAACCACGCCTGCAGCCGCCGCCAGCCGTCCGCCGCTTCTTCTTTGCGGTAGCTGGGTCGGTAGTCGGCGTGAAAAGCGTGCGGCGCGCCATCGTAGACGTGGATCGTCGACGCTTTGCTCGGCGCGTTGGCGGCGCTTGACAGGGCTTGGCGCATTTGCGCGACGGTGTCCAACGGAATGCCCTGATCGGCGCCGCCATAAAGCCCGAGTACCGGTCCGTGCAGCTTGGCGGCAATGTCCACCGGCTGCTTCGGGGTCAGCTCGCTGGCCGGGCCGACGAGTCGGCCGTACCAGGCGACGCCAGCCTTGACTTGCGGGTTGTGCGCGGCGTAGAGCCAGGTGATCCGGCCGCCCCAACAAAAACCGGTGATGCCGAGTCGGGCAGCGTCGCCACCGTTGGCCGCGGCCCAGGCGACGCAGGCATCGAGATCGGCCATGACCTGCGCGTCCGGCACCTTGCCCACGATGTTGCTCAGCAGATCCTGGACGTTGGCGTACTGCCGCGGGTCTCCCTGACGGGCAAAGAGTTCGGGCGCGACGGCGAGGTAGCCGAGTTTGGCCAGGCGCCGGCAAATATCCTTGATATGCTCATGTACTCCCCAGATCTCCTGCACCACGAGGATCACCGGCCAGTTGCCGCCCGCTGCCGGCTGCGCGCGATAAGCCGGCAGCTCGCCGCCGGCGGCGGCAATCTTGATTTCGCCGGCGCTCAGGCCGGCGCTGTCGGTGCTGACCACCGTTTCCGCCGCCACTGGCTGTACCGCCAGCGCGAAGCCGGCGCCCAGCGCGGTGACGACGAACTGGCGGCGACTGAAGGGAACGGCAGGAACGAGACTGTCGAAATCGGACGAATGCGTCACGTTTCTCTCCTTACAGGGATAAAGGTTGTTGTTTATTTTGTGTATCATGCCATGACAACAACTACTCGGACCATGGAGAACTCTATGAATTCACCCGATTACCACACCCCTGCAATTCGGCCAGGGGAGCGAAGCGCGCGCCTCGTCCACCCTGTTGGCCCGGTGGCCTTCGTTTTCATGGTGCGCGGGGTGGCGTCGTGCCCGACTGCCGTCGAGTCGAAACCGCGCTCCGCCGCGAGGAGGGGTTGAGTAATGGACAAGCCGATCAGTCGTTTCCCGGTTCCGGCCATCGCCGAGTTGCCCGAAGACGTGCGCCAGCGCATTCTCGCCGTGCAGGAGAAGTCCGGTTTCGTTCCCAACGTCTTTCTCACTCTGGCCCACCGGCCGGACGAGTTCCGCGCCTTCTTTGCCTACCACGATGCGTTGATGGAGAAGGACAGCGGGCTCAGCAAGGCCGAGCGCGAGATGATCGTCGTCGCCACCAGCGGCGCCAACCAATGCCAGTATTGTGTCGTGGCGCACGGCGCCATCCTGCGCGTGCGCGCCCGCAATCCTCTGCTCGCCGACCAGGTTGCCGTGAACTATCGCAAGGCCGACCTCACGCCTCGACAACGGGCGATGCTTGATTTTGCACTCAAGGTGGCTCTCCGCGCGGCCGAGGTCGACGATTCCGACCTGGCAACGCTGCGCGAGCATGGCTTCAGCGATCAGGACATCTGGGATATCGGCGCCGTGGCGGCGTTCTTCGCGATGTCGAATCGCCTGGCGAACATGACTTCGATGCGCCCCAACGACGAGTTCTTCCTGATGGGGCGACTGCCCAAGTCTTAGGCGGTGGCCCGACACGCCAAGTGCGCCTGGTCGCAGAGCTCCCGTTGGTGAATCCTGTAACCGCCCATGGCCGACCCGAACGTTCGGCCAGAGCGGCGCCGCGACTTGCTGCGACGACTTTTTCCGCGCGTTTGAGGGGGGCAGGCGAACGATGACGACGACCGGCCGGCTTCGCCGCTCCTGGCGCGGTCTATTCGCCCGGCTCCTGCTCAGGCAACTGGCGAGTGCATTCAATACCCAACGGTTGTCCCAGCGCGTTCTGGTGCCGCAGCTCATCGGGCGGCTCGACCGCTATCCGATCAGTCTTGGTTTCCTCGATCGCTCGGCGCCTGCCTGCTGCGCCAACCGGGCAGCGTGCCATCGGCCGGTGGCGACTGAGCGACACCGCTGCTAGGCGGCACCGTGCGCAAACGCCTGTCGATCTATTCCTCGCTGATTCTTCTTTTCGGCTTGCTGGCCGGGGTTTCGCACTGGACGAGTTTTCTCGTCTCCGACGATGCGCTGCAGGCGGTCATCGCCGCACGCGAGATCGACAAGGTGCAGACCATCGGGCAGGTGATCGAAGAACTGATCGCCCAGGAGTCACGACGGGCCCGGCTGACGGCGCGCCTGACGGCCGCCCGCAACAGTGTCGGCAGGAACTTGGCAGAGTCCAGGGCAGGCGCCTCGGAATCGCTCGCGGAGGTGCTCGACGACGCCATCGGGGCGAGCCAGGTGGCGGTGCTCGGAGTGATGGACAGGCGCGGAGTCGCCGCCGGCTTGCGCACCGTCGACCCGCCGAGGCATGGCGACCTGGCGCAGTCCTGGGGCATTTTGGAAGCGCTGTCTGGTGACAGCCAGATGTCCAGTTCGCTCGAGTCGGGGGACCTGACCCTGCTGGCGACCGAGCCCGTACGTTGGCAAGGAAAGGTGGTCGGCGCGATCATCGCCGGGGTTCGCGTCGACTCGCCCCTGCTGAGGAAGATCGGCGAGGACGTCGGCAGTACCTTGTTTCTGGTGTCGAAGACCGGGCAACTCTTGGCCGCCTCGTCCGAAGAGCAGGCCTATGCCCTGGATGTAAAAGCGGTCGACGAAGCACTGAGCCAGAAGGTCCCGATCTACCGCAACGACCGCGTCAGCTACCAGACGCTCGCCTATGTGCCCGTGACCATCATCGACGATGCTTTCGTCCTGATCGCCGCGATCGACAGTTCCGAGGCCTATGCGCTCCTCGCCCGCGCCAAGCGAAACTCGGCAATGTATACCGTGGCCATCCTGGCGGTCAGCATCCTGCTCGGGATTCTGCTCCTGCGCTGGGTGTTGAGTCCCTTACAGGCCTTGCGCCACAGGGCCCAGTCGCTGGCCGTCGAGATCACCGGCAGCCGCATCAGCGCGGACTCGAGAAACGAAGTGCAAGCGGTGGTCGAAGTTCTCGAAACGCTGACCGATCGGCTGGTCAGGCGCAACGTCGAGCTGGACGAGGCCAAACGGGCGGCGGAAGCGGCCAACGCCGCCAAGTCGCAGTTTCTCTCCAGCATGAGCCACGAAATCCGGACGCCGCTCAACGGCATGCTGGGAATGGCCGAGGTGCTCGAGCGAACGCCTCTGACGCCCGATCAGGAACGTTACCTGCGCGCCATCACCGGGGCCGGCCAGTCCCTGCACGGGTTGTTGGGTGACATACTCGATCTGGCCAAGATCGAGTCCGGAAAAATCGTTCTGGAAGAGGTGGACTTTGATCTGCGGGCGCTTCTGGCCCAGGTCGCCGACACTTTTCGGGAGTTGGCGTCGGCTCGCGGCGACTGTCTGGTGGCCGATTTCGCCCTGCCGGCAACCTTGCCCGTGCGCGGCGACCCGACTCGTTTGCGCCAGGTCTTGTCCAATCTGCTCGGCAACGCCATCAAGTTCACCGAGCGCGGATGCATTACGCTGAGCGCTGCCCGGCTGGCTCCCCGGACCGGGGAAACACGCCAGTGGTGGCGCTTGAGCGTACGCGATACCGGCATCGGCATCGATCGGACGGCCATCGGCCGGCTGTTTCGGCCCTTTGTCCAGGCCGACCAGTCCACCACTCGCCGTTTCGGAGGTAGCGGACTTGGCCTGGTGATCTGCAAGCATCTGGCCGAATTGATGGGCGGCACCATCGCCGTCCAAAGTACGGTTGGCGTGGGCAGCACCTTCACTGTCGAGTTGCCTCTTGCCGAAGCCTCGTCACCGCCGGTCGGCGAAACGGTGGCCTGCCCGGTGCGATACGAACTCCACGGTCGAGTCCTCGTCGCTGAGGACAATCCGGTCAACCAAGTGGTGATCGAAGCGATGCTGGGACAACTCGGCATCACCCCGACGATCGTCGACAATGGCCGCCTGGCGGTCGATGCGCTGAGCCGGGCGCCGTTCGACCTGCTGCTCATGGACTGCCAGATGCCGGTCATGGACGGCTATCGGGCGACGGAAAGCATTCGCGCGTTGCTGTCGCCAGTGTCCCGTATTCCGATCGTCGCGCTCACCGCCAACGCGTTGCCCGAAGATCGCCAGCGCTGCCTCGACGCGGGCATGAACGATTACCTGAGCAAGCCGATTCGCCTCGACGTCCTGGCTTCCTGCCTGTCGCGCTGGCTGCCGCGAAGTGTTGCTCGATCGTCGGACTCGCAGGAGTTGCCGGATGCGCGGCCTGTGCCGCCGCCGGTCGACGTGCTTCCGGTGGCGCGGACGATCGCGCCAGCAAGCTCCGTGCTGGATCGCGGCGCCATGTTCGACAATCCCGATTTCGCCGGCGTCAGCGACGGTCGTCTGGTGAGGGAGGTGGTCGAGCGCTACCTTGCCGATTCACCAACGCTGATCGCCGCGATCAGCGCCGGTGTGCAGAACGACGACTGGCCGCAACTGGTGCGTTCGGCGCACAGCCTGAAGTCGTCGAGTGCGACGGTCGGGCTACCGACGCTGGCCGTCATCGCGGCGCGAATCGAAGCGCTGGCCAAGCGCGAGGATGGTTTTGGCATCGCCGGGGAACTACCTGCTCTGCAGGACACTTTCGACGAAGCCTGTCGGGAGCTGCGTCTCGAGCTCGAGCACTTGGTACGATAAAGCGTTCTGATTTTCAGGCTGTTTTCACGTCTGGGGCGATTGCCAACCGTCCCCTGCGACGCGTCGAGGTCGAGGGGGGAACGCACGAGGAGGCGCCCAGGGCGGCCGAACGCCTGGCGAATAGGGCGATCTTCGCCTGGCGCGGCGGCAATTTCGTTGTTCGGCATGTCCGCTTTCCCAGGGCTGGCAGGCGCGGCATCCGCCGCGTCGGACTCGCTGTTCTTGCGCCAAGTCTCGCCGGCCAGCGTCAGCGCACCGGCTTTGGAATCCCCGCCAGTCCGGCCTCATCGATCCTGTCCTGACTTCGGGATCCACTTCCGCCTCCCGGAGCCGCCGCCGTTGCGTCGGGCCGGTTTACGCTAGACTGGCGGCGTTCCGGAAATCAGCCCCAGCGGACGTCACCTTCCGCGCCCGCCTGCCCGATGCCGCCTCCGCTTCCCCTGCTGGAAACTTATCCGCCGCCGACCGACCGCTTCGACGAAATGCTCGCCGCCGACGGCGGCGTTCGCCCGTCCTGGCAGACCTTCCTGGCCCACCTTGACGCGGCGACGCCGGAACAGATGCGCCACCGCATCGACTACGTGCGCCGTCGCATTCTGGAAAACGGCGTCACCTACAATGTTTATGCCGATCCGCAGGGCGCCGACCGGCCATGGGAAGTCGATCCGCTGCCGCTGATCCTGTCGGCCGACGAGTGGCAGGCGCTGGCCAGCGCCGTCGGCCAGCGCGCCCGCCTGCTCAACGCCGTGCTCGGTGACCTCTACGGTGCGCAGGAACTGCTGCGCGACGGCACCTTGCCGCCGGCGCTGGTCTTCGGGCACAACAACTTTCTCTGGCCGTGCCAGGGAATCCGACCACCCGGCGATACCTATCTGCATCTCTACGCCGCCGACCTGGCGCGCTCGCCGGACGGCCGCTGGTGGGTGATCGCCGACCGCACCCAGGCGCCGTCGGGTGCCGGCTATGCGCTCGAAAACCGGACCATCGTCGGCCGCGTTTTTCCCGAGCAATTCCGCGATCTGCACGTGCAACACCTGGCGTGGTTCTTCCGGACGCTGCAGGACAGCCTGGCGAACTGGGCGCCGCGCACGGGCGAGGCGCCGCTGATCGTCCTGCTGACCCCGGGGCCTTACAACGAGACCTATTTCGAACACGCCTATCTGGCACGCTATCTCGGCTTCCCGCTGGTCGAGGGACAGGACCTGACGGTGCGCGGCGAAGGCGTCTATCTGCGCACGCTGAACGGCCTGCGCCGCGTGCACGCCATCCTGCGCCGGCTGGACGACGATTACTGCGATCCGCTCGAACTGCGCGGCGATTCGGCGCTCGGTATTCCGGGTTTGCTGCAGGCGGTGCGCGCCGGTCAGGTGCTGGTCGCCAACGCGCTCGGCAGTGGCCTGCTCGAATCGGCGGCGCTGCCCGGCTTCCTGCCCGGCGCCTGCAGGAAGCTGCTCGGCGAAGAACTGGCCATGCCGTCGGTGGCGACCTGGTGGTGCGGCGAAGGCGCGGCGCTCGAATTCGTCATCGAACACCTCGACCATCTGGTGATCAAGGCTTCCTACCCGTCGCAGCGTTTCGATCCGGTCTTCGGCAACGAGCTGGCCGGCGACCAGCGCGCCGCGATGATCGGCCGCCTGCGCGCCCGGCCGCAAGCCTACGTGGCGCAGGAACTGGTGAATTTCTCGCAGGCGCCGGCCTGGAGCGCGCGTGACGAGCGCCGCCTGCTGCCGCGCGGCGTCGGCCTGCGTGTTTTCGCCGCCGCGACGCCGGACGCTTACGTCGTCATGCCCGGCGGCCTGACGCGCGTCGCCGCGGTTTCCAACGCGCGCATCATCTCGATGCAGCGCGGCGGTTCGAGCAAGGACACCTGGGTGCTGACCGAGCAGGCCGTCAATACGTTCAGCCTGCTCAAGCACTCGGTCGGCAAGGCCGACCTGGTGCGCGGCGGCCGCAACCTGTCGTCGCGTGTCGTCGAGAACCTGTTCTGGTTCGGCCGCTACGCCGAGCGTTGCGACAAGACGTCGCGCCTGCTGCGCGTCGCGCTGTCGCGGCTGGTCGACGCTGGCGCCGACGCGCTGCCGGCGCTGGCCTCGGCGCTCGACCTGTGTCGCGCGCTGCAACTTCTGCCGGCGCCCGAGGCGCCGGAGAATGTGGCGAAGAGCGGCGCAACGAAGGCCGCCAGCCGGCCGCCGGCCGCCCCGCCGTCGCGCGAGGCGGAACTGCTCGCCGCCATCGCCGGCCAGGCGAGCGGCGATGGCCTGGCCGGCGACATCCGCCGCCTGTTATGGGTTGCGGCGCAGGTGCGCGAGCGTTTTTCGCTCGACAACTGGCATACCATCAATCGCCTGCAGTATCAGTTGCAGTCTTACGCCGAAGCGGTGGCCAGCGACGCCGCGCCGGAGCCCGGCGAGGCGCTGGCTTTTCTCGACCAAGTGCTGCTCGCTTCTTCGTCGCTCGCCGGCTTCGCGATGGACAACATGACGCGCGACGACGGCTGGCGCTTCCTGATCGTCGGTCGGCGGCTCGAACGCCTGGTTTTCCTGGCCAATGCCATCGGCCACTTTCTTCGCCTCGACTCGACGCGCGCCGTCGGTAGCCTGGAGTGGCTGCTCGAACTGACCGACAGCATCATCACCTACCGTTCGCGCTACTTGGCGCAGCCGCAGGTCCTGCCGGCGCTCGACCTGATCGTGTTCGACGAGGGCAACCCGCATTCGGTCGCTTTCCAGCTCCTGATCCTGGTGCGTTACCTCGACAATCAGGCGCGCCTGCTCGGCAGTCCACGCGACGACGCGCTGCGTGCCGCACTGCGGCGGCTGCAGGAATTTGACCTCGGACGCTTCGAGGTCGGGGTCGCCGACGGCGACCCGGGCGGCGACCTGGCGGCGTTGCTGGCCGACGTCGCGTTGGCTGGGGCGACGCTCTCCGACCGCTTGGCAATGCGCTACTTCAGTCACGTCAGCGACGTCAGTCACTACACTTTGGCTTCCTAGGTCGCCGTGAAACCGCTCGCCGCGCGCTACCACGTCTTGCACGAAACGATCTACGACTATGAGAGCCCGGTGTCGTTGTCGCGTCAGCTACTCCACTTGACGCCGCGCGACTGTCCCTGGCAGCGTTGCTTGGCGCATCGCATCGCCGTCGAGCCGGAAGCGAGCGCGGTACGCCAACGCGACGACAGTTTCGGCAACCCGGTGCGCGAGCTGGCGATCGAGTTTCCGCACAACCGTCTCGAGGTGCACGCCGAAAGCACGATCGAAGTGCGCTCGCACCTGCCGGCCGGGGCCGCCGCACTGGCCGCCGCGACCTCCGGCGAGTCAGCCGACGGTGTGCCGCTGAGCGATTTGCGCGCCTCGCCACCCTGGGAAAACGTGCGTGACGCGCTGGCCTACGGTGCGCGCCCGGTGTTACTCGATGCCAGCCGCTTTCAGTTCGAATCGCCGCACGTGCGCGTCAAGCGCGAGTTCGCTGCCTACGCCAGCCAGTGCTTCGGCGAGCGACGGCCCATCCTCGAAGCCGTGCAGGCGTTGATGAGCCGCATCTACCACGACTTCGACTTCGACCCCGAAGCGACGACGGTCGCCACACCGGTGCTCGAGGTGCTGGCCGAGAAGCGTGGCGTCTGCCAGGATTTCGCGCACCTGATGCTTTCCTGCCTGCGTTCGCACGGGCTCGCGGCGCGCTACGTCAGTGGCTATCTACTGACCCAGCCGCCGCCCGGCCAGCCGCGCATGGTTGGTGCCGACGCCTCGCACGCCTGGGTCTCGGTGTATTGCCCGGAAGTCGAGGGCGGGCGCTGGGTGGATTTCGATCCGACCAATAACCTGTTGCCCGACACACAGCACATTACGCTCGCCTGGGGCCGCGATTTTGCCGATGTCTCGCCGCTGCGCGGAATCATTCTGGGTGGCGGCGAGCACCGGCTCGACGTTGCGGTCACCGTGACGCCGCTGGCTGACGACGTGCCGTTCGACCGCTAACACCGGGAGACCGCCGGGAATGAGGTGCCCGAAGCGCCGCCAGTGGCCGCCGAAAGCTCCGTCCGGCGCCGGCCGGGGCCAGCCACGTGTGGCGCGTTGCCGGGCTGGCGAAGGATGGCCGACCGAATCCCCGCGTTTGTCGAGAAAATTTACACCGGCCGTAGTGCGGCATCGAGAGAATTTTTCAAGCTTCTGATTTTATTGGATTGCGTATGTCTGGCATGGATTGTGCTGTATGTTTTCCGTCATCCTTTCAATCTCTCACTTTCAACTGGAGTTGGCCATGAATAAGAAACTTACCCGGATTGCCCTGGCGGCTGCGCTGGCCCTCGGCGCCACCAGCGCGAGCGCCGCGCTGGCCATCGCTGGCGCCATCCCGGCCGGCACGTCCCTGTTTTCGGACAACAGCGCCGAGCAACACATCGACGCCAACGGGAATGGCATTCTCGATGTCGGCGATTCGCTGAGAGGCATCTTCTCGATCGACAACATCGCTGGCGCGGGTCCGGCGACGGCGATCGGTGCCGGCTCGGCCTACAACG